>NZ_CBDAMB010000003.1:0-677892 GCF_965197125.1 Pseudomonas spartinae
GGCTCGACCTCGCGGGGTAAGACGGGCATGTTTATGCAGGTTCATCCGGGGCTCCTGGAAGGCTGTGTTGGTCGCGCTTCCAGAATTCCGGGAATGCCCCGGATGAACAACCTACTGAGAGATCACAACTAGCTCTCTTCTGAGGTGCTCAGCCATTTGGGCAGATCTTTCATTTCGTGCAGTACGCGCCAAACATCGATGTGGGTGTCTTGCTCGACATAGAACACAAGGTAGGGATAGCGCTGAAGCGGCCAGGAGCGCAAGCCGGGCAGATCCAATTCATGGGCGTAGCGTGCAGAGCTGGAGGCAGGATGGCGGCTGATCTGCTTATAGGCTCTCTCCAGGGCATCAACGAAGCCTAGTGCGGCTTTCTCGGCCTGTTCTTCCAGGTAGTAGGCAATCGCGCTGTCTACGTCTCTGTTGGCTAACTCACGCGGGATGATGGGCTTTTGCTTCATCCTTGAGCGTTCCGCACGCGAGCACGGAGCGATTCGAAGTAGTCAGCATCGGCAGGGGCGGCAGGGGCAGAGGCAGCACCGGCAAGCAGCAGGCTACGCAGGTGTTGGCGATCTTGATCCTTGCGAATCAGCTCGCGCACGTATTCGCTGCTGGTGCCGTAACCGCGCTGGTTCACCTGTTCATCGACAAAGCTTTTGAGAGCGTCTGGCAGGGAGATGTTCATGGTGCTCATTGGGTGTGCCTCTTGCCAAATTTTGCCAAAGATCATAGCGCGAGTTTTGCTGGCAGTGTCGAGAAAGTGTCGAAATCATAGGGCCGAATAGCGAATGTAGTAGGTGAGGGAGCCTAATCTTCTCCTGTCTCTGGGAAGAGTGCCGCACTGCAGATTCGCGTGGGTTTCAGCCCTCTCCCCCAGCCCCTCTCCCATGAATGGGAGAGGGGAGCCAAGCGCCCTGCCGCGCGAGAATGACGAGATGGCGTGATAGGTTTGCCGACGCCGTTTGCCGGGCATCTGCGCCAGCCATTGGCAATATCCATGGTCACTATCAAGCGCACTGATTTCTGTCTGACGAGGCATCGGCCTAATGTTCAGTCCAACAGAGATTGAGTTGGATTGGAGGTCATGATGTCCCGTGTCGATGTGGTTTCCCTGGTTGGTAGCGCCGTACCGGCTGAGCTCCGGTCCGATGGTCATATGGCGTGCTGGCTGGTCATGGTAGACGGTCAGCCGAAAGCCGGTCCCTTCGCGTCTCGTGAGGCCGCGTTGGCGTGCCAGGCGGTCTGGCTGCTCAGCAGTGCGATACGCCGTGAGGGCGATTCGCTGCTGGCCTGACTTCACTGTTTTATCCCGCGCTCGCTCCAGCGCTCCCCTTGGCCCGCCTCTGGCGGGCTTTTTCTTGCTCGCCGGTTAGAATGGCGATCATTTTCTGAAGGGGTGCAGTGTGGCCAGGTGGGACATCTTCTGCAGCGTGGTGGACAACTACGGTGATATCGGCGTGACCTGGCGGCTGGCCCGGCAACTTGCGGCCGAGCAGGGGCATGCGCTGCGCCTTTGGGTCGATGATCTGGGGGCATTCGTGCGCTTGTGTCCTGACGCAAGTGCCAGTGTCGAGAGCCAGCATTGCTCTGGCGTCGAGGTGCGTCAGTGGTGTGAACCTTTCCCTCTGGTCGAGCCAGCCGATGTGGTGATCGAGGCCTTTGCCTGCCAGTTGCCGCCGTCTTATATAGAGTTGATGGCCGGCAATGGCGGCCGGCGTTTGTGGCTGAACCTGGAGTATCTCAGCGCCGAGGAGTGGGTCGCAGGCTGCCATGGCCTGCCATCGCTGCAGCCAGGAGGCTTGCAGAAGTTCTTCTTCTTTCCGGGGTTCGTGGAGGGCACGGGCGGTTTGCTGCGCGAGGCCGATCTGCTGGCGCGACGACGTGCCTTTCAGGCTGACACGTCGGCTCAGCAGGCTTTCCTGCTGGCGCTCGGTGTGGAGCGCGAAGCAGGTGCGAGGCTGATTTCACTGTTCGCCTACGAGAATGCAGGCCTGGCGGGCTGGCTGGATGCGCTTGCAGTCGCGCCGCAAGCGACTCAGTTGCTGGTGCCGCAGGGCAAGGTTCTGGTCGATCTGCAGGCCTGGTTGGGTGACGCGCAACTGGGGCCGGGAGATCAGCGGCAGCGCGGCAGTCTGTCGATTCATGTGCTGCCGTTCGTGGCTCAGGACGATTATGACCGTCTGCTTTGGTGCTGTGACTTCAATGCGGTGCGCGGTGAGGACTCCTTCATCCGTGCGCAGTGGGCTGGTCGGCCACTGCTCTGGCATATCTACCCGCAGGAGGAAGGGGCGCATTGGCACAAGCTCGAGGCATTTATGGCGATCTATAGCGCCGTTCTGACGCCAGAAGCAGTTGCCGCCCAAGCCGCGTTATGGCGGGCCTGGAATGCCGGCGAAGGGATGCAAACGGCCTGGCCTGCCTTCTTGGAAACCTGGCCGGCGCTGCAGCAGCACGCCGAGCAATGGTGTGACGATCAGGCCGCTCGGTCGGATCTTGCCACGGCGCTGGAACAGTTTTACCGAAATTGGCTATCATACGCGGCCTAGATTTCTGTACCTCCCGCATATTTCGGATATCCGCATGAAAACTGCACAAGAAATGAGAGTCAACAGCGTGGCCCTGATCGACGGCCAGCCGTGGCTGATCCAGAAGGCCGAGTTCACCAAGTCCGGTCGTAACAGCGCCATCGTCAAGATGAAGCTGAAGAACCTGCTCAACGGTTCCAAGACCGAGACCGTCTACAAAGCCGACGACAAGATGGAGCCGGTGATTCTCGAGCGCAAGGAAGTGAACCTGTCCTACATCAGCGGTGAGGACTACGTGTTCATGGATCCGGAGTACAACTCCTACGAGCTGCGTTCCGAAGATCTGGAAAGCGTTCTGCCGTTCATCGAAGAAGGCATGAGCGATGTCTGCGAAGCCGTGTTCTTCGAAGGCAAAGTGATCTCCGTCGACCTGCCGACCACCATCGTGCGTCAGGTTGTCTACACCGAGAACGCTGCTCGCGGCGACACTTCCGGCAAGGTCATGAAGCCTGCCAAGCTGCGCAACGGTACCGAGATCAAGGTTGCCGAGTTCGTCGACATCGACGACTGGATCGAGATCGATACCCGTGACGGTTCCTACAAGGGCCGCACCCAGGCGCCAGCCTGAGCTTGAGCTTGACGAAAAACCCGGCCTAGGCGCCGGGTTTTTTGTGCTCGCTTTTTGTCAGAAGGCCTTCGCGGCTGAAACCAAATGCCACTCAGCCGCTACCGCGGTCATTGTTGCGCGATGGCCAGGCCGGCCTGTAGCGCCAGGTCCCAGGGTGGTGGAAAGCCGAAGCGCTGCTTGAGAAAACTCAGCAGCAAGCGGGTGCGTGGGCTGGCTTCGCGCTCCAAGCGCAGGGCGTAGATGCTTACCGGCTCGACAGGCGGCAGGCCATGTTCGCAGAACAGCGGGATCAGCTCGCCGCGCTGCAGATGTTCGCTGCTCATCCAAGTGGGCAGGTGGGCCACGCCAAGGCCGGCGAGGGCGCTGAACAGCAGGGTTTCGGCATTGTTGCTGGTCTGCCGCAGGCGTTTCGGCTTGCACAGCTGCAGCTTGCCGTCGACCTCGAAACGCCAGGCGTAGGGCGGCGCCAGGCTGTCCCAATCGAGGCCGTCGTGTTGTTCCAGCTCCAGTGGGCTGCGCGGGATGCCACGGCGGCGCAGGTAGTCCGGGCTGGCGCAGACGATGCGAGTCATGGATGCCAGGGGTGTTGCGACCAGGCGGCTATCCGGTAGCGGACCGATACGCACGACGATATCCACCTCGCCCAGGTGCTCGCCCTGCAGGTCGATGAAGCTGTCGATCAGGCGCAGTTGTACATCCAGGCCGGGGTTGGCGCGAAGGAACTCGGCAATCGCCGGGGCCAGATGGCGACGACCGAAGGGTGAGGGCGCGTCGATTCGGATCAGGCCTTCCGGTGCGCTGCTCAGCGACACTGCTTCGGCGCGTGCCAGGTGCAACTCGGCGAGGATACGCCTGGCGCGTTCGGCGAACGCCAGGCCGGCCGGGGTGACGCGTACCGCGTGGGTCGTGCGACTGAACAGACTGCTGCCCATGGCGCGCTCAAGGGCGTCGATGCGCCGCGCGACTGCCGAAGGCGTGAGCGGATGGCGCCTGGCGGCCGCGGAGAAGCTGCCGGTCTCCAGTACGTCGAGAAAGAGTTCCAGTTGGTCGGTCAGGGCATCAGGGTTCATGGCAATCTGCTTGTGCAAAATAAGCAAAGCCATTGTGCGTTGCTGTGCGTTTCCGCGCTAGCCACGACTGATTAACATGCGCCCACTGTCTGGAGGTGTCATGAATCTGTTCGACCTGTTGCTGAATCTGTTGCTGGGCCTTGGTTTGGGAACTCTGGGCGGCTTGTTCGGCATCGGCGGCGGCCTGATCGCCATTCCGGTGCTGGGTATCGTCTTCGGGCTCGATCAGCAACTGGCCCAGGGGACTGCGTTGGTGATGGTGGTGCCGAACGTTATGTTGGCGATCTGGCGTTACCACCAGCGAAATCGCATCGATCTGCGGCATGCCCTGGTGCTCGGCGTCACCAGTTTCTTCTTTGCCTGGTTGGCGTCTCTATATGCGGTGGAGATGGACTCACGCACCATGCGCTGGGCCTTCGTCGGGTTCCTGCTGGCACTGGCCACCTACAACCTGGTGCGTATGCTGATGGCTCAGGTGCCGGCAAGTGGCGAGCTTCGCCATCCCTGGGGCTGGCTCGGTGTGCTGGGCGGTGTGTCCGGGGCCATGGGTGGGCTGTTCGGGGTGGGTGGGGCTGTGGTGGCGACGCCGGTGCTGACCAGCGTCTTCGGCACCACTCAGGTAGTCGCGCAGGGCCTTTCACTGTCACTGGCGCTACCTAGCACCGGGGTCACGCTGTTCACCTATGCAGTGCATCAGCATGTCAACTGGTGGATGGGCGTGCCGCTTGCCGTGGGCGGCCTGCTCAGCATCAGTTGGGGCGTGCGCCTGGCGCACTCGCTGCCGGAGCGTCTGCTGCGCGGCCTGTTCTGCGGCTTTCTGCTGCTCTGTGCGCTGATGTTGGCGCTGGAGTCGGGCGGGCGCCTATAAGCGAAAACCTTCGACGATGTGGTCGGCCAGGCATTCGGTGACAGGGGACTGGCTGCTCTCGTTGCGGAGCAGCACGATGCTGGTCAGCGGCAGCAGCGGCAGGCCTTCGGCTTCACCGAGAATGCGCAGGTCGGGAGTGATCAGGCTTTGCAACTGCGCGGTGACGGCCAGACCGGCGCGCACCACAGCGAAGATCGCTGACAGGCTGGGGCTGGTGTAGGCGATGCGGTAGGGACGGCTCATTGCATCCAGTGCGTTGCAGGCCCATTCGCGGCAGAAGCAGTCGGCGTTGAACATGGCCAGCGGCATGGGGTTCTGTTCGTGCGGGCAAAAGCCCTGGGCCACAGCCCAGGCGAAGCGTTCCTGGCGCAGCAGTTGGCCGATCTCCTTGCCGGGCTGGCGGGTGACGATGGTCAGGTCGAGATCCTGGCGCAGCAGCAACTGGCCGGATGGTTCGCAATGCACTTCCACCTGTACCAGCGGGTAGGCCTGGGCGAAGCGCGAGAGAATCTCTGGCAGAAAGCGCATCACGTAGTCATCCGGCGTGCCGATGCGCACGGCACCGACCATATGCGGTTCGCGCAGGGTATTGAGCACTTCGCCATGCAGTTTGAGAATGCGCCGCGCATAACCCAGCAACACCTGGCCCTCTGGCGTTAGCCGTACCTGGCGGCCGTCGCGCTCGAACAGCGGACGCTGCACCACGTCCTCTTCCAGTCGCTTCATCTGCATGCTCACGGCTGACTGGGTACGATTGACCGTTTCTGCGGCGCGGGTGAAACCGCCCGTGTCGGCGATGGCCACGAAGCTGCGCAGCAATTCGGTATCAATACTGGGGTGAAAGGCCATTCATCAATTCTCGAGATGTATTGCATAAGAAACATTCGTTGGATTGATCTTAAGCGCGACCCGACACTGACGCCAACCCCACAAGGAGGGCGAAGAGATGAAAGGTCAAAAAGGTTATGCGTTGGCTCAGTCCATCCACTTCGATCGCTTGCCGTCACTGGCCAGTGTGTGGCGTATGCTGCGGCGCTGGCGTCAACTGGCCCGCGAGCGGGGACAACTGGCGCGGCTGGATGATGCTGCATTGAAGGATCTGGGACTCTCGCGTGCCGATGTATTGCAGGAGGCCGAACGGCCGTTCTGGGATGATCCGTTGAGAAAGTGAGTGGCAAATGACAGGAGTTGCTGAATGACTGCAGTACGCAAGGGCGCCGATTTTTTCCTGTTCCAGCTGATGCTGCTGTTGTGCGCCATCTGGGGCAGCCAGCAGGTGGCCATCAAGCTGGCGGCGGATGATATCGCGCCCATGTTGCAGGTGGCACTGCGCTCGGGCGTGGCCGCCATGCTGGTCGGCCTGCTGTTGCTGTGGCAGCGCGGTTGGCGTGAGTGGCTCAGCTCGACCCGGCTGGCTGGGATCCTGGCCGGCGTCTTGTTTGCACTGGAATTCTTCTTTATCGCGCTGGGCCTGCGCTACACCACGGCCTCGCATATGGCGGTGATTCTTTATACGGCCCCGATTTTCTCGGCGCTTGGCCTGCATCTGCTGCTACCCAGCGAGCGCTTGCGTCGCCTGCAGTGGCTGGGCATCGCGCTGTGTTTCGCTGGCGTGGTGATGGCCTTTGGCGTGGGCGGTAACTGGGCCGAGATCGACCCTCAGATGCTGCTCGGCGATGCGCTTGGGCTGTGCGCTGGCATGGCCTGGGGCGCTACCACGGTCGTCGTACGCGGTTCGCGCCTGTCCGAGGCGCCGCCTGGGCTGACCTTGTTCTATCAATTGGCTGTCGCCTTCGTGCTGCTGCTGAGCTACGCGCTGATGATGGTGGACCTGTCCCAACTGCGCTGGACTCCCGTGGCCATCGCCAGCATCCTGCTGCAGGGTGTGGTGGTGTCGTTCTTCACCTACCTGACCTGGTTCTGGCTGCTACGCCGCTACCTGGCTTCGAACATGGCGGTGTTCTCCTTCATGACCCCACTGTTTGGCGTCAGCTTTGGCGTGTTGGTGCTGGATGAGCCACTGACCCTCAATTTCATCATCGGTGCGGCACTGGTGCTGTCGGGTATCACCCTGGTCAGCAGTGAGGCCTGGTTGCGTCGACGTTTTACGAGTTGGCGCGGCTTGCCGCAGCAACCCTGACGCAAGGAGGCTGGAAATTTGTCCGCTTATCACTTGGCCCAACTGAACATCGCCTGGATGAAGGCGCCGCTGGACGCACCGGAGATGGCTGATTTCGTCGCCAATCTGGAACGCATCAATGCCTTGGCCGAAGCCTCGCCCGGCTATGTATGGCGACTGCAGGACGAAGCGGGCGATGCCACGACTATCCGTCCATTCGGTGACGAGGTGCTGGTCAACATGTCGGTCTGGCAGGACGTGCAGTCACTCAGCGATTACGTCTACAAATCGGCGCATACCGAGATGCTCAAGCGCCGGCGCGAATGGTTCGAGCGTGTCGAACAGGCGCACCAGGTATTGTGGTGGGTGCCAGCCGGGCATCGGCCGAGTGTGGTCGAGGCAGCCGAGCGCCTGGCCCATTTGCGTGAGCACGGCGCGACAGCGCAGGCGTTCACCTTTCGCCAGGTGTTCCCCGCAGCGCCTGAAGCCGTCGACAGCCGCGCTTAGACCGCAGTCGCGCTGCCTGATAGGCTGAGCCGCCATGACGCTCTCTCTTTCCATCACCGAAGCTCGGCGCCTGGCCCTGGCAGCCCAAGGCTTCGGTCGCACGCCCCGTGGCGCCATCGCGCACAAGCAACTGCAGGCGCAGATCGAGCGCCTTGGCGTGCTGCAGATCGACTCGGTCAATGCGCTGGTACGCTCGCATTACCTGCCGGCTTTTTCTCGCCTCGGTCATTACCAGGCCGGGCATCTCGATGAGCTGGCCTGGGGACGGGCGCGGCGCAGGCGTCTGTTCGAATACTGGGGGCACGAAGCCTCGCTGCTGCCGCTCGATCTCTATCCGCTGCTGCGCTGGCGAATGCGCCGAGCCGCGGATGGGCAGGGCATCTACAGCCAGTTGGCGAAGTTCGGTGTCGAGCGGCGCGACGTGATAGACAGCGTATTGCAGGCTGTGCGCGAGCGTGGTGCGCTGGGCGCCGGCAGCCTTTCCTCGCGTACCGAGAAGGCCGGCCTCTGGTGGGACTGGAGCGCGGAGAAGACTGCGCTGGAATGGTTGTTCGCCGCAGGCGAGGTAACGGTTTCCGGGCGACGTGGCTTCGAACGGCTGTACGACCTGCCGGAGCGGGTCATTCCTGCTGACACGCTGAATCACCCGGACATTGACCAAGCCGAAGCGCAGCGGCGGCTGTTGCTGCGTTCTGCCGATGCCCTTGGCGTGGCGACCGAGCGCGATTTGCGCGACTACTACCGACTGGACGTCAGCGACAGCAAGCAACGTATCGCCGAACTGGTGGAGGCGGGCGAACTGCTGCCCGTCACGGTGCAGGGCTGGCGGCAGATGGCCTATTGCCGGGGCGAGCCGCGTATTCCCCGGCGTGTTCGCCACAGTGCATTGCTGTCGCCGTTCGATTCGTTGATCTGGGAGCGCGAGCGTACCGAGCGCTTGTTCGGCTTCCGCTATCGCCTAGAGATCTACACCCCGCAGGCCAAGCGCGTGTATGGCTACTACGTGCTGCCGTTTCTGCATGATGAGCGCCTATTGGCGCGCGTGGACCTGCGCAGTGAGCGTGCGGCCGGGCGCCTGGCAGTGCATGCCGTGCATCTGGAGGAGGCGATATTGAGCGAGGAAGCGCACCTGGCGCTGGGGGATTCGCTGCGCGCGCTGGCGCGTTGGCTGGGTCTGGACGAGGTGTGGCTGGCGCCGGGTGTCAGTCAGCGCGGGCTGCTTGGCTAGCCGCCGTTGTTCAGCAGGAACTTCAGTTCTTCCACGCGCTGGATGTTCATCTGCATCGGGCAATAGTGAAACATCGGCGAGCCGACATGCTTGCCCTGCAGGTCGCACTGGCCATTGCGATAGACCAGCCAGGCCTTCTGCGCGGTTTCCAGCTGTACTGCATCCTGCGGTGCGTCGTCCTGCAGCTTGAGGAACAGCTGCTGGTAGACGTGGTTCATCTCCTGTTTCACCGTTTCCGATACACCTTCGGCGCAGCCGGCGACGCTGGCGTTATTGATCGTCCCGCTGGCGTCCAGGCAGGCCTGATACTGCTTGTCGTAGTCGGCCCAGGCGCCGAGCGGCGTCAGCAGAATGCACGACACCAAGCTGTTGCGCAGTCTCGACATGGCAATCTCCCAATGAAACAGGGGCTGCGTTGCAGCCCCTGAACATGACGCTTACTTGGCAGTCAGACGGGCACGCATGTTGGCGGCGCGGTCGCTGGAGCCCGGGTGCGAGGAGAACATGCTGCTGTCGCCGCCGCCCAGCTTGGCCAGTTTCTCGAACGCGGTGACCAGGCCATCGCGCGGGATGTTGCGCTGGGTCAGCAGGTCGAAGGAGAAGTTGTCGGCGGCATTTTCCTGGCTTTGCGAGAACTGCGCATTGACCAGTTGCTCACCCAGGGCGCCGAGTTGCGACGAAGACAGAGCGGCGATGGTGCCGTTGCCCGAGGCCGCAGCCGCATTGCGCGCGGCAGTGGTGGCGTAGGCGGTCTGCATGGCCTTCTTGCTGTGGCCGAGGGCAACGTGGCCGATCTCGTGGCCGAGCACGCCTTCCACTTCGTTGTCGGTCATCAGGTCCATCAGCCCGCTGTAAACGCGCACGCAGCCGTTGGCCATGGCCCAGGCATTGACCTCATCGGCCTGGTAAACCTTGTAGCTGATCGGCGTGCCGTTGATCTGATGGCCAAGATTGTTGGCGATCTTGTTCAGGCGCTTGGTATATGGGCTGTTCGGGCCGGCGATGTTAGCTTCGCTATCCATCTCGGCACAGGCCTGGTCGGACATGCTGCGTACTTCGGCGTCGCTGAGGGTCGCGGCCTGCACGGCCATCAGGCCGGACTGCAGCATGGCGTCGGGAGACATGTTCTGGCAGCCAGTCAGCATTACGGCGCTGGACAGGGCGAAAGCGGAGAGGGTGGTGCGCAGTTGCATGGATCATCGTCCTTGTTGGAGGGGTGGGCCGCGAGTCCTTTCCGGCTGGGTAGCGTCTACAGCACCTGTCCGGTGCTCGCGTTGGGGGCGACATTATGCCGGATACCGCACAAAAGAAGTGCGAGCCGGTTCGCGCCCTGGCCGGCAGCCAGGGCACGGGCGGTCAGCGGCGTACCTGCTTCAGCGTCTCGGCGATCATGAAGGCCAGTTCCAGGGACTGGTCGGCATTCATGCGCGGGTCGCAGTGGGTGTGGTAGCGGTCGGACAGCCCATCCTCGGTGATCGGGCGCGAACCGCCGATGCACTCGGTGACGTTCTGCCCGGTCATTTCGATATGGATGCCGCCGGCGTAGGTGCCTTCGGCCTGGTGCACGGCGAAGAATTGCCGGACTTCACTGAGAATCTGCGCGAAGTCGCGGGTCTTGTAACCACTGCTGGCCTTGATGGTATTGCCGTGCATCGGGTCGGAGCTCCATAGCACCTGACGACCTTCTGCCTTGACCTTGCGCAGCAGGCGCGGGAAGTGCGCTTCGACCTTGTCCGCGCCCATGCGCACGATCAGGTTGAGGCGGCCCGGGTCGTTGTCCGGGTTGAGCGTATCGATCAGGCGGATCAACTCGTCCGGGTCCATGCTCGGCCCGACCTTGACGCCGATGGGGTTCTCGATGCCGCGCATGAATTCGATATGCGCGCCATCCAGCTGGCGGGTACGGTCGCCGATCCACAGCATGTGCGCGGAGCAGTCGTACCAGCGATCGGTGAGGCTGTCGCGACGGACGAAGGCTTGCTCATAGTTCAGCAGCAGCGCTTCGTGGGCGGTGAAGAAGCTGGTTTCACGCAGTTGCGGAGCACTGTCCATGCCCACGGCGCGCATGAAGGCGAGGGTTTCGTCGATGCGTCCGGCGAGCTGGTGGTACTTCTCGGCCAGCGCCGAGTTGGCGATGAAGTCGAGGTTCCACTGATGCACCTGGTGCAGGTCGGCGAAACCGCCCTGGGCGAACGCGCGCAGCAGGTTGAGGCTGGCGGTGGCCTGGTGGTAGGCCTGCAGCAGGCGCTCCGGGTCCGGTACGCGACTGGCGGCGTCGAAGCCGATGCCGTTGACGATGTCGCCACGATAGGCGGGCAGGGTAACGCCATCGAGGGTTTCGTTACCGGACGAGCGTGGTTTGGCGAACTGTCCCGCCATACGCCCGACCTTGACCACCGGGCAGCCGGCAGCGAAGGTCATGACGATGGCCATCTGCAGCAGCACCTTGAAGGTGTCGCGGATTTTCGCGGCGGAAAACTCGGCAAAGCTCTCGGCGCAGTCGCCGCCCTGCAGCAGAAACGCACGGCCCTGGGTGACCTCGGCGAACTGGCGACGCAGTTCGCGCGCCTCGCCGGCAAAGACCAGCGGAGGGTAGCCGGCCAGGGACTGCTCGACACGGCTCAAGTGAGCGGCATCAGGGTATTCAGGCTGCTGCTGGATGGGCTTGGCCCTCCAGCTCTCGGGGCTCCAGGCGTTCGACATGCTGCGTCTCTAGCGGTTGATCAGGCGGAGGCGCATGGTAACCGATAAGCCCCGCGGCTCGTACGTGAATTGGCTGCGCTGCCGCTGATGGGCCCTGGCAGGCTCGAAGCCGATCGCCGGCAGCGGCGCAAAACGCGTCCATGGAATTATCGCGTGACCTGAGGCGGCGCCTTCAATGACAATCGAAGCCTTTAGCCCGGCTCTATTGGTGCGGGATGTCACTGTGGGAGAGGTATCGATGCCAGGATTGCCGCCGCTGGACGAGTTGCAGCAGCAGGAGGAAGTGCTGCTGGCCGAAGTGCGCGATGCGTTCGGAGTGATTCGCGTGGTGCAGATCGGCGCCTACCGTTTTCTCGAATTCGGTGATGCCATCGAGCAGAGCTGTGTGTTCCAGGGCGATCCCAGCTGGCTGGAGTACGACTACACCCGTGCCATGCTGCTCGGTGCGCTGTGCCACGATAAGCCGGAAACGGCGCTGTTTCTCGGGCTTGGTGCCGGAAACCTGACCCAGGCCTGCCTGAAATTTCTGCCACTGGAGGATGTCGAGGCCATCGAACTGCGCCCGGACGTGCCGCGCCTGGCGATGGAGTTTCTCGGTCTCGACGATGATCCACGGCTGACCATTCGCATCGGTGATGCCACCGAACTGCTGGACAGCGCAGAGACAGCCGATCTGATCTTTCTCGACCTCTATACCGACCAGGGCCCCGGCGTCGGTCACCTGGCCTGGCGTTTTCTCGAGAGCTGCCGCGAGAAGCTCAATCCGGGCGGCTGGCTGATCATCAATCAATGGGCTGGCAACGACGGCAAGCCACTCGGCGCTGCGCTGCTGCGCGGGCTCTATCATCGGCACTACTGGGAGTGCCCGGTGAAGGAGGGCAACGTGGTGCTGCTGATCCCGGCGGATCTCGACCAGGCTCTGGACATGGGCCGCTTGCAGATGCGTGCGGGCGAGCTGGCGCCGCGCTTGGACTATTCGCTGCAGCCACTGATCGAGGCGCTGCGCCCGGCTACGTGACGCACCCTTCAACCTTTCGTCGAGCGATCGGCAGTTTCTGACGTTGCTTGCGGCGGCCCAGCAGGGCCGCGTGGGACGGCTGGCGACAAAAAAACAGCACCCGAGTCAGGAATTTCCGGTATAGTTCGCGCCGGCCAATTTTCTGGCCACGTTCAGGTAGTGCAACTCGCCCGGGAAGTTTAATCCCGGCAGCCAGTCCCCAGCGGACTATCCTTGACGATTCACTTTCATCACGTTTTCGCAAATCCCCGCCGACCAGGCTGCCAGGGTGACCCACAAGGTCTTACACGGCATGCGCAGCTTTGGAACATGGGTCTTTGCGGATGCACTTGAGGCAGACCCATGACCCAGGAAATCGGCGGCTTCGCCGCGCTCGGACTTCACTCCAATATTCTCGCCGCTCTGACCGCCGTAGGTTACGAAGAGCCGTCTCCGATCCAGTCGCAGGCCATTCCGGTGATCCTCGCCGGCCACGACATGATCGGTCAGGCGCAGACCGGCACCGGCAAGACCGCGGCCTTCGCATTGCCGATCCTGTCGAAGATCGACCCGGCCAAGCGCGAGCCGCAGGCGCTGATTCTCGCGCCGACTCGCGAACTCGCGCTGCAGGTGGCCACCGCCTTCGAAACCTATTCCAAGCAGATGCCGGGCCTGAACGTGGTCGCCGTATACGGCGGCGCGCCGATGGGCCCGCAGCTCAAGGCCATTCGTCAGGGTGCACAGGTCATCGTGGCTACGCCGGGCCGCCTGGTCGACCACCTGCGCCGCGACGAGAAAGTACTGTCGACCATCCAGTACCTGGTACTCGACGAAGCCGACGAAATGCTCAAACTGGGCTTCATGGACGATCTGGAGATCATCTTCGAAGCCATGCCGGAAAGCCGCCAGAGCGTGCTGTTCTCCGCGACCCTGCCGCATTCGATCCGCGCCATCGCCGAGAAGCACCTGCGCGAGCCGCAGCACATCAAGATCGCCGCCAAGACCCAGACCGTCTCGCGCATCGAGCAGGCGCACCTGATGATCCATGCCGATCAGAAGACCAACGCTGTGCTGCGTCTGCTGGAAGTCGAAGATTTTGACGCGCTGATCGCCTTCGTACGCACCAAGCAGGCCACTCTGGATCTGGCTGCCGCTCTGGAAGCCAAGGGCTTCAAGGCCGCCGCGCTGAACGGCGACATCGCCCAGAACCAGCGTGAGCGCGTGATCGAATCGCTCAAGGACGGCCGCCTGGACATCGTCGTGGCCACCGACGTCGCCGCTCGTGGTATCGACGTGCCGCGCATCACCCACGTGTTCAACGTCGACATGCCGTACGACCCGGAGTCCTACGTGCACCGTATCGGCCGTACCGGCCGTGCCGGTCGCGATGGCCGCGCGCTGCTGCTGGTAACCCCGCGTGAGCGCCGCATGCTGCAGGTGATCGAGCGTGTCACCGGGCAGAAGGTCGGTGAGGTCAAACTGCCGAACGCCCAGCAAGTGCTGGATGCGCGTATCAAGAAGCTGACCAGCAGCCTGGCGCCGCTGGTGGCCGATGCCGAAGCCAGCCATGGCGACCTGCTCGACCGCCTGACTGCCGATATCGGTTGCAGCCCGCGCGCCCTGGCCGCTGCGCTGCTGAAGAAGGCCACCAACGGCCAGGCCCTGGATCTGGCCACCGTCGAGCGCGAGCAGCCGCTGGTGCCGGGTGTCGGTGGTGCGCCGCGTGAACGTCGCGAGCGTGACGGTGAGCGCAGCGAGCGTGGTGGCGAACGTGGTGAATACCGCGAGCGTCGTGCGCCGTTGCCGCTGGCCGAAGGTCGCGTGCGTTGCCGTACCGCACTGGGTACTCGCGACGGTATCGCCGCGAAGAACCTGCTGGGCGCCATCCTCAACGAAGGCGGCCTGGCGCGCGAAGCCATCGGTCGTATCCAGATCCGCGAGACCTTCAGCCTGGTCGAGCTGCCGGAAGATGGCCTGGATCGCCTGCTGGGCAAGCTGAAAGATACCCGTGTTGCCGGCAAGGCGCTGAAGCTGCGCCGCTACCGCGAGGATTGATCCACCAGGCTTGATGCCTCGCCAGCGGATCAACTGAGCGCCGCGCCCCTCGACAGGGCGCGGCGTTTTTGTTCCTGCTTAGCCGGTTTCGCTGAGGTTGGCCCTGGGCGCCAGGCGGTCGAACACTTCGGGCGTCAGCGCCGCTTCGCCTGCCTCGTTCAGCATCTCACGCGGGTGTTCGCTGCCGGGAATGCTGCTGTCGAGCATGCTCAGTAGCTGTGCGCCGCGAGCAGTGAGCACGAAATTCTCACCGTTGCCGCCTTCGTCTTCCGGGCGCGGCTCGATGAAGCCGTTCTCCAGTAGGCGCGCCTCGTAGCGAGTCGCCTCGGCACGCAGGTGGTCGAGGTCGTGCACGGGGTCGCCCGCGTTTTCCCGTTCTGCGGCCAGGTCTTCGGCGTAGCGCCGCGGCGCGAATGGCTTGCCTGCGGAGTTTTGCGCCTCACGCAGGAGGCGTTCGATCAGGTCCCAGTCGAGGTTCATGGCTGTCTCTCCCAATGCAATGGACTCATAAGGTCCGACTTCAGCAACGGGGAGCGGTTCGAACTGAATGGCGCGAGCTCGGATGCACAATGCAAAACGCCCCGAACCAGTCGGGGCGTTTTGTGTGCTCAGCTGATCGCGATCAGGCGCGGCGGCGGAACAGCGGCTGCGACTGGTCAGCCGACGCCTGATAGACCTCGCTGTATTCCTCGAAAGCCTTCAGTGCGTCGAACGGATCCTTGTCTGCACGCAGGGCAAAGGCGTCGAAGCCGACACGCTTGAGGGCGAACAGCTGATCACGCAGCACGTCACCAATGGCGCGGACTTCGCCGGTGTAGCCGTAGCGGGTGCGCAGCAGGTACGCCGTGGAGGAGTGGCGGCCATCGGTGAAGGCCGGGAACTCCAGGGCGATGACCTGGAAGTGGGCGAGGTCATCGGCGATTTCCTCGACCTCGTCGCCCGCTTCCAGCCACACGCCCAGGCCGCCGTCGCGCGCCTTGAGGGCATGAGCATGCTCGACCCACAGCGCCAGCGGCACGATGATGTCGTCGCAGTTGGGGATGGCGTCCAGGGTCACGTCCTTGGCCAGCAGGTGCCAGGTTTCGTCGACCACCTGACCGTTCTTAATGATTCGCTGCATAGACGCGCTCCTTGAACGGGTCGATACCGACGCGGCGGTAGGTATCGAGGAAGCTTTCTTCTTCGGTACGTTGTTCGACGTAGACCTTGATGATCTTGTCGATCACGTCGGCCATGTCCGCTTCGGCGAAGGATGGGCCGAGGATCTGCGCCAGGCTGGCGTCGCGGCCGGCGCTGCCGCCGAGCGATACCTGATAGAACTCCTGGCCTTTCTTGTCGACGCCGAGAATGCCGATATGGCCGACGTGGTGGTGACCACAGGCGTTCATGCAGCCGGAGATGTTCAGGTCGATGTCGCCGATGTCGAACAGGTAGTCGAGATCGTCGAAGCGACGCTGAATGGCTTCGGCAATCGGGATCGACTTGGCGTTGGCCAGCGAGCAGAAGTCGCCACCCGGGCAGCAGATGATGTCGGTCAGCAGGCCGACGTTCGGCGTAGCGAAGCCTTGCTCGCGCAGCTCGCCCCACAGGGCCAGCAGCTGACGCTGCTCGACGTCGGCGAGGATGATGTTCTGGTTGTGGCTGTTGCGCACTTCACCGAAGCAGTAACGGTCGGCCAGGTCGGCGATGGCATCGAGCTGCTTGTCGGTGACGTCGCCTGGCGCCACACCGGTCGGCTTGAGCGACAGGGTCACGGCAACGTAGCCAGGCTTCTTGTGGGCGAAGGTGTTGCGCTGGCGCCAGCGGGCGAAGCCCGGATGCTCGGCATCCTGCTGGGCGAGCAGGGCGTCTTCGTCGTTCAGGGCCTGATAGGCCGGGTCGACGAAATGCGCAGCGACGCGGGCGACTTCCGCTTCGGTCAGGGTGGTCGGGCCATCCTTCAGGTGCGCCCATTCGGCATCCACGCGCTGTGCGAAGACTTCCGGGGTCAGCGCCTTGACCAGAATCTTGATGCGCGCCTTGTATTTGTTATCGCGACGGCCATAGCGGTTGTACACGCGAAGGATGGCATCGAGATAACTGATCAGGTGCTGCCAGGGCAGGAATTCGTTGATGAAGCTGCCGACGATCGGGGTACGGCCCAGGCCGCCGCCGACGGAAACGCGGAAACCCAGCTCACCGGCTTCGTTCTTGACCGCTTCCAGGCCGATGTCATGCACTTCGATGGCCGCGCGGTCGCTGACAGCGCCGTTGACGGCGATCTTGAACTTGCGCGGCAGGTGCGAAAATTCGGGGTGGAAGGTCGACCACTGGCGGATGATTTCGCACCAGGGGCGCGGATCGACGATCTCGTCCTTGGCCACGCCAGCGAACTGATCGGTGGTGGTGTTGCGGATGCAGTTGCCGCTGGTCTGGATGGCGTGCATCTGCACGGTGGCCAGCTCGGCGAGAATTTCCGGCACGTCTTCCAGTTCCGGCCAGTTGTACTGGACGTTCTGGCGGGTGCTGATGTGGGCATAGCCTTTGTCGTAGTCACGGGCGATGCGCGCTAGCACGCGAACCTGGGCGGACGACAACAGGCCGTAAGGCACGGCGACGCGCAGCATGGGCGCGAAACGCTGGATATACAGACCGTTCTGCAGGCGCAGCGGACGGAATTCCTCGCCGCTCAGCTCACCGGCGAGATAGCGGTGGGTTTGATCGCGGAACTGCTTGACGCGATCCTCGACGATCTTTTGATCGTACTGGTCATATACGTACATGAAGGGTCCTGTTTTCAGGCTACTTACTGCCAATCAGCGCGCACGGCCGCGCACTCCCCAAGGAGCCGGGGCACGATACCAGCTCAGGTTTATGCGTAAAAGTGATGTTTGAATATATAAACCTGAGTTTAAGGAATAAGACTGCTCCAGAGCATAACCATATGGTTTGAGCGATGGCCAAGGCTGGTCTTAAATGCAGTGTGCGTCACCCAAAAGCACAAGAAGAGGGGGAGCCATGAGCGAGCACACCGAGATAGAAAATTCCGACAGCGTCATTGATGCCTGGGCGATCTTCTGCCTGATTCTGATTGCAGTGGGCACGGCGGTTTTCTGGGTCAGCGGCCAATGACAGTAAAGGCCGGTGCGCATTAGCGGTCGGCCTTTTTTCATTTGCGCCTTATACTGCGCCCCGATGACTAGGGAGGGGTGCTGTGATCAGGTGGGTACTGGGCCTGGGGCTATTGTTTTGCTGCGCATTGGCGCTGGCGGAACCGCGTGCACCGACGATGGTGTTCCTCAGCCCGGGCTACTCCAGTGAGAGCTTCTGGGCCGATTACAGCCGCTACATGCAGGACGCCGCCGGCGATCTCGGCATCGAGCTGAAAGTGCTGTATGGCGAACGTGACCCCTTGCGCATGTTGGGCAATGCGCGCCAGGTGCTCGAGGGTGAGCATCCCGACTATCTGATCTTTACCAACGAACAGTTCCAGGGGCCGGTAGTGTTGCGCCTGTTCGAAAACAGCGCGGTCAAGCTGTTTGCCTTGCACAGTACTCTGACCGAGGAGCAGCAGGCCCTGATCGGCGGCAGCCGCGAGCGTCACCACAACTGGCTGGGCAGCCTGGTGCCCAACGACGAGGAGGCCGGCTATCTGATGGGGCGCGACCTGATCGCCCTGGCCAGGGGGCAGCCGACCGAGATGCTGGCGTTTTCCGGGGTCAAGCAAACACCTTCCTCGATCCTGCGCCTGGCGGGCCTGCAGCGCGCCTTGGATAAAGCACCGCACATCAAGCTGGTGCAGGCCGTGCACGGTGAATGGCAGGAGCAACGCGCCTACGAGCAGGCGCAGGGCCTGTTGTCGCGCTATCCGCAGGTCAGCCTGATCTGGTCCGCCAATGATGAAATGGCCTTTGGCGTGATGCGCGCGGCGGCAGAGTCTGGCCGAGCGCTGCACTACGCGGCGCTGAACAACTCGGCTCGGGTGCTGCAGACGCGCATCGATGGGCGCATCGAGGTTCTGGCGAGTGGTCACTTCCTGCTGGGCGCCTGCGCCCTGGTGATGCTCAATGACCATGCCCGAGGGCTGGACTTCATCGAGCGCGGCGGCAAGGACCAGGTGGCCCAATTGCTGCGGACGGTGGACAGGACGCAATCGCAGAAACTGCTGAAACGCCTTGCCCGGCCGGATATCGGTATGGACTTTCGCCAGTTCAGTCTGTTGAAACACCCAGAGCAGCCGCGCTACGACTGCTCGATCGCCTCCCTGCTGGACTGATCAGCCGGTCGCCAGGTGCAGGACCAGTTTCACCGCTGCCAGCAGCACGATCACGAACAAGGCGGTGAAGATTACACCAAGCAGAATGAAGTGACTGGGCTTGCCGCGACTGAAGTCGCGGCTACGGTTCTTCCCGCTTTGCACGCCAAGGGCGGCGGCCAGCACGCTCTGCAGCATCTCGCGCAGGGTCAGCGGGGCCTGCTGGGGGTCTTTGTCCTGATCGCTCATGGTCAGCCTCTCCGTCGGTCCTGCAAGCATAGTCGGCAACCGACAAGGCAGCACGTGGGGCTAGGCTGGTCTTGGTGAATCAGGCAATCTGCCAACGCACCGACCACAGACCTCGATTATGACTGACGATCATTTTCCCGACGATGCCGCGCAGACAGCGCGCACCCGCGACACTATCCTGCGCTACCACCTGAGCTGGAAGCATCGCGACCTCGACGCGGTGATGGCGCTGTATCACCCAGAGATCGAGTACAACGATTTCTATCAGCAGCGTTGCATGCGCCTGGTCGATCTGCACGAGTACGTCACGAACAACCTGCCGCGCCGCCCCGGCGAACTACTGGAGCATGTCGACCGTATCCGCATCGACGGTCACACCGCGTTCATTCAATACTGCACCAGCCTGCAGGGTGGTGAAGGGCTGGTGTCCTTCCGTACCGGCGAGGCCATCACCGTGCGCGACGGGCTGATCTGGCGCATCAACGAATATGCCACGCTGGTACGTGAGGCCCGTGGCGTCGGTGAAAGTGCCAGTTCGCGCCCGGCCATCAGCCGCCTGGGGCTGTCGACCCGGCAGCTGGGCCAACTGGCTCAGGACCTGCAGGAATACTTCCAGCGCAGCCAGCCCTTTCTCGACCCCGAACTGGATCTGCAGCAGGTCGCGGCGGCGACAGGTTACAGCCGCAACCAGATTTCCCATCTGCTCAACCAGGTGCTGGGCGAGAGCTTCTACCGCTACGTCAATCGTGCGCGGCTGCAGTACCTGCTCGCTGGCCTGCAGGCGGGCAGTGACCTCAAGCGTATCGACGAGCTGGCCTTTGCTGCCGGGTTCAATTCACTGTCAGCCTTCTACACCAGCTTCAAGCGGCATACCGGGCTGTCGCCCAAAGCCTACCTCAAGCAAATTTCCTCGCGGGCCCGCACGCAAGACAGCGACTGATCGCGCCCACTAGCCTTGCGTCATCGATTGATGACGGAGGCGTGAATGAACCCCTGGCGCAACATCAGCCTGTGGATGGATCAGCTCGAGGATCCACTGCAGGCGCGGCCCAGTCTGCAAACCGATGCGCACGCCGACGTGGCGATCATCGGTGCCGGTTACACCGGTCTGTGGACAGCCTATTACCTCAAGCGCCAGGCACCGCAGCTGCGCGTGGTGATTGTGGAGGCCGAGACCGCTGGCTTCGGTGCTTCCGGGCGCAATGGCGGCTGGTTGATGGGCAACCTGCTCGGCGAGGACCGCCTGCTGGCCGAGTTGCCTGCAGTTGAGCGCAAGGCGGCCTTCGATCTGCTGCACGGAATTCCCGATGAGGTGGCCGCGGTGGTCGCGCGCGAGGACATCGATTGCGATCTACGCAAGGGTGGCGTGCTGTATTGCGCGGCGCGCTATCCCGAGCAGGAAGTGCGCCTGCGTGAGTACCTCAAAGAGCTGCGGGCGCTGGGCCTGAGCGAAGACGATTACCGTTGGCTGGCACCGGGCGAGCTGGCCACCCAGTTGCGCATGGCCAATGCCTATGGCGCGCTGTACAGCCCACATTGCGCGACCATTCAGCCGGCCAAGCTCGCACGTGGCCTGGCACGCTGCGTAGAAGGCCTGGGCGTCGAACTCTACGAGCGCAGCCCGGTGGTCGACTGGCAGCCCGGCTGGGTACGCACGGCTCAGGGCCGGGTCACGGCTGACTGGGTTGTGCCGGCCATCGAAGGCTATGCCGTTACCTTGCCGCCGCTGGGCAATCACCAGTTGCCGGTGCAGAGCCTGATCGTGGCCACCGAGCCATTACCGGCGGATGTCTGGGCTGATATCGGCCTGGAGCGCGGGCAGGCCTTCAGTGAATTCAGCCGCCAGGTCACCTACGGCCAGCGCAGCCTCGACGACCGCCTGATCTTCGGCGCACGCGGCGGTTATCGCTTCGGCGGGCGTCTGCGTAGCGACTTCAACCTCACCGACGATGAGCTCGACTTGCGCCGCTACCTGATGGGGGAAATCTTCCCGCAGTTGCGCAACGTACGCTTCAGTCACTCCTGGGGCGGCAACCTGGGCATGGCGCGGCGTTTCCAGCCGCACATGCTGCGCGACACGCGCAACCGTATCGCGCTGTCCGGTGGGTATGGCGGCGAGGGCGTCGGTGCCAGCAATCTCGGCGGACGTACCCTGGCCGATCTGATTCTGGGCCGCGACAGCGAACTGCTGCGTCAGCCCTGGGTGTTGAGTGACAGCCCGATTTCCAGGCTGAGTCGCTGGGAGCCCGAACCCTGCCGCTGGCTGGGCTACAACGCCATCATCCGCAGTTTCGTCCATGAGGACGAAACTCTCGCCAACCCGCGCAGCCCAGCCTGGCGTCGCCGCCTGGCGCAGGCCGTGGCGGCGCGCATGGAAAGCCTGATGGGCTAAGTGCCCCTGCTCGCCGATCTTTCACCTGGAGTCCCTATGAACATCACACATTTTCGCAACACCCACAGTGTCGCCCTGGACGAGTCCAACCCGGTCGCTGTGCCCTTGAGTGAGCCGGCGGCGGTTACTTCTACCACCAGCGTCGAGCGCAGCGATGGCGTCGAGACCGGCGTCTGGGAATGCACACCAGGGCGCTGGCGCCGGCAGATCGTGCAGCAGGAGTTCTGCCACTTCGTTGCCGGGCGCTGCACCTTTACCCCGGACGGCGGCGAGCCCATCGAGATTCGTGCCGGCGACGCGCTGATGATGCCGGCCAACACCGTCGGTATCTGGGACATACAAGAAACGGTGCGCAAGACCTATGTGCTGATCTTCTGAATCAGCACCTTTTCAGTACTGCCTAGAACAACAACTCACGAGGTATTCCATGCTGAAGAAACTCCTGCCGTGCCTGATTCTGGCCGGTACCGCCCACGCAGCCGACAGCGTGCGCATCTACAACTGGACCGACTACATCTCCCCGAACACCCTCAAGCAATTCGAGAAGAGCAGCGGCCTGGGCGCTCATTACGACGTCTACGACAGCAATGAAACACTGGACGCCAAGCTCATGGCTGGGCGCTCCGGCTACGATGTGGTCGTTCCCTCCAATCACTTCATGGCCCGGCAGATTCAGGGCGGTGCACTGAAGAAGCTCGACCGCAGCAAGCTGCCGAACTGGAACAACCTCAATCCGGTGCTGATGAAGGCGCTGGAGGTGAATGACCCCGGCAACGAGCATGGCTTTCCTTATCTCTGGGGCAGTACCGGTATCGGCTACAACGTCGACAAGGTGCGTGCGGTGCTAGGTGATGAGGTGAAGATGAATAGCTGGGACGTCCTGTTCGACCCGGCCAAGCTGGCCAAGCTCAACGAGTGCGGCGTGGCGATCCTCGACAACGGTCCGGAAATGCTGCCCATCGCCCTGCATCATCTGGGCTTGCCGCACCACAGCAAGGACCCCGAGGACTACAAACGCGCCGAAGCGCTGCTGATGCAAATGCGCAAGAACGTGCGCTACTTTCATTCATCCAAGTACGTTGGTGACCTGGCCAACGGCGAGATATGCATGGCGGTCGGCTTCTCCGGCGACATCATGCAGGCCGGCGCGCGTGCCGCCGAGGCTGGCAACGGGGTGAAGATCCAGTACGAGATTCCCAAGGAAGGCGCGCCAATCTGGTTCGACATGGTGGCCATGCCGGTCGATGCGGGTAACGAGGAGGGCGCCTACGCCTTCATGAACTACCTGCTGCAGCCCGAGGTGATGGCGGCCATCAGCAATTACGTCAAGTACGCCAACGGTAACGCCAAGGCCGACGCTTTGGTCGAGCCGGCGCTCAAGGCTGACCCAACCGTCTATCCGCCTGAGGCGGTGATGGACAAGCTGTATACCCTGGAGGCCATGCCGCTGAAGATCGACCGGATTCGTACGCGTATCTGGAGCAAGGTCAAGAGCGGCGTGTAAAGGGCGGCGGCCTGCCTCAGGGCAGGCCCAGCGTGTGCAGAAACGCATCGACGCGAGCGGTGTAGGCTGGATCGGCTCCGAGGTCCACATTGATCTCGCGGTGCGAGCGATCCTCTCGTGCCACGCTGACCGTCACGCCCAGCTGACGAGCCTTGGCGGCGTAGGCCTCGGCCTGCGGGCAGGCGTCGCTGCGCCGGGGCGAGCACACCGCCAAAAGCGGATGCGCGCCACTGCGCAGGACATGCAAGGGCGACGCTTTCTGCCAGTAGCTGCTGTCCTTGCCGAAGGCGCGGTCGTATAGCGGCAGATGACGCCCTTGCATCACCGCCGGGACATCGAAGGCGGCACTGTCGAGGGCGACAGTGCCCAGCCACGACGGCGAAACCCCTGGCGCCAGTTGTGGGTCGCTGCTGAGCAGGGCGACCAGATGAGCACCGGCGGAATGCCCCATCAGCACCAATCGCGCCGGGTCACCGCCCCAACCGTTTGCCTGGCGTTGCACGGCCGTTATGGCTTGTGCCACGTCACTCGCCTGGGTCAGCGGGTCGGCGTCGGGTAGCAGGCGGTAGTTGCTCGACACCAGGATGTAGCCCTTGCCCAGCCAGTGCCTGGCCTTGTTCTCGACCACCTCTTCACGGGCCTTGTCGCCGGTGTGCCAGCCACCGCCGTGGACCATGAGCAGGATGGGCGCTGTGTGCGCATTGGGTGGCAGGTAGACGTCGAGGACCTGGCGTGGATGCACGCCGTAGGTCTGGTCGTGGAGGATGCGGCTGCCGGCCGGCAGCTCGTCGAGCAGTTGCCGTTCGGCACGCGCCTCTCGGCGTTCCTGGAGTTTTTCGCGCAGTGCTCCGGCCTGCGCCGCGATGGGCAGGCAGAGCGCTATCAGGATGAATGCAGCGAGGCGGCGGGGCATGGAGCACTCCTTCAGGGAACGCCAGGCCTCATGTTAGTGCAGGTCGGCTCGGCGATGTGCGATCCAGGTTGCGAACCTTGATCAATTCGCTGGCGCGGGCGCGTAACTGTCCACAGCCGCCATCGACATCCTGGCCGGCCGAGTTACGCACCTTGGTCAGTACGCCACGGCTGTGCAAGTAGCGCACCATCTCAACGATGCGCTCGCCATCCGGGCGCTGGTAGTCGTCCGCTTCCAGACTGTTGTAGGGGATCAGGTTGAGCACGGCGAACTTGCCCTTGAACAGGCGCAGGATGTTGTCCATCTCCTCCTGGCTGTCGTTGATGCCCTTGAGCAGCGTCCACTGGTACTGGATCGGGTAATCGATGGTGCGGGCGTAGGCTTCGCCCAGAGCCACCAGCTCTTCGGGGTCGATGCGCGGCGCCTTGGGCAGCAGGCGCTGACGCAGTTCGGCATCGGTGGTGTGCAGCGACAGGGCCAGGGCAGGGCGCACGCGTTGCTGCGGCAGGCGCTCGAACACGCGCGGGTCGCCGACCGTGGAGAACACCAGATTGCGCTGGCCGATACCGCCCTCGGTGCCAAGCAGGTCGATGGCCTCCAGCACGTTGTCGAGGTTGTGCGCCGGCTCGCCCATGCCCATGAACACCACTTTCTTCACCGGGCGAAAACGTCGGCCGAGTGCCACCTGGGCGACCATTTCGGCGCTGCTGAGCTGGCGCAGCAGGCCGCTCTTGCCGGTCATGCAGAACACGCAGCCGACGGCGCAACCGACCTGGCTGGAGATGCACAGCCCGTCGCGCGGCAGCAACACGCTCTCGACCATCTGCTTGTCGGCCAGCTCCACCAGCAGGCGGGCCGAACCGTCGGCGCCGGGATGTTCGGAGCGCAGGCGCGCCAGGCCGTCGAGGTCGGCTGCCAGGGCGGGCAGTGCTTCGCGCACTGTCAGTGGCAGGAAGTTCTCGGTCTTCTGGTGCTTGGTGCCGGTGTCCAGCGCCTTGCCCTGCAGCCAGGCACGGGTAATGCGCCCGATATGCTGGGGTTTGGCGCCAAGGTCGGCGAGGCGTTGGTTGAGTTCAGAGAGCTGCATGGGGCGCGCATGCTACCACCGCCGTGCGTGCATGCGTAGGGCGTTTCAGCGTACCGCGAGGGCGTGGCCGCAACCGCGCGTCTGCGCGCCGCGTCAGAAGGGCGGCGCGGTCGTCTCTGCGGCCGAAGACACGGGGCTGGAGACGACTTCGAAGCGCAGTACACCGATCATCTGGCCCGCCTCGGTACGCACCTGAACCTGCCAGTTGCCGAGCGGATCCTGCGGGAAACGCAGCTTGTGCGTCCAGGCGCGATAGCCTTTCTTGCGCCCGCCATGGATGTCCAGCGCAATGCGGTCGACCTCGCGGCCGTCCTGCAGCCATACGTGATAGATGCGCTCGTCGAGGCCGCGGGGTGCGTTGATCGAGGTGTAGGCGTAAAGGCCATGATCACGCAGTTGCTCCAGGGTGATCAGCTTCAGGCTTTCGCCCGGCGTGCGCTGGTCGCCATCGAAGCGGTCGCTGATGGCCACCTCGGTCAGCCATAGCGTCGCCGGTGGTACCCAGACGCGCGCCATCCAGCCCGCCCCAGCCATTGCCAGTGGCAGGATCGCCAGCAGCAGGGTGCGTCGCCAGCCAGCGAAACCGATCAGCCCGGGCAGGCTCGGTAGCGCCAGCACCGTGGCGGTGGCCAGGGCTATGCGATAGCTCTGCGGTGTGGTCAGGTGGAAGATGATCGGCAATGCGGTGAGCATCACCGCGAACAGGGCCAGGCTGTGGAACATTAGCAGCAACCAGCGCCTGGGTGCCAGCCAGCGGTAGTAGATCGGGTCGGTGATCGAGGCCAGCGCCGCAGCCGCCAGCAGGCCGCTGAACAGCAATTGCCCGCTGTTCCAGGTGGTGGTGATGAAGAAGAACGGCAGGACGAAGAACAGGCTTTCCTGATGGATCATCTGCGTGCCATAGCGCAGCAGCGGCAATGGCAGCTCGAAGCCAAAGCGCCGGGCAATGCGCTCGCGTAGCAGGTTTTCCAGAATCAGCCAGATCCAGCTGACCAGCAGCACCACGCCCAGCACCTTGGCCAGGTAGGCCTGCCGGTCGACCAGCAGAAAGCTGGCGACGCCCGAGCAGAAGCCGAACAGAGCGACCAGGCCGGGATAACGGCGCAGCAGGGCGAGCAGGGTGGGAATACGATCGAGCAAAGCTTTCATGGGCGCGCATCCTAGGCAGCGCGAGGCTCTGGCGCAAGCGAGTCGTCAGCCGCGCTGGCGATGGCAGGCCGCTTGCGGCACTATTGCGCCCCCGTTTCACCACCGAGTCCGAAAACGATGAAATTCATCCATCAACGCGAGCACCTGGAAGAGGGCGATCTGGTGGTCATCCAGTGTTCCCAGCCGTGCAACATCCGCCTGATGAACGATGCCAACTTCCGCGCCTTCAGAAATCGTGGTCGTCACAGCTACCACGGCGGTGCTTTCATCAAGTTTCCGGCGAAGATCCGCGTGCCATCCAGTGGTTTCTGGAACATCACGCTGGATACCGTCAGCCGTCGCGCCGTGAGCGTGACGCGCAAGCCGCAAATGGAATACAGCATCAAGATCGTCCGCCGCCCGGGCGCCTGATCCTCGTCGCCGCAGTTGGAAGAAAAAAGCTAAACGCTGACGCCTGGATCGAGGTCACAACGATGAACCTCGTAAAAGGAGAGTCAGCATGCTGAAGTTTCTCGGCGGTACCGTCGGTATCATTTTCATCATCGGCCTGATCGTGGTCATCGGCCTGCTGAAACTGATCTTCTAGTCGATCAACGGCCCCGCTGCAGGCAGCGGGGCCGATGCGGTCATAGGCGGCGCTGGTTGTCCTGGTGCTGCTCGCAGCTCATGAAGCCCTTGCTGTCGACTCGGCCGTTGAGGTCGAAGTCCACGTAATAGGGCTGTTCCACGCCGTCGACATTGAGCACGTAGTTATTGCAGGTGCCGCCGGTCACGCTGTTCCGCACTTCTGAAGAGGGCGGGCCGCCAAGGGTGAGTACCTGATCCCTGGTCATGCCGTGATCAACCTGCTTGACCAGTGGCTCATTGCGAAAGGTCACGTAGTCGGTCGGGTTCTCGAACGTCGAGCAACCGCTCATCACGGCTGCCACGGTCAGTAGTGCAAGGCTGTGCTTGTGCATGTCATCGCTCCGTCGAATGAGCCGAGATGGCTCGACATCAGTTGGAGCATCCGTCGCTCGTCGGAGTTCGTGTTTTTCGATGATCGGCGCGAGTTACACCTGGTTTGTCGCTGAACGAATGAAAAGAGCCCGCTATTGCGGGCTCTTTTCATCTTGGGCAGGTGATAGTTCGACCGCGTCTCGAGCGGATGGCGATCAGCGCGCGAGGTAGTCGAGTACCCGCTGGTCCTTGTAGAGCGCCACCACTCCGTCGGCGATCGAACCGCTGAGGTCCTGCTGGGCATTGGCGCCGGTGGCGTGGTTGACGGTCATGTCGAAGCGTTGCCCGTCTCCCAGGCTGACCGTGAAGGTCATGGTGCCTTTCCAGTAGAAGAAGATGTAGCGACTTTCCAGGTGCGTGACCTTCAGATCGATCTTCTTGTCACTTCCGGAGCCGACTTTGCCGTGGCGCGCCAACTCGAAACGGGCCTGAGTCACCATGGTCTTGGTGACTTCGTGGTAGTTCGATTGCAGGCGAATACCGCTCTGCGAATGCAGGATCACGGGTTCGGTAGCGGGCTGTGCGTTTTCGATGGTCACCGTTCCGCGAACCGGGAAGTCGGCGATCTTGGACGGGGCGAGCTCGAACACGGGTGGGTCGAACGCGATGGTGCCGCAGCCGGTCAACAGGGCGAGCAGCAAGAGGGCGGGAAGTCGGTAGTACATCAATACGTCCTTGCAGAGAAAGAACCCGGCGGCTGTTGCCGCACGGGTTAGGAAAGTCCGGGTGCTGGATCAGTCGTCGTAGCCCAGGTTGGGCATCAGCCAGCGTTCGCTGACGGCGAGGTCCTGACCCTTGCGCTCGCTGTAGCGCTCGATCTGATCCTTGTCCACCTTGCCCACGGCGAAGTACTGAGCCTCGGGGTGGGCGAAGTACCAGCCCGATACCGCCGCTGCCGGGAACATGGCGTAGTGCTCGGTGAGGAACACGCCGCTGCGTCCGGCCTTGTTGTAATCGGCCTCGGGGTCGAGCAGCTTGAACAGCGTGGCTTTCTCGGTGTGGTCCGGGCAGGCCGGATAACCGGGAGCAGGGCGGATGCCCTTGTACTGCTCGCGGATCAGCGCCTCATTGTCCAGTTGCTCGCCGGCGGCATAACCCCAGTAGTGCGTGCGCACGCGCTGGTGCAGCCACTCGGCGCAGGCTTCGGCCAGGCGGTCGGCCAGCGCCTTGACCATGATCGAGTTGTAGTCATCGCCCTTGTCCTGGTAGGCCTTGGCCACTTCCTCGGCGCCGATGCCGGCGGTGGTGATAAAGCCGCCCACATAATCCGTAATACCGCTTTCCTTGGGCGCGACGAAGTCGGCCAGCGACAGGTTCGGCTTGCCGTCGGGCTTGATGGTTTGCTGGCGCAGGTGATGCAGGGTGGCGAGCTGTTCGCCGTCGTCGCCGTAGACTTCGATGTCGTCGTCATGCACCTGGTTGGCCGGCCAGAAACCGAACACGGCACGGGCCTTGATCAGTTTTTCGTCGATCAGCTTCTTCAGCATCGCCTGGGCGTCGTTGAACAGGCTGGTGGCCGCCTCGCCGACGATCTCGTCGGTGAGAATGCGCGGGTACTTGCCGGCCAGGTCCCAGGAGATGAAGAAGGGCGTCCAGTCGATGTACTCGGCCAGCACCTTGAGGTCGATATCGTCCAGTACCTGCGCGCCGGTGAAGCTCGGCTTGGGTGCGGTGTAGCCATCCCAGTCGAAGACCGGCTTGTTGGCGATGGCGCTGTCGTAGCTCAGGCGCTCGGTGCGAGTGGCACGGGCGGCGGTGCGCTCACGTACCACCACGTACTCGTCGCGGGTCTTCTGCACGAAGTCAGGCTTCAGCTCCTTGGACAGCAACTGAGTGGCCACGCCCACGGCACGCGAGGCGTCGGTGACGTAGACCACGGCATCGTTGCTGTACTGCGGGTCGATCTTCACTGCGGTGTGCGCCTTGGAGGTGGTGGCGCCGCCAATCATCAGCGGCAGCTTGAAGCCCTGGCGCTGCATCTCCTTGGCCACGTGCACCATTTCGTCCAGCGACGGGGTGATCAGCCCGGACAGGCCGATGATGTCGCATTTCTCGGCGATGGCGGTCTGCAGGATCTTCTCTGCCGGCACCATCACGCCGAGGTCGACGATGTCGTAGCCGTTACAGCCCAGCACCACGCCGACGATGTTCTTGCCGATGTCGTGCACGTCGCCCTTGACCGTGGCCATGAGAATCTTGCCCTTGGCTTCCGGCTTGTCGCCTTTCTCGGCTTCGATGAAAGGGATCAGGTGCGCCACGGCCTGCTTCATCACCCGGGCGGACTTGACCACCTGGGGCAGGAACATCTTGCCCGAGCCGAACAGGTCGCCGACCACGTTCATGCCGCTCATCAGCGGGCCTTCGATGACCTCGATGGGGCGCGCGCACTGCTGGCGGCACTCCTCGGTGTCTTCGACGATAAAGGCGGTGATGCCCTTGACCAGCGCGTGCTCCAGGCGCTTGTCCACCGGCAGCGAACGCCACTCTTCGTTCTCGACTTCCTTGGCGGCGCCGTCGCCCTTGTACTTGTCGGCGATGGCCAACAGCGCTTCGGTGGCACCGTCGTTGCGGTTGAGCACCACGTCCTCGACCGCGTCGCGCAGCTCTTTCGGGATCTCGTCGTAGATCTCCAGCTGGCCGGCGTTGACGATGCCCATGGTCAGGCCGTTCTGGATCGCGTAGTAGAGGAACACCGAGTGGATCGCTTCGCGCACCGGGTTGTTACCACGGAACGAGAACGACACGTTGGACACGCCGCCGCTGGACAGGGCGAACGGCAGGTTGTCGCGGATATAGGCGCAGGCTTCGATGAAGTCGACGGCGTAGTTATTGTGCTCTTCGATGCCGGTAGCCACGGCGAAGATGTTCGGGTCGAAGATGATGTCTTCTGGCGGGAAGCCGACTTCATTGACCAGAATGTCGTAGCTGCGCTGGCAGATTTCCTTCTTGCGCGCGGCGGTGTCGGCCTGGCCGGCCTCGTCGAAGGCCATCACCACCACGGCGGCGCCGTAGCGCTTGCACAGCTTGGCGTGATGCTTGAACTGCTCGACGCCTTCCTTCATGGAAATCGAGTTGACGATGCCTTTGCCCTGGATGCATTTGAGGCCGGCCTCGATCACTTCCCACTTGGAGGAGTCGATCATGATCGGCACGCGGGAGATGTCCGGCTCGCCGGCGATCAGGTTGAGGAACCTGACCATGGCGGCCTTGGAGTCGAGCATCCCTTCGTCCATGTTGATGTCGATCACCTGGGCGCCAGCTTCCACCTGCTGCAGGGCGACTTCCAGCGCCTCGGTGTAGTTCTCCTCGCGGATCAGGCGGGCGAACTTGGCCGAACCGGTGATGTTGGTGCGCTCGCCGACGTTGACGAACAACGAGTTGCGGTCGATGGTGAAGGGCTCAAGGCCGGACAGGCGACAGGCTTTCGGAATGTCCGGAATCGGGCGTGGCTGGTACTTGGCGACCGCCTCGGCGATGGCCTGAATATGCCCCGGCGTAGTGCCGCAGCAACCGCCGATGATGTTCAAGAAGCCACTGGCGGCGAACTCTTCGACCACGGCGGCCATTTCCGCTGGGGTCTCGTCGTATTCACCGAAGGCGTTGGGCAAGCCAGCGTTGGGGTGCGCGGAAACGTGGGTGCCGGCCTTGTTCGACAGCTCCTCCAAGTACGGACGCAGGTCCTTGGCGCCGAGGGCGCAGTTCAGGCCCACGGAGATCGGCTTGGCGTGCGCCACCGAGTTCCAGAAGGCTTCGGTGGTCTGCCCGGACAGGGTGCGGCCGGAGGCGTCGGTGATGGTGCCGGAGATCATGATCGGCAGCTCGACGCCGTCTTCCTCGAACACCTGCTGCACAGCGAAGATCGCCGCCTTGGCGTTGAGGGTGTCGAAGATGGTCTCGATCAGGATCAGGTCGGCGCCGCCCTCGATCAGGCCACGGGTGGCCTCGGTGTAGTTCTCCACCAGCGCGTCGAAGGTGACGTTGCGGTAGCCGGGGTCGTTGACGTCCGGGGAGATCGAGCAGGTGCGGCTGGTCGGGCCGAGCACGCCGGCAACGAAGCGCGGGCGATCCGGGGTTTCCAGGGTCTTGGCGTCGCAGACTTCGCGGGCGACGCGGGCGCCGGCCACGTTCAGCTCGTAGACCAGCTCCTCCATGTCGTAGTCGGCCTGCGACACGCGGGTGGCGTTGAAGGTGTTGGTTTCCAGGATGTCGGCGCCGGCATCCAGGTAGGCCTTCTCGATCTCGGCGATGATCTTCGGCTGGGTCAGCAGCAGCAGGTCGTTGTTGCCCTTGACGTCGCTCGGCCAGTCGGCGAAGCGCTCGCCGCGGTAGTCGGCCTCTTCCAGCTTGTAGCTCTGGATCATGGTACCCATGCCGCCATCGAGGATCAGGATGCGCTCCTTCAGGGCTTGCTGGAGGGCGTGGAGGCGGGCGCTGCGATCGGACATGAGAACTACCTGAGCAAAGCGGAAACAAAGGTGCGCGATGATAGCAAAGCTGCAGGGTTCTGGAGCGCTGACGACCTTTTCATGAATTTCATTCATGTTGTTGCTGGCGCCGTCTCGTTAGAATTGCCCGCATCGCAATCAAGGATGTGGCCATGCTCAAGCCTGCTGCTCTTTTTCTACTTTCTTTCGCAGCCGGCCTGGCCCGTGCGCAAGAGATTTCCTATATCGACGACGTGCAACCCATCCTCACCCACAAGTGCATAGCCTGCCATACCTGCTATGACGCCCCGTGCCAGCTGAACCTCGGCAGTGGCGAGGGCATCCTCCGGGGCGCCAGCAAGCAACCGGTGTATGACGGCACGCGTACCCAGGCGCAAGCGACCACTCGCCTGTATCTGGACGCCCAGGGCGAGTCGGCCTGGCGTAAACGCGATTTTCATTCGGTGCTCGATGGCGAGAACGGCCAGGCCGCGCTGATCAAGCGCATGCTCGAGCTGGGCCGCAGCCAGCCCCTCGAGCCCAATGCCAAGTTGCCCGACAACCTGGACATCGCCATTACTCGTAGCAACAGCTGCCCATTGCCGGGAGAGTTCGCTGCCTATGCGCAGAAGAATCCTCACGGCGGCATGCCGTTCGCGGTGACCGGCCTGACCGATGACGAGTACGCCACGCTGGAGCAATGGCTGGCGCAGGGTGCGCCGGTTGCCGAGCAGGCGCTCAAGCCCAGCGCGGTCGAGTTGCGCCAGGTGGCGCAGTGGGAAGACTTCATGAACGCGCCAGGTGCGCGGCAGGATCTGGTTTCGCGCTGGTTGTACGAGCACCTGTTCCTCGCCCACCTGTACGTCGAGGGCGGTGAGCCTGGTCACTTCTTCCAGATGGTGCGTTCACGCACCCCCAGCGGCGAGCCGATCGACCCGATTGCCACTCGCCGCCCGAACGATGATCCGGGCACCGAATTCTATTACCGCCTGTGGCCGATCCAGGGCGTGATCGTGCACAAGACGCACATCACTTATCCGCTGGGCGAAGACAAGCTGGCGCGGATCAAGACATTGTTCTTCGGCGAAGACTGGACGCTGGACGCCGTGCCGGGCTACGGCGCGCAACGCCGCGCCAACCCCTTCGAAACCTTCGCGGCGATTCCGGCGCGGGCCCGCTATCAGTTCATGCTGGATAACGCCGAGTACTTCGTGCGCACCTTCATCCGTGGCCCGGTGTGCCGGGGGCAGATCGCTACCGACGTGATTCGCGACAACTTCTGGGCGCTGTTCCAGGCACCAGAGCACGATCTCTACATCACCGACGCCGACTACCGGCGCGAGGCTACGCCGTTGCTCGCTATGCCTGGCCAGTTCGACGACATCGGCGATCTGCTGGGGCTGTGGCGCAACTACCGCGACAAGCGCAACGACTACGAGAACCTGCGCAAGGAGGCCTATGCCGATGCACCACCGGCGGATTGGACGCATATCTGGAGCGGCAACGACAACGCGCTGCTGTCGATCTTCCGCCAGCACGACAGCGCCTCGGTGCGCAAAGGCCTGCTCGGCGAGATCCCGCAGACCCTCTGGTGGATGGACTATCCGCTGCTGGAACGCACCTATTACCAGCTGGTGGTCAATTTCGACGTGTTCGGCAACGTCTCGCACCAGGCGCAGACGCGCCTGTACTTCGACCTGATTCGCAACGGTGCCGAGGTTAACTTCCTGCGTCTGTTGCCGGCTCGTTCGCGTGAGGCCTATCTGGATGACTGGTATCAGAACAGCGGCAAGCTGAAGATGCTGCTGGACTACACCTCGGTCGATCATCGCTCGCCCAGCGCCATTGGCCTGAGTGGCAATGACCCGAAGAAACAGTTCGCCGAACAACTGCTGCAGCGCTATGCCACGCTCAATGCGCGCCCTGACCCGATCAACCGCTGCACGGGCGCACGCTGCTATCGTGAAGACGTGCCCAAGGAGCTGCAGCACGCTGAACAGGCGCTGGCGCGCTTGGCCAGTCGCCCAGCCGGCGGTTTGCCGGTGATCGATCAGCTACCAGAAGCGACGATGCTGCGCGTGGAGCTGGGTGACGGCCAGCGCGAGATCTACAGCATGCTGCGCAACCGCGCGCACAGCAACGTGGCGTTCATGCTGGGCGAAGAGCTGCGCTATCAGCCGCGGCTGGACACTCTGACCATCTACCCGGAAGTGTTGAGCAGCTACCCGAACTTCCTGTTCAACGTCAAAGTCGGTGAGGTGGATGCCTTCGTCAAGCAAATGGAAGCTGTCCGCGACGGCAAATCCTTCGAGCGTATCGTCGAGCGCTGGGGCGTGCGCCGCAGTCATCCGGAGTTCTGGCGCTACTTCCATGACCTGGGCGAGCGTATCCGTGAGACCCAGCCGATCGAGGCGGGAGTGCTGGATATGAATCGCTACGAGAATCTCTAGCAGGCCTGAAGCCCCTGGCGCGGCAGACACCGGTAGCTCTGCCGCGCAGGTTACAGCCCGTCGCTGCGCCTTGGGTGTTACCGATCTTTCTCGAGTCGCCGCGGTCGGACCTTGTGGTTGCCTGTTTGCGGGCACCCGGGTTTCGATTTCGGTATCAGGGGGATGGCGGTTCAATGCTGGTTTCAGTGCAGGCTTTACGGGCGTTGGCAGCCTGGGTTGTGGTCTTTCATCACGTCATGCAGGTGTTCTTCAATTTTCAGGCCGACAGCTTTATCGGCCGTCTTTTTGCTGAGCGGGGTGCGGTTGGCGTCGACATCTTCTTCGTCATCAGCGGCCTGGTGATCTATCTCTCCACGCAGGGCAAATGCATCACGCCCTGGCGCTTCATGCTCAATCGCGTGCTACGCATCGCCCCGGTCTATTGGCTCTATTCGCTGATCGCGGCGCTGATCATCGCCTTCGCCAATCCGGTGATGCCCGTGCAGGAGTTCGACCTGCATCATCTGTTGCTCTCGTTGTTCTTCATCCCGGCCGAGAATCCAGGAGGCTTCGGCCTCTATCCGACGCTCAATGTCGGCTGGACGCTGAACTACGAGATGTTCTTCTATCTGCTGTTCGCGTTGGCCTTCGTCGTGACCGAACGGTTGCGTCTGCTGTTCATCGTCGTTGCCCTGGCCGCTTTCAGCCTGCTGGCAACCCAGCCGTGGATGAGCGACTTCTACCGCAACAGCATCGTCTACGAGTTCATCTTCGGCATGCTGCTGGGCGTGCTTTACAAGCGGGGCTGGATTCGCCATCGCCTGTGGCTGCCGCTGCTGGTCATCGCCGCCTCGCTGCTGACCATCTTCCATTTCGACAACTCCATGCGACTGCTGCACTGGGGCGTGCCCAGCGCGTTGATCGTCGCCGCCTGCATTGCCATGGAGCCCTGGTTCAGGGGCAATCGCGTGCTCGCGCACATGGGCGACTGCTCGTATTCGGTCTATCTGTTGCACGTGATCGTGCTATCGCTGGGCTGGTACCTGCAGGCCAGTCTCGACCTCGCTCCGGCCCCCGTCATCGCAGCCTGCATAGCGGTGATCGCGCTGGCAGGCTGGGTCAGCTACGAGTTGCTCGAAAAGCGCCTCGTCGTTCGTGCCAAAGTATGGGTCGGGGAGCGAGCAGAGCGGAGAGGGCTGCAGTCGTTATCCTGAGTAAATTAGTAGGACTATATTCAGGTCCTCAGTTGGCGTACAATCCGCCGCATGACCGTGAGGAGTTGCCATGAGTGCCATCACCATTACCCAAGCTGCCGAAGACTACCTGGCCGAGCTGCTGAGCAAGCAGGACACCCCGGGGATCGGTATCCGAGTTTTCATCACCCAGCCAGGTACGTCCTATGCTGAAACCTGCATTGCCTACTGCAAGCCGGGTGAGCAGAAGCCTGAAGACACCGCGGTTGGCCTGGCCAGCTTCACTGCCTGGATCGACGGTATCAGTGAGCCTTTCCTGGAAGATGCAGTCGTCGACTACGCCACTGACCGCATGGGCGGCCAGCTGACCATCAAGGCGCCGAATGCCAAGGTACCGATGGTCAATGAAGACAGCCCGCTGAACGAACGTATCAACTACTACCTGCAGACCGAGATCAACCCCGGTCTGGCCAGCCATGGCGGCCAGGTCACCCTGGTCGACGTGGTCGATGAAGGCATTGCCGTGCTGCAATTCGGCGGTGGTTGCCAGGGCTGTGGTCAGGCTGACTACACCCTCAAGGAAGGCATCGAGAAAACCCTGCTCGAGCGCATCCCTGAACTCAAGGGCGTGCGCGACGTGACCGATCACAGCAACCGCGAGAACGCCTACTACTGATAGGCGACTTGACTATGAAAAAGGGGCGACGGAAGTCGCCCCTTTTTCATTTCAGGCCTTGAGGATGCGCTTGCTGGACGCGGGGAAGCGTTCGAGCTTTTCGGCTGGACGAATAGGCCGTCTTACCAGTTCGCCGCCACAGTTCGGGCAGCGCAGCGCCAGCACGGATTCCGCGCAGGAGCGGCAGAAGGTGCACTCGAAGGAGCAGATCAGCGCATCGCTGCTGGCTGCAGGCAGGTCGCAGTCGCAGTTCTCGCAGTTGGGGCGCAGCTCAAGCATGGCACTAACTCGGCACAGGGGTTGATCGCAGCAGTCTGCCGCTTCCGCAGGGCCAGGCGCAACGGGGTAAATCAGGGGGCGCACAAGGCGCCCCGAAAAGCACTTACTCCGGCATGCTCCACGGCGCCAGGTCGAAGCCCTGGCTGCGCAGCTCATCGCGGGAGTGCTGCAGCGCATTTTCCAGCTGTTGCGGGTCGGTGTAGGTCGCGCTGGACAGTTGGCGACCAAGCAAGCGGGTGTTGGTGCGGTCGATGACGCTGATGCTGACAAGGCCGGTGCCGTCCTGCGGAGCCCAGGCCACGCACTGGAACGGGCGGAAGGCGCGATCGGCAATCAGCAAGGCTTCGTTGAAACGCAGCGGAGTGTTCATGGGTTCGGTTTCTCCGAGTTGATCCCAGCAATTAGTTGCGGCCAACAAGTTATCGATGCTGGCCTTACATTGCAGTTGATGAACTCAGCGAACCCATAAGTCACACAATGCCGAAAAAAGTTTTTATTGCTGCCGTAAAGTGTCTTGGCAGGAACTTTATGCGTCGTGCGGGTTGCAACTTTTTACTGCGAAAGTTCCACCTCCGCGTCTTCTTCGATCGGCTGCGGGGCAACGACCACGGGGGCTGGGGCGTTGCGCTCATGGCGGTAAGCGCTGACCGCTTCATATACCGATTTGCGTAAACGGTTTATGCCGCCGATAGGACGGTGTTCCGGCAGTGCATGCCAAGGGTTGAAGGACAAATTGTCGCAGAACAGGTTTTGCTCGCGGCTATCGAAGTCCTGAGGTTGCACGGTAATACGGGCAACGCTTTCGAAAGGCGATATCTTTTCGCTCCACTCGACACTCGGGTCTTCGATGGGCATGTAGTACTGCGCGTTCTGCTTTTGCACCTGCAATTCGAAGCAGGCCGGGGCACGATCGAGTGACAGTTGCTGGTAGAGCGCATTGCGCAGGAAGTTGGGCAGGGCGGTGTTCTGCTCCGGCAGCTCATAAGGCGCGCAGTTCTGTGGTGCAGGTATCACGCGATACTTGATGTTCAGTTCGCCGAGCTTGAACGGGGCAATGGAGTTGTAGGTAGTGGCCACAGGGCTTTCTGGCGCTGGAGCCAGGGTTTTGAGGGCGATGACCAAGTGGCGCACCTCCCAGGTGCGTGGGGCCCAGCTGGGAAAGAAGGCCTGTACCTTCTTGCCGTCGGCCTGCGCGGCGAAATTGCTGCGGTATTCGGCCACGTCGCGGACGAAGAAGGCGGGGTGGTTGAACATCACGAAGTCTTGTTCGCCGGCGTGTGCCGGGCTCTTCATGAGTTTCTCGCCGGGTACGTCGAGCAGTTTGATGGCCATGCCACGCGCATCACGTGCGCGGTCGAACTGCGGATAGGCATTGCCGTTGGACAGGCGCATCCAGGCTTGCCAGACGTGCCCAGGCTCGCTGAACACGCCGTGGCGCAGTGATTCGTCCAGCGTATCGAGCACCTGCACTTCGGCTTTCACACAACCGTGGGCCTTGGCGTGGGCGTCCCGCAGCACGCGGGTGTTATCGCGGTGCTGTTCGACGATGCGCACCGCATCCTCGATGATCAGCCGGGTCAGCAGCGCTTCATCGGGGGCAATCTGCTCTTGCGTGGAGACCGGGCCGGAAAATTTCCAGGCGTAATAGGCTTCGCCCAAGCCCCAACCGACCAGACCGGCCAGGGCGACGGTGAGCAGCAGTTTGCCGAGCAGGCGACCGAGCCAGAGCCAGAAGCGTTTCAACATCGTTGTAATCCTTGTTCTAGGTATCGGTTGAAATCAGCCTTCGCAGCTCGGGCCGGGTGTCCAGGGGCGCACCGGCACTTCACTGAGCTGGACCTCCAGGTCGGCGTTACCAAGCACTTTCAGGTATTCGATCAGGGCAAGGCGCTCGTCCGGCGCCAGTGCCCGGCCGATGACGCCTTCCTGGCGACAGCCATCGCGGAACTCATGACCACCATTGCCGTTACCGGTGATGCGGGTATCGAGCAGGAAACCGCCTGGGAACTTGTCGCTGCGATAGCCAACGCGCACCGGGTCGAACTCGAAGTCGCCAACCCAGAACTGGGCCTGCCGCTCGTATACCGGCGACAGCAGCTCGAACAGGTTGGGCACGGAGCCGTTGTGCAGGAAGGGCGGGGTAGCCCAGATGCCGTCGAGGGGGCGAGCCTTGTAGCCGCGTTTTTCCTGAACGCCGATGGGCAGGCCATAACCGTCCATTTCCTCGCGCTGGCGCGGTCCGATGCCGGCGTCCTGATAGGCGCGGTTCTCCACGTAGGCGGTGATGTAGGCCAAGCCCTTGGCACTGGAAATGCTCTTGAAATCGACATCGTCGAGGCTGGCGCCGTACAGCTTTACATCCAGTCGGGACAGTTCAGCCTTGGTCCAGCCCAGGCGGCTGATATCGAAACGATGATCGGCGATGTTGTCGGCGGTGGTGGGATCGGTGCCGACGATGCTGATCGGTACGACACGCATCTTCCATTCGGGATCGCGCGAAGGCGCCAGGCGCTGGTCGCGGGGCTTGGGATCAGGGGCGTGGCAATAGGCGCAGTTCTCGGTGTAGAGCGCCTTGCCACGGCTGGCCAGTGGCAAATCCACCTTGCCGAAGATGGCCTCCGGCCATTTGGGTGGCTGCAGGCGCTTCAGGGTTTCCTCGAGGGTGTAGAGGTCATGCAGGCGCACGCTGGAGGCGTAGCGATCCGCTTCGACGACGCCTTTGCCGTTCTCGTCGAGCAGGTGCAGGCTGGCGCCGACGCCGAGGGCTTCGCCGACATTACGAGCCATGGGCTGCATGGCTGAGCCGTTCCACTGCACCCAGTCGAATTTCCAGATGTCCCAGAGTTGCGGATAGCTGACCGGAGCATTGGCGACGCGGTAGTTGGCCTCGTCGAGTACATCGCCAAACACGGTGTTGGCGATACGACCGAAGGCATCGGTGCGGCCGAAACCTTCCTCGGTGGGATAAAGACCGCGGTGCCAATCGTTGTATGCAGTGGCGAGCAGTCTGTCGAGAACTTGCTTGAAGTCTTCACGCAGTTGATCACGGCCTTGCGGGTACTGGTCGCCCAGTACCGCCTGAGCGAATCGGCGGAATTTCAGCGGGTTGTAATAGGTGAAGGCCATGCTCATGCCCAGCGCCTGACCGAAGCCTCCGCCGCGCAAGGTAGGGACGGTGGAAGCGAGGGAGTGCAGGGCGGCACCACCGTCAATGCGCACGGCCTGGCCTTTGTAGCGCAATTCGCCGGTGTGACAGGCCGCGCAACTGATATCGAGGAAGTGTTCGCCGCTCTCGCTGTCCTGATGGCGGGTAAAACCGACCGGAAGATTGCCGGGGTTCAGATCGCTGGGCTGTTGTTTGGGATCGGTGAGAAAACCAAAACGGGCCAGGTAGTCGAGGCGGGCGAACTTTTCTGTGCCGAACGGCATTTCCAATGCGTTGAACCAGTCATAGCGCAGGCCTTTAACCGTGGTTCCCTGAGGCGTGTAGTAGTAAGTCTGGCGCTGCTCATCGGTCCACTGCTGCAAATAATGCAACTGGTTCGGCTGCTGATAAGCCGGGAGATTGGGATTGGCCACGTAATACAGCGCCACCGCCACACCGAGCAGTGCCAGCACAAGGATGAGCTTCAGGGTACGACGGAGCAGACGCATCAGTTACATCCTTGTGGCGTTCTTATGAAGTTGCCTGTTATGCCAATACTGCACGGCGTTGGCAAGGTGCCATCGCGGCAATCGGGAGCATTGCGCAATAACCAACAGGAACAACGGATATAGAGAAATGATCCATGGAGCGTCAAACTTCTTGCTAGCGTTACATCTGTGCGCGCCAAAGTGTTGTTTTTATTGGAATTACAAAATAATGGCGCCAAGGATGGAATATGTTCGAGGCTGTTTCCGTCGCATCCCGCCAAGTATTGGTGCTCGAGCCTTTCGATGTATTAGACACGCTCCTCCAGCCACTTCAGGCCGCGGGCTGGAGCTTGAAGCCTTGCCCCCCTGAAAGGTTGGTCAGTGAAGCGGCAGAGGTGCTTCTGCTGTCTCTCGAACGGCCTCCCAGCCTTGCCTTGCTCAAGCTGGTGCAGCGTTCAGGGCTGAGTTGCGTAGCCGTGACGCAAAACCAGCGTTTGAGGCAGTTCTGCAGCGAACAACTGGTGGGGGAGTGGCTGTTCGCGGCGCTACCCTGTCCGCTGGACATGCCTGTTTTGCTGGAAACCTTGCAACAGGCTCAGGTGGCATCCCGATTACTGCAATTGAAAGGCGCACGGCAGGCCGCGCAATTTCTCGGTAATAGCGGCCCAGCGCGCAGCGTGCGCAAGTCGCTCGATAGTCTGGCGCGTTGTGATGGCCCATTGCTTCTTTGCGGGGAGCGGGGCAGCGGCAAGCATCTGCTGGCGCACCTGCTGCACCAGCGGTCACCCCGTGCACGGCAAAATCTGCACTGTATCGATTGCGCCGTGGGGTTCGATATCGGCCTGCTCAGCCCCGCGAAGCCAGGCACTGTGCTGCTGGAAAACGTCGAGCAACTGTCCGAGGCCGATCAGCAACGCCTGCTCGAACACCTGCAACGTCATCCTCATGCAGCGCTCTTGACCCTGGACCAAGGCGAGTTGATGCAGGCAGTGCAGCGCAGGCGCTTCACACCGGAGCTGTTTCAATCCCTGGCGCCGCGGCAGCTGCACACGCCAAATCTACGAGAGCATCCTGGCGACCTGTTGCTGCTGGCCGAGCACTTTGCCCAGCAGCATGGCACCACGATCGCCCGACATCACCGCCGTTTCAGTGATGAGGCACTGGAAGCCATGACCGGCCACCCCTGGCCAGGCAATGTGCGTGAGTTGCGCAATCGCGTGGTGCGTGCATTGGTACTGGCGCAGGGGCGACAGATTGTTGCCGTTGACCTCGGCTTGCAGCCGGTACAGCCCGGCGTCGATGCTCCAGTGACCTTGGAGGACTACATCCTGCGCGCCGAGCGTCAGGCGCTGAACGACGTTCTCGGTCGCTATACCCACAACATGAGTCAGGCGGCGCGTACGCTGGGGATCTCGCGGCCGACCTTCTACCGCCTGCTGCACAAGCATCGCTTGCGCTGACCCCTTGCTGTAACGCGCGATAAACACTGCTAAGGTGCTCGGCAAACTGCCGTCAAGGAGATCGCCATGCACCCGTTCGACGCCGAGAAACCGCCGAAACTGGCTATTTTGCTGGGGTATGCAGGGCTGGTTCCATTCGTTGGGGGCGCGCTGGGTATCTGGGTGATTCCCATGGGCTGGCGTCCTTTCGTGCTGGAGGCGTTGCTCGATTATGCCGCCGTGATTCTGGCTTTCATGGGCGCCATTCACTGGGGCCTGGCCATCCGCGGTGAGGTGGCAGACGAAAAGGCCAAACTGCAGTTGGGGCTTTCAGTGATACCGCCGTTGCTGGGCTGGGCTGCACTGGCTGGCGGACTGCCCATGGGCTTGTCCCTGCCGATCTTTCTGTTTTCCTTCGTTGGCCTGTACCTGGCCGACATGCATGCCGTGCGAGCGGGCCTGGCGCCACGCTGGTATCCGGCGTTGCGCACGCCTCTGACGCTGGTGGTGTGCCTGAGCCTGTTAGTGGCCTGGACCAGTGTGCTGATCAGATGAGCCGAGCAGCGCCGCGACATGCTCCAGTGCGGCCTGTCGACGCTGACCCCAGTCGCCGGACAGTTCGCTGAAGCGTTGCCCGTTGGCCAGGAGCCAGTCTCGGCAGGCCTGATGAAAGGCCTGGCGCTCGGCCAGCTGTGGCTGGCAGCGCTGGCCATCCTCGACCCAGGGCACACCGGCGGGATCGAGCAACAGATGCTGGTCGTAATGGCGCGCCAACAGCTCACCCGACAACCACGGCGGACAATCACCAAACAGGCATTGGCTCCACAGCATGTTGCTCAGCAGGTGCGTGTCGAGAATCAGCAGCGCAGGTTTGGCCGCCCGCGCGGCATCCTCCCAGGCCAGTTGGCCGCGTGCGATCTCGTCGATGTCGGCGTAGCAGGTATCGCGCTGCTGTTCGTCAATGAAGTGACGCACGTACTCGCCCACGACCATTGCGCCGAATTGCGCCTGAATTTCTGCCGCCAGCCAGCTCTTGCCGCTGGACTCGGGCCCCGTCAGAACCAGGACTTTCATCGCTGGTACTGCAATGCCGGGTCGCGGCGCCAGCTCAGCCAGCCGCTGACGGCCAGGGCCGTAAAGGCGGCATAGAGACCGGCGGTGAGGAACAACTCGCTGTACAGGAAGAAGGCGACGTAGCAGAGATCCACCACTACCCAGAGCGCCCAGCATTGCAGGCGTTTCTGCGCCATCCACAGCTGCGCCACCAGGCTGAATGCAGTCAGCGCCGAATCCAGCCAAGGTGAGCTGGCGTCGGTGTAATTGGCCATGAGATAGCCCAGTAGCCAGGCACCGCCGGCGCCGATCAGCAATCCGCTCAGGACCGCGGCCAGGCCCAGGCGGCTGACCTTGCGCCCATCGTGGCGTTCGCCGCCACGGGTCCACTGCCACCAGCCATAGAGCTGCAGCGCAGCGAACAGCAGCTGCAGAAGCAGGTTGGAGTACAGCCGCCAGTCATAGAACAGCCAGGCATACAGCAAGACCATCACCAGCCCGATGGGCCAGCACCAGGGGTTCTGTTTGACTGTCAGCCATACCGCGACGATGCCGAGCCCGGCAGCAATGAGTTCGAGCCAGGACATCCGGCGGCCTCAAATGTGGAAAGGGTGGCGATTGTACTGGTGTCGCCGGCTCAGCACACCAGGCTGTCGGCTTGTCGATAGAGCATCAGCAGTTTGCGCGTGATGGTTTGCTGGATGTCGTCGCGCTCGAAGCTGGAGAGTCGATCGAGGCGTGCCAGTTGCAGGCGATGCAGGTGGATGTAGGGCATCTGCTGGTCGAATTCGCGCAGATCCCCCTTCATCAGCACCGGCAGGAACAGGTCACCGATTTTCTTCTGGTTGCTGATGATCTGCGCCAGTGCAGGCTTGAACGGCATGGTCTTGGGGGCCGGCCCGGCGTCCTTGATCTGCGTGCTGAGCAGCAAACCCGGTTTGCCTAGCACTCGCCCTGGCAATACGCACAGCCCGGTCTTGCGAATGGCCTGGCTGTCGATGCCATGCAGCGTGTCGTGAAAGGCGTAAGGGTTGGGCAGTACCACCATCTTGCGCCCGAGATCGGTGGGGAAGTGCAGGCTGTAGTTGGGGTACAACTGCCCCACCGATTCGGAATAGACGCACAGGCGGTTCTCGAACAGCTTGATGAAACGCTCGGCCAGCTCACGGCGGGCCATGCTGTTCAGGTCCCAGACCAGGTCCTGATTCTGTGGCCGACTGAAATCGACCTCCTGATGCTGCATGCTGCTCATGTTCGTCTCACACACGGAACTGCCCGAGTAAACGTTTGAACGGGTCGGCTAACTGCGTCAAGTTCTGCTCGATGCCGCCGGTCTTTCCCGGCTTGCCGGTGTAAAGGTCGGTGTGAATCTCGCGCAACATATCAGCGCCCTGCAAGACCTGCGTCCAGCATGGCCAACGCGAGAAGCAGCCACAGACGCTCGCTGATTGGCAGGCTACGCAAGCTGTTCATGAAGCGATTCCTGATTGTTGTAATTGTCGGATTCGGGGCTGCCGCGAAGGGCACGGGGCAATACTGTCACATCGAAGCATTATTCACTCTAGTTGTCTGATAGCATTTCCGCCGCTCGGGGGAGACCCCGAACAGGCACCGCGTTAGAGCGCTGCAAGGAACCTCCGCAACGGGCTTGAGTCCCAGGGGCGGGGCCATGCTCCACGTTCGAAGTTTCATGCGCAGGTAGTTGCCGCGCTTTTGGGGGATTTGATGGATATCTGGATGGCCTTTCAGGCCCTGATTCTGGGCATCGTGGAAGGCCTGACCGAGTTTTTGCCAATTTCCAGCACTGGGCACCTGATCGTGGTCGGGGACTTGCTGGGCTTCAACGGCGAAACGGCGACGGCGTTCAAGATCATCATCCAGCTCGGCGCCATTCTCGCCGTCATCTGGGAGTTTCGAGCGAAGGTGCTCGGTGTGGTCGTGGGGTTGCCCAATGACCCGAAGGCCCAGCGTTTTACCTTCAACCTGCTGCTGGCGTTCGTTCCGGCTGTGGTTTTCGGTCTGGCCTTTGCCGATCTGATCGAACACTGGCTGTTCAACCCCATCACCGTGGCCATGGCGCTGATCATTGGCGGCATCGTCATGCTCTGGGCAGAGAAGCGCAATCACCCGATCAAGGCGGAAACGGTTGACGACATGAACTGGAAGCTGGCGCTCAAGGTCGGCTTCGCCCAATGCCTGGCGCTGATCCCGGGAACGTCGCGCTCGGGCGCCACCATCATCGGCGGCCTGGTGTTCGGTCTTTCGCGCAAGGCGGCCACCGAGTTTTCCTTCTTCCTGGCCATGCCAACCATGGTTGCAGCCACGGTCTATTCGCTGATCAAGTACCGCCATATCCTGCAGATGAGCGACTTGCCGATCTTCGCCATCGGCTTCGTCAGCACCTTTATCGTGGCGATGATCACCGTGCGCGCCTTGCTCAAGTTCATCACCAGTCACAGCTATGCGGTGTTCGCCTGGTACCGAATCGCCTTCGGCCTGGTGATTCTCGCCACCTGGCAGCTGCATCTGATCGACTGGAGTACCGCGCAAGCGTGATCGGCAACGAGCGCAAGGGGCGCCTGAAAAACTGGGATGATGCCAAGGGCTTTGGTTTCATCCAGCCGCAGGACGGAGGCGCAGAAGTCTTCGCGCACATCTCGGTGATGCGCGGTGACCGTCGCCCGCAACCCGGCGACGAGGTGCTGTTCATCGAAGGGCGTGATCAACGAGGGCGGCCGCGTGCCGAGCATTTGCGCTTGGCTGCGGAGCTGAGCCTTGATCGGGAGGCGATCCGGCGTAAACCGAAAACCTCCAGCAAGGCGGCTCCCGCAGCGCGAAAGTCTGCCGCCAGGTCCACGCACAGGGCAGCGAGGCAGGGCTCCATCCAGAACTTCGCCGGTAAGAGCGTGATTCTCGCCTTGCTATGCCTGTTGCCAGTAATCGGCGCCTTGCAGCTGCTCGGTAAAGGCTTGTGGTGGGTATTACCGCTCTATCTGCTGGCCAGTCTGCTGAGTTTTCTGCAGTACTGGCTGGATAAACGCAGTGCCCAGAGCGGTGGCCGGCGCACGGCGGAAAATACCCTGCACCTGATCGAGCTGGCTGGTGGTTGGCCGGGAGCGCTGGTCGCTCAGCAGACCTTTCGGCACAAGACCCGCAAGCTGTCTTATCAAGCGGTTTTCTGGTTGATCGTCGCCGCACATCAGCTGTTCTGGATCGACCTGCTATTGCTCGATGGTGCCTACATCGCCCGCCATATCCCCTCACTCCTTCAGTAGCAGGCCAGTTGACAGGCACGCTGGCATTGGACCGTGCTAAGCGGCTATGTTGGCGTCCAGAGTCCGCCTGCCTGGCGGGAGCAATCAGGTCATGAAAGCAATAATGAGAACCTTCGGCGTAGGCAGTGTCCGGCAACGTCTTGCGGCCTGTTTTCTGGCGCTGGGCCTGTGCCTGCTGGGCTACTTCTCTGGCCCCGCCCAAGCCTCGGCCGTGGTGCCATTGACCCTGGGCGGTACGCCCGAGTCGGTAGCCTATTGCCGGCAGGTGCTTGAGCAGGCGCTGGCCTTGGGGGGACACCCGGTCGTGGTGCGCGAGCTTGGCAGTCTGCCGATGACGCGCCTCGAGCTCATGCTCCAGCGTGGGGAGATCAGCGCACTGATCCTCGGGCCGACGGCCGAGCGTGAGCGCAGGTTCCTGCCAGTGCGGGTGGATATGACCGACAACCTGGTCAACCAGCGCATCCTGTTCATTCGCAAGGGTAGCCAGGCACTGTATGACCCGGTGCACGGTCTCGAGGATTTTCGTCGTCTGCAGCAGGTCGCCGGCATGGGGGCAGCCTGGGCGGATCGGGCAATCTGGGAGGCCAATGAGCTGCCGGTGGCGACCATCGATGGCGACTGGAAACGGCTCTACCGTATGGTGGCTTCGCCGACACGGCCGATCGACTACCTGCCCCGCGGTGCCCACGAAATCGCGCATGAATGGATGCAGTACACTGAACTGGAGGTGGAACGCAACCTGGTATTCCGCTACGCACAGGATCACATCCTCTACGTCTCGCCGAAACGCCCGGAGTTGCAGCGCTTACTGCAGGAACTGTTGCCAGAGGCGCAACGCAGCGGCTTGATACGCCGCCTGGCCCGGGAGCACTTCCATCAGGTATTCGAGCCGCCGGTCAACCTGCAGCAGCGACGGAGCATCCACCTTGAGATGGCCACGCCGCTATAGCAGCAATCCCGGCTGCAGGCGTTTGGGCAATCTGCGCACTACCAGTTGATGTGAGCGCGTCAGTAACTGGCGCAACTCGTCGTCGCTCAGCGGCAAGCGCTGGGCGCTCATGCTGATCCAGTGAGCGCGGGCCAGATAAGGCGCAGGGCGGATGCCAGGACGGTCGACATAACCGAGAAACAGGTCGCTATCGACCTTGAATGCCAGATTCTCGCCAATGAAATGAAGGATGGCGAACATCTTGTTGCCCGCCACGGAAAACACCCGGTTGCTACCCCACTTGAGGTCTTCGCGGGCTCCGGGCAGGGCGAGGCAGAAGGCGGCGATCTGATCGGTTGTCATGGGCATGTCCCTGGCGGCTCAGCAGGCAGTCTATCTGCCGGTACAGACCGTGCGTAGCCCTTCGATCCACCGCCAGCGGCAACCCGCGTAACGTTTCAGGCGCTCAGCCCACGCTTGCCGAGGTTCTCATGCTGTGCTCGTAGGCCTGGGTCATGATCTGCCAGGTGTGCGGGTCAGCCGGGATCAGGTGTTCGATACGCAGCGAGGCCACCGTGATGTCCAGTGGCATGCCAAAGGTGGTGAAGGTGGAGAGAAAGCTCAATTCGCCCTCGGGTGAGTCGATGCGGGTCATCACCAGCGGAGGCGCTTGGTTGCCCAGCACTGCCAGGCCCGACGGTTTCGGCAAGCCTGCCAACAAGGCGGCCAACTCGGGATTTTCCAGCGCTTCACGGAAGGCGCGCTGCCAGGCGAGCGCACGAATTTCGTAGGCGTTGAGCAGATGGTCGCCCAGGCCACCTGGCTGTAGCAGGGTCACCAACAGGTTGAGGTCATCGGCGGCATCGACTGGCAAGCCCAGCAGAGCGAACAGAGCAGCCGTGCTGGCGTTGGCGGCCATGACCTGCCACTGGCTGCCGAGGACGATCGCCGGTGCGGGGTTGTTGGCCTGCAGCACATGGCCGATGGCGCCGCGAATGGCCTCCAAAGATGGCGAAGTGAGCGGCAAGGCGCCATAGCGCGGCGCATAGCCAGCGGCCAGGAACAGGTTGTTGCACTGCTCCAGCGGGGCGTCCAGCGCCATCAGCAGGGCATGCAGTGTGGCGGGGCTGGGTCTGGCTCGCCCGGTTTCGATGCAACTGAGGTGGCGTTGGGAGATGCCGGTGATCAGCGCCAGGTCGAGCTGGCTGAGGCCTGCCTGGCGGCGTAACTGACGCAATTGTTGGCCGGCGGGTGTGGCGGTGTGCGTGTGAGGCGGCAGATGAGCATTCATGCACAGACTCTGGCAGTTCGGCTGAGACGATGTCTATGACCTGACAGGTCATTGAACCAAGCGCGAGCCTATCACTAGGCTCTGTAGGCAAAGTCGTCTAGCGCAGGTCAGGCAAGGCAAGAACGGGTGAGGGTGCGCAGTTTACGCACTGTAAATGAGCATTCCGAATCCACTCTAACCAGCGCATGCACTTTTCGTACAGAACCTACCGTGCTCGCCTCACCGATCAGGAACCGCCGATGAACAGACCTTATCTCGCACTCGTCGCCTTGTTGGCGTTTTCGCTCTATACCGCCTGGTGCATGGCAGTAGCCGAACAGTCCCTGCTGGCCTTCGGCCTGGAGCTGCTGTCACGGCCCGACACCGCGCAGCTGGTCATCGACCTTTACCTGCTGGCCGCCATGGCGGCGCTCTGGATGTACCGGGATGCAAGGAGCAAAGGCCGTTCGCTGCTGTCGATTCTGCCGTACCTGGCGCTCACCGCGGTGTTCGCCTCCATCGGACCGCTGGCCTACATGGTGGTAGAGGGATTTTGGCGCCAGCGCCCGATGGCGCAGCGGGTGTGAGCGGCCTCCTGCAGCTGTATAGCCTGTGCGTGCTGGTGCTGTTTATGAAGATGTTGGCGATATCCTGCTACCAGGGTTACTTGCGCATCAGGTATCGAGCCTTCGCCAATACCGAGGATGCGGCGTTCGTTGGGCGTGCTGCGCGCGCGCAGGACCTGCCTCAGGTGCGGCGTGCTGGCCAAGCCTGGGCCAACGACCTGGAAAATATTCCGCTGTTCTTCGTGCTTGGCGCGTTGGCTGTGGTGCTGCGAACGCCGGACGAACTGACGGGGTTGCTGTTCTGCATATTCACCGCCGCTCGCGCCGCGCATACGTTGGCGTATCTGGGGGGCTGGCAACCATGGCGGACCCTGGCCTACGGGGCAGGGCTGGCTTGCCTGCTGGCGTTGGCGGCAATGATCGGTCAGGCGCTGCTCTGATCCTTCATGGCACTTTGGCTGCATCAGACTTGTCTGTAGACTCGGCTTCCTGTGATCACCCGCGAGCAGGCGCCACTCGGACCCCAGTCGATACCCCGCATGAACACTCATCAGCGCTTTCGGCTCATCCTCTGGCTACTGCTTGGCCTGTCGATATTCGCTTCGTCGACCTGGGCAGGTGTTCGCCAGCTCGATGCTGCGGTGCTGGACAAGGAACCATTGGCGCTGACGCCCCATGTCGGTTTGCTGGAGGATCCTTCGCGAACACTGACGCTGGCGGATGTCAGGTCTGTCGAGGTCGCGCAGCGATTTCGCACCGAGCAAGTCGACAGTGCGTCGTTCGCCTTGGGCTTCACCCGTTCGGCCTACTGGTTTCGCCTGGGCATCGGCAATTCCAGCGAGCAGGCGCTGACCCGTTTGCTGGTGGTGGACAACCCGCGCATCTCCCAGGTCGATGCCTACCTGCCGGACGGGCAGGGTAGCTATCGCATCTGGCGCACCGGGGCGGATCGCCCGCAAACCAGCAAGGCCTACGACAACCGCAACTTCGTCTTCCCCCTGCATCTGCCTGCGCATTCGCAGCAGATGGTCTATCTGCGAGTCGAATCGAGCATCGGCCTGCTGGTGCCGCTGCAGCTCTGGTCGGTCGAAGGCTTTCAGGCATACGAGCGCGAGGATTACATGGCGCGCGCCGGTTACGTGGGCATTGCCGTCGCGATGATCCTGTTCAACCTGATGCTGTTCATCGCCCTGCGTGAACGCATCTACCTGCTCTATGTGACCTTCGTGCTGTGCGCGGTGTGCGCCTTGACGATCAAGAACGGCATGGCACCGGACTGGACGTTGTTCGGCATACCGCTGAACTCCAACGTGGCTTATTACTCGGGGGCATCGCTGGCGCTGAGCGGCATGTTGTTGTTCATGCGCAGCATGTTGCAGACCGCCTCTCTACTGCCACGGATCGACCGCGGCTTGCTGGTGCTGGTAGCGCTGTACCTGGTGTCCCCGCTGATCTATGCCGCCGCGTTGCCACAGGTGTCACGCGTGGCCATCGTGATCAATCTGCTGACGGCCTTCGTCATGCTGGGGGTGGCTTTGGCCTGCGCCCTCAAACGGCAACGCAGTGCCTACTTCTTTCTCGCAGCCTTCGGCCTGCTGATTCTCGGTGGGGCGACCACGAGCCTGCGCGCCATGGGCATCTTGCCGACCAATGCCTTTACCGTGGACGGTCTGCAGATCGGTTCGTCGCTGGAGATGCTGTTGCTGGCCTTCGCCCTGGCTGACCGCATCAACGTCATGCGCCAGGAAAAGCTCCAGGCGCAGACCAGGTTGTTGCAGACGCAGGAGCAACTGGTACAAAGCCTGCAGCGCTCCGAGCGCGAGCTGGAGGAACGGGTAGCCGAGCGCACCCAGGAGTTGCAGGTGCTCAACAGTCGACTGGAAACCCTGAGCCTGACCGATGCGCTCACCGGCATCGCCAACCGTCGTCATTTCGACGAGGTACTGGCCAAGGAGTGGAAGCGCGCCCAGCGAGCAGGCGAGTCGCTGGCCCTGGCCGTGGTGGATGTCGACTGGTTCAAGGCTTACAACGACCATTACGGGCATCTGGCAGGTGACAGCTGCCTGCAACAGGTCGCGCACACGCTGGCCAAGACCATCAGCCGCTCCAGCGATCTGGTGGCACGCTATGGCGGCGAGGAGTTCGTTTTCCTGGCGCCCGCCACCAGCCTGACCAGTGCACAGGACATGGCGCAGACGCTGGTTCGGTCAGTGGCAGCGCTGGCGTTGCCGCATATACGCTCACCCCTTGGCCACATAAGTGTCAGCGTCGGTGTAACGGCCATGCAGGCCGATGCAGAGCTTCCTTTGCAGACGCTGGTACAGCGTGCCGATACCGCGCTCTATCGCGCCAAGGCGCAGGGGCGTAATCGCGTTGAGAGCGGCTAGCCAGGCGCCTCGCTTGCCTGCGAAGGGGGGCGACAATGCCAGGCTTCAATGGATGCAGTCGGCCCGAGCAGGGCGCCGCGTCGTCTCGATCTGCCTCAGATGCTTAACACTCTCACCCTTTGCGCAGAAACCCTCTTGCTTGAGCGCTCGCGACGCGTTTATCAGGTGTTCTGTGCCGCCGGAACTGTCTCAGAGGCTTAACAAAACAGGTTCGCGGCGTCTAAGTATTTCGGTTAAGTGATTGTTATAAAAGAATAAATTTATTTTGGCCCAAGCCATGCTTTGCCATTGAAGCGGTGCGTTCGTTGAGCGCCCCATTCAGAGGATGCCGAGCATGAAGCTGGATTGCCGCATATGGATCTTGATGACCGTGCTGACGGGGGTAGCCCAGGCCGGCGAGGGCGACGTGGTCATCAGCCGCGATGTGCAGCCGCGCGTGGCCACGGTCAATCCTATCGTTGCTGATCCACATCCGCGTGTGGTCAATCCCGGCGCGATTGCCAGCGGGGTTACCGGCGAGCTCGGTGACAGTGATTTCGCCGGCGTTTCCAGCGGCCTGGCACTGCCTCAGCGGTTGCTCCAGGGCAGCCTTGGCACATCGATTCCCGCAGCTTCGCATCAGGACATTCCCGTTCTCGGCGCAGGCCATTCAGGAGGCGCCCGCAGCAACGGCATCGCCGATCAGGTCAATCGCAGCGTGCAACAAGGTTTGCGCCCATTGCAGAGCATAGGAGGGCGCTGAGATGCACAAGCCTTTGCTGTTTTCCATGGCGCTGCTGCTCAGCCTGTCGGCCGAGGCCGACAGCATGAACGCCAACATCGACGCCAGTGGCCAGGCCTACCAGGGCAATCTGACGGTCAACCAGGCGGCGGGCCATCTGCAGCAGCAGGCAAACAGTCGCGCCCTCGCTGTGGGGGGCGCTGGCGTGGCGACGAACACCGTCGTGCAACGGCAGGAAAACCTGCTGCAGCGCTCCTCACCACTCGATGCCCAAGCCTCCATCACGGGTGATTCCTTCAGCAATGGCAGCGGCATTGTCGGCATCAACCAGGCCGCTGGCATCGCCAACCAGCAGGTCAATTCTGCAAGCGTGGCGCTGATCGCCGCGCCGCAGAGCCTGGATGACAGCGTTCTCGCCCAGAGCGTAACGCGCCCCAACGATTCAGCTTCAACCGTACCCACCCTGGATGGCGAGCGTCGTGTTGACATGAGCAACGAGGCCTTTGCCGGTAGCCGTGGCGTGGTGCAGTTGAACCAGAGTGCTGGGATTGGCAACCGTTCTGCCAATCACCTCAGCATCAGGGTGGTGGATTGAGCCCTGCCGCAACAAAGGTCAACTCCCAAAACCGCAAGGAGAACACCATGAAACACTCAGTACGGCTAAGCCCTCTGGCATTTGCCCTGGCCGCGATGTTGGCAACCGCTGTTCAGGCCGATGGCTTCGGAGGTGGTTACGGTAATCCCAATGGCGCCAGCGCGAGCGTCGACGACACGCAGATCAACCACAATAACGACGTGATCAACAACGAGACCAAGAACACGGCCGGTATTGATGGGTCGCTGGAAGGCGCAGCGGGTAACGTCGGTGTCAACGTCGCCGCCGGTGACAACAACCAGCAGGCCAATGCCGCAGCCATTGCGACCGCCGATGCCGCGTTCGTTTTCGGTGGCCTCGCCTCCAGCAGCGCCAGCGCCAGCATTGGTGTGGACCAGCAGGCTTACGACAACACCCTGACCAACTACGGCAACCCCAACAATGCCAGCGTGCTGGACAGCGCCAATGATGCGACCGGTAACGTCGCGATCAACGTCGCGGCCGGCAACTACAACCAACAGAAGAACGACATGTCGATCGCGGCGTCAGAAAACGCGCTGGTCGCCACTGCGGCGTCGACCATTACGCAGACCTCCAGCGGCAACGAGACGGAGAACAAGCTTGGCGACGTGTTCGAGGTCGATTCAGCCCTGCCCACCGTCGCCAGCGGATTCGGATTCGGCGGTGGTGGCGGTTATAACCCGCATACCCCACAGACCCCGGTGGTCAATAACGCCAGCCTGAGCGGCTCGCTGGCCAATGTCTCGGGCAACGTGGGCGTCAACATCGCCGCCGGTGGCGGCAATCAGCAGAGCAACAGCCTGGCGATTGCCGCTGGGTGCAATGCCTGTGTAGCTCAGTAGGGCAAATGGCGGCGCTGCCGTTTTCTCTCGATAGCGCCGCCTCCTTTTGCTGGAGGCACCATGTTCGGCTCCAGATCGCGACGGTTCATCTGCTGCCTGTGTTGCGCTTTCTGTTCGCTGGCCGGCGCAGCAGAGCTACGCCTTGCCGTGCTGCCCAATGGTGGTTTGGCTCATATACAGGTGGAGAGCATCCGTGAGCGGCGGTTTTCCAATCTGGTCGAACAGCAAACCGATTTCAGCTGCGGTGCAGCGGCCATGGCGACGATCCTCAACCACGCCTACGGCTTGGCGCTGCGCGAAGAGGACGTGATCCGGGGCATGCTGGCCAGTGCGGACGCCGACCTGGTACGCACTCAAGGGTTTTCCATGCTCGACATGAAGAACTACGCCGCCACGCTGGGGCTGAGGGCACGTGGCTACCGCGTTGCCGCCGAGCAGTTGGACAGCATCAAGATTCCCGCCATCGTCTTGCTCGATGTCCGTGGATACAAGCACTTCGTCGTGCTGCAGCGTACCTACCGGGGCTACGTCTACATCGGCGACCCGGTGCTAGGGCACAAGAAGATGGCGCTCAGCGAGTTCGGCAAGGGCTGGAACGGTATCGTTTTTGCCCTGATCGGCCCCGGCTACGACCGCGAGAATGCGCTGCTGACGCCGCCCGAACCGCTGACGGCGAAGCATCGCATCGATCATTTCAGTCCCGTCAAGGACGCCGAGCTGATGGAGTTCGGCTTCATCCAGAGTGACTTCTTTTAACCAACTAGGGCCCAGCGCCCAGGAGGTTGGTCATGCACAGCAAACTATGGTTAGCGGCGAGCATCCTCGCCGCCAGCTTGCCGGTAGGAGCCAGCACCCTGTTCCAGCCCGCAGAGGTCAGCGATCAGGAACTGGCACAAATGCGCGGTCGTTATGTATTGCCGGACCGCATCATCAGCTTCGGTGTGGTGATGACTTCAACCTGGCAGAACGGTGCGGGCCAGGTCATTGGCGCGCAGGTCGCACTGAACGTTGCCAATGGTCAGATACAACCGTCGCTCTACGTCAGGCAGATCAGCTCGTCCGGCGCTGGCAACGGCAGCGTCGTCACCGGCAGCGGCACCATCACTGGCGGCGCTGGCCTGGATAACGTGCAGGGCATCGTGCAAAGCGTGCGTACGGCTGGTGACCTCAATGCCGGGCTCAACGATCTGCGGCTACGGATCACGACGGGCGGTGGCGAAACACTGGTCGACCCCGATGCGCAACCCTGGAGCGGTAGTCAGGACTTCAGCAATGCCGCTGGACTGGTTCGCGTCAGCGCTCGCGCTGGCGGTATCAGCATCGCTCTGAATGCCAGCCAGGGGCAGGGCTCCAGTAGTCAGCAGATCGGTGGAGGTGTGGCCCAGCACGCCAATATCACCGGCACCCTGAACGATGTGCGGAATCTGGCGGCCCTGAACATCGCGCTGCGCGATAACCCGCGCAACCTCAACCTCGAGAACTGCATCGAACAAATTCGGGCCTTGCGCCCTCACGGCTACTGAGACAGGTGCCCATGCGGCACAAGGATCCGGTATATGCGCCGAGCATATGGCGTCATCGTCACGTTCAGCATGAGCTTGTGTTCCAGTCTGCCGGCCGTCGCGGCCGACGACGCCCAGGTCGAGGCTCTGCAGAAGGAACTGCAAACGCTGCGAGCCAATTACCAGACGCAGCAGAATGCGCTGATGGTTCTTGAGCAGCGCCTGCGTCAGATCGAGGGCAGGGCGGCTGCGGCAGGCGGCGGGGCGGCGCCGCTGTCACGCAACCCTCAGGTGGCCAGCGCCGGAACCTCCGCCGGCTATGGTACCGCCTTGAAAGACAACGCCGAGCCGCCCGCGAGCGTGGAGAACCTGTACCAGGAAGCCAGTGGCTTCTTCGGCGGCGGCACCTTCAGCATCGAGCCGGGAATTACCTACAGCCACTACGATTCACGCCAGCTGTTTCTCAACGGCTTTCTGGCACTGGATGCGATCTTCCTGGGCAATATCGGCGTGGATCAGATCAATGCCGACACCTTCACGTTCGACCTGACCGGCCGCTACAACTGGGCGCAGCGTTGGCAGCTGGACATCAATACGCCGTGGATCTATCGGGAAAGTACCTATCAGTCGGCCGGCGCCGGCGGCTCCAGCACCTCGGTCAGCGAGGCGACCGTAACGGGCGATGCAAGGCTCGGAGACATCAACGTGGGCATCGCTTACAAACTGCTGGATGAAGGGGAAGGTACGCCGGATGTCGTCTTGAGTTTGAGGGCCAAGGCGCCGACCGGCGTTGAACCCTATGGGATAAAACTCGATCGCGTGGCAGGGAACGACAACCTGAGCATCCCGGAGGACCTGCCGACGGGTAATGGTGTGTGGTCCATCACCCCCGGTATCACGCTGGTCAAGACCCTCGACCCCACCGTGGTGTTCGGCAATTTCTCCTACACCTACAACTTTGAAGAAAGCTTTGACGACATCAGCCCGCAGCGCGGGGTAAAGGTGCCGGGTAAGGTGGATCTGGGCAATTGGTTTCAGTTTGGCCTGGGTGTGGCGTTCGCCCTCAATGAGCGGGCGAGCATGTCGATGTCGTTCAGTGAGCTGATCAGCCAGCGAAGCAAGATCAAACCTGAAGGGCAGGGCTGGCAGACCATCACCGGTAGCGATGCCAACGCCGCCTACTTCAACATAGGCATGACCTTCGCCGCGAGTGACAAGCTGACCATCGTGCCCAACCTGTCGATCGGACTGACACCCGATGCGCCGGATTTCTCGTTCAGCATCAAGTTCCCTTACTACTTCTGATCCGCAGTGTCAGCGTAGTTGGTGCTTATGCAGCAGTCGGTAGAAGGTCGGCCGCGACACCCCCAGGGAGCGCGCGGCGTTGCTCATGTTGGTCGAGTAGTGCATCAGCGCATCTTCGAGCGCCTGGCGTTCGGCGCTTAGCAGGTAGTCGTCCAGCGGTCGGCAGGGAGCGGAGGGAGTGGCAACCAGACCGATATCCGCTGTTTCGATCTGGCGCCCCTCGGCCAGAACCTGGGCACGCCTGACACGATTGGCCAGCTCCCGCACGTTTCCAGGCCAGCTGTGGCTCATCAGCGCAGTCATGGCGCCGCCACTGAACTTGCGTGGGCGACGGCCTATCTCGCCAGCGTACTGGCGAGAAAAATATTCGACGAACAAGGCGATGTCTTCCTTGCGCAAGCGCAGGGGGGTCGTCTGTATCTGCAGTACATTGAGGCGGTAATAGAGATCCTCGCGAAACCGCCCGGCACTGATGGCCGCCTCGAGGTCGATATGGGTCGCGGCCAGTACCCGTACATCGGCTGCCATGCTTTTGCTGGAACCGACCCTCTCGTAGGTCATTTCCTGGAGGAAACGCAGCAGGTTTGCCTGCATCTCAAGCGGCAGGTCACCTATCTCGTCGAGAAACAAGGTGCCGCCCTGCGCTGATTCGATGCGACCAATCTTGCGTTGACTGGCTCCGGTGAATGCGCCCTTCTCATGACCGAACAGCTCGGAGTGGATCAACTGCTCGGAAATAGCCCCACAGTTGATCGCCACGAAAGGGCCATTGGCCCGCCGAGACTGGTTGTGCAGACGACGCGCCACCAGCTCCTTGCCCGTGCCGCTTTCACCGGTGATCAAAACCGAGGCATCACTTGGGGCAATCTTGTCGATCAGATGACGCAGCTCTCGTGTCGACTGGCTCTGCCCGATCAGTAACTCTCCGGCCGTTACCGGTGGCGGGGTAGTGATACGGCGATAGAGACGGGCCATGCCAGAGGCGCGGCCCAATGTGCAATGCAGGCGGGATGAATCGAAAGGCAGCGTGTGAAAGTCGAAGAACCATTCATATATAAAGTTTGCCAGCCCCGTATTACGGCGCAGGTCGTCACTCATTACCGCTATCCATTCGGTCTGGCTGTCGCGAATCTGTTGCTTTATACGCTCCAGATAATCCAGGTGGTGCGTTTGCAGACAAATCACGCACACATCATAAACCGGTTCGACTTTGCTACTTAAGTCGGCATGGTCCACCAACCACTTGTTTCTTCGCAGCTCGGGAATGAGTTGTTCACAGTCGCTTACAGGTTCTACGATCAACAGACGTCTAGGGTGGTCAAGCGAACCCAGCATACGAACTCCTTTGCCCTTGACGGACAGGAACAGCGCTCGCAGGTTGTTTCTTGGCATGGTGAATGCTTTGCAGTTCACCTATCGAAGCACTTAATATTCACCGCTTAATTCGGTACGGTCGTGCACGAAAGTATGCACTTAAAATACCTGCGAGTCATAAGCGAAGTGTTTTAATAGTTATTGGCTATGTAAGTACTGGCGCGATGGGGAAGTTATAGTCGATGCCATCTGCAAGGCAAGTTAAATCCCCGCAATCCGATGTATGGCGGCTGTTGTGAAAGTTTGATTGCTTATCTCGCCATGCCGCAGTCTTGATGACTGCTGCCTGGCTGGTCAGGGCTGCCAGCCAGGCAGTGATTCGAACAACGTACATGTATACGTCCCCTTCGATTGGAAGCAGCTGCCAATCGAAGGGGAGGGCTCAAGCCGGCGGCTGCCAGCCGCCGCCGAGCGCCTTGTAGATCGCCACGATTCCGCTGTAGAGCTCGACTTCCGCCGAGGCCTGGGCGTCTTCGGCGGCCAGGCGCTCACGCTCGGCATCGAGCAGCACGAGGAAATCCACCGTGCCTTCTCGGTAGCGGATCGCGGCCTGGTCAGCCGCTGCACGGCTGGCTTCGGCCTGGCGCACCAGCGCCACCAGGCGTTGCTGGCGTTTGGCGTAGTCGCTGAAGGCATTTTCCGACTCCTCCAGCGCCAGCAGTACCTGTTGCTCGTACTGCGCCAGGGCGCCGTCGGCTTCGGCTTCGGCGCCGCGCAGACGAGCGCGAACGCTGCCCAGGTCGAAAGCCGCCCAGGTGATGCTCGGCGCCACGCCCCAGGCGCGAGCAGCCGATGCGCCCAGTTGCGAGCCGCGCCCAGCGGTGAAGCCAAGGAACCCGGAGAGACTGACACGCGGAAACAGGTCCGCCGTGGCCACGCCCACTTGCGCCGTGGCCGCCGCCAGCTGGCGCTCGGCCGCCTGGATATCCGGGCGGCGGCGTAGCAGTTCGGCCGGGTTGCCAATCGGTAGCGCTTTGGCGATCACCGGCAGTGGCTTGGGCGCCAGATCCACCTGCAACTGCTCCGGCCGCTGGCCAAGCAGCGTGGCGATGCGATTCTGCGCGCGCACCTGCTGCGCCTGCAGTTGCGGCAGACTGGCTTCGGTGGCGGCGAGGCGTGCATCGGCGCGCAGCACATCCAGTTCGTTACCGACGCCGGCGTCACGCAATTGCTCGGTGATGGCGCGCGAGGCCTGCTGGTTCTTCAGGTTCTCGCGGGCGATGCTTTCGCGCAGTTGTGCGCCGCGCAGGGTGCCGTAGGCGTCGACCAGCTCGGCGATCAGGCTGACCTGCAGCTGGTAGTAGTCGGCCTCGGCCAGTTCGATGCGTGCTTCGCTGGCCTCCAGTTGACGCTGGATACGGCCGAACAGATCCACCTCCCAGGCCATGTCCAGGCCAAGGTCGTAGCGTTCCTGACGAACCCGCTCGTCCGTGGTCGGCGGCTGCTGCGCCTTGCCGAATTCGCCACTGGCACGGCTGGTGACAGTGGGGAAACGGTCGTTGGCCACGTCATCGCGAATCGAACGCGCCGCGCGCAGGCGGTTGAAAGCCACGCGCAGTTCACGGTTGTTCTGCAATGAGCGCTGCACCAACTGATTCAGCGTCGGGTCGTCGAACTGCTGCCACCAGGCGGCTTCGAAGCGACTGCGGTCGTAATTGGCCGCTTCCATCGCGGCAATGCGCGCAGGATCGGTCACGGGTGCTCGGTAATCCGGGCCGACGGCGCAGGCCGACAGTGCCAGGGTCAGGAGAGCGGGGGCAAAGGCTTTCATGCGTGCACCTCCTGCAGGCGGGCGGCTTTGCGGGCTTCGCGTTTCTCGACGAAGGCGCGGATCAGGACATAGAACACCGGCGTCAGCAGCAGGCCGAAGAAGGTCACGCCGATCATCCCGGAGAACACCGCCACGCCCATGGCATGGCGCATTTCAGCACCGGCACCGGAGCTCAGCACCAGCGGCACCACGCCCATGATGAAGGCGATCGAGGTCATCAGGATCGGACGCAGACGCAGGCGGCAGGCTTCCAGCACCGCAGCGACGCGGTCGAGGCCTTCTTCCTGTTTCTCCTTGGCGAACTCGACGATGAGGATGGCGTTCTTGCACGCCAGGCCCACCAGTACGATCAGGCCGATCTGAGTGAAGATGTTGTTGTCGCTACCGGCCAGGATCACCCCGGTGATGGCCGAGAGCAGCACGGTCGGGACGATCAGGATCACCGCCAGCGGCAGACTCCAGCTCTCGTACTGGGCAGCCAGCACCAGGAAGGCCAACAGCACGCAAAGCGGGAAGATGAACACGGCGGTGTTGCCGGCGAGGATCTGCTGGTAGGTCAGGTCCGTCCACTCGTAGGTCATGCCGTTGGGCAGTTCCTGTTCCAGTAGTTTGGCGATGGCGGCTTCGGCCTGACCGGAGCTGTAGCCCGGCGCGGCGGCACCGTTGATTTCGGCGGTGAGGAAACCGTTGTAGTGCATCACCCGATCCGGGCCTGAGCTGTCCTCGACCTTGACGAAGGTCGACAGCGGCACCATCTCGCCACGGTTGTTGCGTACCTTGAGCTGGCCGATCTGCTCCGGCTCCAGACGGAACTGCTGGTCAGCCTGGACGTTGACCTGATAGGTGCGGCCAAAGCGGTTGAAGTCGTTGGCATACAGCGAGCCCAGGTACACCTGCAGGGTGTCGAAGATGTCGCTGATGGCCACGCCGTGGGTCTTGGCCTTCTCGCGGTCGATGGCAGCATCGACCTGCGGCACGTTGACCTGATAGCTGGTGAACACCGACATCGGGTTCAGCTCCGGCAACTGACGGGCCTTGCCCAAGATGTTCTGGGTCTGCAGATACAGCTCCTCATAGCCCAGGTTGCCGCGATCCTGAATCTGCAGACGGAAGCCGCCAATGGTACCCAGGCCCTGCACAGGCGGCGGCGGGAAGATGGCGATATAAGCGTCCTGGATCTCGCTGAACTGGCCGTTGAGTGCGGCCGCGATGGCGCCGGCCGACAGGCTTTTGTCCTTGCGCTGGTCGAAGTCCTTGAGGGTGACGAAGACGATGCCGCTGTTCGGGCTATTGGTGAATCCGTTGATCGACAGGCCTGGGAAGGACACGGTGTTTTCCACGCCTGGGTATTTGGCGGCGATCTCGCTCATGCGCTTGATCACCGTCTCGGTACGGTCGAGTGTGGCGGCATCGGGCAACTGGGCGAAGGCCACCAGGTACTGCTTGTCCTGCTGTGGCACGAAACCGGCCGGGGTGCTGGAGAAGCCCAGGTAGCCGAGCACCAGCAGGCCGCCATAGACCAGCATGGCGATGCTGCTGCCACGCAGCACGCGGCGTACGGTGCCGACGTAGCCATGGCTGGCGCGGTCGAACACGCGGTTGAACGGGCCGAACAGCCAGCCGCCGAACAGTTTGTCGAGCAGCCGCGAGAAACCGTCCTTGGGCGCGTGGTGATCCTTGAGCAGCACGGCAGCCAGTGCCGGTGAAAGGGTCAGCGAGTTGATCGCCGAGATCACCGTGGAGATGGCGATGGTCAGCGCGAACTGCTGATAGAACTGCCCGGTGAGGCCGGAGATGAATGCCGTCGGCACGAACACCGCGCACAGCACCAGCGCGGTGGCGACGATGGGACCGGTCACTTCTTTCATGGCCTGGCGCGTGGCTTCGACCGGTGACTTGCCCAGAGCGATGTTGCGCTCGACGTTCTCCACCACGACGATGGCGTCGTCCACCACGATACCGATGGCCAGCACCAGGCCGAACAGCGACAGGGCGTTGAGCGAGAAGCCGAACAGGTGCATTACCGCAAAGGTGCCGATCAGCGACACCGGCACGGCGGCCAGCGGGATGATGGAGGCGCGCCAGGTCTGCAGGAACAGAATCACCACCAGCACCACCAGCACGATGGCTTCGAGCAGGGTGTGCACCACCGCCTCGATGGAGCCACGGACGAAGATGGTCGGGTCGTAGACGATCTCGTAATCCATGCCTTGCGGGAAGCTTTGCTTCAACTCGGCCATGCGCGCCCGTACCTCGTTGGAGATCTCGATGGCGTTGGAGCCTGGGCGCTGGAATACCGGGATGGCCACGGCCGGCTGATTGTTCAGCAGCGAGCGCAGGGCATACTGGTTGGAGCCGAGTTCGATGCGGGCGATGTCACGCAGGTGAGTGATCTCGCCGTCTTCGCCGGCGCGGATGATGATGTTCTCGAACTCTTCCTCCGTGACCAGACGGCCCTGGGTGTTGATCGACAACTGGAAGCTGTTGCCGGCATCGGAAGGCGGCGCGCCGAGAGCACCGGCGGCGACCTGACGGTTCTGCTCACGGATGGCGTTGACCACATCGGTGGCGGTCAGCCCACGCGAGGCCACCTTGTTCGGATCGAGCCAGACACGCAGCGAGTAGTTGCCCATGCCGAACAGCTGCACGTCGCCCACGCCCGGCAGACGCGCCAGCTCGTCCTTGACGTTGAGCGCGGCGTAGTTGGACAGGTAGAGCATGTCGTAGCGATTGTCCGGCGAGGTCAGGTGCACCACCATGGTCAGGTCGGGGGAGGCCTTGTCCACGGTCACGCCAAGACGCTGCACCTCGGTAGGCAGGGTCGGCATGGTACGGGTCACGCGGTTCTGTACCTGCACCTGGGCGTTGTCCAGGTCGGTGCCCAGAGCGAAGGTCACGGTCAGGGTCAGCTTGCCGTCGTTGGTCGACTGCGACGACATGTAGAGCATGCCTTCCACGCCGACGATGGCCTGCTCCAACGGCGAGGCCACGGTTTCACCGATCACCTTGGGGTTGGCGCCGGGGAAGTTGGCGCGTACCACCACGGTCGGCGGCACCACTTCCGGGTATTCGCTGATCGGCAGCTGGAACAGCGAGATGGCACCGCTGATCAGGATCAGCAGCGATAGCACAGCGGCGAAGATCGGCCGCTGGATGAAGAATTGCGAGAAATTCATGGGTCTGTCCTCAAGGCGCAGGCTTGATCAGCCGCGCGGCGAGCGAGCGTCGATTTTTTCGGCGGCGATACGCGGAGTCTGGCTGCCATCAACGGCTTGGCGCATGCGAGCCAGGTGCTCAAGGGTGTTGTCATCGGCCATGGACACCGACTGCGGGTCGACGGTAGAGCCAGGCATGGCGCGCTGCAGGCCATTGACGACGATCTTCTCGCCCTTGCTCAGGCCGCTACGCACGATGCGCAGCCCCTCCAGCTTCGGCCCCAGCTCGATGGAGCGATAGGACACGGCGTTGTCATCGCCCAGTACCAGCACGTACTTCTTGCCGAGATCGGTGCCGACCGCTTCGTCCTTGATCAGGGTGGCTGCGTAGGACTTGCTGCCCACCAGCTTCAGGCGAGCGTAAAGACCCGGGGTGAAGCGGCCATCCTGATTGTCGAACACCGCACGACCACGGATGGTGCCGGTGCGCGGGTTGACCTGATTGTCGAGAAAGTCGAGCTGGCCCAGGTGCGGGTGATCGGTCTCATCGGACAGGCCAAGGTAGACAGGGCTGGCGCCACGGGCGTCGGTGCCGGCTTCACGGGCCAGTTCGGTGTACTTGAGGAAGGCGCGCTCGTCGGCATCGAAATAGGCATAGACCTTGTCGGTGGACACCACCGAAGTCAGCAGGCTTTCACCCGCGCTGACCAGGTTGCCCCGAGTGATTTCGGCGCGGCTGACACGGCCGTCGATGGGAGAGGTGATGCGGGTGAATCCGAGGTTCAGACGAGCGTTCTCCAGTTCGGCGGCAATCGCTGCGACCTGAGCCTGAGCTTCGGTGGCGGCACTGGCGCGAGCATCGGCCAGTTCGGCGGAGATGGCGTTGCTCTGGCGCAGACGTTCGCCGCGGCGCGCTTCGCTGGCGGCACGGGCCTGGTTGGCGCGGGCCTGCTGCAACTGTGCTTCGAGACGTTTGACTTCGGCCTGGAAGGGGCGCGGATCGATCTGGAACAGCAGATCGCCTTTCTTCACCAGAGTGCCTTCGTCGAAGGCGACTTTGTCGATGTAACCGGAGACGCGCGGACGGATTTCGACGGACTGTGGGGCTTCCAGGCGGCCGGTGAATTCGTCCCACTCATTGATCGGCTGTTCGATCACTTCGGCGACGCTGACCTTGGGCGGCGGCATTTGCGCCTGGGTCTGCGCGGCCTGATCGCAACCGCTGAGTGCGAGGGCGCCGGCGAGGGCCAGAGGGAATATCCAGATGTTCTTGTGCTGCTGTTCCATGGGTGACTCCGCCAGTCGGATTTGTGGATGGGCGGAGTCTGCGGCGAGTCTCGTAGGGCTACGAATCGAACGCCATGAATTTGAATATCATCGGGAATGATAAAAGATAGAGTTGAATCAATTTAGAGCTATGACAGTGCGCAAAGGTTCCTGGCGGCACTTCGCTGGTGCGTTTCCGGATGTTTTACAGGCTATCGGGGTCGCCACAGAACATCTGAATGCGCGAGCGTAACCAGCGCTCGGCCGGGTCGTTGTCCTGGGCGCCGCGCCAGGCCATGTGCAGCTCGAAGGTCTGGGCCTGGATAGGCAGGTCTTCGGCGCGCAAGCCGCCTGCGGCAGTCAGAGCGGCGGCGGTGTAGTCAGGCACGCTGGCGACGATGTCGGTCTCTGCCAACAGGGTCGCCAGGCCGTTGAACTGCGGCACGGCCAGCACCACATGGCGCTCGCGGCCGAGCTTGGCCAGTTCATCATCGATGAAGCCCGTCAGGTCGCCGGCGAAGGACACCAGCGCATGGGGGCGGGCGCAGTAGTCATCGAGGCTCAGCGCACCGGGCACGGTATCGGCGCGCAGCAGCTTGGCCTTGCTGCGGCGCAGAACCTTGCGCTTGGCATTGGCCGGCAGTTCCTCGGTGTAGGCCACACCCACGGAAATTTCGCCGGAGGCCAGCAGGCCGGGCATCATCAGGTAGTTGGTACGACGAATCACCAGCACCACACCAGGGGCTTCGGCACGCAGACGGCGAAGCAGCGCAGGCAGCAGGGCGAACTCGACATCATCGGAGAGGCCGATGCGAAACACCGCCTTGCTGGTGGCAGGATCGAAATCGGCGGCGCGGCTGACGGCGGTGGAGATGGAGTCCAGCGCTGGCGAGAGCAGGGCATAGATTTCCTGCGCGCGCGGGGTCGGCTCCATGCTGCGGCCGGTGCGCACGAACAACGGATCGTCGAACAGGGTGCGCAGGCGGGCGAGGGCGGCACTGATGGCCGGCTGGCCCAGGAACAGCTTCTCTGCGGCCCGGGTGACGCTGCGCTCGTGCATCAAGGTCTCGAAAACGATCAGCAGGTTCAGGTCGAGGCGACGCAGGTCGTTGCGGTTCATCCGGGTACCATTCGAGGGATACGGGCCTTGTCAGCACGGCGCTGCAAATGAGAGCCTTTGCCTGGGCAATAGTACGGGCAGTGTGCAGCGGATTGAAAGCTGCCGAATCACTGACAGGCATGAAGACTATCGATAGAGTCTGATAGTGTCGCCGCCGAACAGCGGATAGAGTCCACAGTCATTGAAGTGTTAATCCGCGATCAAGCTCGAGGTAAGCGATGTCCCGCATGATCCGTTTTCATAAGTTCGGCGATGCCGAAGTGCTCCAGTACGAAGAGGTTCCGACGCCCGTGCCCGGCCCTGGTGAGGTGCTGGTGCGCGTTCAGGCCGTGGGCCTGGGCTGGAAAGACGTACTGTGGCGACAGAACCTGGCGCCCGAGCAGGCCAAGCTCCCGGCTGGTACCGGTTTCGAACTGGCCGGCACCGTGGCCGTATTGGGCGATGGTGTCAGCGACTTCGACGTAGGCACCGCCGTTGCCGGCTTCCCGGCCAGCACGCCGAACCGTTACCCGACCTGGGGCGATCTGGTGCTGATGCCCAGCCACGCCCTGACGCGTTACCCCGATGTGCTCAGCCCGGTCGAGGCCAGCGTCCATTACACCAGCCTGCTGTTCGGCTACCTGGCGCTGATCGAGCTGGCGCACCTCAAGCCCGGCCAGCACGTGCTGATCACCGAGGCCAGTCACTGCATGGCGCCGCAGACCGTGCAGCTGGCCAAGGCACTGGGCGCCAAGGTCATCGTCTCCACCAGCTCGGCGGAGGATCGCGAGTTCCTGCGTGGCCTGGGGGCCGACAAGGTGATTGCGACCGAAGAGCAGGACCTGGTCCTGGAGGTTGAGCGTTACACCGAAGGCAAGGGCGTCGAAGTGATTCTCGACCAGTGTGCCGGCCCGCAGATGAAACTGCTGGGCGATATCGCCGCGCCGCGCGGCAAGCTGATTCTGTACGGGATCAACGGTGGCAACGACACGGCCTTCCCTGCCTGTGCAGCGTTCAAGAAGCACCTGCAGTTCTTCCGCCACTGCGTGCTGGATTTCACCGGTTGCCCGGAGCTTGGCATCGAGCCGAACAACGAGGCCGTGCAGCGTGCCATCACGCACATCAATCAGATGACCGCCGACCGCTTGCTGACGCCGGTGATCGACAAGGTGTTCGACTTCGAAAACTTCATCGAAGCGCATCGTTACATGGAAACCTGCCCGAACCGTGGGCGAGTGGCCCTGAAACTGGCTGCGGATTAAAGTCCGCGGTCAGATGGTCGCTATACCCGGTAGGTTTACCGTTAGTTCAAGGACAGTTTCATGACTATGGTCATCGGTGACGCGCTATCGCTGTTGTTGTTTCGTTTGCATAGCGGCCGTTTGCTGGGCATCAACCTGCTCAAGGTCAACGAGATCATTCCCTGTCCTGCGTTGACCAAACTGCCCAGCCGCCACCCCAATGTGCGCGGCATCGCCAGCCTGCGCGGTGCTGCGGTGACGGTGATCGATCTGGCGCGCGCCATCGGCGAGCAAGGTGCGGCTGACGAGGATGACGGTTGTCTGATCGTCACCGAGGTGAGCCGCTCGCGTCAGGGCCTGCATGTGAAGGGCGTCGAGCGCATCGTGCAATGCTCAACCCGCGATGTGCGTCCACCGCCTGCCGGATCCGGCAGTCGTGCCTTCATCACCGGCGTGACTCAGATCGATGGTGCCATCGTGCAGATTCTCGATATCGAGAAGGTATTGCATGACATCGCTCCAGCACTCGAAGAAGCGCCGGTCGGGCAACTGCTCGACGGTCAGGATGGCCGCCTGCTGCAGGGGCGTCGCGTGCTGCTGGTCGATGATTCGCAAGTCGCACTGCAACAGACCCTCAATGTCTTGCGCCAACTAGGGCTCGACTGCACGGCAGTGCGCAGTGCCCAGGCAGCGCTGGAACAGCTTCATGAGTATCAGCAGGCCGGCATGCCGTTCGAGCTGCTGGTTTCGGATATCGAGATGCCGGAGATGGACGGCTACACCCTGGTTCAGGAAATCCGCCGCAGCTCCGATATCGCTGCTACCTACGTGCTGCTGCATACCTCGCTGGACAGCACCATGAATACCGAGAAGGCGCGTGCAGTCGGCGCCAATGCGGTACTGACCAAGTTCTCCTCGGTCGATCTCAGCCAGGCACTGCTCGACGCCTTTCGGCAAATGAGCGGACAAGACTGAAGCGCTCCCTGCAAGCCCTTGCCGGCAAACGGCAAGGGCTTGCCAGGCTTTCTCTCGATCAAAAATAAAACCCAATACTTTCAATGAATTAAGCGCGCCGTTTGAGCTGGCATGCGCTTTGTATCAGTGCGCCTGGCAATTGCAATTCAGTCAAGGAGCACGACATGAGCACCATTGGAGGCGTTGGCAGTTACGGCGGTCTATCGCTGAGCGGATTGCGCAACAAGCAGAGTGAAGAGCAAGGCGAGTTTGCCCAACTGGCGCGCAACGTGGAGAAGACCACGCGCTCGGCAAACGCCGAGTCCGAACGCGAGTTTCGCGCCAGACAAGCCACGGATGAGGGCTTTGCCCGCTTGCGTGTGGAGTTGCAGAACGGGTCCGAAGGCAAGGTGGAAGCTGCCGTCAGTTCGGGGGCAGTGGAAGAGCCGAAGGGCGAGGATAGCGGTGACGCCGCATTGGCGGAGTTCATGGCTTACATGGCGATGACACCGGCGGAGAAGATTCGTCACGGCATCCTCAATGAGATGGGGCTGACCGAAGAGGACATCGAAGACATGTCGCCCGAGCAGCAGCAGGCTGTCGAGCAGGAGATCGCTCAGCGCATGAAGGACCGTGCGGATATGCAGGCTCAAGAGGACGGCAAAGGCCGCTCTTATGGGCTGATTTGAGCCGTGCTTGCCGGCGCTGATTGAGCCATTTCCCGGGGAAGAAGGGGCAACGGACTGAGAAACGAACCGTGGAGACTCTCCATCTTTGGTTAAGGCCGTTTGGAATTTTTATGGGCTGGATTGTCTATCAATCTACGACAGTGCAACCGTTGCGTTGCGACCTGTCGAGCAGTCATCCCCATAGAGAATCTTTATCCGGACGTTTCCAATATGGATGTTCTTTCCGAGTTCTTCGAGCGCACGAGCCTGCAGGGGCGACTGTTATTCGCCGGCCCGGTAGACGGTACGTTGGTGCTGGACAGACCCCCTGGCATGGCATTCATCCACGTGATCGAGCGCGGCGCACTGGATATGGTGCACGCCGACAAGCCGCGCATTGCGATCAGTGAACCCAGCGTGCTGTTCTGTCCAAGCACCTGTTGCTACAAGTTGCGCGCGCACCAGCCTGGCGGTGTGGATCTGATCTGCGCTTCCTTTCAGTTCGGGCGCTCGGGGCAGCAGCCCTTTCCTCTGGGACTGCTGGAAACACTGGTGTTCCCGTTGAGTGCCCTGGAGCAGCTGGGGCCTGTGATCGGTTCCCTGGTCAACGAATTTCGCACACCGGCACCAGGGCGCAGCAAGGCACTGAATCTGTTGTTCGAATATGTGTTCGTCCTGCTGGTGCGTCGCGCAGTGAGCGAAGAGCGCATCACCAGCGGTCTGCTCTATGCCTTGCAGGACAGCCAGCTTGGGCCAGCCTTGATCTGCATCCATCAGGAGCCTCAGCAGGCCTGGAGCGTCGAGCGCCTGGCCGAGCTGGCGAAGATGTCGCGCACCAAGTTCGCTGCGCTGTTTTCCGAAGTCATGAGCATGACGCCCATGGCCTATGTGACGGCCTGGCGCATGAAGGTCGCGCAGGACCTGCTGTGTGAGGGCATGCCGATCAAGGTGGTCGCCGATGCGGTGGGTTACGCATCGCAGGCGTCGTTCTCGCGCACCTTTGCTCAGCATGTCGGGCAACCGCCAGGTGAATGGCTGCGCGCAGAGGGCGAGGACCCACCTGCGAAGCTGCAGGTGCAGATCTACCAGGATTGACCCGCGCCCAGGGCAATAAACCCTGGGGCGGGGTGCCCGCTCAGGCGACGACGGGGATCAGCGGGTCGGCAGCCGCCAGGGCGACGTCGCGTTTGGCTTGCGGCGGGTAGATCCACTGGGTGTTGATCTGCATCTTGAGTTCTTTGCCAGGCTTGCCGGTCAGCACCACCTTGCGTTCCCAGCCTTCGGTGAACACCGCGCCCCAGGCGCCCAGATCCAGGCAGGTGACGTACTTGGGCTGGCTGTAGGGAATCGGCTCGACACCGAGCAGATCGGCTGCCGCGTTGTTGCCGGAGGAGCGGCCGAGGGCAATGGCGTGCTGGCAGGTCATCAGTGCGTGGTTGCCCAGATCGTCCACTGCGGCATAAGCGGTATCACCGGTGGCGTAGATGGCGTCCTGGCCCAGCACCTTGAGATTGCGGTCGACGTGCAGGCGCCCGAAGGCATCGCGCTCACCATCGACTTGCTGGGTCAGCGGCGAAGCTTTCACGCCCACGGTCCAGACCACGGTGCCGGCTTCGATGCGCTCGCCGTTATCCAGCCGCACTCCATGTTCGTCGACCATCGACACCGGGCTGCCGAGTTTCCAGGTTACCCCCAGGTCGTCGCTCGCTTCAGCGATTATCGAGGCGATCTGCTCACCCATGACGCTGCCGACCTGATCACCCATGTCGACGACGATCACCCGCACGTCGGCCTGGTCACCCAGGATAGCGCGCAACCGCGCCGGCATTTCCGTGGCGGTTTCGATACCGGTAAAACCACCGCCGACCACCACGACGGTGTTACGCGCCTGGCTGGCCGGCTTGTCGCGCAGGCCCTGTAGATGGGCTTCGAGTTGCTGCGCCGACTCCAGGCTGTCGACATCGAAGGCGAAGCGGTCGATACCGGCCAGAGGAGGCCTGGCAACCTGGCTGCCAGAGGCCAGAATCAGGCGGTCGAAAAGCAGCTCGGCCTGTGCGCCGTTTGCGTCACGGTAGATGACCCGCTTGCCTGCGGCGTCGATGCGTGTCGCGCTGCCTTGCACGAATTGCACGCCGACTGCTTCGAACAGCGGGCCGAGTGGCGCAACGCAGGTGCTCAGGTCGCTTTCGTAGAAGCGCGGGCGCACGCGCAGTTCGGCTTGCGGGGCGAGCAGGGTGACCGTGACATCCAGGCGTTGGTGCTGGTCCAGCAGGCGAACGGCGCTCAGCGCACTCCACATGCCGCCGAAACCGGCGCCGATGATCAGGATCTGCTGTTTCATAGGGTTGATTCCCGTAGTTGAAGATAAAGGTGTTGGCTGACTACGGGTTCGATTGTGTGGTTGTTTTGGATCAAGGTATTGATCCAATATCTGCACAAATAAGTGGTCCACTTTGGAGCATCCATGCCCGTCGAAAAAGCCCTGCCACACGTGGTCTTTCTACCGCTGGGAACACCGGAGGAGGGGACTAGCCTGCAGGAGTGGCTGTATGACTCGTTGCGCAGCGCGATTCTGGGCGGGCGCCTGCCGGCTGGCAGCAAATTGCCCAGCACCCGCGCCATGGCCGAGTACTACAGCCTGGCGCGCGGCACGGTGCAGGCGGCCTATCAGCAACTGCTTTCCGAGGGTTATCTGCAAGCGCGTACCGGCAGCGGTACACGTGTCAGCGAGGTATTGCCGGACCCGACGCTGAATGCAGGGTACGTCCGGCGCAAGGTGGTGGCGGCGATCGAGGACAAGCGCGCGGCGCCCGATACGCCATGGCTGAAACGTCTGGCGCAGATCGAACCCATTTTCTCCCGGCACACATTGCCGAGTGGTCTGCGCGCGTTCTTTCCTCATCGTGGTGATATCAACGCCTTTCCCATCGATCTGTGGCGCAAGCTGCACACGCAGCAGCTGCGCAGCTCGCGCCTGAACATGCTGCTCGACGCCGATCCGGTGGGGTTGCCGGGGTTGCGCGAGGCCATTGCCGGTTATCTGGCCATCGCACGTGGCGTACAGGTTTCGCCCGAGCGCATCCTGGTGCTCGGCAGCGTGCAGCAGGGGCTGGATATCTGCCTGCGTCTGTTGGCCCCGGGTGATTCTCAGGTATGGATGGAAGACCCCGGCTACCCCGGCGCACGGCAGTTGATGGATATCTCTGGCGTGACACGCGTGGACGTGCCAGTAGACCGCTCCGGCCTCGATGTGGACGAGGGCATACGCCTGGCGCCAGGTGCTCGGCTGGCTTACGTCACGCCGTCACGGCAGGCACCGTTGGGCGGCGAGCTGTCGCCAGCGCGCCGTCTCGCCTTGCTGAAGTGGGCAGCGGAGCAGGGCAGCTACATCTTCGAGGACGACTACGACAGCGAGTACCGTTTCATCGCCAAGCCGATTCCGGCCCTGCGCTCGATGTCAGGCGCCGAGCACTCGGTGATCATGGCAGGCACCTTCAGCAAGCTGCTGTTTCCCTCGATTCGCCTGGCCTACCTGGTCATGCCGCCGCAATTGGTCGAGAGCTTCACCCGCGTTTCGGCGCTGATGTCGCGCCATGCCAACAGCCTGGCGCAGGCCGTACTCGCCGACTTCATCCATGAGGGCCACTTCGACCGTCACGTGCGGCGCATGCGCAAGCTCTACGCAGCGCGTGCCGATGCCTTCGCCGAGGCGGCGCACAGGCATTGGCGAGGGTTGATCGAGGTGCCGGAAATTCGCGCGGGGATGGATATCGCCTGCCGTTTGCAGGTGGAGAACGAGCAGGAGGCTTTTGCCCGTTTTCAGGCGGCCGGTATCGATGCCATACCGCTGTCGCGCTACTGCGTCAGCCCTCGTGGTCCAGGCCTGGTGATGGGCTTTGCGCCCTACGAGGAAGGCGCCATCGAGGCGGCAGCCAAGGCCGTCGCGCAGGCGCTGCGCAGCTGAGAGCCGCCCCGGGCGAAGCCGGGGCGGAGAGCATCAGAGGATGCTCAGCGGGTACTCGACGAAGGCGCGGATCTCGTTGAGATCCGGCCCGACGTCGGTGCTGGAGCGGTAGATGGAGTTGCGCAGGCGAACATGCAGATCCTTGGCCGCACCACTCTGGATGGTGTAGCCGATCTGGTTGAAGATCTCGCGTTCGGTGCCGTTGTTGTCGTTGCCGGTATCGATGTTGTCACCGCGTACGTAGGCGAACTTGTAGCGCAGACCCGGCACGCCGTACTCGGCGAAGTCCAGCTCGTAGCTGGCCTGCCAGGAGCGCTCGTCCTTCAGGTTGAAGTCCGAGTAATAGGAGTTGGCCAGGTAGATACTCGAGCCGCCGTCGCCATAGTCATAGGCAAAGCCGGCATCGCCGCTGTTGCGCTGATGCGCGACGATGAAGGCATGGGCGCCGATGCTGTACTTGGCCGCCAGGCTCCAGATGGTGTTGCGATCGCCCTGGCCATCACCGCCGAGATCCACGGCGGCCACCGAGCCGGTGTCGTACTTGGTGCGGTAGATGTTGAAGTCGAAATTGAGCGCCTGCTCAGCCGCCAGCGCCAGGTTGTAGTTGATGTTGGCGTAGTAGCGTTTGTACATGTCCTCGAGGTCGGAGTGATACACCGCCAGGCTCAGATCATCGCTCACGGCGTAGCTGCCGCCGAGCACGTCGATGCTCTTGAGTCGGTTGGGATCGCGTGCCGAATCGCCCATCGGGCTGTCCGCGGTGAAACGGCCGGCGTTCAGTTCGAGCCCTTCGATCTCGTTGCTGGTCACCAGCGTACCGGTGAAGGATTGCGGCAACAGGCGGCTGTCGTCATGGGCCAGAACCGGCAGGGAAGGGAACTGATTGCCGTACTTGATCACGGTATTGGAAACACGCAGTTTCACCGCGCCGCCGGCCTGGGACAGATCGTCCACCGGACGGCCTTCGCTGTCGGTGTCGAAGAAGGCGCGATAGTTACGTCCGCGGCCGCTGTCGAGCTTGACCCCGAGCAGGCCGAAGGCATCGACGCCGAAACCGACGGTGCCCTGGGTGAAGCCGGACTCGAAAGTGGCGATGAAACCCTGACCCCAGGTCTTGGCGTCGTTGGTGTGGTCTTTGTAATCACGGTTGAAGTAGGCGTTGCGCAGCAACAGATTGAGGTTGGCGTCTTCGACGAAACCATTGGCTTCGGACTGGCTGCTGGCATGAGCCAACTGCCCACCCAGCGCGAGGCTGCAAGCCAGCGCGAGACAGTGCTTCTTGTGCATGGGGGCTCCCGGTGTTGGTGTGCTGTTCTAAACGCGCCTCACATCGAGGTAAGGCCCGGCCCAGAGGGGCGCGCATAGAGTTATCACCCGGCATGCAGATGCACTATTCAAGCTGATCGATGATCACTATCGACGACTTCGATGCGCTGATCAGGGCGAAGGACGATAGGCTTTACCCCGATGAAGACTTCCGAGCGGCGGCCTTTGTATCACTCACGGAGGCCGACGCTCTGGCTCCACTTCATCTCCTTTGGTTAAGACGACTTGTGGCCGCCTGGTGATCCAGTGCGGCCTTTTTTTCGTCTTCACCATGGCATCGCGCAGGCGGCCAGATGCTCAATGAAAGTCGCGGCTGCGGATATCCAGACCGGTCAGCATGCTCGTCAGATCCGTCAGGCGCCCGGCAATCACGTGGCGCACACCTTCGACCGTTTCCAGATGACCATCGACGCGCAGCATCTGCGACTGCACCAGGGTCCGTCGTTGCCGCTCGGCCAGGTCGTGCCAGACAACCACATTGACCAGGCCGAACTCATCTTCGAGCGTGACGAATATGACGCCGCTGGCGGTTTGCGGCCTTTGCCGGCCGATCACCAGGCCGGCGATGCTGACCGGCCGGCCATGCTCGACCGCCAGCAAATCATGGGAACTGCGGCAGCGCTCGGCGCGCAATGCCTCGCGCAGCATGGCCAGCGGATGCGGGCCGAGAGTAGTGCCAAGCGTGGCATAGTCGGTCAGCAGATCTTCCCCCTGCGAGGGTGCAGACAGGCTCAGGCAGGCTTCACTCGGCGCAGACACGCCGGCGAACAGCGGCAACTGCTCCTCGACGCCGGCCACCGCCCAGCGCGCCTGGTAGCGGTGGCCAACCAGAGCCCCAAGTGCGCCGGCATCGGCCAGCCGCTCACGCGCCGAGGCGTCCAGGCGTGCGCGCCGACTGAGGTCTTCGACATCGTGAAATTCACCTGACTGGCGCGCCTGTTCTATACGACGTGCATCGGCCTCGCGCAGGCCGCGGATCATTCTCAGCCCCAGGCGGATGGCCGGCTCGCCCTGTTCATTGGACTCCAGGCTGCAGTCCCAGTCGCTGTAGCGGACATCCACGGGACGTACCTCGACGTCATGCCGCCGCGCGTCCTGCAGCACCTGATCGGGGCTATAGAAGCCCATCGGCCAGCTGTTGACCAGGGCGCAGGCGTAGGCCGCGGGCTCATGACACTTGAGCCAGCAGCTGGCGTAGGCGAGCAGGGCGAAGCTGGCGGCATGCGACTCGGGAAAACCGTAACTGCCGAAGCCCTCGATCTGACGGAAGATCCGCTCGGTGAATGCCTGCGTGTAGCCCTTTTCCAGCATGCGCGAGGTGAGCCGCTGCCGATGAGGCTCAAGGCCGCCATGGCGTTTCCAGGCGGCCATGCTGCGGCGCAGTTCATCCGCTTCGCCTGGGGTGTAGTCGGCGGCGACGATGGCCAGTTCCATCACCTGTTCCTGGAACAGCGGCACACCGAGGGTGCGCTCGAAGACCGGTTCGAGTTCCGCGCTGGGGTAGTCGATGGCTTCTTCGCCGTTTCGCCGGCGCAGGTAGGGATGCACCATGTCGCCCTGGATCGGCCCCGGACGAACGATGGCCACCTGGATCACCAAGTCGTAGAACTTATTGGGGCGCAGACGCGGCAGCATCGCCATCTGCGCGCGCGACTCGATCTGGAACGCGCCGATGGTGTCCGCGCGGCTGATCATGGCGTAGGTGTCCGGGTCTTCCTGGGGCAGGGTGGCCAGCGTCCACCGCTTGCCGCGATAGCGTTCGACCAAGGCGAAACAGCGGCGCAGCGCGCTGAGCATGCCCAGGGCCAGCACGTCGACCTTGAGCAGCCCGACCCTGTCCAGATCGTCCTTGTCCCACTGAATCACGGTGCGTTCGGCCATGCTCGCGTTCTCCACCGGCACCAGCGTATCGAGCGCATGCTCGGAGATGACGAAGCCGCCGGGATGTTGTGACAGGTGCCGGGGAAAACCGATGAGCTCACCGGTCAGTATCAGCACGCGCCGGAGCAGTGGATTTTGCAGATCGAATCCCGCTTCCTGCAGACGCTCGGGCGAGGGCGGACCGCTGCTCCAGCGACCACAGCAATCAGCCAGCGCATTGACCTGATCCGGCGGCAGGCCGAGGGCCTTGGCGACGTCGCGTATCGCCCCGGCGCCGTGGTAGGTGTTGACCACCGCCGTGAGCGCTGCACGCGTTCGCCCGTAGCGGCGAAACACGTACTGGATGACTTCTTCTCGGCGCTCATGCTCGAAATCGACGTCGATATCCGGTGGCTCGTTGCGCTCGCGGGAGAGAAAACGCTCGAACAACAGCCGGCTGTGCGTAGGGTCCAGCTCGGTGATGCCGAGCGCGAAGCAGACGCTGGAGTTGGCCGCCGAACCCCGGCCCTGACAGAGAATATGCTGCTCGCGGGCGAAGCGGACGATGTCATGCACGGTCAGAAAGTAGCTTTCGTATTGCAGCTCGGCGATCAGCGCCAGTTCGTGCTTGATCTGAGTGCGGGCAGCGGGCGGCACGCCCTTGGGCCAGCGCTCGCCGGCACCACGTTCCACCAGATGCCGCAGCCAGGACGTGGCGTCATGACCTGCCGGTACCAGCTCGTGCGGGTAGTGGTAGTCCAAGTGCGCGAAATCGAAGCTGCAGCGCTCGGCGATGCATAGTGTTTGCGCGAGCAGCTGCGGCGGATACAGCTCGGTCAATTCTTCGCGTCGGCGCAGATGGCGTTCGCCATTGGCGAACAGATAGGCACCGGCCTCGGCCACGGGCAGATGATGGCCGATAGCGGTCATGCAATCCTGCAAGGCGCGGCGGCCACGGGCATGCATGTGCACATCGCCACAGGCCACGGCCGGCAAACCGTGAGCGTCGGCCAGATCGAGCAGGCGCTGCAGGCACGCGGCATCGTCCGCGCCGCGATGCAACTCCACGCCCAGCCACAGGCGCCCCGGCAATAACGAACGAAGCCAGGGCAGGGCGCTGCTATCGCCATGGCTGAGCCAGATGCCCAGCAGCCCCTCGAGCGGCGCAACGAAGTCTTCATGCAACAAGCGGTAGGCGCCCTTTGCCGCTCGGCGTCTTGCCCGGGTGATCAGCCTGCATAGCGCCTGATAGCCCTTCAGATTCTCGGCCAGCAGCACCAGCTTCGGGCCATTTTCGATCAGCACCTCACTGCCCACGATCAGCTTTACGCCGCTCTTCTTCGAGGCCTCCCAGGCGCGCACGATGCCTGCAAGCGTGCATTCATCCGTGATCGCCAGGGCCCGATAACCCAGCAGGGCCGCCCGCTCGAACAACTCCTGGGCACTGGAAGCGCCACGCTGAAAGCTGAAATTCGACAGGCAGTGGAGTTCGGCGTAATCGCTCACGCGAACCACCCGTGCAACAGCAACGGACCGTCACTGCCAACCGTTCGGTAGGCCCAGCCGCGCTGGCCGGCACGGGTTTGCACCACGTAGTAGTCGCGGCGCACATCCCCGCCATCCCACCAGCCGGACTCGATGCGTTCCGGGCCGCAGAGGATGCGTAGCGAGCTTTCACGCAGTGGCTGGGGTTCGCTCAACAGCCAGCCGGGACGCGCACTGCAGGGTGGCAGCAAGGGGCTGATCGGTTCGTTCTGCCAGGCATATTCGGGGCGATGATCCGCTCTGGCTCCAAGGCCATGCAGGGCGCCATCACCCAGGCGAGCGCGCAACCGTTCGCGTAACTGCTCCCAGGGCTGGTTCTGCTGCGGGCGCTCATCGAACAGTTGCTGGTGTTGCGGCGCGAAGACTGGCAATTCACGCGCCACCAGGCGCACGGCCAGCACCGGCGCCGCTAGCTGCTGATGCTGCAGACGGCCGCGGGTCAGCTCGAACAGCATGCCTGGATCACGCTCGGCGCTGAGCAAGCCCACCTGCACCTGGGTATCGCCCCCCGTGCGGTGTTCCAGGTGCAAAGCAAAGCGCTGAACGCCACTGTCACGACCGGCCAGGTAAGCCGCCAGATCGGCTGTCAGGCGGCGCAGTGGGAACAGCAGCGCCTGATGCGACTCCACCTCGAAATTCAGCTCGATACGGGCATCGAATACATCCGCAGGCGTATAGAAATCCAGCGCCAGTGGGCGCTGGCCAAGCAGGGTATCGAGGTGGCGCAGTACCTCGGCAGGAAAGCGCTTGGCCAGGCTGTCGCGCGGCAAAGCCAGCAGCTGGCGCAGTTGCCTGAGCCCCATGCGATTGAAGGCAGTGGTTACCGAGGCAGAAAGCCCGAGTCGGTCCACTGGCAAGGGATCGAGCATCTGCTTGAGCGTCTGTTCATCGCTTGCCATCAGGCCATCGCCGATATTGACCAGCACCCGCGCAGCAGCCGGATTCGGCGCGACGGCAATGCGGTGCTGGAAAGCCAGTGCCGACAGCTCGCTGCGCAGACGCGCCTGAAAGCGCGGCCAGGGGCCGAACAGGCCCAGGCTCGATTGCACTTCCAGCAACAAGCAGCGCGGATAATGGAGACTGACCTGGGCACTGAAGCCGTAGGCCCAGGCGGCCAGAAATTGCTGCCAGTGTTCGATGGCCGCAAGATCATACGGCGCTGTTGCGAACCCGTGCGTGAGCGCCTGCGCCGCTGTCAGTGACTGCCCGGGTTTCAGCCCCAGAGCTCGGGCTGGCGGGTTGACTGCTTGCAGTACGCGCCGTTGCGGCGAGCCGCTCAGTAACACCAGTGGCTCATCAGGGTTGGCGCGCTGCCGCTGCACACCGTCCATGGCCAGCTGCGGCAACAGGATGCAAGCCCAGAGCATGGCCGGCTCAGTGCCAGGCAAACGCAAGCGGCTGCGCAGGCGGAAAACCGCCCCTGCACTTGATCACCCGCAGCTGCGCAGGCTGACCTTCGAGCACCAGACGCAGAGCGGCCGGCGAGGGATTGGCGGCCTCCGTCTGTGGCCGATAGGCAAAAGCCAGGGTTTGCCCAGTGCCAGCGGCCACTTGCAGGCGTCTCAGCGAACGGTCATCGGCCTGACGCAACCAGCACAGCACCGCCCCGCAACTCCCCGAGCGCAAACATTGCTCGGCAGCCCACAAGGCATCGCGGCCATTGGCCTGGATGATGCTCAGGTGGCGCAAGTCGACGCCGGCCTGAATCCAGGCCTGGGGATAGGGCAGGTGAGGAGGGGAGACGAGCACGACCCGCTCCCCCGCGCTACTGAGGCTTGCAAGGGTCGGCCACAGCAAGCTCAGCATCACCGATGCCTGGCGCACTCGTGAGAATTTCACTGAGCGCAGCCGTAGGCCAGCCGCCTCCAGGCAATGCGGCATCGAGAAAAGGGTGTCCAGTTGAGACATTGGCGCTGGATGGCGATGAAACGGCCTGGCCTCGCCACACACGGCGAGCGTCGATCAATCGGTCAAGCGCAACCACGGATGACATGGGGTAACGACCATATACTGTATATAGATACAGTATTGTGCGTGCGAGTGACCCTGGTCAAGTGGCTGGCATCGGGCCTGCTGCGGTCCATGCTCAACGCCATGCGATGCATGGACGCTACAGGTAATAGAGGGCCGCACGGGTAACCCAGTGCGGCCCTCTATTTGATGGACATGACCCTTGGCCGTCAGGGATGCAAGACCGTAGCAGCCTCCGACTTGAATAGCCGCGTGCGAATGTCCTTGGCAAGCATCAGGAAGAGCAGGGCAAAGCCCACATAGCCGTTGATCACGTAGACGATATTGATCAGGCGATCGAAGGGGATGGTCAGGCCAACCAGGGTACCGATTACTGCCAGCACTACCAGCAGGATGCGGTGACGCTGACTGTTTTCGTCCGGAGCAAAGCGCTTTACCGGCGCCCACAGCAGTGGCGCTGCAGTGGTGAAGATGGCAACGAACACGATGAGTGCAAAGCCCAACGCCAGTGTCGGGTGAAGCTTGGCGATCAACGCCAGCGTGGGAATCTGCGTACCGGCCACGTCATCGAGATGGGCCGCCAGGCCCAGCATCATGGCCAGTACCGCCAGGCTGAACATTACCGCGCCCAGCGTCGCACCCCAGCGGGCTTCTTTTCTGCTGGAGGCCGATTTGCCCAGATTGGTCATGAACGCCGCCAGCCACATCATGCAAAAACCGACATAGGACGCGCAGGCAATGAACCAGTTGCTGCTGGCCTGCAGGACGGTGCGATCAGTCACCAGTGGTTCCAGTTGCTCCGCATAGTTTTGCAGCCCGTCAGGCGCCATTGCATAGCTGACGATGCCAATGACGATTGCCAGAACACTCAGCAGCGGGCCTATCAAACCGATGATTTCCACCAGCCGCTTGAAGCCCAGCAGCAGCGTCACCAGGGCAAGACTGCCCATTGCCACGCCACCGATCCAGTTCGGCCAGCCGAACTGCTGATGTAGCGCGGCGCCTGCGCCGGCGATCATTACCCAGAAGGACATGAACAGGAAAACGACTGAGAAATAGTCGAAAAAACTGCCGAGCAGTTTGCCGCAGTAATATTGATAAATACTTTTAGGCTCGCTGAACTGCTGCTCATAGCCGGCACTTACGAAGCTGAAGTTGACATAGATGAACAGCAACAGCATTAGCGCAACGCTGGCGACGCCACGATAACCGTATGCCACGAAGTACTGCATGATCTCCTGACCCGTGGTGAAGCCGGAGCCCACCAGCAGGGCGATCAGTGCTCCACCTGTCAAAAGTACGCGCATCAGGCGCACAGGATTGTTGTTCCGAGTCATAAGTATTGCACCTTGAGTTCTTGGTTTTGTTGAGGTTGCAGTGGCGGTGTGGCGGGTTCCTTGCGGCTGGAGATGCAGGAACAGTAAGCTCGGGACGTCGTTTTCAATGCACCCGCAAGCGACATTGAGTCGTTCGGTTGCGACGCACCTTCAGGGCCATGGCGCTGAAAGAGTTGCGTTTTACCGAGCGCGCGGCTATCGGGGAAAATTCAGATACAGCGAGGAGAGGGCGCTTACGCGATAACGCCATTGGCAAGTTTGGTGAACATGCCAACTCTGATAACAACGCAAACAAGGGCTGGCTCGGATGGACGCCTTGAAATTGTTACCCAAACGTAGTTTCAGCGAAGCCATGCAGGGGAAGAACCTGCGTTTCGTAGATGACAAGAAGCAGCCGGTCAAACAGGCCCGGGTAGGTTTTCTGTTGCTCGAGCATTTTTCCTTGCCGGCTTACACCCAGGCGCTCGACACCATGGTCACGGCCAACCTGATCAGCCCTGGCTGCTTCATTACCGAGTCATTCAGCCTGACGGGCGAATCGGTAACCAGCGACCTGGGCTTGGTGATCTGTCCTGGCGCACAAATTCAGTTGTCGCACATGGCGGACATGGATCTGCTGGTGATCTGCGGCGGTCTGCGTACGCCGCTGAAGGCCTCGCCAGCACTGAGCGCCTTGCTGCATGGCGCGAACAAGCAGTTCGTAGAGCTGGCTGGGCTCTGGAACGGCGCCTGGTTTCTTGGGCAGGCCGGGCTACTGGATGGCTATAAATGTGCGATCCATCCGGAGAATCGCGCCGTACTGGCGGAGGTCGCCAGAAACAGCCAGGTGACCAGCGAGAGCTACATGGTCGATGGCAACCGGCTGACGGCCGCCAGTCCCAGCGGTGCATTTCATATGGTGATGGAATGGATCCGCAAGCGGCATGGCCGGGAACTGGCCGATGGCATCGTCGATATCCTGGCCTTCGAAGAGTCGCGCTACCGTCGCGCACGCCCGGCACTGCACGACAAGATGAGCGAGCCGCTGCGCAATGTGGTGCAGCTGATGTGCGCCAACATTGAAGAGCCCCTGAGCCTGACCCAGATCGCCCAGTATGTCGGGCGTTCCAGGCGGCAGATCGAGCGGCTGTTCCAGGATCAGATGACGACCACGCCGGTGCGCTATTACCTGGAGCTGCGCCTGACTGAAGGACGCCGGCTGCTGCAGCATTCCGATCTGCCGATCCTCGATGTGTCACTGGCTTGCGGGTTCGTCTCATCGAGTCATTTCAGCAAGTGCTACACAGAGTTCTATGGTTACTCGCCATCAAAGGAAATGCGCTTCGGCAACGTCCGTTCGTCAAAATGCGAAAAACCTGGACCGAGCACCTGACGGCAGCCTAAGTAATAGTTCGCATAATGTATATTATGTTAAATAGCGTATTGAGTCAGATGCCCCTTCTTGATCGGGTGTCAGCATCAACGGTCCAAGGCCAATCGTCTTTAGGGCGCTGCTTGAGAATCCAGATCGAGGCCCCGTTCTATCGGGGCCTGCGTGCCTGATGAGCGAGCGCTAGGCAATCACAGGTGGAAATCACCCGCTGCCTCCGGCTGGTAAAGCACTTTCCGGATTTCAATTCGGCGGGTCCGCTCAGAAATCCGCCAGTCGATGGCGTCTCCCTCCTGATAACCGAGGATGGCCGCGCCGATGTCGGAACACACCGAATACTTGCCGGCGCTGCTGTCAGCATCTTCTGGATAGACCAAGGCCACCTCGATCTCTTCGTCGTCCAGCTGCAGCAAGGCTCTGGAGTTCATCGTGACGACATTGCACGCCACCTGATCCGGTTTGACGACAATGGCCCGCTCAAGCTCATGCTCGAGTTCAACAACGGCCGGACCTTCCTCGAGCGCGATCAGGCTCTCTAGCCGGGCCTTGTCGACTTCAGTGATGTAGATCCCACCTGAGTCGCCAATGGCATCTTCACGCAAGCACTGCAGATAGCGCCCCGACGTCATGGAAAATGTTTTCAAGGTCGGTGTTTCGCTCTCGAGCAGAAAGCCGCTGCGCAGAAACGCTTTCAGCGAGCGCTTGTTGTCCGGGTGGATCTTGGCGATGAGTTTCCCGGCCCGCATGTCGAGGAAGGCCAGCTTCATGCCTTCGCGGATCGTGCCTGCACCAAGGTTTCGCCCCCATTTGTCGCTGTCTCCGATGGCCAGGACTATCTCGCAATCTGAGCCGGTCTTGATCAGGCGAACAAAGCCCACAGGGGCGTCATACCGGTCGTAGGCCATGAAAAAACGGCCGCCCCGGTTGAATAGATGGGTCAGGATCGGCAATTGCGTGCGATCGATGGCTTGCTCGATGGATCGGCAGACATCGCGCGAATCGCTCAGATAGCGAGTCACGCGCTCATCCTCCAACCAATCCATCAGTGTCAGTGCATGTGCCCGAGTAATTTCTGGGCACAGCGAAATGAAAGGCTTGTTCATCTTCACCGTACTTATCTGTAAGGATGAAAGCCCTTCATGGCTATGGCCATGACGGTTCTTTCGGCAACCGGCTATTTTAAGGCATAACGCGGTCAATGCCGAGACACGGCGTAAAACCTGACAGGCGCCCTCCTCTACATTTCCAGCTTCGCCCTGACACGGCTTTCGAAGTCGACGCTGAGGCTGATGTGTTCCTGCAACTGCTGACGAAACCGTGGCGACAACTGCTCTGCGAACACCTGCTCGACGCCATGGCGTATCCGTTGCTCGTTACGCAAGGCAGCCCGTATGCGTGTTCGCCCAAGCTCTGGCAGCAGCAAGACAGTAAAACTTCTCCAGCCATGGCGCAGAGCGTCCAGCAGGCTCAGGTGCTGCGCTGGGCGGCCGCCGTAGGTCAGGATCTGCGCGTGCAAGCAGTCGATCAACGCCGAGCATTGCTGTTCGCGTTCGTTGAAAAGACGCTGCTGCTCGGATGTGCTCGCTCTGCCAGCCAGTCGCCGATAACTCAGGCGAGCATCGTGACAGCTCATCAGAAGGTGGTTGAGCTGAGTGATGGTCTTGTCCAAGGTTGGCATGCAGACGCCTCCCCCATGGCTCTTCTATGCGTGGCAATCACACCGGGGGCGCGCGGCGTCCGCGGCACCCGGTAGATGGAATCAGCTCTTGGCGCGTGCTGCGTCACGCATTGCCCTGACTTCATTGTGATTACGCAACACACCCTGGTACTGGCGCTCGACCAGACTGCGAACTTGCGGTGGCAGGTTCTGGGTCAGGGCTTCGCTGTAGCGCTCCTTGGCCACATCTTCACCACGCTCGGCTTCGTTGAGAATCGCCTCTTCGTCCTTGCCGGTAACCAGTGATTTCAGGTCGACCCAGCGGCGGTGCAGGTCGACCCAGCGGCGGTGCAGGTCGGCGCCGGTGCTGGTGCTGTCCTCGGGCTCGCCACCAAGCTCCAGTACAGCCCGTTGCAGTTCTTCCGCGGCGTCGGCGCATTGCCGCGAACGTTGCGAGAAAAGCTGCTTCATGTCGGGTCGTTTGACGTCTTCGGCGCACACCTTGAAGCCCGCCTCGCCGTCCTTGCAGGTTTCGATCAGCTTGTTGAGGGTGTGTACCAGATCTTTGCGATCGTCTGTGAGAGCCATGAATTGCCTCCAGGCCGAGTTAGCGGCCATTGCTTGATGGTATGTCCCGTCATGGGGCGTACAGGGTTTCCGACGTGCAGGCTGCGCTGATCGTTCAGGGAATATTCCTGTCGGCAGTCAGGCTATGGCGCTTGTCATCGTCCTGACAAAAAGCTTGAACGCAGGGCGAGTCGCGAACTCTTCTACCAGGGGAGCGTGCCGGGCATCGGTGACAAATCGAGCGCGCCTCTTGCTTCCCCGGATCGCCGCAGCGTCGCCCTTCTCCTCATTTGCGGCGGTTCGTTCTTTTTTCATTCGGGAGGCGACAGCGGCTTACTCGGCTGAGCAGCCGAACTCACATCCAGCCAGGCAGTCACAACGTCGTGGCCTGCCCACCAGGGCCACGTGCTCGGAACGAACGGACGCACGGGAGAGCATCGATGCCACTGCTCAAACTGCTGCATTTCATGGCGCTGATCGGCTGGTGCGGTGCACTGCTGTACCTGCCGGCGATGATTGCCGCCAGCGCGCGCAGCAGCGATGACGGGTTCTATCGCGACCACCCCCAGCTCACGCGCACGGTGTTCAACCTGCTCGCTACCCCGGCTGCCTTGCTGGCCATCGGCTCAGGCACGGCGCTGTTTCTACGTGAGTCGATATTCGCCCCCTGGTTGATCGTCAAGCTCACCACCGTCGCGGCGATGGTGCTCTGCCACGCGCTGTGCGGCGTACTGATTCTGCGCCGCGAACGCATCGCTGAAGCCGCGCTGCGGCGCGACTGCCTACTGATCGGCCTGCTGTTGAGCGCATCGATCGGCGCCACGCTCTGGCTGGTGCTAGCCAAGCCATTCTGACCACGGAGACCGCCTGAACATGCCCGGCCTGCCCTGCTCTCTCTACCCCCCAGTAGCTGGCAAACCGGAGCCGGACGCTTCAGCGGGTGTCGACGCCTACGCCATGCTCGTACACCAGGCGTCCACCGAGATAAGCCGCCAGACCGATCAACGCGGCCGTGAGCAGCGACAGGTACAACCCCCAGCGCTCCATGCCCTGCTCCGGCCCGGCATAGCGCAGCAGCCAGTTCAGCGATGCCAGCGACAGCATCATCACCGCGATGATGGCGTGGCACCAGGCGGTGATCTTGCGCCGAATGCTGCTGACCGTGAGCAAGTCGACCAGCCCGGCCAGACTGGCGATCCAGCCACCGAAAGCGCCGACACCCGCCAGCCAGAGACTGGCGCGGGCCCAGAACGGATCGGCCAGCAGCAGGTAGGCGATATCCGTTGCAACCAGGCCAAGCAGTGCGGCGACGGGAAAGTGGATCATCATCGGGTGCAGCGGGTGCCCGGCGATGGCGGCGCGACTGACGATGACTTCCTTTATTTCGGCCATCCGGGCCTCCCTGTGCAGATAAGTGATGTGCGGAAACAGGGGCGCGACTGGCTGTCCCCCTGTTTCAAGTTGACCACGCTGACGCTGGCAGTTCCGTTTCTGGTTGCCTGCGAGGGGCCGCAATCGGCGCTCGACCCGGCGGGGCCGATGGCGCGTGAAGTGGCGATGCTGTGGTGGGCGATGTGCGCCTTCGCCACGCTGGTGCTGATCGTGGTCACGGCGCTGTGGCTGCATGCCATGCGCCGCAAAAGCTCGCCGGTCGATGACGTCCGGGCGCGGCAGCTGACGCTGCGCTGGCTGGTCGGTGGCGGGCTGCTGTTGCCGACGGTGAGTGTCCTGCTTCTGCTGCTGTTCGGTATTCCCATCGGCCATCGCATGCTGCCCTTGCCGCTGGCTGGCGAGCAGCCCATGCGCATCGAGGTTGTCGGTCATCAATGGTGGTGGGAGGTGCGGTATCCGGACAGCGGCGTGGTCACCGCCAACCAGCTGCATCTACCGGTCGGTCGGCCGGTGGACCTCGACGTCACCAGCGCCGACGTCATCCACTCCTTCTGGGTGCCGCGCCTGGGCGGCAAGATCGACATGATCCCCGGCCGCGACAATCGCATCCGCCTGCAGGCCGACCAGCCAGGCACGTTCCGCGGCCAGTGCTCGGAGTTCTGTGGCACGCAGCACACCCACATGATTCTCGATGTACAGGCTCACGAAGAAGAGGACTTCGCCAACTGGTTGCAGGCGCGCCGCGAACAACAGATCAGCGCCCTGCCCGGCCCTGCCGGCGACACCTTCGCGGCTCACTGCGGCCAGTGTCATCGCGTGGCGGGCGTCAGCGACGGAGCCCGCGCGCCGGACCTCAGCGACATCGGCGCCCGAGCCTCCCTGGGCGCCGGCGTCGTCAGCAACAAGCCGGGGGCTCTGTTGCACTGGCTGCAGGAGCATCAGCGACTCAAACCCGGCAATGCCATGCCGTTGCATGACCATCTGGACCCCGATCACCTCAGTGCCATCGCCGACTGGCTGGAGACCCTGCGCCCGTGAGTACGCCAAGCAACGATCAGGTAGTCGCCCAGGAACAATTGCACGATCAGTTCAACGAGGTATGGGGCAACCCGCGCGGCTGGAAGTCGCTGACCATCGTCAACCACACCACCGTCGGCATCCGCTTCATGCTTACCGGGTTGGGCTTCTTCCTGTTCGGCGGTTTGCTGGCGATGCTGGTGCGCACGCAGCTGGCGATACCGGGCTACGAATTTCTTGAGCCGGACATCTACAACCAGGTGTTCACCATGCACGGCACGGTGATGATGTTCCTGTTCGCCGTGCCGATGATGGAGGGCCTGGCGGTCTACCTGATTCCGAAAATGCTCGGCGCGCGCGACCTGGTATTCCCAAGGCTGTCGGCGCTGGGCTACTGGTGCTATCTGTTCGGCGGGTTGATTCTGTGCGCCAGTCTGCTGCTGGGCATCGCGCCGAAGGCCGGCTGGTTCATGTACACGCCGCTGTCCAGCGCGGTGCATACGCCAGGGCCGAACTCGGACTTTTGGCTGATCGGCATCACCTTCGTGGAGATCTCTGCGGTATCGGCCGGTGTCGAACTGGTGGTGTCGATCCTGCGCACCCGCGCCGAAGGCATGTCGCTGAACAAGATGCCGATCTACGCCTGGTACATCCTGGTCATGGCCATGATGATCGTGGTCGGCTTTCCGCCCTTGATTCTCGGCAGCATCCTGCTGGAACTGGAGCGCGCCGTGGGCCTGCCGTTCTTCGAAGTCGCGCGCGGCGGTGACCCGATTCTCTGGCAGCACCTGTTCTGGCTGTTCGGCCATCCCGAGGTGTACATCATCTTCCTGCCCGCAGCAGGTATCGTCTCGACCCTGTTGCCGGTGTTCTGCCAGCGGCCGCTGGTGGGCTATCGCTGGGTGGTGCTGGCGATCCTCACCACCGGCTTCATCAGCTTCGGCCTGTGGGTTCACCACATGTTCACCGTGGGCATTCCGCAACTGGCGCAGGCGTTCTTCTCTGCGGCAAGCATGCTGGTGGCAGTTCCGACCGGCATCCAGGTGTTCGCCTGGATCGCAACGCTGTGGATCGGCCGGCCGCTGTATCACGTGCCAATGCTGTGGCTGGTGGGATTTCTGGTGATCTTCGTCTGCGGCGGCCTGACCGGCGTGATGTTGGCGCTGGTGCCGTTCGACTGGCAGGTGCACGACACCCACTTCGTGGTGGCGCACATGCACTACGTGCTGGTGGGCGGCATGTTCTTCCCGCTACTGGCTGGCATCTATTACTGGCTGCCACACTTTTCCGGGCGCATGCCGTCGGTGCGCCTCGGCAAATGGGGCTTCTGGCTGGTGTTCATCGGTTTCAACCTGACCTTCCTGATCATGCACTGGACCGGGCTGATGGGCATGCCACGGCGCATCTACACCTACCAGTCCGGCCTCGGCTGGGATTTACCCAACCTGATCTCGTCGATCGGCAGCTTCATCATGGCCATCGGCATCGCCACGGTGCTGCTCGATATCGTGCTGCACTTTCGCTTCGGCCAGAAGGCCGCGAAGAACCCCTGGGGCGCGGACACTCTGGAGTGGAGCACTCATCTGCCGCCCAGCCCCTACAACTTCGTCAGCCTGCCGCCGGTGCGCACGCGCCACCCGATGTGGGAGCTGCCTGATCTGGAAGAGCGTATCGACCGTGGCGAGTTCGCCTTGACCGTGATCGACCACGGCCGGCGCGAAACCTGGGGCGTGGAGCCGCTGACCGGCAAGGTTCGCGAAATCATTCACTTGCCCGGCAATAGCTGGTTGCCGTTCGCGGCGGCGACGTTCATCGCCATCACCTGCCTGGGGCTGCTGAGCAAGTTCTACTGGGTTGCGCTGGCTGCCAGCATCGTCGCGGTGCTGGTACTGCTGCGCTGGAGCTGGGAGAACGGCGCGCACCCGTTGGCGGCGCCGGACGCCCGCGTGCAGCCCGGCGAGCCGCCCCTGCACTCGCGCACCTGCGATGGCCCCGGGCTGTGGGGCATGGGCGTCACCCTGCTGGCCAATGGTGCCTTGTACCTGTCGCTGCTGTTCGGCTGGTTCTATCTGTGGACAGTGTCGCCGAACTGGCTGGTGCCGGACGATCTGGTAATGGATCAGCGCCTGCTTCTGGCCAGCGCCGTATTGCTCAGTATTGCCGTGCTCTGGCAGCGGCCTGTATTGCGCCGCTTGCGTCAGGGCCAGGGGGAACCTGCTGCCTTGATCGCCTGTTTTGTTGGGACGGCGCTGCTGGGCGCGTTGCACGCCGGGCTGCTGCTCTGGGCGCTCGTGGCGGGCGACCTGGCGCCGCGCGCAACCGCGCATGATGCAGTGATCGTGGTGATGCTCGTCTACAGCTTCGCGCATGGAGCGCTGGCGACCATTCTCAGTGCACTACAGGCGTTGCGTGTGCATCACGGCTACGTATCCAGGCGCACACCCTATGAACCGCTGGTGGTGGAACAACTCTGGCAATACAACCTGGCCGTGATGTGGATCACCTACTGCAGCGTGGTGCTGCTCCCGACGACCTTCGGAGGCGTTTGATGCAGCCGCTAAGCTCGCCCTACAACCCCATCCACATTGGCCTTGGGCTGGTGCTCTGGAGCCTCTGGTTCGTCGTGCTGTACGGCGGGCTGTCGATTGGTTGCGCACTGGCACCTCCTGATCCGGCGCAAGGCCAATGGACCTGGCTGAACGCTCTGCTCGCCCTGTTCAGCCTGGTAACCGTGATCGCGTTGCTGGGTTTGGCCTGGCTGTTTCGACGTGCCGCCAGGCGTACGCGTGAAAGCCTGTCGGCCCGCTTCGTGGCACGCCTGGCCGCAGGTGTGAACCTGATCGGCGCCATCGCCACCGTCTTCGTTGCCCTGCCAACGCTGAGCCTGCCGCCATGCATTTGATGACCGCAGCTCTGCTCCTTCTACCCGGCAGCGCCGCCGCCCATGGCCTGCTGGACGGCCACCTGCAGCTCAATGAGCGCGCTCCATTGTTGTTGAGCGCCCTGCTGCTCGGCGCTGCCTGGCTGCTGTATATCCTTGGCTGCCGCAGGGTACGCCCGCACGGACGAGAAGCGCTGTGGATGCACCTGGCGATGATCATCACCGTGCTCGCGGTGTTCGGTCCCATCGACGATTGGGCGGAAACCAGCACCAGCCTGCACATGGTCCAGCACATGCTGTTCATGATCGTCATCGCCCCACTTTGGGCGCTGGCACGACCGCTGCCGCAATGGCGGGCGATGCTCGGTGGCTGGATGGCCCCGGTGTCCGAGGCAATTCTGCGCAGCGGCCGCTACCCGATGGCCCTGGCCATGCTGCACGGTGCGATGATCTGGGTCTGGCACACACCCAGCCTGTACACGCTGGCACTGGACAATACCTGGTGGCACGCCATCGAACATGCCTGCTTCCTGTTCAGCGCCTGGCTGTTCTGGTGGTCCTGCCTGCGCGCCAACCCACGGCAAGTCCCGTACGCGCTGATGGCCATTCTGCTGACATTGATGCACACCGGCCTTCTCGGCGCCCTGCTCACCTTCGGTAATACGCCCTTCTATGGTGAGTCCCGCTCCCTGGAAGACCAGCAACTGGCGGGGCTGTTGATGTGGGTGCCGGGCAGTCTGGTCTACCTCGCGGCGGCTGGTTGGATCAGTTGGCGTTGGCTGACACGGATCTGGCGTCGTCAGGCGCGAGAAGGCGCGGAGGATTCCCTTTAGCCAGGCCCATGCCTCGTACAAGCTTTATTCAAGTTTTCCAGGGGCATATTCCTGCTTCGCGAAACTGCACCATGAATTTGGTTCAAAGTATTTTTTCTGTCGGTGTGAGACAGTAAGTCTGTTTTCCGGCGCAAGATACTGTGCTCAAACAATAAAACAATGATCAGGGTAATGGGTTGCGGAAATTCCTCTCCCTGATCAGCACCGCGAAGACCATCTTGTATAACTCCAGTACATGATGTCACTTTGGAATTTCTTTTTACCAATCGTCCCAACTGTTGGTATGCACTGGATACGCCGTTATGTTTCAAGGGCGCTATTAAGGAGAGCCAGATGAAACATGACTTGGAAAGTATCAGATCGGCGCTGGCCGATTACGAAGTTGCCATGACCCCACGCCCAGACGGCAGCGTCGTACTGACCGTTGCCGGTGAACAGCGCCGCTTGGTACGTGTACTCGATGCCAGTTGTTCGATGCAGGAGTTCATTCGCCTGATTCATTTCGACATGACGCTGGATGAAGATGCGGAGTCGATCAATGAAGCGGTCAAGCACTGCAGTACCACGCAGTTACCTACCTACTCGCGTGAACCGCTCTTCCGTACGCGTCTCTCTCGTTTATGGTCCATGAGAAAACTCACCAAGAAATGAGGAGGTGCGCAAATGTCCAGACGCAACGACTCAGAGTTGGCCCGTCACAAGCCTGAAGAGCTGCAGGGAAGGATCAGAAGGCATATGCCCTACCGGCACCAGCTGATGTACGAATGGCCCTACGTGGCTGGCTCGACCTGCCTGGTGGTGCTGCTGATCTGGCAGCCCTTTCAGCCTCCTGCGCTGGCGGTAATGCTTCCAGTATCGCAGCCTGGCGCTCAGACCATGCAGCGCTCGTTACAGGAGATCGACGCGAACTGCTATCAGATACAAAGCGAGACATTGGTTGAGCCTCTCTGCCAGGGTTGTGCCCAGGGCGAGCAGTCCGCCGCCAACCTCGATGCATCCTCCGAGTTCAGTCGCTCGATTCTGACCTGCCAGGATATTTACCCTGACCTCGCCCATGAGGTCGGTAATGACATACCCGGCAACATGACGATTGACGTGATCAAGTCCAACCACTCTTTCTAACTGATCATGAGACTCGCGTCTGGTATTTGCGGCTTATACATGACCGATACCCGTGCTTGTCTAAGCGATTCAACGGGTGGTTGTCGACATGCATATAGGCCCTGCTCACAACGAGCGTGCTTTTCATTGCAATGTTCACGACCAATCCAGAAGGGCGACAGCTACAAGTTGAAATTCTATCTGGCGGCATATGCTCGACCAGTTGCTTGGCCATTGATGACGACATCGAGAGACATTCATTGGGGGCGAGATGAGTGTTTGAAGTGAACATTTTTTAATGAAGACAACGGCTTGGCTAATTCAATGCCGTGTGAAAGGTGAACAGTATTCATGAAGCGATAACGCTGCAGAAAAGGTCGAGTCTTTATTTGCAACGATCCGTCATCTCAACGGCCAATCAAATCGTGGGAGTTTTCAGCACGACATCGGCGCACACAGGCACCTTGGCATATACGCATCACCTGATGACTTCGTCCGCAAGCGACCCTGCGCATTCACTTTTCACCCCCCGCCTGCCGGCACACCGCAAGAACCTGAAACCGCTGGAACAAGCCGACAAGGCAGGCAGCAATCAAGAGGAAAAGACAGGATGAATGGCGCTCTGAACACCCCCTGGATGCGCTGGGGTAAACGCGCACTCACCCTGTTGCTTCTTCTGGCCATATCCACGCTGCTGTATACCTCGCTGCGCAATCTGGACTGGGGGGAAGTGCGTCAGGCGCTGAGCGCTTACAGCCCGCAGACCCTGTTGCTGGGGGCGCTGATCACGCTCGCCAGCTACCTGGCGTTCGGCGGTTACGACCTGCTCGGCCGAAAGTACAGTCGCCATCACCTGCCTGCGCGCCAAGTTCTGCCGGTGGCGATGATCTGTCACGCCTTCACGCTCAATTTCGCCACCTGGATGGGCAGTGTGGCGATGCAATACCGCTTGTACATGCGCCTTGGCCTCGGCACCTCGACGGTGACGCGCATCCTAAGCCTCGGCCTGCTGACCCACTGGGCCAGCTGCATGATGCTGGCCGGGGTGATCTTCTCTCTGCGCCTGATAGAGCTGCCGGCCAACTGGAAGTTGAGCATGACCGGCTTGCAGCTGCTTGGTTTTGCCCTGCTCGGGCTGGTCAGCGCCTACGCCGGAATCTGCGCGTTTTCCCGCCAGCGCGTCTGGCACCTGCGCGAGCGCTCCGTCACCCTGCCCTCGCTGCGTATAGCCTTGCTGCAACTGTGCCTCGGCGCAAGCAACTGGTCGCTGATGGCCGCACTGCTCTATTGGCTGTTGCCGGACGGCGCCGCCTATACCTCGGTACTGGGGGCACTGCTGATCAGCGCGATGATTGCGTTCGTGGCACGTGTTCCAGCCGGGCTCGGCGTGCTGGAGGCCATGTCTCTCGCGCTGTTGCAGCGTCAGCACAGCCAGTCCAGCCTGATTGCCGCGCTGGTCGCCTACCGTGTGCTCTATTACCTGCTGCCACTGCTGGTGACCAGCGCCCTCTACGTGGCACTGGAGAAACGTGCAAAAGCCCTGTGCAAGCGCAGCGAACAGCCGGTCGAAACGCTACCTGGCTAAGTGGCATCAGCAAGACGTCCGCGCTACGCCTCAAATTCCGCGCGCCCTACCGCCCGGCGGATGGTGGGAACTTGCAGGCGCGTCAGGCCGGTCTATCTCACATCATTCAGCAAAACTGGAGGTATGAGATGGCCAAGCCATTGCACCTGATCAGCTACACCCTGCACGACCGCTCGCACAGTGTGGAAGTCGAGTCTGACCGCGAGCAACTGACGCCCTACCAGGCTCGTTTCTATCTCAGTGCCCTTCACACCTTCGAGTGGCCCAGCGAATTCAGAAATGTACAGGTCACCCGCATCCTGCAGCCGAAGAGAGAACGCGCCAGCCCGACTCATCGCGTCCAGCGCTGAGCATGCCGCAGACGCCCGAGCGCACTCGTGGGCCTACAACAATTCAAAGACGGCGCGAGTGTTCTCAGCGCCCCCTTGCTAGGGGGCCTTGTCATTGCCACCGGGCACGAATATCAGCGGAATGATGTGTAGCACGGTGAGCACCAGCACTGTCGCCAGTACCGCTGTCGCCTCACGCCCCAGCCCCACTGCCACACCAATTGCGGCGGCGGTCCAGAGCCCGGCGGCGGTGGTCAGGCCATGCACGTCGGACATGCGCTGGCCCTTGAGAATTGTGCCGGCGCAGACGAAACCGATGCCGGCGGCGACGCCCTGGATGACCCGGCTCATGGCGTCGCTGTCACCGCCATCCTGCTCCAGCGCCATGACGAAAATTGCCGCGCCGACGCATACCAGCATATGCGTGCGCATCCCCGCCGCCTTGCCGGTGACCTCGCGCTCGTAACCGAGCAGACCGCCGAGCACCGTCGCCAGCAATAGGCGCAAGGTGGCGCGGGTCATGTGCTCGACCTGGCCGAGGTCGGAAAACTCCATGAACAGGGTGGCAAGAATGCGTTCGCTGACGTCCATAGCGCGATCCAGGTGCGAGTATTCCTTGATCTGAGCGATCAGAACTGCAGAGGTTCGATGGTTTTCTTGCGCCGCCTATCCGGCCAGGGGAACCAAGCTTGGGCACCGGGCTTCTTCCCTATGACCCTGTCACATCGTGGAGGAATCCAGCATGCCCCGAGGAAGCAAAGCCAAATACACCGCCAAGCAGAAGCGCAAAGCTGAACACATCGAAGACAGCTACAAGGCCCGTGGTGTCCCTGAAGACGAGGCCGAAGCACGCGCCTGGGCCACGGTCAACAAACAGTCCGGCGGCGGCGACAAGCCTGGCGGATCTGGGCGCTCCACCAGTGCGGCGAGCAAGCAGACGGCACGCGAGTCCTCTGCCCGGCGCGCAGTGAAAACCCGCCAAGGGGTGCCCAGACCAGGCCGAACACTGGAGAGCATGACCCGCATGGAATTGATGGAACTGGCACGCAAACGCGACCTTGTCGGGCGCTCACGCATGCGCAAGCAGGAGTTGCTGGAGGCGCTGCGTCACGCCAGCTGACAAGCGCCAGGGCGCACATGGCGACGCGGTAGCAGAAACGCCAAGGCCCGCAGAGCGCGGGCCTTGGCCGGGTGGTCACGAGTCTCTGGATGCTGGCCTCTTCTGACCACCCTTGCGCCCGGCTTCCGATGCCCTCTGGCGGTCATTGGCGAAGTTGCCGCCGCTGTTGTGACCACCTTTACGGCCGGCTTCGGACGCCTTTTGACGATCGTTTGCGAAGTTACCCGGATTTTTGCTGGTCGCCATTGCTGGTACCTCCTGATAATGACTCGCGAGGCGTGATTGCCTCTACTTGAAATCAGGCAAACCCACTCCCGAGTCGTTCAGGCTTTTTTCACCGGCATCGGCGCGTCACCAGCCAGCGCTGGCGCCTGGTCAGCCGCTCAGACGGCCTTGAGTTGTGGGCTGGCAGTCACCGGATGGGTCTTGTGGCGATTCTCGAAGCAGAAGTTGGTGGCCTGCACATAGCCCTCAGCCGAGCCACAATCGAAACGGCGGCCCTTGAACTTGTAGGCCAGCACGCAGCCCTGCTGGGCCTGTTTCATCAAGGCATCGGTGATCTGGATTTCACCGCTCTTGCCCGGCTCGGTCTGCTCGATCAGTTCGAAGATATCGGGTGTGAGGATGTAGCGACCGATGATCGCCAGGTTCGACGGCGCGTCCTCCGGGTTGGGTTTTTCCACCATGCTGTCGATGCGAAAGATGTCGTCACGCAGTGCTTCGCCGGAGATGACGCCGTAGCGCGAGACCTCCTCCATCGGCACCTCCTGGATGGCGACGATGGAGCAACGGAACTGTTCGTAGAGTTTGACCATCTGCGTCAGCACGCCGTCGCCATCGAGGTTCAGGCACAGGTCATCGGCCAGCACCACGGCGAACGCCTGATCACCGATCAGCGAGCGACCGGTGAGAATGGCGTGACCAAGACCCTTCATCTCCACCTGGCGGGTGTAGGAGAAGGTGCACTGATCGATCAGGTGACGAACGCCACTCAGGGATTTTTCCTTACCGGTGTTGGAAATTTCGTGCTCCAGCTCGTAGCTGATGTCGAAGTGGTCCTCCAGCGAGCGCTTGCCGCGACCGGTGACGATGGCGATTTCATTGAGCCCTGCCTGGAGTGCTTCTTCGACGCCGTACTGGATCAACGGGGTGTCGACCACCGGGAGCATTTCCTTGGGCATCGACTTGGTAGCGGGAAGGAAGCGGGTGCCGTAACCGGCAGCGGGGAACAGGCATTTCTTGATCATGAGTTCGGTACCAGTTTAGTAATTTGGTACTAGAACCTGACCTGTATAGAGCCGCTGCGGTTCAAGATTTTTCCCGATGAAGCTGTTTTGCCGCTGCGCTTTTGCGCCATTGGGCACCCTCCGTCCAAGCGCCCAACACGTTGATCTGCAACTGCAAGACAGATATCGCACCTAAGCGAGATAACTGCTCACTTTAGTCAGATTACCTCCGGATCAAGGAAATTCACGGATCCCGTTGGGCCAGCGACGCCGGTGCGCGCAACCGGGCCCTCTTCCACCGCCACGCCCTGCTCGGCCAAGTAGGTGATGACGCGCTCTACCGGCCACTATCGATTTTTCCCAACGGTGATCTGATCGAAAAATGATCAGATCACCGCAGGTTTCGGTGTTTCTAGCGCTGTGTTCGATGATCGCGTAGGAGTCGGCGTTGGCCAACGCACAGCCAGCGAGCGGCCACCTCTGGTTATCCAGGGGTGGCCGGTTGTCAGGGGCCTGTCAGCCGAGATCAACCTGCCAACAAGGCGACTCCTGCCCCCGCTGAAGCCACCCCGAGCACTCGGGTCAGCACGGCCGCATTGATCGGAAACCAGCGTGCCAGCGCATAACCGGCAGCATGCAGGGCTGAGGTCGCGATCACGAAACCGATCGCATAAGCCGCTGGGCTGCTCATTTCCGGCAATTCGAGACCATGGGCCATGCCGTGAGCCAGCCCGAAGAGGCCTGTGATGCCCAGGGCAAACGCTACCGGTGGGCGCGCCGCCATAGCGACCAGCAAGCCCAAGGTGAGCACCGATGCCGCGATGCCGGTTTCCAGGTACGCAATGGCGAATCCATCGAACCCCAGCAGGCCACCGAGCAACATGCCGCCGACGAAGGTGACGGGCAGCATCCAGCACGCCCTGCCCTTTTGTTGCGCGGCCCAAAGACCGACCGCGAACATGGCCAGCAAGTGATCCATTCCGCCCAAGGGGTGCCCCACACCCGCCATCAGGCCCGAGTCACCATGCCCCGGATGGGCAAATGCGAATACCGGTATCAGGCACAAGGCTGCGCCCAGAGAAAGTCGTATCGATTGAGTTGGTTGCATGAAACACTCCTGAATGCTGATAAAGAGGGACTGACGCTGTTGATTCAACGGCTCGGCGGTTTAGGGAATGGACCACGGGCTTGCTCATAGGCTTGAGCCACGCGCAAGGCCACGGCGTCCTTGAAGCGTGGCGCGACGATCATCATCGCCACCGGCAAGCCGTCAGCCAGACCTGTGGGAATCGAGGTCGCCGGGTGGCCGGTGAGGTCGAACGGCGCGGTGTTGCTCAGCATGTTCAGCGCGCTGTGGACGTACTCTTCGATCGGTGCGTCGGCGGCGGTCAAGGTAGTCGCCACGAAGGGCATGGTCGGCATCACCAGCACATCGAAATGCTTGAACGCCTCGTCGTATTGGCGAGTGAGTGCTGGCACCAGCATGCGCGCCTTGGCGTAGTAGGCGCCGTGCAGGTTCTTCAGGCTGTAGTGGCCGGTCAAGGCTACGGCCCGAACGCTGCTGGACAACGCATCGGCATGCTCACGGCGCTTGGCGCCGAAGTAGCTCATGATGTCCGGATCGTAATAGCCATCCACGTTCATGCCGTAGCCGTTGCCTTGCAGCATCTGATACGCCGCGCCATCGGTGGCGATGACATTCCACATGTCCAACGCCACGCCCGAGTGCCAAGGGGCGCTGGCTTCGCCTACCGTCGCGCCAAGGCTCTGCAGTTGGGCAACCGCTGCCTTGACCTGAGCATCCACCTCGGTCTGGGATACGCCGGGAATCGCGAAGCCTTCACGCAACACGCCGACTCGCAGCCCTGCTACGCCCTGATCCAGGGCGGCCACACAGGCGACGGCAGGTGGATTCTTCTGCCGCGAGTCGAGACCATCGGCCCCAGCGATGACATCGAGCATCACGGCCACGTCACGCACGCTATTGGCCATCGGGCCGACGTGATCGATGGTTCGTTCGATCGGGAAGGCCCCGGTGTAAGGCACCAGGCCGTAGGTGGGCTTGTGGCCGACAATGCCGCTCCAGGCCGAGGGCATGCGGATCGATCCGCCCTGATCCCCGCCAATCGCCATGTCGACTTCCTCGAGAGCGACCAGCACGGCACTGCCGCTGGAGGAGCCGCCGGCATTGCGGGTTGGATCCCAGGGATTTTTCACCGGCCCACTGGCGGCGGTGAAGCTGGCGCCGGAGAAGCACAGGTCCTCGCACACCGACTTGCCTACCACGGTCGCACCAGCGGCGAGCAGGCGTTTGACCACGGTCGCATCTTCTGCCGGGATGTAACCGTCCAGGCTTAGCGAGCCGTTGGCCATTGGCACGCCGGCCACGGAAACGTTGTCCTTGATCACCACGGTCTTGCCCGCCAAGGGGCCTTGGGCCGCTCCTCTGATCTGGGTTTTCACGTACCAGGCACCGTGCAGATTATCGGTGTCCGCCACCTTGCTGTATTCGCGCTGCGGTGGTTGCTGCGCCACTGTTGCGGCATAAATCGCGTCGATGGCTTCGTAAGAGCTCAGGGTTTCATCAGCCAAGGAGAGAAAAGACGCCATCTGTGCGTCGCTCAGCTGATAACCATGGTCTTGCGCTGCAATCAGAAAATCAGCCTTGCTCGGGCGTTTCACGGTCATGTGGGGGTCTCCAGGTATTGGTTAAAGGCTGCCGTGATCAGGCAGGCAACCATTGACTCGAGCCAGCTACGCGCTTGCGCAGGTACGGCTCGCTCCGGAGGACCCCGTTGTCCAGGCCGGCCGCCGCGCGGGGCCCCATACTTGCCGAATCAGGGCGTATGGCGGCCAGCGCGCAGAAAGAGGGTCCGGCCCACTGGGCCGGACGCTCAGAATCAGGTTTGTTGAAACAACTCGTGGGCCTTGACCAGCGCCTCGGCGATCTTTTCCACCGGTTCGCGCTTGGCCATGGCCTGATCGCGCAAGGCGTTGTAGGCGTCGATTTCCGACATGCCCTTGGTTTCGATCAGGATGATCTTGGCTTGCTGCACGGTGCGTATCACGGCCATCCGCCCCTCCAGCCGCTTGACGTGCTTTTCCCGCTCGCGCGCCTTGCGCGATTGACTCAAGGTCAGCGCCAATGCCGTGAGCAGGCCGAACGAGCGAACCGGCGACGGGATCACCGAGCAGGCATTGAGCTGCAGCAAGGCCTCGACGATGATCGGATTTTCATAGGCGATCACCGGGATGACCGGTGGCGTGCTGGCATGCAGCAGCCAGGGTGTTTTGGTCGACAGGCTTTCCGGGGATACCGCAAGCACGATCACGTCGACCTCGGCATTGAGTCGCTCGGGAATTGGCCATTGCACGCGTACCTGACAACCGATGCGCTGCAGTTGCGCAGTCAGGTTGCGGCCATCCTCGTCATCCGGGTGCACCACGAGCACGCTGATGTCGCGCAGGTCCTTGATCCCTGCGCTGCTGTCAGCGCGTTGCCGTTTCTTGGCCGCGCGCAGGGTCATAGCGCGCTCCCGGAGCGCCAGTCATTCAAACGTGGCGCAATGGCGTATGGATCGGGTTTGAGGGCGCCCTGGCTTTCATAGAGGATGTCGAACTGGCCCTCGGCGTTGGCCCGCCCGATGCGTGAAAACAGGTAGGTGTGATGGTTGTGCGGGTCGACGCGCACGCGTCCTTGCGGCGCCTCGAACTCCAGGCCGCGCATCGCTTGCAGCACGTCATCGACCTCGGTGCTGCCTGCGATGAGAATCGCCTTGGCCAATAGATGGGTCTGAAAGTAGGCGGCTTCCCAGCAGCGGTCGGTGACCTGCTCCTGGCCAAACAAGGCGCGATACTCTGCGATGCATTGGTGGTTGACTGCGCTGTCGACCGACTGAAAGTAGGTCGCCGCCGATATGTGCCCCGTGCCCAGATGAACGCCCATCTGCTTGATGTCGGTCTCGCTGGCGGTCAGGCTGGCGATCGGCATGCTGGCCGGATCGAAACCGGCATCGGCATAGGCCTGGTACAAGTGCGCCATGGATTCGCCCACGACAGTGGAGAAGATGAAGGACGGTTTCAGTTCCCTGGCCTTGGCCATGAGCTTGGCGAAGTCTTCGGGCCGAGCGTTCTTCAGCGGCAGGTAATATTCGCCGAGCTTGATGCCTCCCCGTTCGTACAACAGGTCGCTCATCAGCCGGTTGGTCTCATAGGGATAAACGTATTCGGAGCCAATCATCAAGACCCGGTTGCCGAAGTGATCGAGCATGTAATTGCCCAGCGGCACAGTGTTGTGATTGGGTGTCGCACCGGTGTAGATGATGTTGCGTGAGTACTCGAAGCCTTCGTAGTACACCGGGTACATCAGCAGTGCGTCGTAGCGTTCCACGATCGGCAGTGCGGCCTTGCGCGCAGCAGAGGTGTAGCAGCCGAAGAAGAAGCGCAGGTTTTCCTCGCGGATCAACGATTCGAGATGCATGGCATACAGCGCTGGGGTCGAATCGGGATTGCGGGTGATCAGCTCCAGAGGCTGCCCCCCTACTCCACCGGCTGCATTGATCTGCTCGATCGCGAATTGTGCGCCGCGCATTGTCGAGCGCTCGGCGGCTGCCGTGACGCCGGTATCGGAAAACACACCGCCTATGCGGATCACCATGCCTATCAACCTTGTTCGGAGACCGAACGCCCGGCATCCGTCAGGATACGAGCCCTCGGCAAAGAGTCATCATGCAAAAAGTCGGAGAACGCTGGCCGTGGATTAACGGCTGCAATCAGGCTATCTGTGCCTGAAACCGGCGCGACTGCGCTGTCGAGGCCGGTCATGCGAGGGGCCTTCCACACCTGCCGGAAATGGGCGTGTGACAAGGAACCCTGCGAGGGTACTGCCCCTATGCAGATTGTGGGCCACTGCCCTTTTCAACGACCGCTGCGTCGAGCCCAGCCATGGGCGCGCTGATGATTGGCGGCACGAACCAGCACCCGTCGCCGCCGTGAAGCACTCACGTTTTTGGTGCGCCGCCACCAGCCTTGCACCAAGGGAGCGCAACGCCAGTCGGGCGTGCAATTAATGCAGGGAATGACGCGGGTTGCTCAAGATAGCCCCTGATCAGGCCATCTCTGATAATTGGCACCACCCTTGCACTCACCCTCTCGAGACATCGCGCTGGCTGTCTGCCCTACGCCCACTTGGCAAGTAGGGAGGCGCCTGACGTACGACTGGCTTGGACACAGTTGTCCCGCCAGATTCGGCACAAGAAGCCTGACCTCCCGGTTATTCGTTTAGCCGGGACGTCGGGCTTTTTTCATTCAAGGGGAAAAATGAGATGCAATACGACAAGCGCCGTTTGATCAAGCACGCCCTGCTGCTGGGGGCCTTCAGCCTGTTGCCGTTTTCTCTGGTCAATCAGGCGCAGGCAGCAGAAACCGTCAAGGTGGGGATCATCCATTCGCTCACCGGCACCATGGCCATGAGTGAAGCCTCGGTGGTGGACGCGGAAAAGCTCGCCATCGATGAAATCAATGCCAGTGGCGGCGTGCTGGGCAAGACCATCGAGCCGATCATCGAAGACGGTGCAAGCGATTGGCCGACCTTCGCGGAAAAGGCACGCAAGCTGCTGGAAAGCGATCATGTGGTGGCCACTTTCGGCGCCTACACGTCGGCCTCGCGCAAAGCCGTGCTGCCGGTATTCGAGCGTAACAAGGGCCTGCTGTACTACCCGACCTTCTACGAAGGATTGGAGAAATCCCCGGCCATCATCTACACCGGTGCCGAAGCCTCGCAGCAAACCCTGGCCGCGGTTGGCTGGCTGATGGCCAACAAGGGCAAGAGCGTCTACCTGATCGGTTCCGACTACATCTGGCCACGGACCACGAACAAGCTCGCCCGTGCCTCGGTGAGCAAGCATGGAGGCTCGATCGTCGGCGAGGACTATCTGCCCCTGGGAAGCATCGAGTTCTCTTCGGTCATCAACAAGATCAAGGCGGCCAAGCCCGACATCATCCTGTCGACCGTCGTCGGCGGCTCCAATGTTGCCTTCTACAAACAGCTCAAGGCCGCCGGCATCGACAGCAGCAACCAGACCCTGATGGCGCTGGCCGTTACCGAAGAGGAAGTCACCGGTATCGGCGCCGAAAACCTCCTCGGGTTTCTGACCTGCATGAGCTACTTCCAGAGCCTGAAGAACCCGGTCAACGAAAAATTCGTCGCTGCGTTCAAGGCGCGCTACGGCGACAACCGCGTGGTAGGCGACCCGATGGCTGCCGCCTACACCGCGGTTTACCTGTGGAAGAACGCCGTGGAGAAAGCCGGCAGCTTCGATGCGGCGGCAGTGATTGCAGCGTCTTCGGAGATGACCCTCGATGCGCCTGAAGGCGAGGTCAAGGTGCACAAGGACAACCACCACCTGTGGAAGCGTGCGCGCATCGGCACCATCAACGCCGAGGGCCAGGTCGACGTGATCTACGAGTCCGCGCCGATTGAACCCAATCCCTTCCCGAAACTGTAACGCGAGGCCCGGCGCGACTCACCTCGCGCCTGCGGCCACCCCGAGGTTCTGAAACGGGTTCGCCCATGTGCAGCGACAGGTAGTGACGCAATGACTCTCGATATTCTGATCATGCAGGTGTTCAGTGGCTTCTCACTGTTCTCGGTATTGGTGCTGATGGCGCTGGGGCTGACCATCGCCTTTGGCCTGATGGGGGTCATCAACATGGCCCACGGCGAGCTGATGGCGATGGGGGCGTACATGACCTACGTCACATCACTGGTGTTCCAGCGCTACTTCCCCGAGCTCATGGGCTGGTACTTCATCATCGGCATCGGTGTCGCCTTCGTGGTGACCTTTGCCTTCGGCCTCCTGCTCGAACGCTGCTTCATCCGCTTCATGTACAACCGTCCGCTGGACACCTTGCTGGCCACCTGGGGCCTGTCGCTGGTGCTGCAGCAAGTGTTTCGCCAAGTGTTCGGCCCCAAGGAAGTCAGCGTGCCGACCGTGGAATGGCTGCAGGGTGCCTGGAGCCTCAGCGAGACTCTGGAGCTGCCGCTCAACCGGATTTTCATCATTGGCCTGACGTTCGTCATCGCCGCTGCGGTGTTCCTGTTCCTCTACCGCAGTCGCTGGGGGCTGCGTATCCGCGCGGTGACCCAGAACCGTGCGATGGCCGGTGCTGCAGGCATCAACACTGCACGCGTCGATTCCGTGACATTCGCCCTGAGCTGCGGCTTGGCCGGGATCGCCGGCAGCTCGTTCACCATGCTTGCCTCGACGGGGCCGATGAGCGGCCAGCAGTACCTGGTGGACACCTTCATCGTCGTCGTGTTCGGCGGCGTCGAAAGCCTGCTCGGCACCTTTCTCTCCGCCTTCGCCATCGGCCAGACGCAGATATCGCTGGAGTATCTGACCACCGGCTCCATGGCCAAGGCGATCACCCTGATGGTGGTGATCGTGTTGCTGTTCTTCCGCCCCAACGGCCTGTTTGCCGCGAAAGTGAGACGTTGAGATGAACGACATGACAAATACCCGGCCACAGGCACCCTCGCGTGCTCGGCGCTGGCTCAATGCCGGCTGGTTGCCGCTGATCGAGCGACATGGCCTGATCTGGCTGTCGATCCTGTTGTTGGTCGTCCTGCCGCTGAGCCTGGGCGACTTTCGCCTCGGGCTGGCCGGCAAGTACCTCAGCCTGGCGTTCTGCGCCCTGGGCATGGTGCTGATCTGGGGCTACGGCGGCATCCTGAGCCTCGGCCAGGGCATCTTCTTCGGCCTGGGCAGCTACATGATGGCCATGTACCTCAAGCTGGAAGCGACCGCCAACGATGAAGCGGCCAGCGCCCTGGCGGCCTTCTACGGATCGGCCCTGCCCGACTTCATGATCTGGAACAGCGTCGAGGCGTTGCCCTGGTGGTGGAAACCCTTCGAGTCGGCGACCTTCACCATCGCGGCGATTCTGATCATCCCCCCGCTGCTGGCGTTTGCGTTCAGCTACGCCTACTTCAAGAAACGCGTAGGCGGCGTGTATTTCTCCATCATCACGCTGTCTCTGGCGTCGATCATGTCGATCCTGATCATCGGCCAGCAAGGTTATACCGGTGGCGCCAACGGCCTGACCGATTTCAAGACGGCGTTCGGCCTGAGCCTGCAGACACCCCAAACACCCTGGATCCTGTACTTGCTCACCGCCCTGCTGCTGCTCGGCTGCGTGGCGCTGTTCGGGCTGATTCTGCGCAGCCGTCTGGGCAAGGTGGTGGTGGCCATTCGTGACCGAGAAGACCGCGTGCGCTTTTCCGGCTACAACACGGCGTTGTTCAAGGCCTTCATCTTTGCCGTCGCCGCGCTGATCTCGGCCCTGGGCGGGGTGATGTTCACGCTCCAGGTCGGGCTCGCCTCGCCCTCTCTGGTGGGCATCATTCCCTCCACCGAAATCGTCATCTACGCCGCCCTGGGCGGACGTCTGTCACTGGTCGGCGCGGTGTACGGCACGCTGCTGATCGGCGTGGCGAAAACCTACCTGTCGGAGAACTTTGTCAACTTCTGGCAGTACTTCATCGGCTTCCTGTTCATGGGCGTGGTGCTGTTCCTGCCAGCGGGGCTGGCCGGGCTGTTGCAGCGCTTGAGCAACAAGGAGGGGCAGTCATGAGCGCGATATTGCTGAGTGTCGAAGACTTGACCGTGTCCTTCGATGGTTTCAAAGCCGTGGACAACCTCAACTTCTACGTCGAGCAAAACCAGGTGCATGTGGTGATCGGCCCCAATGGAGCCGGCAAGACCACCCTGCTGGACATGATCTGCGGCAAGACCCGCCCCAGCGCCGGGAGCATCCGCTTCAAGGATCTGCAGCTGGCCAACATGATCGAGTACCAGATCACCCGTGCCGGGGTCGGGCGCAAATTCCAGAACCCTTCGGTGTACGAAGACCTGACCGTGCGCGAGAACCTGGACATCTCCTCGCCGGACAAACGGGGCATTTTCAACTGCCTGTTCGCCCGCAAGGACAAGGCCCTGGAGGCCGAAATCGAACGCACCGCCGAGATGATCTTTCTGCACGACCAACTGGGCCGCAAGGCCGGCCTGCTGTCCCATGGCCAGAAGCAATGGCTGGAAATCGGCATGCTGCTGATGCAGCGCCCCGAACTGCTGTTGCTTGACGAGCCGGTGGCCGGCATGAGCGCCGGCGAGCGGGAAAAAACCGCAGGCCTGCTCAAGCAGATCGCCAAGGGTCGCGCCATGGTCATCATCGAACACGACATGGAGTTCGTGAAATCGGTGGCCGACAAGGTCACCGTTCTGCACCAGGGCAAGACCCTGGCTTACGGCTCAATGGATCAGGTGCAAAACGATCCTCGCGTCATCGACGTCTACCTGGGGCACTGAGCATGCTGACCGTTAACAATCTCAACGTGTATTACGGCGAAAGCCACGTCCTGCGTAACCTGGAGCTGAATCTGGCGCCCGCAGAATCCCTGGCGATCATGGGCCGCAACGGCATGGGCAAGACCACCCTGCTGAAAAGCCTGGTGGGCATGCTGCCCGCCCGCAGTGGCAGCATCCAGCTGGTGGGCGAAGAACTGATCGGGCGCAAGAGTTACGACCGGGTCGCGGCGGGCATCGGTTTCGTGCCCCAGGGGCGGATGATCTTTCCTTACCTGAGTGTCGAAGAAAACATTCTGAGCGGCATGCAGGGCGCGCCTACCGCGCGGATTCCCAACTACATCTACGAGTATTTCCCGGTGCTGTTCGAGATGCGCCGACGCAAGGGCGGCAACCTTTCCGGTGGTCAGCAGCAACAGCTGGCCATTGCCCGGGCACTGGTCTCCAACCCCAAGGTACTGATCCTCGACGAACCCACCGAGGGCATCCAGCCGTCGATCATCAAGGACATTGCCCGCGCCCTGAACCAGTTGAAGAAAGAACGCGGATTTTCCTTGGTCGTCTCCGAACAGGTGCTGTCGTTCGCCATGGCCGTGGCCGACCGCTACCTGATCATCGAGAAGGGTGAATTCGTCCACAGCGAGACGCAAGAAACCCTCGATCGCGAGCGCATCCTGCGCTACCTGACCATCTGACTCGACACAGGACAGCATGCCATGTTGATACTCGAGCGCATCCTCGGCCAAGCCAGCGACCCCGCCCTTGCCGAGCAGCTTCATGACCTCAGCCACCGCGGTCAGGTCGAAACCCTGAGTCTTTCGGCCAGCGATATCCAGCGTCATCGTCTGCGCCTCGCCAGCGACCGTGGCACCGACTGCGCCATTCGCCTGGAGCGTCATCAGAACTTGCGCAACGGCTCGGTGCTGATGCTCGACGGCGAGCGAGCCATCGTCGTGCAGATGCAAGATCAGCAATACCTCTCGTTGCGCCCTCGCGACGCCGCTGCAGCGCTGGAGCTGGGGTATTTCGCCGGCAACATGCACTGGAAAGTGCACTTTGCCGACGGCCTTTTACAGATTCCGCTGCAGGGCCCGGAAGCCGATTACCTCGAACGCCTGGAAATGATGCTGGCAGACGGCCGAGTGTCGCGTTTATGAACCCATTGCACAGCAGTCTGTTGGCCTTGCAGCAGGCCGACAGTTTTTTCCCTGGGGGCGCCGTGGCCTGGTCATGGGGGCTGGAGACACTGGTTGCCGATGGGCGCCTGGGCGCCACCAGCGCAGTGGCGCTCGCACGACGGCAACGGGGTGTGCCGCGCGATCGCAGTGCGCAGGTAAATGGTTTCGTCGAAGGCCAGCTACGTCATCGATGGGCTACTTTCGACCGGGTGTTCCTATCCGCTGCCTGGCACGCCGCCGACAGTCTCCAGGCATTGTCCGCGCTGGATGCACGGATCGAGGCGTTGACCCTCGCCGAAGAGCTGCGCCAGGGCTCGCGCCGGCTAGGCCAATCATTGCTGGGCGTGCATGTGGCCATGGGCACATCTAGCGCCGAAGCCTACCAGCAGTGCATCGCCAGTGGCGCCGCTGCGGGACATCTTGCCGTGGTGCAAGGCTTGCTCTGGCAGCGCCTGGGCATGGATCTCGATCACTGCCAGCTCGCCGCCGCACACGGGCTGTGTACGGGGTTGGTCAGCGCTGCCGTTCGCCTGGGCGTGATGGGCCACCTCGATGCGCAACGGATACTGACCGATATCCAGCCGCTGCTGCTGGAACTCCTCGCCCAGCCCGTCCCCGATCTTGAAGACGCCAGCGGCTTCACCCCCATGGCCGAAATTGCCGTGATGCGCCACGAATCCCAGGAACTCCGACTCTTTGCCAATTGAAGCGACGAGCGCTGCGCCTGCCACCGAACGAGGAACATGAACATGCTGTTGACCCCAACAGAACTCGAGCGATTGACGCTCTACACGGCCGCCGAGCTTGCGCGTAAACATCGGGTCAAGGGTCTGCGCCTGAACTTTCCAGAGGCCAGTGCCCTGATTGCCGACGAGATTCTCGAAGGCGCGCGGGAAGGTCGTAGCGTCGCCGAACTCATCGGCTTCGGCTCGACGATACTCAGTACCGATGACGTCATGCCGGGCGTCGCTGAACTGCTGCCGGTGCTGCAAGTGGAAGGCACATTCCCCGATGGCACCAAGCTGGTCACCGTGCATCAGCCGATTCGCCCCGGGCGCTTGCCGCTGGAAAGCATGCCACCGCCTGGGGAAATCATCGCTGCGCCAGGCGACATTCAACTGAGCGAAGGCCGGCCCAGAGCGAGCCTGCGCGCCGTCAACACCGGTGACCGCCCGGTGCAGATCGGCAGCCACTATCACTTTTTCGAGGTCAACAAGGCGCTGGATTTCCCCAGGGAAATTGCCTTCGGCATGCACCTGGATATCCCTGCCGGCACTGCCGTCCGCTTCGAGCCTGGCGAACTGCGCGAGGTGCAACTGGTGCAATTTGGCGGCAGCGGCGACATCCATGGTTTCAGCGGCCTGACCAACGGCAACCTGCACGACCCCGCCTGCAAGGCTGCAGCCCTGCAACGCGCACGCGCTCAACACTTCAAGGGGGCCTGAGCCATGGCCACGATGACTCGTAAAGAATACGCCGCCATGTACGGCCCCACCGTCGGCGATGCCGTGCGCCTGGGGGACACCTCGCTGCTGGCCGAAGTCGAGTTCGACCATTCGGTGCCAGGCGATGAATGCCTGCACGGTGGCGGCAAGAGCTTGCGCGACGGCATGGGGCTGATGCCAGGCTACGACAGCGCCGACGGTGCACTGGACATGCTGATCTGCAATGCGCTGATCATCGACCCGGTGCTCGGCATCGTCAAAGGCGACATTGGCATCAAGGAAGGCAAGATCGTTGCCATCGGCAAGGCCGGCAACCCACAGGTCATGGATGGCGTGCATCCACAACTGATTTGCGGTGTGGCCACCACCGTGCGTGACGCCGAAGGGTTGATCGTCACTCCCGGCGGCATCGATGTGCACGTGCATTTCGACTCGGCGCAGCTATGCGAGCACGCATTGGCGTCCGGGCTGACCACCTTGATCGGTGGTTCACTCGGCCCGATCACGGTGGGCATCGACTGCGGCGGCGAATGGAACGTGGGCAAGATGCTGCAGGCTTCCGAAGCCTGGCCGATCAACTTCGGGTTTCTCGGGCGCGGCAATTCCAGCAAGCCCGAATCCTTGCTGGGACAACTGCGCGGTGGCTGTCTGGGCTTGAAGATTCACGAAGACTGGGGCGCCATGCCAGCGGTGATCGATACCTGCCTCAAGGTCGCCGACGAATACGACTTCCAGGTGCAGTTGCACACCGACACCCTCAACGAGTCGGGCTTTCTCGAGGACACGCTGGCGGCCATCGGCGATCGCACCATTCACATGTACCACACCGAAGGCGCGGGCGGCGGGCATGCGCCGGACATCATCAGCGTCGCCGGCAAAGCCAACTGCATCCCCTCCTCCACCAACCCGACCAACCCCTACACCCTGAACACTTTCGACGAGCATCTGGACATGATCATGGTCTGCCACCACCTCAATCCAGACGTGCCGGAAGACGTCGCGTTCGCCGAATCCCGTGTGCGCCCGCAGACCATTGCCGCCGAAGATATCCTGCATGACACCGGCGCGATCTCGATCCTTGGTTCGGACAGCCAGGGCATGGGCCGGATCAACGAAGTCATCTGTCGTACCTGGCAACTGGCCTCGAAGATGAAGGATCAGCGCGGGCGCCTGGCAGAAGAAGCAACCGCCCTGGGCGATAACGAGCGGATCAAGCGCTACATCGCCAAGTACACGATCAACGCGGCGCGGGTGTTCGGTATCGACCGCTACATCGGCTCTCTGGAGCCCGGAAAAATCGCCGACCTGGTGCTATGGCGGCCCGCGTTCTTCGGGGTCAAGCCGGAACTGGTGGTCAAGGGCGGCTTCATCGTGCACGGCGTGATGGGGGATTCGGCGGCATCGCTGTACACCTGCGAACCCTTGATGATGCGTCCGCAGTGGGGTGCCTTCGGTGAAGCCCCGCAGGCGTTGTCGGTGAACTTCGTCAATCGTCTGGCCGTCGAGTCCGACACGGCCGCCAAGCTCGGCCTCAAGAAAGCGCTGCTGCCGGCCATCGGCACCCGCACTCTGCGTAAATCCGACATGTTGCACAACGATGCCTGCCCCGATATCCGGGTCGATCCACAGACATTCGACGTATACGCCGACGGCGAGCGCCTGACCTGCGAGCCGGTCAGCGAAGTCCCTCTGGCCCAGCGCTACATGCTGCGCTAACCCTACAGGCACAAAGGAGGCAAATGATGAAAACCTCGTTCAATGCGCAATCGGCTAGCGAGTTGCCACTCCATCCCGGCGCCGCCCGTGTCGGGATCGGCGGCCCGGTCGGCTCGGGCAAGACCCGCCTGCTGGAGCAACTGATCCCACGCTTCATCGCCCGTGGTACCGAACTGGCGGTCATCACCAATGACCTGGCGACTCGCGAGGATGCCGAGCGCGTCAGGCGCAGCGGCCTGATCGATGCCGAGCGAGTACGCGCCGTGGAGACCGGAGCATGTCCGCATACGGCGATCCGCGAAGACCCGACAATGAACCTGCAGATGGCAGACGAGCTCGAAGCGCGTTTCGCAGGGCTCGATCTGCTTCTGATCGAGTCGGGAGGCGATAACCTGGCTTCGACGTTCTCCCTTGATCTGGTGGATTACTGGATTTTCGTCATCGACGTGGCAGGAGGCGACGACATTCCGCGCAAGCGAGGTCCCGGGGTGTTGAGTTGCGATCTGCTCGTCGTCAACAAGTACGACCTGGCGCCCTATGTCGGTGTCGACCTGCCGCGCATGCGCCGCGAGTCCGATGCTGCACGTGACGGCAGGCCGGTGCTGTTCACCAATTGCGCCACGGGTGAAGGCGTCGATGCGGTCGTGGACGCGATCAGCCGCGCCGTGCTGTTCGACCGCTCATGAACGCACCTCAGAGGTTGTTTCGTCCCTTGACCGAATCCGTGGAACCTCAAGCGTGGATCACCTTCAGCCAGAGCGCGGGTGGCGACAGCTATATTTCTGCGCAACAGGTAGGTTACCCCTTTCATCTGGGTCGCACGCTCAAGCTCCCCGACGATCCGCCAGGTATGGCGGCGGTGTACCTGCAATCCTGTTCGGGGGGGATTTTTGCAGGGGAGCGTCTGCACGTGCGCCTGCACGCAGAAGCCGGTAGCCAGGTGCACGTCAGCACCGGTGCTGCCACCATCGCGCATAGCATGCTCGAGCAGCCGGCACGACAAGTGGTCAGTCTGGAGGCAGAAAACGGCGCGCTGCTCGAATACCTGCCGATGACCACGATCTTGTTCCCCCACGCGAAACTGCACAGCCGGGTAAACGTGACCCTGCACCCAGAAGCCCGGGTAATGCTATGTGACGCGTTTTCTCTGCATGCGCCGCAAGGGAGCAGCGAAACCTTCGATGTTTATCGCGCCGATCTGGAAGTGCGCAGCCCCAGCGGCCAGCTCTTGGCGGGAGACACGCTGGCACTGAGTGGCGAAGACATGCGCCGTCGATTGCCCGGCGTCAGCGAGGGCATGCAAGCGTTGTCGACATTCATGCTGCTGGGACACGGTCTGCCGGTCGACATACTCAAACAGCAGCTGCGCGATGCACTGTCCGTCCTGCCCGACAGCTACGTTGGCGTCAGCGCATTGCCCAACGATTGCGGGGTCAGCGTACGCGTCATGACCCTCGACGCGGTGGCGTTGCGCCAGGCCCTGCACTGCATCTGGTCCTGTGCCCGCGAACAGCTGACCGGCATCACGCCCAGGCCACGGCGCAAATGAGCGCTCGTGCCCCACTCGTCACGTCGCAACGGCGCACAGGAACCTGGTCTTTCCTCTTGATCAGGGCTTATCAAGCAGATGGAATCGTGGCAACGCCAGGTGCCAATGGATGGCGGCCAGGCGCGCGAGCAGCACGACCAGCATGGCGGCAGCAGTATCCAGCCAGTGCGGCGTGCCGATCATGCGCAGGCCGATGAAGGTCAGCGCCCCGGCGATGCAGGCCGTGGCATAGATTTCCTTCTGGAAGATCAGCGGGATCTCGTTGCACAGCACATCGCGAATCACCCCACCAACCACCCCGGTCATCACCCCCATGATCACCGCGGTGCTGATCGGCGTACCGTGCTGCAGCGCCAGTTCGGTGCCATACACGGTGAACACGGCCAGACCGAAGGCATCGGCGATCAACAGACCCTTCTCGTGAATCGGCCGAGTCATGCGCACCCAGGCCACGGTGCCCAGCGCTGCCAGCGAGGCCACCAGAACGTAAGTGTCGTCACGAATCCAGCTGACCGGATGATTGTCCAGAATCAGGTCGCGCAAGGTGCCACCACCCAGGGCGGTGACGATGGCCATCACCAGCACGCCGAATAGATCCATGGACTTGCGGCCCGCCATCAGGGCACCGGTGATGGCGAACACCGCCACGCCGAACAGGTCGGCGACGTAGAAAAGGGTTTGCATGCTGTCCTCAGCGGCTGACCGGCGTACGCAGGGTGACGAACTCCTCGGCGGCGCTCGGGTGCACGCCGATGGTCTCGTCGAAGATCTGCTTGGTCGCACCGGCCTTCAGTGCGATGGCCAGACCCTGGACGATCTCACCGGCCTCCGGCCCCACCATATGGCAGCCGAGCACGCGGTCGCTGTCGGCGTCGACCACCAGCTTCATCAGCGTACGTTCCGGATCCTCGGTGAGCGTCAGCTTCATCGGCCGGAAGCGGCTCTCGAAGACCTGCACCTTGTAGCCCTCTTCGATGGCCTGCTCCTCGCTGAGGCCAACGGTGCCGATATTCGGCAGGCTGAACACCGCGGTGGGAATCATCCGGTAGTCCACCGGGCGATATTCCTCGGGCTTGAACAGCCGGCGCGCAACCGCCATGCCTTCGGCCAGCGCGACCGGCGTCAGCTGCACGCGGCCGATCACATCGCCGAGGGCGAGAATCGATGGCGTGGAGGTCTGGAACAGGTCGTCGACCTCGATGTAGCCGCGCTTGTCCAACTTGACCTCGACGTTCTCCAGGCCGAGGTTATCGAGCATGGGCCGGCGGCCGGTGGCGTAGAACACGCAGTCGGTTTCCAGCACGCGACCGTCCTTGAGCGTGGCGGCCAGGCTGCCGTCGGCCTGGCGTTCGATGCTGGCGATATCGGCATTGAACTGCAGGTCGACACCCTTCTTGTTCAGCTCGTCGCGCAGGTGTTCACGCACCGCACCGTCGAAACCCCGCAGGAACAGGTCTCCGCGATACAGCAGCGAGGTCGTTGCGCCCAGGCCATGGAAGATCGAGGCGAACTCCACGGCGATGTAACCGCCGCCCACCACCAGTACGCGCTTGGGCAGCTGCTTGAGGAAGAACGCCTCGTTGGAGCTGATGGCAAGCTCACGGCCAGGAATATCGGGGATCTTCGGCCAGCCGCCGGTGGCGATCAGAATGCGCTCGGCGCTGTGACGCTGGCCATTGACCTCGACGGTATGCGCGTCGACGATGCGCGCATGACCTTCGAACAGACTGACACCGCTGTTGGTCAACAGGTTACGGTAGATGCCATTGAGGCGTTCGATCTCGCGGTTCTTGTTGGCGATCAGCGTCGCCCAATCGAAATTGGCCTCGCCCAGCGACCAACCGAAGCCCGAGGCCTGCTCGAAGTCGTCGGAAAAGTGCGCGCCGTACACCAGCAGCTTTTTCGGTACGCAACCGACGTTGACGCAGGTGCCGCCCAGGTAGCGGCTTTCGGCGACCGCAACACGGGCACCATAACCAGCGGCGAAGCGCGCCGCACGTACGCCGCCGGAACCGGCGCCGATAACGAACAGGTCGAAGTCGTGACTCATGGGGTATCTCCTTGGCAGACGAGGAGCATACCGTAAAGGCCAGCGCCAAGCCGAACAGCAGAGGTTGAGAACATGCGCCCTACCCTGACTCATCTTGCCCTGCACGTCCCCGATCTCGATGCCTGCATCGCCTTCTACGAGCAATTCTGCGGCATGCAGGTGATCCACCAGCGCCCTGGCAAGGGCACGCGCATCGTCTGGATGGCCGAGCCGGGCAAGGAACACCAGTTCATCTTCGTCATCATGCCGGGCGGACAGGACCGCCACCTGGCTGACAACGACTACAGCCACTTCGGCTTTGCCCTGAGCAGTCGCGAAGAGGTCGATCGCATCGCCGCCATGGCCGAATGCGCCGGCTGCCTGATCTGGCCGCCACGCGATGAGCCCTACCCGGTTGGCTATTACTGCGGCCTGCGCGATCCGGCAGGCAATTACGTGGAGTTCAGCTACGGCCAGCCATTAGGGCCTGGCTCCGAGCAGATGCCGATACCCTGAAACGCAAGACGCCACCCGAAGGTGGCGTCTTTATCTGCGCGCGCAGGCGCTTTCGTCAGAATGCCTTGCCGGTCTTGTACAGGTGCTCGAAGCAGAAGTTGGTCGCGTCGATGTAACCCTCGGCGCTACCGCAGTCGAAACGCTGACCCTTGAACTTGTATGCCATCACACAGCCCTGCTGGGCTTGGCGCATCAGCGCGTCGGTGATCTGGATCTCGCCACCCTTGCCCGGCGGCGTGCTGCGGATCAGTTCGAAGATGTCCGGGGTGAGGATGTAGCGGCCGATGATCGCCAGGTTCGACGGTGCGTCTTCGGGCTTGGGTTTCTCCACCATGTTGCTGACGCGGTAGATATCGTCGCGGATCATCTCGCCGTCGATCACACCGTATTTGTAGGTTTCGTCCCTGGGGACTTCCTGGATCGCGACAATGGAGCAACGGAACTGGTTGTACAGCTTGACCATCTGCGCCAGCACGCTGTCGCCTTCGAGGTTCAGGCACAGGTCGTCCGCCAGTACCACGGCGAACGGCTCATCGCCGATCAGCGGCTGACCGCAGAGGATGGCGTGGCCCAGGCCCTTCATCTCCACCTGGCGGGTGTAGGAGAAGCTGCATTCGTCGATCAGGCGACGGATGCCGACCAGGTACTTTTCCTTGTCGGTGCCCTTGATCTGGTGCTCGAGCTCATAACTTACGTCGAAGTGATCTTCCAGCGCGCGCTTGCCTCGACCAGTGACGATGGAGATCTGACTCAGACCAGCCTCCAGGGCTTCCTCGACGCCATACTGAATCAGTGGCTTGTTCACCACCGGAAGCATTTCCTTGGGCATTGCCTTGGTAGCAGGCAGGAAGCGCGTGCCGTAACCGGCAGCGGGGAACAGGCATTTCTTGATCATGGGACTCCCTAATGGGGATGGTTGGAATGCCCGCTCAGTCTATCAAGCCGCGCTAGCCTTACAACTGCCGCTTGCAGGCCGACCGATGCCACGATAGAGAAAACCCAGCTCCGCCAGTTGATCGGCATCATAGATATTGCGCCCATCGAACAGCACCGGCATACGCATCTGCCCGCGGATGCGCGGAAAATCAGGCTGGCGGAACTGCTTCCACTCGGTAACCAGCACCAGTGCATCCGCCCCCTGAGTGACGCTGTAGGGCGATTCGCTCAACAACAACTGCCCCGACTCGACGGCCGACGCGTAGCGCGCGGCGACGGCTGCAGTGGCGGCCGGATCGCAAGCCTGCACCTTGGCGCCTGCCGTCAACAGTGCATCGAGCAGCACCAGGCTGGGCGCCTCGCGCAGATCGTCGGTGCCGGGTTTGAACGCCAGCCCCCAGAGCGCGACCACCCTGCCCTGCAAATGGCCGTTGAAATGCTCGCGCAGGGCCTGGAACAGCAGCGTCTTCTGCAACGCGTTACGCGCCTCGACCGCGCGCAGGATACCCGGCTCGATGCCCTCGTGCTCGGCGGTCCGGATCAGCGCCTTGACGTCCTTGGGAAAGCACGAACCGCCATAGCCACAGCCGGCATAGATGAAATGCGTGCCGATACGCCGGTCGCTGCCGATGCCGCGGCGTACTTGCTCGATATCCACGCCGAGGCGCGCGCAGATGCCGGCCATTTCATTGATGAAGGAGATCTTGGTCGCCAGAAAGGCATTGGCCGCATATTTGCTGAACTCGGCGGCGCGCACGCCCATGCACAGCAAGCGATCATGATTGCGCAGGAACGGCGCGTACAACCTGCGCAGCAGCTCGCGACCGCGCTCATCCTCGCAGCCGACGATCACCCGGTCAGGGCGCATGAAGTCCTCGACCGCAGAACCTTCCTTCAAGAACTCCGGGTTACTTGCCACCAACACCCGCGCGCGTTTCTGCCGACGCGCCAGGCCCGCATTGATGCGCTGCTCGACGCGCTCGGCAGTACCCACCGGCACCGTGGATTTATCCACGACCAGGCAGGCGTGATCGAGCCGTGCGCCCAGCTCGTCGGCAACCGCCAGCACATGGCTCAGATCGGCCGAACCGTCTTCACCGCTGGGCGTGCCTACGGCGATGAAGATGACCTCGGCGCGACGGATGCCGGCCTGTAGCTGGGACGTGAAGCTGAGTTGCCCGCCGGCCAGTTGAGCCCTGAGCATCGCCTCCAGGCCCGGCTCGTAGATCGGCACCTCGCCTCGCGACAGCATCGCCACGCGTTGCGGGTCGCGCTCGACGCAAACCACCTGGTTACCCATCTCGGCAAAGCAGGTCGCCGTCACCAAGCCCACATATCCCGCTCCTATCACGCATATCTGCATCGCAGCACCCTCCAGGCCTTTGCTGCGATTGCAACCAATCGCCGTGGCAGCGATGTGACGGCATGACGAAACAATGATGACAAGCGTCGTTTGCTGGCCTTGGCCCGAGGCCACTTGCCGCTTCGGCGCAACGCTGCCCAGCAGCGCTGGAAACAAACCGACTAAGGGGAACAGGGTGGGCTATCCAGGCTCTCGCCTGGGCAGTCAGGGAATACTCACTGGTGGCTCAACAGCTTGCGCAGCGGCACACCGTCCTTGAGCACCGGAGACTTGATGACGATGTAACTGAAGTACTTGGAGATGCCGATGTTCTTGTCCAGCAGCCCTTCCATCACTTCCTGATAGTGCTGGATGCTGCGGGTCATGAAGCGCACCAGATAGTCGTAGCCGCCGCTGATCAGGTGGCATTCGAGCACTTCATCGACCAGGCGGATGTTGGATTCGAATTTGGCGAAGTCTTCACGCTTGTGGTCGCTCAGGGTGACCTCGGTGAATACCGTCACCGATTCGGTGATCTTGGCCAGGTTGAGGTGGGCGTTGTAGCCGGAGATGTAGCCCGCCGCTTCGAGTCGCTTGACCCGTTGCAGGCAAGGGCTGGCCGAGAGGCCCACGGTGTCGGCGAGGCTGACGTTGGTGATGCGGCCATCTTTCTGCAATTCGACCAGGATGTTGATATCGATCCGGTCCAGCTTGACTATTCCTTCCATCGCTTACGTCTCAATCACCGATTTCCGTCTTTCTAGCAAATTCAGCGACGCAGGGACAGCTGATGCTGCGCCACCAGGTCGGCCATACTGCTGGCGCAGAACTGCGCCCCACAAGGTTGTGCATGCTCGCTTTCCCCGCGGCGAATCAGGCACAGATCGACCGACGCCAGCATGCTGGCCGCGGGCGCAGAAACCTGCAGGACATGCCTGGCCTGCAGGTCGTGAGCCGCCAGCCAGGTTCGGTCCGTCAGCGGATTGCCGGCTCGCGACAGCAGATCCTCGGCGGCGATGCCCAGACGCTCGCACAGCGCATCGCGGTCGGCGCTGTCGCGGTCGCCGTACACCAGCAGTCGATAGAACTTGCGCAGGTAGAGCATGGCGCCGGGCGCGTCCTCGAATAGCGTCCAGTCGCCTGCCGAACGGGCGAAGCTCATGCCCTCCTCCCAGGTGGCCTGCAGCCCCAGGCTTTCGGCCAGCTGGCGATGGGCGAAACACAGCAGCCCGCCGAAACCCAGTTCGCCGAAACGCGGATAAAGCGCCTGGGCGATCCGCCTGAACTCGGCCAGGATCTGCTTCTTGCTCGGCGTATCGGCAAGGCCCTCCAACAATGGCTGCAGCGCCGCCCAGATACCGGAATCGCGATCAACCAGCACTTCGTCGCAGTCGATCAGCAGTGCACGATAGTCAGTCAGTTCCGTGGCCATGCCAGCCTCCCTCGCGGTGTTTCATAAGTGGAACTCTATGGCTGCCTCGGTCGACGCCGCATCACTGGCATCGCCCGAGGCCAGGGCTTAGTTCAATACGCGCCCCAGGGCCGCTTCGAGGATATCCAAGGCTTCATCGACCTGTGCCTCTTCGGTGACCAGCGGCGCGAGGAAGCGCAGCACGTTGCGGTAAATACCGCACTTGATCACCAGCAGGCCGCCTTTGCGGGCTTCGTCGATGAGCTTCTGGTTGAGCTCGGGGTCGGGGCTGTGCGCCGCATCGTCCTTGACCAGTTCGATCGCCAGCATGAAGCCACTGCCGCGCACGTCGCCGATCTGCCGGTAGCGTGCCTGCAGCCGCAGCAGGCCCTGACGCAGGCGCTCGCCCAGGCGGTCGCCGCGGGGCAGCAGCTGCTCGCGCTCATAGGTATCGATCACTGCCAGGGCTGCGGCGCACGACAGTGCATTGCCGCCATAGGTGCCGCCAAGACCACCGGGCGCTGGCGCGTCCATGATCTGCGCACGGCCGACCACACCGGAGATCGGCATGCCAGCGGCCAGGCTCTTGGCCACGGTAACCAGGTCGGGCTGGATGCCGGCATGCTGAAAGCCGAACCAGGTGCCGGTACGGCCGAAGCCTGCTTGCACTTCGTCGAGAATCAGGACGATGCCGTGTTCCTCGGTCAGCGCCCGTAGCGCCTTGAGGAACTCCGGCGGCGCGGTGAGGAAGCCGCCATCGCCCTGTACCGGCTCGATGACGATGGCCGCGACGCGCTCCGGCGCTACCTGGGTGGCGAACAGCTCCTTGAGGGCCGTCAGCGCCATCTCGCTGGTGAAACCGCGATAGGCATTGGGATACGGGGTATGGAACACCTCGGGCGCCATGCCGAAGTTCTGCTTGTAGGGCTCGCTCATGCCGGTCAGGGTGCTACCGAGCAGGGTGCGACCATGGAAACCGCCACGGAAGGAAATCACCGCTGGGCGCTTGGTATGGGCGCGGGCGATCTTCACCGCGTTTTCCACCGCCTCCGCACCGGAGGTGAACAGCGCCGCCTTGTGCGCGATGCCGCTGGAGCCGGCGACCAGTTCGCACAGGCGCTTCGCCAGGTCGATATAGGGCTGATAGGCCACTACCTGGAAGCAGGCATGGGTGACCTTCTGCAGCTGCGCCTGCACCGCGGCGATCACCTGCGGATGGTTGTGGCCGATGTTCATCACGCCGATGCCGCCAACGAAGTCGAGGTAGCGCTTGCCGTCGACATCCCACACCTCGGCGCCCTGGGCCCGGTCGATGACCAGCGGATGGGCGGTGACCAAGCCGCGCGGTACGAACTGATCACGCTGCTGGAGCAAATAAGGGGTTTCTTCGCATTTGCTGTTCATGGCATCTCCCATAGTGAGCCGGGCAACCGGGAGGCGGCTGCAATGCGCTCAGGTTAAGCAATCGCGGCAAAGTTCTAAGCCGAACTTGGCCGCCGAGAGATACGGATCGACTGTTTTGCTCCCGGCAAACGGCAGAATCGGCCACGGCACGGAATCTGCCGGATTGGCCAGCAGAGAAGCCGGCATGTTGCGGTGCGCGCGGCCATTTCGACATTTACTGCTCCGCTGCTACGGCACACTGAAAGTCTTTGCCTACAGGAGAAAATGCCATGGCCCTGCTCTATAAAGCCGACCCGGTGCGCGGCGAACACTGGCAAGCGCTGTTCGCCGAACAGGCCCCGGATATTCAGTGGCGCGCCTGGCCAGAGATTGGCGACCCGCGCGAGATCCGCTATCTGGCAGCCTGGCAGGCGCCGGAGAATCTGCTGGAACTGCTGCCGAACCTACAGGTGCTGTTCGCCCTGTCGGCGGGCGTCGATCAGCTCGATCTGAGCCGCCTGCCGCAAGACCTGCCGGTGGTACGCCTGCTCGATCCAGGGATTACCCAGGGCATGTGCGAGTACGCCAGTTTCGCCGTGCTGAGCCTGCACCGCGACATGCTGCGCTACCGCCAGCAACAGGCCGAAAGACGCTGGCAGGCGCACCCCTTGCTGCCTGCCAACAAACGCCGGGTCGGGGTCATGGGCCTCGGCCTGCAGGCGAAGCAGATACTCGCCACCCTGCAGCCCTACGGCTTCGCCCTGTCCGGCTGGGCTCGCAGTCAGCACCAGATCCCCGGCGTGCAGTGCTTTGCCGGCACCGAGCAGTTGCCGACGTTCCTTGGTCAGTGCGACATCCTGCTTTGCGTCCTACCGCTGACCGAGCAGACCCAGGGCATGCTCGATCACGAGCTGTTCGCCCAACTGCCGCGCGGCGCTGCGTTGGTCAACATGGGCCGCGGAGGTCATCTGGTGGAAGCCGATCTGCTCGAAGCCCTGGCCAGCGGCCAGCTCAGTGCCGCAGTGCTCGACGTGCTGCAACAGGAACCCGCAGCCCCAGAGCACCCGTTCTGGCATCACCCACAGATTCTGCTGACCCCGCATATCGCGGCGATGACCCAACCGGACAGCGCCTTCGCCGGACTGCTGGACAACATCCGCCGCCATCAACGCGGCGAGCCGATGCGCGGGCAGATCGACCGCCAGCGAGGCTACTAACTGCCGACCTGGCGCCAGATCATGCCCGCTGCGTCGCGTTCTGGTGAGGCCGGCCCTGCTCCGCGCGGGTACTGGTAATGGCGCGAGCGCTGCCGTCTCTCAAGCAAAAAGAAGCCCGCCAATGAGCGGGCCAAAGGGTGACAACACCAACACAAAGGGTTAAATCGCTGCGGCGATTGCCTTGCCAACGTCCTGGGTCGAACCCTGGCCGCCGAGATCGGGGGTGATCGGCCCGGCGGCAATGACCTGTTCGATGGCCTTGAGGATGCCGTCGTGAGCAGCGCGGTAGCGTTCGTCGCCATTACCTAGAAACTCCAGCATCAGCGCGCCGGACCAGATCATGGCAATCGGGTTGGCGATATTGCGGCCGAAGATGTCCGGCGCCGAGCCGTGTACCGGCTCGAACAGCGAGGGGAAGCGCCGCTCGGGGTCGAGGTTGGCCGACGGCGCGATGCCGATGGTGCCGGCGCAGGCCGGCCCCAGGTCGGAAAGAATGTCGCCGAACAGGTTGGAGGCCACCACCACGTCGAAGCGGTCCGGCTGCAACACGAAGCGCGCGCAGAGGATGTCGATATGCTGCTTGTCCCAGCTGACCTCGGGATAGTGCTCGGCCATGCGCGCGGTGCGCTCGTCCCAGTAAGGCATGCTGATGGAGATGCCGTTGGATTTGGTGGCAGCGGTCAGGCGCTTGCGCGGCCGGCTCTGCGCCAGGTCGAAGGCGAACTTGAGAATCCGGTCCACGCCACGGCGCGTGAACACCGACTCCTGCAGCACGAACTCGTGCTCGGTGCCCTCGAACATCTTGCCGCCCACCGAGGAATATTCGCCCTCGGTGTTCTCGCGGATCACCACGAAATCGATGTCGCCCGGCTCACGCCCGGCCAGCGGGCATGGCACGCCGGGGAACAGGCGCACCGGACGGATGTTCACGTACTGATCGAAGTCGCGGCGAAACTTGAGCAGCGAGCCCCATAGGGAGATGTGATCGGGCACCTTGTCCGGCCAGCCGACGGCGCCGAAGTAGATGGCATCGAAGCCCTTGAGCTGCTCGAACCAATCGTCGGGCATCATCTTCCCGTGCTGCAGGTAGTAGTCGCAACTGGCCCACTCGAACACTTCAATGTTCAGATCTAGGTTCCATTTGGCGGCGGCCCGTTCCAGCACGCGCAGTCCTTCGGGCAACACTTCCTGGCCGATGCCGTCACCGGCGATCGCGGCGATTCTGTATGTCGTGCTCATGCCTCACCTCACGCGCCCAACAAGCCGCCGATATGGAATGCCTTGATTTCCAGGTATTCGTCGAGGCCGTACTTGGAGCCCTCGCGGCCTAGTCCCGACTGTTTGACGCCACCGAAGGGCGCCACTTCCATGGAGATCAACCCGGTGTTGAGGCCGACCATGCCGAACTCCAGTGCCTCGCCAAAGCGCCAGGAGCGCCCCATGTTCTGGGTAAAGAAGTAGGCGCCGAGGCCGTACGGGGTGGCGTTGGCCATTTCCAGTGCCTGCTGCTCGGTGGCAAAACGCATCAGTGGGGCGACCGGGCCGAAGGTTTCTTCGTTGGCCAGCAGCATGCTTGGGTTGGCATCGCCGAGTACGCTGGGCTGGACGAACTGCCCCTCGCCCGTCGGCACTGCGCCACACAGCAGTTGCGCGCCCTGACTCAGGGCATCGTCGATATGCCGGGCGACCTTGCTCACGGCAGCCGCGTTGATCAGCGGGCCGATAGTGGTGCCAGCTTCCAGGCCGTCGCCGACCTTGAGCTTGCCCACCTCCTCCACCAGGCGCGCGGCGAAGCGCTCGTAGATGCCGTCCTGGACCAGGATGCGGTTGGCGCAGACGCAAGTCTGCCCGGCGTTACGGAACTTGCTCTGCATCACCCCGGCAATGGCCTGTTCGAGGTCGGCGTCGTCGAACACGATAAAGGGCGCGTTGCCGCCCAGTTCCAGGCTCAGGCGTTTGATCTGCTCGGCGCTCTGGCGCATCAGCAGGCGGCCCACGGCGGTGGAGCCGGTGAAGGAAATCTTGCGCACCGTGGGGTTGCCGGTGAGTTCTTCACCGATACCCGCCGGCATACCGGTCAGTACGTTGAACACCCCGGCAGGGATGCCCACGCGCTCGGCCAGTACTGCCAGAGCCAGGGCCGACAGCGGCGTCAGCTCGGACGGTTTGACCACGATCGGGCAACCAGCCGCCAGGGCCGGCGCGCATTTGCGGGTGATCATGGCGTTGGGGAAGTTCCATGGGGTAATGGCCGCGCACACCCCAACGGGCTGTTTGAGGGTCATCAGGCGGCGGTCGCCGCTGGGCGTGGGAATGGTCTCGCCATAGACGCGGCGCGCCTCCTCGGCGAACCATTTGACGAAACTGGCGCCATAGCGGATCTCACCCTGGGCTTCGGCCAGAGGCTTGCCCTGCTCGCAGGTCATGATCAGGGCCAGATCGTCGAGGTTGTCGAGCATGGCCTGATACCAGCGCTCCAGCAGCGCCGCTCGTTCGGCGGCCGGGCGCGCACGCCAGGCCGGCCAGGCACGCTCGGCGGCTTCGATGGCGCGGCGGGTTTCGCTGCCCTGCAGAGCCGGTACACGGGCGATGCACTCGCCAGTGGCGGGGTTGATCACCTCCAGGGTGGCGCCATCGTCGGCGCCCTGCCACTGCCCGTCGATATAGGCACGCTCGGCCAGAAGGCTGGGATCCTGCAAACGATTCTTCAACATGATGGACTCCGGTTTCGAGACAGCCTTCAGTCTATTGAGGGGCTACAGACGAGGATGCTGAAAGCGACCGTTGCACAGTGGCGGATGCTGAAAATCGCCGCGCCACGGCAGGCTCTGCCGGGGCTCTTTTTCAGTTGCGCAACGAGCCCAGCAGGCCATCGAGAAAACGCTCGCCGGCATCCATCTGGCTCAGCTCGACGAACTCGTCGGGCTTGTGCGCCTGCTCGATGGAGCCCGGCCCACAGACCACCACCGGCACATCCAGACGCTGGGTGAACAGCCCGCCTTCGGTGCCGAACGACACCTTGGCGGTGCCCGTGCCGGGTTCGGCAAAGGCTTGTAGAAAACGCACGGCTTCGACGCTCGGGTGGGTGTCGAGGCCGGGGTAGACGTTCAGCGTCTCGATTTCGATGGCCGCCACGCTGGACAGGCGCTTGGCCTCGGCGGCAATGGCCTCGGCCTGCTCGCGCATCTGCTCGATGAAGCCATCGAGATCATCGGCCGGCAGGTTGCGCACCTCGAAGTCCAGGCTGCACAGGTTGGGCACGATGTTCAGCGCCCTGCCGCCGGTGATCTGGCCGACATGCACGGTGCTATAGGGCACGTCGTAGGCGGCGTCCTGCGCGCCCTGGCGTTGCAGGTATTGCTGGCCCTGGCGCAGGGCGGCGATGAAGTCGCAAGCCAGGTGGATGGCATTGGCCGAGCGCGGCGCCAGCGAGGAATGCGCCTCCTGGCCGTGGCACAAGGCGCGGTAGGAGCCCTTGCCCTTGTGACCGAGGACGAACTGCATGCCCGTCGGCTCGCCGACGATGCACAGCATCGGCCGGACCGGTGCCAGGTGCAGTACGTCGAGCAGGCGGCGTACGCCGACGCAGCCGATCTCCTCGTCATGCGACAGGGCCAGTTGCAGTGGGCGGCTCAGGGGGCTGTCGGCTGCGGTGAGCATGGCGTCGATGGCCAGGGCGATGAAGCCCTTCATGTCGCAACTGCCGCGCCCGTACAGACGCCCGTCGCGCTGGGTCAGCTCGAAGGCCGGCAGCGTCCAGGCCTGGCCGGCAGCCGGCACCACATCGGTATGCCCGGACAAGAGGATGCCCGGCACCTCGCGTGGGCCAACGCTGGCGAACAGGTTGGCCTTGCGCCCGCTCTCGTCCTTGACGATCAGCGACTCGATGCCCTTGCTCGCCAGCAGCTCGCGCACGTAGTCGATCAGCGCCAGGTTCGGCTCCGAGGAGACGGTGTCGAAGGCGATCAGGCGTTTGAAGATGTCCAGTGCACGGGCTCTCATGCGTAGGCCTCCGTTTTGCGGCTGCTGCTAACCGGCAGGGCCTGCTGCGCGTGCTGCAACTCGGCGCTGCTGCGGTGGCAGAGCACCTCGCTGCCACCGAGAATCAGCCCGCGCGGCGGCATGCTGCGGTTGCACAGACCGTCGACCCGCACGGGGCAGCGGTTGAGGAACGGGCAGAGCTTGGCCCCGGCGAGCGGCTCGCCTATCGCCGGCAACGAGCCGTAGTTGGCCCCGCAGCTCTCCAGCCAACCCTGGCGCAGCTCCGGCACCGAGTTGATCAGCAGGTCGGTGTAAGGGTGGAACGGTGCCTCGGCAAAAGCCTCCTGCGTGCCGGCCTCTACCTTGTGGCCGCTGTACATCACCACGATGTCGTCACACAGCGCACGCACCGTGGAGATGTCGTGGCTGATGAACAGGTAGGACAGACCCAGCTCGCGGCGCAGCTCACGCAGCAACTCGAGAATCGCCGCGCCGACCACGGTATCGAGTGCCGAGGTGACCTCGTCGCAGAGAATCAGATCCGGTTCGGCAGCCAGCGCCCGTGCGAGGTTGATGCGTTGTTTCTGGCCGCCGGACAGCTCGCCTGGGCGGCGCTGGGCGATGCCGGCCGGCAACTGCACCAATTCCAGCAGCTCGGCCATGCGCCGTTGCTGCTGCGCGCCCTTCATGCCGTGGTAGAAGCGCAGCGGGCGCGCCAGGATGTCGGCGATGCTATGGCGGGGGTTGAGCGCCGTGTCGGCATTCTGGAACACGTACTGGATACGTCGGAACTGCTCGCGGCTGCGCCCATCCAGGGAGCGGCTCAAAGGCTGGCCATCGAGCAGGATCTGCCCGGCCGAGGGTTCGACCAGGCCGGCGATGGCCTGGGCCAGGGTGGTCTTGCCCGAGCCGGACTCGCCGATCACGCCGACCGCCTCGCCACGCCGCACCTTGAGGTCGACGTTGTGCAGCACCTTCTTCAGCCCGTAGCAGATTTCCAGACCCCGCACATCGAGCAACAGGCCGTCCTCTTCAGGGGTGACCTGGTGATCGCAGACGCCGCTTTGCACCACCGGTTTCATCGCCGCCAGCAGGCTTTGCGTATAGGGGTGCTGCGGCGCGCGCAGAATCTGCTCGGTGCTTTCGTGCTCCTGAATCTGGCCATCGCGCAGGACGATGATGCGGTCGGCCATCTGCGCCACCACCGCCAGGTCGTGAGACACGTAGATGGCCGTGGTATCGCGCTCGCGCACCACCTGCTTGAAGGCGCGCAGCACTTCGATCTGGGTGGTCACGTCCAGTGCCGTGGTCGGTTCATCGAGAATCACCAGCGCCGGATCGGTGATCAGCGCCATGGCCGCCATCAGCCGCTGCAACTGGCCACCCGAGACCTGATGCGGATAGCGCGCGCCGATGCGCTCGGGCTCCGGCAGGGCCAGGGCGCGGAACAGCTCCACGGCCTTTTCCTGGGCCTGTTTGCGCGACAGCACACCATGAATCAGGGCGCTTTCGATCACCTGTTCCATGATGCTCTTCGACGGGTTGAAGGCCGCCGCCGCGCTCTGCGCGATATAGGCCACGGTGCGCCCGCGCAGTTTGGCCAGCTCGCTGTTGGAGAGTTGCAGCACATCGACGTCGCCGATGCGCACCGAGCCGCCGACGATGCGGCAACCCGCACGGGCATAGCCCATCAGCGACAGGGCAATGGTGCTCTTGCCCGAGCCGGACTCGCCGATCAGCGCCAGCACCTCGCCCTTGTTCAGGCTGAACTCGGCACCGTGCACGATCGGCACGTCGACGCCCTGGTCGTTGCGCGCGGCCACTTGCAGGCCACTTACCTTGACGATCTGCTTCATCTCACTTCTCCCTGCCGTGCTGGGTTCGCCCGCCGAGGCTGTCGATGAGCAGGTTGACGCCCATGGTCAGGCTGGCGATGGCCAGTGCCGGAGCCAGCACCGCCGGGGCACCCTGCCCCAGGCCCTGAATGTTTTCGCGCACCAGTGAGCCCCAGTCGGCCTCTGGCGGCTGAATGCCTAAGCCGAGGAAGCTCATGGCGCTGAGCAGCAGCACGACGTAGACGAAGCGCAGGCCGAAATCGGTGAACACCGGGCGCAGCATGTTCGGCAGCACCTCGATGAAGATGATGTAGGCCATGCCCTCGCCACGGGTGCGCGCGACCCGCACGAAGTCCATGGTCATCAGGTTGACCGCCACGGCGCGGGAGATGCGAAATGAGCCGGGCATGTAGGCGAAGGCCGCCATCAACAGCAACAAGGGTACCGAGGAGCCGAACGTGGCCACCATCAGCAGGGCGAAGATCTTGTTGGGAATGGCGATCAGGGCGTCCTGGGTACGACTGATCAGGGCATCCAGCCAGCCGCCGGAGGCCGCCGCCACCAACGCAAGCAGAACACCGGCGGCGCAAGCCAGTACAGTAGCCAGCAGCGCCACGCCGATGGTGTACGGCGCGCCCTGCAGCAGGCGGCTGAGCATATCGCGGCCCAGGTAATCGCTGCCCAACGGATATTGCAGGCTGAGCGGGCCGAAGAAGTCGTCGCTGACCAGGGCGTTGGGGTCGTGCGGCGCCAGCCAGGGGCCAGCCACCGCCATCACGGCCCAGAACAACACCAGCAGCAAACCGACGATGCCGGCACCGGACAGCGCCAGTCGGCGTTTGCGCGGCGCCACGGGTGCCACCGCCGCCTCGACGGATTCATTGCTCAGCGCTACGTTCGCTTGTGTGGATACGGTGTCCGTTTTCATTTGCGCAGCCTCGGGTTAGACAGGATGGCACAGAGGTCGGCCAGCAGTACCAGCACCAGAAAGCCCAGGCAGAACAGCATCACACAGGCCTGTACCAGGGGCATGTCGCGGGTGATCACGCCGTTGACGATCAGCGTGGCGATGCCCGGATAGTTGAAGATCGACTCGACGATGACCACGCCGCCAAGCAGGTACGACAGGCTCAGCGCGACAGCATTGGCAATCGGTCCGATGGCGTTGGGCAGCGCATGGCGCAGCACCACGCGAATCGGGCGCGCACCCTTGAGCACAGCCATTTCCACATAGGGCGAGCTGAGCTGGTCGATCACCGCCGCGCGGGTCATGCGCGCCATCTGCGCGATCAGCACGCAGCACAGGGTCAGCACCGGCATGGCGTAGACGCGCACCAGTTCACCGAAGCTGTGCACATCGACGTTGCGCGACAAGGCCGACAGCCAGCCCAGCTTCACCGCGAAGATCAGCACGGCGATGGTGGCGATGAGGAACTCCGGCACGGATACCGCGAATACCGTCAGCATGTTGCTGTAACGGTCGAATTTCGAACCCCGGTACATGGCCGAGAGAATGCCGATGGTCAGCGCCACCGGCACCGAGACCAGCGCGGTGATCGCCGCCAGGCTCAGGGTGTTGGGCAGGCGGCTGGCGATCAGATCACCCACCGGCATGCCGTTGACCATCGATACCCCCGGGTTGCCGCTGAGCAGTCCACCCAGCCAGTACAGGTAGCGCAGGTACACCGGTTGATCCAGACCGAGCTGCGCACGCATGGCCGCCACCGCTTGCGGTGTGGCCTCCTGACCGAGCATTTCCTGCACGGCATCGCCGGGCAACAGGCTGGTGAGGAAGAACACCACCAGCGAGACTATCAGCAAGGTGATCACACCGATCCCCAGACGTCCCACCACAAGGCGCGCAATGGTGTCATTCATATCAAGAGCCCCTCTTATTCTAAGGTCGCCGCCTGCGATACCCCGCAGGCGGCGCCATGGTTATCGGCGCTACGCTTCAGGCATCCAACCAGACGTGCTCGGCGAACATGTAGCCCATCAAGCCACCCAGCGGATGTGGTGCAAGGCCTTTGAGCTTGGCGTTGTGACCATCGAGACTACTGCTGAATTGCGGGATGCCCACGCCACAATGCTCGTTAACCAGCATCTGCATCTCGCCGTACATCTGTTTGCGCTGGGCGTCGTCGGTTTCCCCACGAGCGGCGAGCAGCAACTCGTCGAAACGCTCGTTCTTCCAACCCGACTCGTTCATCACTGCATCGGACTGGAAGAACAGGCTGAACATCAGATCGGCGGTAGGCCGCGCATTGATCGAGCCGAAGCCCAGCGGATGCTTCATCCAGTGGTTGGACCAGTAGCCATCGGCCGGCACCCGCTTGATATCCAGCTTGAGGCCGATCTGCTGACCGGAGAGCTGGAGCAGCTGGGCGATGTCCTGCGAGCCGGTAGCGGCCTCGGAAGCCACCAGCGGCAGAGAACGCCCAGCCATGCCGGATTTTTTCAGGTGGAACTTGGCCTTGTCCGGGTCGAACGCGCGCTGCGGAACATCGGCGGAGTAGTAACGGCTGTTGGCGGCGATCGGTTGATCGTTGGCGATCTTGCCGTAACCCCGGAAGGCCACGCGGTTGATCTGCTTGCGATCGAGCAGGTACTTCATGGCCAGGACGAAATCCGGGTTCTGCACCGGGCCCAGCTCATCGCGCATGATCAGGTTGGTGTAGCCGCCGGTGGGCGACTCCATCAGCGCCACGCTGGCACTGCCCTCAAGGCGTGAAACCGAGCGCGGGCTGACCGGGTTGATCAGGTCCACGTCACCGGCCAGCAACGCACTGATGCGCGCCGACTCATCGGGGATGGAGAAGAACTCGATCTCGTCGAGATACGGCAGGCCCGGCTTCCAGTAGCCGTCATTGCGCTTGGCGATGGAGCGCACGCCTGGCTGGAACTCGGCGCAGGTGAACGGCCCGGTGCCGTTGGCCGTGGTGAAGTCGGTGGTGCCGTCGCGCACGATGAGAAAATGCGTGGTACCGAGCACTGCCGGCAGGTCGGCATTGGGGCTGACCAGGCGCACTTGAACCTCGTGCGGGCCGTTCGCCTTCACCTCCTCGAACTGCTGGGCAATGCTCAGCGCCTTGGAACCCACCTGCGGCACCTTGTGCCGAGTCAGCGAGTAGACCACGTCGGCCGAGGTCAGCGGCTTGCCATCATGGAACAGGATGTCCTTGCGCAGCTTGATGTTCCAGGACAAGGCATCGCTGGTGTCGAACGACTCGGCCAGCGACATACGCGGCACCAGTTGCTCGTCCAGTGAGGTCAGACCGTTGTAGAACATGTTGTGCCGACAATAATCGGTGTAGTTCGAGCCCTTGGCCGGGTCGAGGGTGTCAGCGGTGGAGCTGGTGGCGGTGGCCACCTTGATGCGCCCACCCCGTTTGCCCGTTACCGTAGCGCCGCTGGCGCTCGCCGCCAGCACCTGCCCTGCCGGGCCGAACAGGCTGCCGGCACCGGCAGCGGCGATGCCAGCAAGCCCCAGCATGCGCAAGGCGTCGCGGCGCGACATACCGCGGTTGAGCCCCTCGAAAATGCGCTGACTCTGCTCGCCGCTGATCAGTTGAGTGCCAGGGATGTTCTTGTTGTCAGTCATATCGTTGTACCTGTCGAAAATGGAAGGCTCGAATGCTCACGGCTAAGCGGAGCGACCGGGTAACGCAAACGACGTTGGTGCCACTGTTTTTCTTGTCACACGCTCAATGCAAATAGTCCTGAAGGCGGTAGTAGACCCCTACGACCGGCAGGAACCAGGGTTTGCCGAAATGCCCGGGAATCGCCGGCCAATCGAGCTCGCCCCAGGGATTGGCCTCGGCCTTGCCATCCATCACTTCAGCCATCACCTGGCCCATGTGCACCGACATCTGCACGCCATGGCCGCTGTAGCCCATGGAGTGATACACGCCACCCTGCTGGCCTGCGCGTGGCAGGCGGTCGGAAGTCATGTCCACCAGGCCGCCCCAGCAGTAGTCGATCTTTGCCCCGGCCAATTGCGGGAACATCTGCAGCAACGCCGCCTGCAGCACCTTGCCGCTCTTGAGGTCGGAATTGCCGCCGGACATGGCAAAGCGTGCCCGCCCGCCCAGCAATAGCCGGTTGTCCGGGGTGAGACGGAAGTAGTTGCCGATGATGCGGCTGGTGACGTACGAGCGGCGCTGTGGCAGCAGACGCTCGAGCACGGCAGCGGATAGCGGCTCGGTGGCGACGATGAAGCTGCCCACCGGCACGATGCGCCGCCGATACCAACCCAGAGCGCCGTGCTGGCTGGCACCGGTGGCCATCAGCACCTGGCCGGCCAGCAGACTGCCGCGGCTGGTGTCGACCCGATAGCCACCGGCCTCTGGCCGATACCCCTGCATGGTGGTGCCCTGGTAGATCAGCGCACCATGACGGGCCGCCGCCTCGGCCAGGCCGATGCCGAATCGGCCGATGTGCATCTGCACGCCATTACGCTGCAGCAGGCCACCATGGAACTGCGCGGAATCGACCTCGCTGCGCACCTGCTCGGCAGAGAGCAACTCCACCTCGGCATCCACCTCGCGGCGGATCAGCTCGCAGGTACGCGCTAGGCCCTCGTAATGCTGGGGTTTGGCGGCCAGTTTGAGCTTGCCGTTGCGGGTCAGGTCACAGGCGATAGCCTCCTGCTCCACCAGGCCGACCACGCTTTGCACCGCGCTTTCGTAAGCCTGGTAATAACGGCGCGCACGTTCGCTGCCGAGGCTGGCAGCCAGCCCGGCATAGTCATGAGCGACACCGGTGCTGCAATGCCCACCGTTGCGCCCGGAGGCCTCGCCGATCACCCGGCCGGCCTCCAGCACGGCGACGCTGGCGCCCTTCATGGCCAGCGCCCGTGCCGCCGACAGCCCAGTGAAGCCGCCGCCCACCACCACCACATCGACCCGCGCCGGCAGGTCGCCGCTCTGTGCCCCGGTGAAGGCTGGGGCCGTATCGAGCCAGTAGGAATCGCTGTGCATCTGCAGCTCCTCGCGCGTGTTGGCGATCAGAGGCCGACCAGGGCCGGCAAGCCGCCGATGTCGGCGATTTGCTGGTAGCCGTAACAGGTGTTGCCTGGTTGCTCGTGACCACGGGCAACGAAGGCCTTGTGCTTGATCTTCATGTCGTCGGCCGACATCAGGTCGTAGCGAAAGCTGGAGGACACATGCAGCAGGTCTTCGGGGCCACAGCCGAGGCTGTCGAGCAGGTATTCGAAGGCTTGCAGGCGCGGTTTGTAGGCCTGGGCTTGCTGAGCGGTATACACCTTGTGGAACGGCACGCCCAGCTTGTCGACGTTGGACATGATCTGCTCGTCCATGGCGTTGGAGAGGATCACCAGCGGAATCTTGTCGGCGATCTTGGCCAGACCGGCAGTGACGTCGGCATGCGGGCCCCAGGTCGGTACGGCATCGTAGTAGCGCTGGCCTTCGCCACGGTACTCGACCCCCCAGCGCTTGCAGACGCGCGCCAGTGCGGTATCGAGAATTTCATCGTAGGGGCGCCAGTCGCCCATCACTTGATCCAGGCGATACTGCGCGAAGTCCTTGACGAACTGATCCATCTGCGCGGCCGGCACGCGGTCGGCGAACAGCTCGCGGGTCAGTGGGCCCATCTGAAAGTTGGTCAAGGTGCCGTAGCAGTCGAAGGTGATGTACTTGGGGCGAAGAAAGCTCATGGCGCAGTCCTGATGTCTTGTTGAGGTTGTTGCAGTCAACATCGACTCCCCCGTCGCGCTGTACTGCCCGATCATTACAGCACCGTGAACCCAGCAGATGAGGTTAAAAGCACGCCTGACTCGACACAAAAAGCCGTTTTACGGGCCGCACTCAGCAGACTTTGCGGGGCGCCCTGTAAGCGGGCAAAGCCAGAGAAAATGCGCCCTTTGAGGGCCATACAATGCAAAACGGGCGCCTCGAAGGGCGCCCGCTGGGGTGTTTGCGCAGCATAATCAACTGATGTCGATGAGCACGCTCTTGTGCCGCAGATTGGCCTCGAACGCCTCGCTGCCCAGGTCCTTGCCGATGCCCGAGCCTTTGTAACCCCCCGTGGGCAGTATGTGGTCGTCGCTGCGACCGTAACGGTTGACCCACACCGTGCCCACCTCCAGGCCGCGAATCAGGCGCAGGGCGCGATTGAGATCGGCAGTATGCACCCCCGCCGCCAGCCCGTAGCTGGGGTGCTCGGCCAACTGCAAGGCCTGCTGCTCATCGTCGAAGGTCTGGATGGTCAACACCGGGCCGAAGATCTCTTCGAGTACCGCCGGGTTGCCGCTGTTGGCCACGCCGAGCAAGGTCGGCTGGTAGTAGGCGCCCCCCAGGCCGTCGATGCGCCCTCCTCCTTCGAGCAGCTCGGCGCCAGCCTGGCGCGAGCGCTGCAAGATACTGTCGATGCGTTCGACCTGTTGCTGGGAAATGATCGGCGGCAGGCTGGTCTGCGCCGACCAGGTGGGGCCGGGATTCAGCTCACGGAAATGCCCCTGCAGGCACTCGACGAAGGGTTCGAGAATGCTCCGCTCGATGATCAGCCGCGAACCGGAGACGCACACCTGGCCAGCGTTGCCGGTGATGGCCATGGCCACGCTACGCGCGGTCTTGCGCAGGTCGGGAATATCGGCGAACACCAGTTGCGGGCTCTTGCCACCCAGCTCCAGGGTCACCGGCTTGGGGCCGTGGGTCGCGCACGCGGCCATGATGCTCGAGCCGGTGGCAGTGGAGCCGGTGAAGGTCACCTTGCTGATGCGCGGGTGGCGGCACAGGGCATCGCCAGTCAGCCGGCCGTCGCCCTGCACCACGTTGAAGATGCCCGCCGGCAGGCCGGCTTGCACCGCCAGCTCGGCGTAACGCAGGGCCGAAAACGGGGTCAGTTCGGACGGCTTGAGCACCACCGCATTGCCGGCAGCCAGGGCCGGCGCCACCTTCCAGTTGGCCATGCTCAAGGGGAAATTCCACGGTGCGATGGCGCCGATCACCCCATAGGGTTCGGCGATCTGCATGCCCAGGCGATCGCGCTGAGTGGCTGCTACCTGCCCGCCATGCTTGTCCGCCAGTTCGGCGAAAAAGCGCAGCACCTCGGCGACATAGGGAATGTCCCAGGCCAGTACGTCCTTGTGCGGGCGGGTCGAGCCCAGCGCCTCCAGGGGCGCCAGGTTGGCGGCATCGGCTTCGATCAGCTCGGCCCAGCGGCGCAGCACACGGCAGCGCTCGCGCGGCGGGCGGCTACCCCAGTCACTCTGGCGAAAAGCCTGCCAGGCGTTCTCCACCGCTTCGTCCACCAGCGCCACATCGGCAATCGGCAATTGCGCGTAGGGCTGGCCATCGGAAGGACGCGACACCTGCAGCGCAGGCTCGCCACTGCGATAGAGGCCGCCGATGAAATGGGCACTGCGCACGGACACGCTGCTCGGGTCGAAGCTATTCATAAAGCACTCCAGAAAAGAGCCAGGGCACCTGCCCGGTGCCTGGCATGGCCAGGCCTCCATCCTAGAAAACATTGCCCGATACATGCTGCGGACTTGCTGCCCCGCGCAAGCATTAGCTGCGGTCTTTCGCCCCTCGCCTTATGCAATCGACCGTCGCGCTAGGCCCAGGCAGTCGCTACTGGGCACCTCTAAAAACTACCTGCGTTGCCATCGCTGCGTTAAAAACAGGCTCGTGCGCGAGTCCGATCAAAATGCTCATTTACAGCGCGTAAAGTCGAACGCGACTCCGAGCGTTTTTCGCCTGTTTTTGTGGGGCCGCCATCGGTATTGCGCTGGCTGCCTCGCCTACGTTTTTAGAGGCGCCCTACTGGCGCTCCAGGTAAACCTCGGCCAGGTCAGCCAGATCCCAATTGCCGCCGGTCAGTACCACGCAGACCTTTTCGTCTGCGTGCACCTTCAGCGCGCCGGCCAGCAGCGCGCCAATGCCGATCGCAGCAGCGGGCTCGGCGATCAGCTTGGCGTCCCTGGCTAGAACGCGCATGCCCTCGACGATGTGCTGGTCCTCGACCAGGACGATCTCGTCGACGTAACGCTCGATGATCGGATAGGGGTTCTGCCCCGGCACACTGATGCGCAGGCCGTCAGCGATGGTGTCGAGCAGCGGCAGCGTGGTGCGCTGCTTGTTCAAGCGGCTGTGATGGTACTTGGGGGTCAGCGCCGGTTCGGCGCCGACCACCCGCACCGATGGTTTGGTTGCCTTGATGGCCGTGGCGATGCCGGAGATCAGGCCGCCGCCGCCCATGGGGACAATGACGGTATCGACATCCTCCAGGTCTTCGAGAATCTCGCAGCCGATGGTGCCCTGCCCGGCCATCACCAGCGGATCCTCGAAGGCATGCACCGGCACGTAGCCGTTTTCCTCGGCGATTTCGTACACCCTCTTCCAGCGCGCGGCGGTGTCGCCATCGAAGAGGATCACCTCCGCACCGAGCGCCTGGGTATTGGCGATCTTGATCTTCGGCGTGCTCACCGGCAGCACCAGAATGGCCTTCACGCCCAGCATGCGCGCAGCGTAGGCAAGCCCCTGGGCATGATTGCCGGACGAGGTGGCGATGATACCCCTGGCGATCTCTTCCCTGGGCAGCGACAACGTCTTGTTCAGCGCGCCGCGAATCTTGAAGGCTCCGGTGATCTGCAGGGTTTCGGGTTTGAGATAGAGCTGGCAGCCGACGGCCTTTTCGATCTTTTCCGCGCGCAACAGCGGTGTATGTCTGATATGGGGTTTGAGGCGTTCCTGGGCTTGGCGGATGTCCTCGATGGTCGGATGGTCACGCATTTAATGTCCTCACGCCTACTGGCGAAATCAGGTTTCAAAGGAACGCGAAGAAGGTTCCGACATCGCTTTCCAGCGCGTTGCGATAGATCTTCTCGGCCGTGGTGTTGTCCTGGATGGCCATGCCGGTGGAGTCGAAAATAGTGATTTCTTCGTCGCTCTCCCGCCCTGGCTTGGTGCCCAGCAGAATCTCGCCAAGCTCGCCGTGGATATCGTCCAAGCCGATGATCCTGGCGTTCAGCGGGTGCCAGGTTTCGCCTTTGTCAGTGCACTGCGCGATCGAGTCATTGACGATCTTGGCGTGGCGGAATATCTCGGGCTCGAATTCCTGCTTGCCTTGCATATCGGTGCCAATGGCGACGATATGAGTACCGGGCTTCACCCAGCCCGCCCGCACCAGCGGGCCCTTGCCACGGGTAGTGGTGACGAGGATGTCGGCCTGCTCGACCGCCGCCTGCTTGGAGTCGGCGAGGATCACCGGAATGCCAAGCTCCGCCTCGATGTCCGTCTTGAAGCGTTCGCAGGTCTGCGGGTTTCTGCTCCAGGCGTGAATCTCTTCGATCTGCATCACCAGGCTGATGGCGCGAACCTGCATGCGCGCCTGGTTGCCAGTGCCGATGCAGGTGACCTTCCTGGCATTCTTGCGCGCCAGCGCCTTGACCGAGACAGCGCCCGAAGCGCCCGTGCGCAGGCCCGTGAGCAGGCTGCCGTCCATCACGCAGATCAGCGCGCAACTGCGGGCATCGAACAGCAGCACGCTGCCCATGCCATTGGGCACGCCATGCGCGGCGGGGTTGTCGAGAAAACCGCCGGAGGAGGCTTTCATCGAGATGATTTCGTTGCCCTTGCAATAACCGACCTTGAAGTCGATCTCGCCACGCGGTTCAGGCAGATGGATACCGATGTAATCGGGCTGCACCACCTGCCCGCTGCTAAAGGCCTTGTAGGCCTCCTCCACCGTGCCGATGACTTCTTTAAGGGATATCAAGCCGCCGACTTGCTCTTTGCTGAGCAGCAGGGTTTTCATCTGCACGACCTCACCATTCTCTGATCGGAGCGAGCGTGTCTGCCTACGCTTGCCGGTCTGCAGCGAACCAGCGCAGATGCTCGGCTCGCCTTCGATCAGTATGCCGCCGAGTGTCCGGCAGAAAATTTCGGATACAGGCCCGATGCGCAACATGCGCCTCGTTTTTGTCGTGCTTGGCGGCAGCTAACGCTTCACCCGCCTCGCAGCCACCCCGGGCAAGATGAGGCTTGCATCCGGCGAACAGGGCGATGGCAAGCGCCGCAGCATAAACTTCCGTGCTCGCCTGCGAAAACGCCCGATTCTGCGATTGCGCTTGAGCAATACGACAGCCTTAAGCGGGTCGAGCCGCCTAACATAGGGCAGCACGACGGCAGTGCCGCCCGCCCTGCAGTGGTGTTTCATCAGGACGACGGTCTTGCCGCGCCACCCTCATCATCGACTCATCTTTTGCAGGCCAGGAGAAACAGCATGCCGGCTCCCTTGATCACCATGCAGTCCACAGCGGAGTTGCCTGAAAGCGCCGATATCGTGGTCATCGGCGGCGGCATCATCGGTGCTTGCACCGCCTACTTTCTGGCTCGCGATGGCCTCAAGGTCGCCCTGCTGGAAAAAGGCCGCATCGGCGCCGAGCAGTCCAGCCGCAACTGGGGCTGGTGCCGCCAGCAGAACCGCGATGCCCGCGAGCTGCCGCTGTCGACCAAGAGCCTCGACCTCTGGGAAGAAATCACTGCCGACTTGGGCGAAGACCTGGGCTTTCGCCGCTGCGGGCTGTTCTACCTGTCCGACAACCAGGCCGAGCTGGATGGCTGGGCGAAATGGCGCGACTTCGCCATCACCCAGGGCGTCACCACCCATATGCTCAGCAGCGCCGAGGCCAGCCAGCGCGGTGCTGCCACCGGCAAGCCCTGGCTCGGCGGGGTGTTCTCGCCGTCCGACGGCATCGCCGACCCAGCCCGCGCCGCGCCGCTGATCGCCAAAGGCGTGCTCAAGCATGGTGGCACGGTGCACCAGTTCTGCGCCGCACGCGGCGTGGAAACCGAGGCTGGGCGCGTCAGCGCGGTGATCACCGAACACGGTGTGATCAAGACCCAGAAGGTAGTGATGGCCGGCGGCGCCTGGGCTTCGTCGTTCTGCGCGCAACTAGGCATTCGTTTCCCACAGGCCTCGATACGCTCCAGCATCCTCTCGGTGATGCCCGGCGTGCAGGGCATTCCCGACACCCTGCATACCAGCGAAGTGACCGTCACCCGGCGTGGCGATGGCGGCTACACCCTGGCCATCTCCGGGCGTGCCTGCGTCGACCCGACGCCGCAGCAACTGCGCTTCGCCAGCTACTTCCTGCCGATGTTCGCCAAGCGTTGGCAGATGCTCTCGCCAGGCGACCTGCAGGGCTGGCTGTCCGGCCACGAAACCTGGCGCAAATGGGCGCTGGATAAACCGACGCCGATGGAGCGCATGCGCATCCTCGACCCGCGCCCGTCGGAATCGATCCTGCGCGACACCCTGGCACGCGCCCGTCGCCTGCTGCCGGCGTTGGGCAGCGTGCCAATGCAGGCCGGCTGGGCCGGTTATATCGACAGTACCCCGGACGGCGTACCAGTGATCGACGAAGCGCAGAACCTGCCGGGCTTCATCCTCGCCGCCGGTTTCTCCGGCCATGGTTTCGGCATCGGCCCAGGGGCTGGCCGCCTGATCGCCGAACTGGCGCAAGGGCAAACGCCCTTCGTCGACCACCGCCAATACAACCTGGCGCGCCTGAGCAAAAGCGCCTGGGGCAAGGTGTCGGAGTTCTGAACGCCGCCTCAGGCGGGAACCCGCTTCCACCTGAAGCGAGGCAACCGGGTACGCCGTGCACGCCAAAGCGCCGGCGCTATCCTCATCCGTGCAGGCGAAGCTGTCGCCCCTGCTCTGCCATCCAATCCGATTGCTCGAGCTCGCACACTGCTGCGCAAGCGTTTCGCTGCGCGCCAATCGCCAGAGCGCCCGCGAGCAATGACCGCACAGGCGCCCTGGTGCTATGGCTTATTTGACAACGTACAGCTTGCGTACGTAGACGTTGCTCTCCCAGGCGCACGGGGCGCCCTGAGCGACGAACACCGTATCGCCAGTATTGACCTTGAGCTCGGCGCCATCGGCCAGCTGCAGGGTCACGCTGCCTTCGATCAGGTGCATCAGCTCATGCACCTTGTGCGGGCGGCTGCGACGGGCGTAGGGCGTGGAGTCCCAGACGCCAATCAGCAGATTGCTGGCGCTGTCGGCGAAAGCGTTGAAGGAACGGCATTGCGGCGCAGGGCCGATGAGGATCTGCGCGTCCGGCGCTTGCGAGGGATTGAGTGCCGCGCGGGCATCGAGTTGGGTCAGGCCGGGCTGGTGCTCGGCACCCTGATTCAGCGTGCAGAACGCCCACAGGCTACCGGCCTGTGCCTGCACGCGCAGCGCCGTGCCACGGCCGATCACCGCACTGTCGCCAACGCTCAGCTCGAGCGTCTGCTGCTCGTCCTGCAAGCTGACTTTACCGGCGTGTACCACCAGCATCTCGGTGTAGGGATAATCCTCGACCACCAGCTCTACGCTCGCCTGAACGAAACCGGCGCTGACTCCATCATCGCCTCGGTAGGCCACGTGGCGGACGTTGCCGAAGGGATCGGACGAGTCCAGGGCGCCGGGCGTGAATGCAGCGGCAGGAGTGCCATCGGCATACGCCAGCAGCAAAGCGATAGGATGTGACATTCGGTGGAATCTCCAAGGGTGAACGCGTCGACGAGGCGAGCGGCGAATGGCTCGTAAAGAGGCTGAAAAAACGACTTGGCAGCGGCTCGCGGTGCTACTCAGCCAGAGCTCCATGCTAGGAAATATCGCCCAATATTTGCTGCCGACTTGCTGCCTCGCTTGAGCATTAGCTGCGGCCGCGGACACCGAAACTTATGCAATCGACCGAATTGCGCCGTACCTATTGTCAGCACTCTGCTCAGCTGGGATACAGGTTCCATCGACCGCGCCCGCTACGCCACGTGGCCCCTTCAGGAGATCTGTAATGTCCGCCCCGAGCCATCCCTATACCTACCGAGCCATGACCGCCGCCGACGTTCCGGCCGCCCATGCCCTGTCGCTGAACCTGAAGTGGCCGCACCGCCTTGAGGACTGGGCCATGCTGCAGCGGGTCGCCGAAGGCTTTGTCGTCGAGGATGCTGGCCAACTGATCGGTACCGCCTTCACCTGCCCGCAAGGTGCCTACGCCACCATCGGCCTGGTCATCGTCAGCAACGACTATCAAGGCAAGGGCATCGGCCGCCGGCTGATGGAACAGGCCCTGCAGGCCTGCGGCCCGGCGACAGCGATGCTCAACGCCACCCTGGCCGGTGTACCGCTGTACGCCAGCCAGGGCTTTATCGAATTCGCGCGAATAAACCAGCATCAGGGCGAGGTCCAACCGTTGCCCCACCCTACCCTGGCGTCAGGGGAAAACCTCCGCAATGCCGGCACCGACGACTGGCCACGGCTACTGGAGCTGGCCAACGCCGGCAGCGGTCTGGACAGAAGTCGCGTGTTAGACGACTTGCACGACGCGATCGAACGCACGGTAATCGTCGAGCGTGATGGCCAACCATGTGCCTTCGCCATGCTGCGTAGCTTCGGCCGCGGTCGGCTAATCGGCCCAGTCGTTGCGCAGAGCACCGAGCAGGCCAGAAGCCTGATCGCCGAGTTGCTGGCCGAAATTCCCGGCGCCTTCGTGCGCATGGATATCCAGGCCGACAGCGGTCTTGGCGAGTGGCTCAGTTCAGTGGGCCTGCAGCAGGTCGACAGCGTTGCGCAGATGGCGCGCGGTACGCCGCCTCGGATTGTCGGCGACGTGCAGCAGTTCGCACTGGTGACCCAGGCCGTTGGCTGAACGGCATCCAACTTTTTATGGAGTACGCAGCATGGCTCTGGGCGGCATCAGTATCTGGCAACTCGTGATCATCCTGCTGATCGTGGTCATGCTGTTCGGCAGCAAGCGCCTCAAGAACCTGGGTTCCGACCTTGCCCATGCGATCAATGGCGTCAAGAAGACCATAGGCATCGAAGATGACAAACCGGCGCTCAATCCGCGCAAGGTCCAGACCGCCGATGCCAAGGCACACGAAGTTCAAGACTCGAACAGCCGATATTGAGCGCCGGCACGGCTTTTATCGAGCTACGCTGACAGCCGCAACCTCCGTCACATCATCGTGCAGGCCGCCACCGAGCGACTTGTACAGCGCCACCCGGTTGGCGATGTCTGCGCAGCGCAACTCCAGCAGCGTTTGCCGTGCAGCCTGCAGTTGGCGCTGGGCGTCGAGCAGTTCCAGGCGGCCGTCGACGCCTGCGCGGTAACGCAGATCGGACAGCGCCAGGCGCCGTTCGGCAGCATTCACTGCACGCAGTTGTGCCTCGATCTGGCGGCCGAAGGTGGCGGTTCCCGCCAGGGCATCGGCCACCTCGCGGAAGGCGCGCTGGATGGCGCGCTCGTACTGCGCGACCGCCTCGGATTTACGCACCTCGGCCAGGCGCAACTCGGCGCGCAGGCGCCCGCCCTGAAACAGCGGCTGGGAGATCTGCGGGGCGAAGCGCCAGACCTGCCGCGCCGGGTCGAACAGGCCAGCGAGCGAGGTGCTGGCGTAACCGAAGGACGCGGTCAGGGAAATCTGCGGGAAGAACGCCGCCCGCGCCGCGCCGATATAGGCATTGGCCGCTACCAGCATCTGTTCGGCCTGGCGCAAATCCGGTCGGCTCAGCAGCAGGTCGGCCGGCAGCCCCGCCGGGAGTTGCGCGATCAGCGATTGGCGCTCCAGTGGCAAGGCCGCGGGCAGATCGACCGGTAGCTCGCTGCCCACCAACAATTGCAGGGCGTTGTCCGCCTGCGCCAGAGCGCGGCGGCGCGCTTCCAGGTCGGCTTCTGCCAGGGCCACCTGCCCTTCGGCCTGGGCCACATCCAGGCTGCTGTTCTGCTCGGCCTGTTTGAGCAGGCGCGCCAGCTGCAACGACTGTTGCCAGTCAGCCAGGGTGCGCTCGGTCAGCTGCAGTTGCTCGTCAGCCAGGCGCTGGGCGAAGTAGGCCTCGGCCACCGCGCCGACCAGGGTGATCTGCGCTGCCTCGCGGCCCTGCTCACTGGCCAGGTAACGCGCGAACGCCGCATCGGAGAGTGCGCGCACGCGGCCGAACAGGTCCAGCTCAAAGGCGCTGAGGGCGACGTTCACCCCGGTCTGCTGGTTCACCTCGCGGCTAGCCTGGCCGTTCGTATCGGTCGTCAAAGCGCGCTCACGCGTGCGCGTTCCCTCCAGCCCCACAGCCGGCAGACGTGCGGCGCGCTGGACGTTCGCCTGGGCCTGCGCTGCCTCGACGTTGAGGATGGCCAGTCGCAGGTCGCGGTTATTGGCCAGCGAAAGGTCGATCAGCCGTTGCAGGCGCGGGTCGGCGAACATCGCGCGCCAGCCCAGGGCGCTGGCCGGCAGCATCGGGGCTGGTTCAGCAGCCATGGCATAGCGCGCGGGCACCGGTGCGGCCGGACGCTCCAGCGGCGGGGTCAGTGAGCAGGCGCTCAGGCAGGCAAGCAGCGGCAGGGTCAGAAACAGGCGCATCATGGGTTCTCCTGGGTCAGCGCGGCGCCGCCCCGCTGCGCACGCCAGGCGCTGAAACGCTCCTGCGTGCCGATGACGAAGACGAAGAAGGCCGGCACGAAGAATACCGCCAACAGGGTGCCACTGAGCATGCCGCCAAACACCCCGGTGCCGATGGCGTGCTGGGTTTCGGCACTGGCGCCGGAGGCGAGCATCAGCGGCATCACACCGAGGGTGAATGCCAGTGAGGTCATCAGGATCGGCCGCAGGCGCAGGCGCGCAGCGGTCACGGCGGCGTCGATCAGCGTGCGCCCCTCGGCATGCAACTGACGGGCGAACTCGACGATGAGGATGGCGTTCTTCGCCGACAGGCCGATGATGGTGATCATCCCCACCTTGAAGAACACGTCGTTGGGCATGCCGCGCAGCATCACCGCGGCCACCGCGCCGAGCAGGCCCAGCGGCACTACCAACATCACCGACAGCGGGATCGACCAGCTCTCGTAGAGCGCCGCCAGCACCAGGAACACCACCAGCGCCGAGAGCAGCATCAGCAGCGGTGCCTGCGCCGCCGACTGGCGCTCCTGCAGCGACTGCCCGGTCCAGGCCACGGCGAAGCCCTGCGGTAACTGGGCGACCAGGCGTTCCATCTCGGCCATCGCCGCACCGCTGGAAACCCCGGCAGCCGCACCGCCGGCGATACGCACGGCGGGATACCCCTGAAAACGCATCATCTGCTGCGGCGACTCGCTCCACACCGGCGTCACCACCTCGCGCAGCGCCACCATGCCGCCGCCGGCATTGCGCACGCGCAGGCCGAGCACGTCGTCCAGTTGCATGCGCGCCGCGGCGTCGGCCTGCAGGATGACCTGCTGCATGCGCCCGGCATTGGGGAAATCGTTGACGTATAACGAGCCCATGGCTGCCGACAGCGTGCTGCTCACGGCGGAGAAGGACAGCCCCATGGCCTCGGCCTTCTGCCGGTCGATCTGCAGGCGGATGCTCTCGCCGGGCGGCAGGCCGTCGGGGTAGACATCGCTGACCACCTTGCTCTGCGCCGCCAGTGCCAGCAGTTGCGCCTGCGCCGCCAGCAGCGCCGCCTCGCCACGGTTGGCGCGATCCTGCAGGAACAGGGTGAAGCCCGAGGAGGTGCCGAGCTCGTCGATGGCCGGTGGCATCAGGCTCATCACCGTGCCTTCGACGTTACCGGCCATGGCCTGCTGCGCCAGCGCTGCTTCTTCGGCGGCCGTGGCGCCATGGCGCTGGTTCCAGTCCTTGAGCATGGTAAAGGCTATGGCTGCGTTGGGGCCGGAGCCGGCGAAGCTGAAACCCAGCACCACCAGGTTGGCATCCAGCCCTGGGCGCGACGCGACGTGCGCCTCGTAAGCCTTGACCACGTCCAGCGTGCGCTCGCTGGTGGCGCCGGTGGGCAACTGGATGGAGGTCATGAAGTAGCCCTGATCCTCTTCCGGCAGGAAGGACGACGGCAATTGCGCAGCGGCGACGGCCAGCACCGCGCAGAGCACGGCGAACGCTGCCATCATCCGCCCGCTGCGCCCGACCAGGCGTGCCACCCGCGCCCCGTAGCTCGCCGTCATGCGCTCGAAACCGCGGTTGAAAGCGCCGAAGAAGCCGCGCTTTTCATGATGATCCGCGCTGACCGGACGCAGCAGCGTGGCGCACAGCGCCGGCGTCAGGCTCAGGGCGAGGAAGGCCGAGAACAGGATCGACACCGCCATCGACAGGGTGAACTGCTGGTAGATCACCCCCACCGAGCCACTGCCGAAGGCCATGGGGATGAACACGGCGGTGAGTACCAGGGTGATACCGATGATCGCCCCGGTGATTTCCCGCATCGCCTGCAGGGTCGCCTCTTTCGGCGACAGCCCCTGGGTGGCCATCAGCCGTTCGACGTTCTCCACTACCACGATGGCGTCATCGACGATGATGCCGATGGCCAGCACTATGCCGAACATGGTCAGCGAGTTGATCGAGAAGCCCGCCAGCAGCATCACCGCGAAGGTGCCGAGCAGCGCAATCGGCGCGACGATTGCCGGGATCAGCGTGTAGCGCAGGTTCTGCAGGAACACGAACATCACCAGGAACACCAGCGCCATGGCCTCGAACAGGGTGTAGATCACCTTCTCGATGGACACCTTGACGAAGGGCGCGGTGTCGAACGGCACCGAATAGGCCATGCCAGCAGGCATGCTCGGCGCCAACTCGGCCAGGCGCTCGCGCACGGCCGAGGCGGTGCGCACGGCATTGGCTCCGGGTGACAGCTGGATCGCGGCACTGGTCGCCGCCACGCCGTTCTCGCGGTTGGAGAAGGCGTAGGACTGTGCGCCCAGTTCGATGCGCGCGACGTCACCAAGCACCACCTTGGCGCCATCGGCGCCGGCGCGCAGGACCACGGCGGCGAACTGCTCAGGCGTGCTCAGTTGCCCCTGCACGGTCAGCGGCACGGTCAGCCGCTGGCCCGGCAACGCCGGCTCGTCACCGACCCGGCCGGGGGCAATCTGCACGTTCTGCTGCTCGATGGCCTGGGCCAGTTCGTTCATGGTCAGGCCATAGGCAGTGAGCTGCTGCGGGTCGACCCAGACGCGCATGGCCTGCTCGGCGCCGAACAGCTGCACGCGGCCCACGCCGTCGATACGGCGCAACTCCTGGACGATGTTGCGCGCCAGGTAATCGTTCAGCGCCACTTCGTCATACTGACCATTGGGCGAGGTCATGCCGACCATCATCAGAAAGCCCGAGGCGGCGGATTCCACCTGTAAGCCGTTCTGGCGCACGGCCTGGGGCAGGCGCGGCTCCACCGCCTTGATGCGGTTCTGCACGTCCACCTGAGCCAGTTCCGGGTCGGTGCCCGGCTTGAAGGTGACGGTGATCTGCGCGGTGCCCGAGGTATCCACCGAGGACTCGAAGTACAACAGGTTCTTCACCCCGGAAAGCTCGCGCTCGACCAAACTCACCACCGAGTCGTTGAGGGTCTGCGGAGTGGCCCCCGGATAAGTGGCGTAGAGGGTCACCGAGGGCGGCGCCACCGACGGGTAGCGAGCAATGGGGAGCTGCGGGATGGCGATGAGGCCGACCAGCACGATGAACAGGGCGATGACCCAGGCAAACACCGGGCGGTTGATGAAAAACTGCGGCATGTGGTTGTCTCCGGACTCAGTGCGCGACGGCGCTGAGGTGTTCACCGCTGGCGGCGGACTGCCAGGAGCGCGTGGCAACCTGGGCATCGGGGCTCAAACGTTCGATACCCTCGATCACCACCTGCTGCCCGGCGCTGAGCCCGGACACCACGCGGTAACGACGCTCGACCAGCTCACCGAGTTCGATGGGCACCGGCTGTACCTGGCCCTGCTCATCGACCACCCATACGCTGGCCTGGCCCGCCGTGCGCGTTACCGCCTGCTGCGGCACACTGAGGGCGGCGGAGTAATGCGCACGGGGTATCCGCGCCTGCACGTAGAGGCCGGGCAACAGGCGGCGCTGCGGGTTGTCCACCAGCACGCGCAGCAGCACGTCGCCGGTACCAGCATCCACCTCGATGCCGGAAAACAGGATGCGCCCCCGCATGCCCAGTGGCTTGCCGTCGCTGCCGAGGATGTCCACGCTCAGCTCCGGCGTCGCCGAACCGGCCTGCTGGCGCAGCGTGTCCAGTATCGAGGCGGACTGGCGTACGTCGACGTACACCTGGTCGATCTGCTGAATACGCGCCATGGGCGTGGCATCGGTCGGCGACACCAGCGCCCCTTCGCTGACCAGCGCCTGGTCGATGCGCCCGGCAATCGGCGCCTCGACGCTGGCGAACTGCAGGTCCAGCTGGCGCCGCGCCAGCGTCGCCCTGGCCTGAGCCACATCGGCGGCGGCCTGCTCACGCTGCGCCACCGCGTCGTCATACACCTGACGGCTGACCGCCTCGGCGCGCACCAATGGGGCCAGGCGCTCGGCCTGTACACGCGCCCGGGTCAGGGTCGCTTCGGCGCGCTGCAAGGCGGCCGCGGCGCTGTCGACCTCCGCCTTGAACGGCGCTGGGTTGATCTGGAACAGCACGGCACCGGCCTCGACTTCGGCACCCTGCTCGAACAGACGGCGCTGCACGATGCCGCCGATCTGCGCACGAATCTCGGCGCTGCGCACGGCGGCCACACGGGCTGGCAGGTCCTCGCTGACCGCCAGCTCCTGCGCCTGCAATGTCAGCACCGACACCTGCAGCGGCGCGGCCGCCTCGCTTTGCTCAGGCGCCGCGTCGCAGCCTGCCAGAGCCAATACGGCAAACCCTGCGAGCGCGATGCCCAGATGCCGCTGTTTACTGCCCATAACCCACTCCTCGTTGCACGCTAGGCTCCGGTGACCTGATGGCGACCGGGAGCTGATCGACGCTGCAGTCTGAAGCGGCGCTGTTGCGAATGATTCGAGGCTTTGTGGAGAAAGCATGGAGGCCGCGATAGTATTTGCCGCCCCTCTGCGCGAGCCCGCCCATGTCCGATCCCCACGCCCGTACCAGCACTGCCTCCCCTGCCCCGGCACTGGTGCTGATCGCCGAGGACGAGGCCGAGATCGCCGACATCCTCATCGCCTACCTGCAGCGCAGCGGCCTGCGCACCCAGCACGCCAGCGATGGCCAGCAGGCCCTGGCCCTGCACCAGACGCTCAAGCCGGACCTGCTGCTGCTCGATGTGCAGATGCCGGTGTGCGATGGCTGGAAGGTACTCAGCGAAATCCGCTCCCGTGGCGACACCCCGGTGATCATGCTCACTGCGCTCGATCAGGACATCGACAAGCTGATGGGGCTGCGCCTGGGCGCCGACGACTACGTGGTCAAACCCTTCAACCCGGCTGAGGTGGTGGCGCGGGTGCAGGCGGTGCTGCGGCGTACACGGGGCAGCGCGCCTGCTGCCACGCAGATGCTGCGCGTCGGGCTGTTCCAGATCGACCTGGACAGCCACGAGGCCAGCGTGATGGTCGATGATCAGCAGCAAACGCTGGAGCTGACCCTGACCGAGTTCAAACTGCTGGCCTGCCTGATGCGCGCGCCGAAACGGGCGTTCAGCCGTGCTGAGCTGCTGGTCACCTGCCTGCCCGAAGGCGACACCCAGGAGCGCACCGTGGACAGCCACGTCAGCAAGCTGCGCAAGAAGCTCGAAGCGCTCGACATCCAGGGCGTGCCCGCCAGCGTCTGGGGCGTGGGCTATCGCTTCGGCGTCGAGCCATGAAACCGGCACCGGGCCTGCGTCGACAGATCATCCAGTCACTGGCGGTAATGGCGCTGGGCATCATCTGCCTCTCGGTGATCGGTACCTACATCTTCTACGCCTTCGCCGTGACCTACCTGCCAGGCAGCATCTCCGACACCATGGTGCCCTCGCGGCTGGAGCTGGTGTGGATCGTCTGCACCATCATCGCCGCGTTGAGCATGGCGGTGTTCGTCGCCATACGCCTGTCACGGCGCCTGATCACGCCGTTGAATTCGGTGGCGCACAGCCTGCGCGAAGTGGCCCAGGGCAAGCTCGACGCGCGCGCACCGCTGGACCCACAGGCCATGGGCGAAACCGCACAACTGGTGCGTGACTTCAACGCCATGGCCGAGCGCCTGCAAAGCATGACCCGCGAGCGCGAGTTCTGGAACGCCGCCATCGCCCACGAACTGCGCACCCCGGTGACCATCCTGCGCGGCCGCCTGCAGGGCTTGGCCGAAGGCGTGTTCAGTCCCAGCACAGAGTTGTTCGAGGGCCTGCTACGCCAGGTAGAAGGCCTCAACCACCTGATCGAAGACCTGCGCGTGCTGAGCCTCAACGACAGCGGCCACCTGGAAGTGCAACGCAGCAACGTGCGCCTGGCCGATGAACTGGGCAGCGTGCTGCAGGCCTTCGCCACGTCGCTGGCGGAGAAAGGTTTTCACCTGCAGCAGTCCCTGGACGCCGAGCTGCTGGTGCAATGCGATGCCGTGCGCATCCGCCAGGCGCTGATGGCGCTGCTGGAAAACGCCCTGCGCCATGCCGACCCAGGCAACCTGTGGGTGCGTCTGGAGCGAGTCGGCGACGACTGCCAGTTGAGCGTGGAAGACGACGGACCCGGCATCGACAGCGCCCTGGTCGCCGACATCTTCGACGCCTTTCGCCGTGGTGACCCGTCACGCTCGCGCAAGAGCGGCGGTAGCGGCCTGGGCCTGGCGGTGGTCAGGGCCATCATCGAGGCGCATGGCGGGCAAGCCTTCTGCCAGGTGTCGGCTCAGGGTGGCAGCCGCTTCGTTCTGAGCTGGCCGCTGCAGCCATAACGACAGCCACCCGAAGGCCGCAGCGTGACACGGACTAGAGCGTGGTCACGCCCAAAGGGTATCGCTCACACCAGCGCGGCACGATGACCATCATCGGGCTGTAAACCTTGGTGCCCCTGCCACCGACCTGATTGCCGCCGTTGTCGGCTTCGGCCTGAGCGCGGTTAAGCGAACCCTGCACGCCCTCCTCACCACGCTGGCGCAGCACGGCGGCGCGATCGAAGGCATGGGAGCCGCTAGCCGACCCAAAAAAATAGGCAATAAAGTGCCTTTACAATCCAGCGCCAGGGCTGTTTAAGGCATTTTATTGCCTTTATTCATAAAGACCACTAGTCTTTACGGCATTAAAGTGCCGGAGTCCATATGCACTCTCTCACCCTGCAACTGTACAGCGGTCATGCGTGGCACGACGCCATGCACCTCAGCTTTGAGCAGTCCGAAGCTGGTCTTGCTGGGCCGTGTTCTTTTGGCTACGAGCAGACATATCTGCTTGAGACGCTGGGCCACATCGGCAGCCGCCTTGAGCATGCCGTTAGCGCCACGCTGCCGCTGGACTGGGAATCCCATCGAACCCGCGAAGCGCCTGCCTTCCTTTACGACATACTGCCCGCCGGGGCCGCAAGGCGCTTCCTGCTGCAGCGCCTGGGTGAGCAAAAGCCCGAGCATCTTGGGCTTGATCTATTTCTGCTGGGGCGTTGCGCGCCAGCTCCGGTGGGAAACCTGCGTATCAAGGAGGCCGCATTAGCCCTTCAAGGAAATCCGCTGCTAGGTTTCTCTCGCGAAGATGTGATCAATCGCGATGCGCGTTTTCTGGAATACGCCTACGAGCAGGGTGCGGCTATCGGGGGCGCCACAGGTGCTGGTGGCGAAGCGCCCAAATTGTTGCTGACTGAAGATCGAGAAGGTGCACTGCACCCGGATGCGGCTTTGCCGGATGAGTCTGCAACCCGCCACTGGTTTGTAAAGTTCGCGCGCAACCAGGCCAGGCAGACCGACCAGGACATCCTGCGTAGCGAGTTCTGCTACTACAGAGTCGTGCAGCAGCTTGGCCTGGATACCGTACCCGCAGAAGGCCTGGCTCTGGAGGAAGGCCGCAAGCCTAGTCTGTGGATGCATCGTTTTGATCGCCATCTTGGCCCCGCAGGGGTCGAGCGCAGCGCCATGGAGTCTGTGTACTCGCTCGCTGGAGTAACCGTGCCGGGCAGCTATCTACTGCATACCGACGCACTGAATCACCTGGTAAGGCTATGGCAACAAACGGGGCAAGGCGCACAAGTTGGCGACATGCTCTTTGAGTATCTACGGCGAGACTTGCTCAACCAGATCCTTGGCAACTCGGACAACCATGGCCGCAACACTTCGATCTTGCGTGATAGCAAGGGTCTGAAACTCGCCCCGATCTACGACCTTGCCCCCATGGTGATGGACGATGAAGGCATCACTCGCACCACAAAATGGCCTCAATCCATAGAGGTTGCCGGCGAGGTCAACTGGCGCCAGGCCTGTGCCGCACTGGCGCAATGGACCCACACCGATGTTCTTTATGAAAGACTCAGAGACGCAGCAAATAACTTCCTGGCGCTGCCCGATCTACTGAGCGATCAGGGGCTACCAAGCTCCACGATGAATCATCCGCGTATCGCACTGCGCAACCTCCAGCAACGACTCAGCCGATGGGAGCTTGTCTGAATGGATATCATCGAGCGCAACCGTATTCTGACTGAAATACAAACCCAACTGGCGTCGGGCGAGCTGAGCATCGGCCAGGCTGTGCGCAAGCTGCGGAAGGACGTCACCGGACTGCAGCAGGCCCGTTTCGCACAGATGTGCAAACTCTCCCTACGCGCCCTGCGCCAACTGGAACATGACGAATCGAATCCGACCGTGCAAACCCTGAATAGCGTGTTCAATCCGTTTGGGATGCAAGTTGGCATTGTGCCGAAGAACCGAACGTCATAAAGGCCGCCAGTCCTCCACTTAGAACGCTACCGCCCTCCACATTGAGCGCCAATCTAAATTACTGACCGACTGAAGAAAAATCTTGCTTTAGGATATTCGTAGGCAGTTGAAGAGCTTACGCAAACTGGATAAAGCCAAATCACCCATCTAGAGCGTTAATTGCCATCGAGTAATTTGGCTCATTACCAACCTCTACAACCAACTCGCAATGTAGAACCCTATTTTGCTCATCGAGAACGACGACGGCACGAGTAGCAAGACCGACTCTCGGTCCGTCAGCAATGGCAACACCATAGTTTTCAAGGAAGCCACGATCACGCAAGGTAGATAGATTGACCACCTGATCCAACCCTTCACTCACGCAGAAACGCTTATGGGCAAACGGCAGGTCAGCGGAAATACACAGCACCACAGTATTTTCCAGCTTACTGGCTTCAGAGTTGAATTTCCGTACCGAGGTCGCGCAAGTCGGCGTATCAATACTTGGAAAGATATTGAGCACTTTGCGCTTGCCAGAAAATGACGCCAACGTGTAGTCAGACAGATCCGATCCAACCAAGCAGAAATCCGGTGCCAGCTGCCCAACCTGCGGCAGACTGCCACTGATGCGAACCATTTTTCCTTTATGCACGACATAAGTCATACGTTTGACTCTTCAAATTCTATTGGCCAATCATTTGTTCTGAAACTTCTCAACATAGCTTCGCGCCATCAGGCATTCACACTGGCCATGCCTGGAAGTTCGAACTCGTAAAGTATTGCCTGACGTAGCGCGCTCAATTTCGATGGAGCGAGAACAGATCCTGCCAACTCATCATACTTGGCCACAAGCTCTGCATCCGACAACGGATCTTCTGGATCACCTTTGCGAGTTTGCTGAAAATGGTTGATCTCACGTCCATCCTTCAGCCGCACCAACAGCTTGGCCATGCGTTTTTTGGGATAGGCTGCGGCCAGCTCCGCATCTTCGCTGACCGTCACCCTCTGCATCAGGGCCAAGATGGCTGGATTTGCAAGGGCCTCTGGGGCGAATGCAGCCAAACGCACACCACCGAGCACGGACTGCGCAGCCATGCAGTACTGCAGGCTGAAGCGCGCCTCCTGGGCTGATTTGGCAGTGGCACGATTGCACATCTGGTAGGTGGCGCCATAACCGGCTACATGAATCGAGTCGATATCGCCGGCAGCAAAACCCTCCTTCTCCTGTAACAGCCTCAGACCATCGAGCGCGGGAAAGATATGCCCGCAACAGCCATGGTTCTTCACCGTCATGTGCATGATGGGCGTCCACTCCCCCAGACCCTCGAGCGCTGCGGCCCAGTCACCGCTGGAAGCGCTGGTGGCAGCCGCGAAACCCTTTTCGCCATGCAGGCTGTCGAGGGACGCCGTCACGCCATGGGCTGCGGCCATGCCCGCGAGGATGCCGGCATCGGCCGCATGGCCGGGGTGCAGCGCCTTGGCCATGCCCTCCCCCTGCAGGTTCTGCTGATGCCCACCGGCAAAGCTGCTCGCCAGGGCGATGGCATGGGCGATGCGCTCTGCATCGGCCCCCAGGAGCATGGCGGTAGCCACCGCCGCACCCAGGGTGCCGACCGTGGAGGTGGTATGCCAATGACGGTAATGGCTGGGTTGAATCGCCAGGGAAACCCGGCAGCCCACCTCATAGCCGGCGATGATCGCGCGGTGCAGCTGCTCCAGCGATGCGCCCCTGTCCTGGGCGACAGCCAGGGCGGAGGAAACGGTGGGGCTGCCAGGATGATAGCCGCCGTCCTTGAAGATATCGTCGAATTCCACCGTATGGCTGGCGCAGGCATTGAGCAACGCCGCATGCCGCGCCGAGGCGGGCTGGCCGTCCACGTAGCAGATGGCCTTGCCCGTGCCACGGCAGGCAGCCAGGGCCTCGGCCAGCAAGGTGGCTGGTGGCAATGCGCAGCCCGGCAGGGTCGTGGCGAACCAGTCGAGGATGACCCGCCGGGTAGCCCAGCTCAGGCTGTCGTCCAGATCGCGGTGGTGCCAGCCGGCCGCAGCCTCGGCCAGCACCAGGATGGGATTGCTCATCGTCGGTTCCTGAAGATCAATTGACGACACCGGCTGCGCGCAGCGCTTCGATCTGCTGCTCTCCGTAGCCAAGCTCGGCGAGGATCTCGGTGCTCTGAGCGCCGACGGGTTGCGGTGCCAGGGTGATCCGTGGCGGGCTGTCCGACAGATTGAACGCAGCTACCGGAACAGTCAGCCCATCGACGACGCTGCCCGAGGCTGCGTGTTTCTGCAGCACCTGCCTGCCAGCCACCTGTTCATCGGCAATGGCTTCCTCCAGACGGCGAATGCGCGCAGCAGGAATGCGCCTGCTTTGCAGGAACTGCTCCCAGTAGTCCGCCGACATGGTGCCGATGATTTTCGTCAGCACCTCGGCCTCTTGCGCATGCGCATCGAGGCGCTGGTTGTTGTCGGTCTTGATCATGTCCTCACGGCCAAGCGCCGTCCACAAGCGGCGTTGTTGCACCAGGTTCGAGGCGCCGATCATCAGCGGTACATCGCTGGCCTGATAGCAGCCAATGGTAGCGAAGGGAAAGGTATTGCCCTTCTGCTCCGGATGCTTGCCGTTCCAGAGCAACCCCGTGAGGTGCGAGCTGGTCAGAATCAGCGCGACATCGAGCATGGAGACATCGATGAACTGGCCCTTGCCGCCATTGCGTTCACGCTGGAAAAGCGCGGTGGCAATGGCATAGGCCGCCGAAGTGCCCGTCGCATAATCCACCACCGGCGCGCCTGATTTCAGGGGCCTGCCATCGCCATGGCCGGTCATCGCCATCATCCCGGAAAAGGCCTGGATCACGTTGTCGTAGGCCGTCTGCTCACGGCGCGGTCCGTTCGCGCCAAAGGCCGAGATGGAGCAGTAGATCAGCCTGGGATTGAGCTTCGACATTTCGTCGTAACCCAGCCCCAGCTCATCGAACGCGCCAGGGCGGTAGTTCTCCACGAACACATCGGCCGTGGCGATGAGGCGCTTCATCGCCTCGCGACCCTCGGCGCTCTTGAGATCCAGCGCCAGGGTCCTCTTGTTCGAGGCCTGGGCCATGAACGCAGTGCCCATGCCCATATCGTTCAAGGCACGATCGGAGCCCTGCATGCGGGCCTGGTCGGGATCATCGGGCGACTCGACCTTGATCACCTCGGCGCCCAGCACCGCCATCTGATAGCTGGCGAATGGGCCAGCCAGTACATGTGTCGTGTCGACGACACGAATTCCCTCGAATGCTTTGGACATGAATGCCTTACCCTGTAACCACGGACGTCTGCCGGCCAAGCCCTGAGATGGCGGTGCCCGGCCAGCCGTCAACGAAGGGGAAACTGCCCCACTCGCAGTCGCTGGCCTGGCATGACCTGGCATTCGCCAGATCCTTGACCTGCCATCTCGCTGGCCCAGCTATTTCACTGGATGTAGCCGGCCTCCTTGAGCTGGACTTCCGCCACTTCCGTTACACGCTTGACGAATTTCGTGTACTCATCCGGCCCCATCCAAGAATCCACGACGCCGGCGTTGCGCGCGTAGTTCTGATATTCCTCGGAGCGCATCGCCTTGTGGATGGCATCGGCAATTTTCTGCTGGATGTCCTTGGGCATGTTCGCCGGACCGAATATTCCACGAACCTGCAGCCAGCTGGTGTCGACCTCATAGCCCTGCTCGGCGAAGGTGGGCACATCGGGCAGACCGGTGAGCCGCTTATCCCCCAGTACGCCAAGCCCATGAATACGATCGGCATCGAAGAAGGAGCTGACCGCGCCGAGATTGGAAACCCCGACATCGACGTGGCCACCCAACAGCGCCGCGGTGATATCTGGCGTGGAGTTGAAGGCCACCCAGTTGAACTTGACGCCGGCCGCCTTCTCCAGCATCGAGATACCGATGCTCTGCATCGAGCCTGCCGGACCAAAGCCACCAATATTGACCTGGCCATGGTTCGCTTTAGCCTTGGCCACTAGGTCATCGATATTCTTGATGTCGGAATCGGACTTCACGAACAGCAGGATCGCATCTTCCTGGGTCGAAGCGATCCAGGAGAAATCATCGATGGAGTAGGTACCCTTGAGGTTGGTCAGCATGCTGGTGAAGTGCGACAGGGTATTCACACCCAGCGTCAAGCCATCCGGGCGGGCCGAACGAATCCGCGTCATCTGCGCAGCGCCACCGCCACCCGGTGCGTTGATCACGATCACCTTCTGGCCGATCTCCGGCTCCAGGGTCTTGGCCAGCGTCCGGATGAAAACATCCGCCGTACCGCCAGCCGCCGTGTGCATGACCATGTTGACGGGACCGGTGGGACGCCACTCGCCTTCAGCGAGCGCGGCATCGACCGCACCGAGCATTGTCACGGCTGCCAGTACGCTTGCACCCAGGCAGTGACGGGCCTTCTTTCCAGCTTTGCTTAGCATCTTCTGACGATCTCCGACGATGTTATTTTTGTAATTCGCTATGGGGCTAACCCCTGAATCAAGGCTCCCAAAAAACCATCCGCGTCGGTACTGATGATTTGTCAGCCAAAGCAGGCCTTAACGTTGGGCAAGGCGCCAAGGAGCGGGCAGCAGGATGCCTGCCGCAACATGGGCGCAGCAGCGAAGGCGTTCGATACAGGAGTGCCGGATAGAGGCGCTTGGCTGGCGCCCTTCGGGAATGCGAAACAAGCAATCAGCCGCTCAGCAGGCAGGCCTGCCGAGCGCCCTTGCCAGAACGGCAGTCCTCCGCCTCTGGCACGGTAGACATGGTCAATCCGTCTGCGCCAGCAGCTCACGCATCCAGGCAAGGAATTTCAGCAAGGGTTCCGATGGTTTCATGCTCCGCGGCCAGGTCAGGTAATAGCCTTCGCCGGTCTTGCAGGTCTGCTCGAACGGCGCGATGAAACTGCCATTCTTGATCTGGCGTTCGATGAAGGCCTTGACGGCGATAGCCACGCCCATGTTCATCGAAGCAGCCTCATAGGCCAGCGCCGAGTTGTCGAAGCGAATACCGCTATCGGCATCGATCCGGGTATCGGTCGCTGAAAGCCAACTGGCCCAATCGTTCGGGCGTGCCATGGAGTGCAGCAAACGCCCGCGGGAAAGATCTTGCGGTGTTTCCAGCTTCACAGATGCCATCAGGGTCGGTGAACAGATGGGGATCAGCTCGATATCGACGAGTTTCTCCGCATGCAAGTCGGGCCAGTCGCCGCGCCCCGAACGTATCGAGGCATCGATGTTCTGCGTCTCGAAGTCCACGGGTGCCAACGAAGAGGACAACCTGATTTCAATCGATTCATGGGCATCGTGAAAATTGGCCAACCGGGGAATCAGCCAACGCTGCGAGAACGTGGTGTAGGACTGTATCGACAGAATATCCCGCCGCCCCCTGCGCGAGACCTTTCGCGCCGCGCTGCTGATGTCCTGGAAAGCGCGCGAGATCCCCTCGTACAGCTCCTTGCCTTCACGCGTCAGCTCGATGCCTCTATGCAAGCGTCGAAACAGGGCCACCCCGAAATACTCTTCGAGCACCCGTACCTGGCGACTGACGGCAACCTGCGAGACGTTCATCTCTTCTGCGGCACTGGTCAGGCTACACAGCCGGGCCGCAGCCTCGAAGGCTCTCAAGGGGTTCAAGGGAGGCAGGGGATATTTCATTGGGCCACCGTGATCAAACGAAAAAGCACCAGCGGCAGCCAGGCAATGGCCGCGCGACTGGTGCATCTGAGCTCAGAGCAGACTGAGCGGATAACTGATGATAACGCGAGCGTCGTTGGCGTCACGCGCGAAGTCGGATCTGTAGGTGGCGCTACGCAGGCGCACGCCCAAACCTTTGAAGCTGCCGCTCTGGAACACGTACTGCAGCTCGACATCCAGTTCGCGCTCACCACCACCATCAGCCCCTCGCACATCTGCGCCACTGCCGCGCAGGTAACGAGTCATGAAGGTCAGGCCCGGAATGCCCACCTTGGCCAGATCGTAGTCGTAGCGCAGTTGCCAGGAGCGCTCGTCCTTCTCGGCGAAATCGCCAACCTGGACGAAGTTGACCAGATAAGGGTTGGCGCCCGCGACATAGGGGAAGGCCGAGTCCCCCGACATCACCTGATAACCAACCCCCAGCGAATGGCCGTTCAGCTTGTAGGTGCCCATGGCGCTGATCGCGCGGTTATCGATGTCGCCACCATGAGCATCGCCTTCATCGTCGCTCAGGAACAGGCGGATATCCGTGTTGAACGCGCCCCACTCGCCCTTGCGTCGATCGCTGAGCCCCACGAACTGCTGGCGATAGATATTCTCGAAGCGAGCATATTGGTAACTGAAGTCGGTGTTTTCCAGCACCTTGTAGCTGAGCCCGAGCAGCTCGAAGTCACCGCCGTCCAGAGAGCCGCTGAAGCGACGGTTCTTGTTGTTCAGCGCCAGGCCTTCATCGCTCGTCTGGTCACGTTGCACGACGCGCTGAATTTGCGCGCCGGTGAGTTCCAGGCCTTTCAGCTCGCGCACCTGTAGCTGCATGCCCTCGAAGGTCTGCGGCAGCAAGCGGCCATCGTTGGCCTGCAATGTCGGCCACTTGGGCAGCAGCGTGCCCAGCTTGAACTCGCTATTGGATGCGCGCAGCTTTAGCGTGCCGCCAGCTTTCGAGTAGTCGTCCGACACGTCCTTGTCGTCTTCCACCGGCAGCAGCCCCGTGCCGGCCCGACCGCGACCGGAATCGAGCTTGATACCCAGCATGCCGATGGCGTCGAAGCCGACACCGATGGCGCCGGGGGTATAGCCGGATTGGTAGCGCAGGATGAAGCCTTGCGCCCATTCTTCGCGCTGTGACTGCCCGCTGCCCTCCCTGAAGTCGCGGTTCATGTAGAAATTGCGCAGATCCAGCGAGGCTTTGCTGTCCTCAAAAAAACCTTCCGCGAAGGCCGAAGGCAGCATGAGGACAAGCCCCGTCCCTGCCACGCACAGGGGCATGAGTTTCATCGTGTTCATCGTAAGTACCTGACGAAGGGCCGAACGCCGCAACCAGGGCGGAGCCGGTCGAGGGTGGGCGAAGCCGAACTCGGGCATCACCAGGCAAGCCGAAACCCGACGCATCGACACTGCGCAAGCGGGATATACAACGAGAGGTGACCCAAGCGGGTTCGATTCAAATAGGCAATGGCGCTATTTGCTGTCATTCATCCAGAGTGGGATTGAATGACGCGTATTCGACCTGAACGTGCATGCACGGCATTGCAACCCTGGAACATCAAGTCATGCGCCAATGAAGCAGCAAGAGAGGGAATTTTCATAGAGACCTACTTGTTGTTATGAGTCTTGAATGAAACGCCCATCGATTATGCAATCGCGCTCCTGATGTTCAACCGAGCCATTCCACTGCGTGGAACATCAAGATCACGGCGCCCGTGCTTGCAGGCGTGTTGCGCTAGCCGAAAGGGAAGCAGACAATCCGACGCCGGGTGATGCGCGCTCGCTGACGCTGACGAGCTCATCTTCGACTTCATGCGCGGTAATGCTGTTAATGAGTACTCGGAGAGCCAAGGCGATGATCAGCCCTCAACTTCAGGCATTGGAAGAGACCATCGACGTGACGACACCTGCGGACCTTCCCGGCCAGGGCAAGTCGACACCGAATCGCTCCCTGGAGCGTGGCCTGGACTTGCTGCGAGCCTTTCGCCCAGGCTGCGAATACCTGAGCAACGGGGAGCTGAGCGAAAGGACGGGCCTGTCCAAGTCGACCGTTAGCCGTCTGACGCAAACGCTGGTTCGCAGCGGCTTCCTCGATTACGACCCGATCAGTGGTGCCTATCGACTCGCCGCCTCCCTCCTCAGCCTGGCCCACACCCTGCACCAGGGCAGTTCTCTGGTGCGAGTAGCGGAACCCCTGATGCGCCAGGTCGCCCGGCAACTCCAGGTAAACGTTGGCCTGGCCGCCGCGGATGGCGATGAGATGGTCTATCTGGAGTCGATCAGACTGAGCACGCGCAAATCGCCGCGCACCGTCGGCACGGGGCAGCGCCTGCCCATGGAGCTGACGGCGCTGGGCCGCGCCTACCTGTCGGTGCAGAACGAGGTGCACCGCCAAGCGCTGCTGGAGCGTTTTCAGGCACGCCGCTGCGCCTCACGCTGGGCAGAGCTGAGCCAGGAGATCGAAGCGGCCATGCGCAGCGTCGAACGCCATGGCTACTGCGCCGCTTCCTGGCAACCGCAAGTGGTGTCGATAGCCGCTCCACTCGAGCTTCCCAGCTATCGTGGCCACGCGCTGAACATCAGCCTGTCGACCCGCGAGAGCATCGAGGCGGTGACAGCGCGCTATGCACAGCCGCTGCTCGAACTGACCGAGACCATCAGGCGCGAGCTGAAGCCAAAAGATTCATAACCGCCCCTGACGCTCAGGACGCGCCCCTCGACTCGAAGCGCCGCGCCGCTGCAATGAACCAATGCACACCCGGCATGAATATGCAGATCCGCACGATCTGAAAGGACACGATAATGGCCACGCTGTAGCCGAGAAATTGCGCGGTCAGTGCCATTTCAGTGACCCCGCCGGGCGCCGCGCTGAGCACCATGACCTCCCAGGGCAGCTCGGTCAGCCCCGCGAAGGCCACGGCCATCATGCTGCTCATGAACAGGAACAGGAGCATGGAGAGGATGATGGTGAGCGTGAGCTTCATCTCCAGGAACAGCTCCCTGGTGAACACCGAACCCAGCCAGGTACCCAGCACCACCTGGGCGAGGGCCAGCACCAGCGCAGGATAAGGCGCAACGTGCAAGCCACTGCTGGAGGCGGCGGCGGAAATCAGCAAGGCCCCGAAGAAATAGGGATTCGGCAGCCTCAGCCATTTGAACAGCATGGCACCGGCCAGGGCAGAGACGGCAAGGAGCGCAACGCCAGCGGCATCGAATGCGCCGACCGCGCCAAGGGTGCGGCCGGCATTTCCCGGCCAACCGTCGGCTACGTACAACGCAATAGGGATGATCACCACGACGCTGGCGATGCGGATGGTCTGGGACAGCACTACCACGCCCTTGTCGAGGCCGAACCGTTCAGCGATCACGGCCGCCTCTACCGGGCTGGTGGGGATGGTGCAGAGCAATGCGGTGGAATAGTCGAGACGACTGAAGCGCTTGAGCAGCACTGAAACGAACAGCGCGCACAAACCAGTCAGCACGGCCAGCCCCACGATCTCAGGCCCCATTTCGACAATGACGGCCAAGGCATCAGCGGTGAATGCCAGCCCCACGGTGGAGGCAATGATCATTTGTCCATAGGGCCGGGTCTTGGCCGAAATGGGCGTTTTCATCACGCCTGTAACGTACAGGAAAGCCGTCAGCAACAGCGGGCCGATCATATAGGGCAACGGCATACCGATTGCCACAAACACCCGCCCCATGGCGAAGCACAGCCCGTACAGAAGCAGCAACCGAGCCACGCGAGAAAGATCCATAGTCATCACGACATCCTTAACCATCAACCGGTATCACCAGCAATCGTCCGGAGCCGCCAGGAGCACAGCGCCTCCACCCGCGAAAGCAGATGCCGGACGCGAAACGGCCCGCAACGACAAACCATGACTGACTTGAGGTTTCGGGCCATGAAGTCCCGTGGTCTGCTCTTTCAAAAACATCGAGCACAGGCGCCTTTTCATTCAGCACCTGGCTCCTTGCCGAAGCGTGCGGAGGCTTGTCAGCCCCCCCCGCTCCGGCCAGTTTTTACAGAGCCACCGCCTTGTGCGAAGAAACGTCCAGCTTCATGGAGGCCATCATCAGGCGAGCCGACGGGTGAGCCTGCCGCGCATGAACTTCAACGCCGGCATGGCGAAGGAAAGCACCGCAACCCCAAGCAGCACCAAGGTCAGCGGGCTGCTGTAGAACACCGAGTAGTCGCCATTGGAAATGACCAGCGCCCGGCGGAAGTTGGTCTCGAGCATCTCCCCGAGCACCAGCGCCAGAATGATGGGTGCGAGCGGAATATCCAGCTTGCGCAGGACATAACCCAGCACACCGAAGGCCAGGGTGACGTAAACGGGGAACATCGAGTTCTCGGAGGCGTAAGCCCCCATCAGGCAGATGGCCGATACCGTGGCAGCGACCGCCGGACGCGGGATGTCCGCCACCTTCGCCCAGTACTTGGCCCCAGCCAGACCAATGATGATCATCACCGGCACGCTGACCCACAGCGCCGCGATGACGGTGTAGGGAATCTCCGGGTTGGTGGTGAACAACAACGGTCCCGGCTGAATGCCATGGATCATCAGCGCGCCGATCATGATGGCGGTGGTCGGAGAGCCGGGAATCCCCAGGGCGAAGAGCGGCGCCAGCGCGCCGGATACCGCCGCGTTGTTGGCCGACTCCGAAGCCGCGATACCCTCGACACTGCCCTTACCGAATTGCTCGGGGGTTTTCGAGGCTTTCTTCGACACGGCATAGGACACGAAGGAGGCAATGGAAGCTCCAGCCCCAGGCACCACGCCAATTACATAACCGATCACGGAACTACGCAGCAGGTTGAACTTCAACTTGCCGAAGGTCTTCAGCGGCACCGCCAGAATCCCATTCATGGGATGGCTCTTGACCTTGGCGGAAGGCCCGGCCTCGATCATGAACAGCACTTCCGACAGCGCGAACAGCCCCAGCAACACCGGCACCAGCGGGAAGCCCTCGAAGAACTCGGGGTTCGGACTGAAACGAGGAACGCCGGTCTGCGTGTCGAGCCCGACCGTGGCCAGGGCGAGGCCGATGCACATGGCGATGGCACCTTTTACAGGCGAGCCATTGGACAGGGTCGAGACCAGGCTCAAGCCCACCAGAGCCAGGCCAAAGTAGGCGGTAGGTCCAAAGTTGAGCGCAAACTCCGAGAGAGGTACCGCTGTCAGCAGCAACAGCAAAGCACTGACGAAGATGCCCACCCCAGAGGAAATGATCGATATGTTCAAGGCCACGCCGGCCTTGCCTTGCTGGGTCAGCGGAAAGCCATCCCAGGACGTCGCCACGGCGGCTGCAGTACCGGGGGAGTTGATCAGGATGGCGGAAATGGCCCCACCATATTCAGCAGCCGCATACAGGGAGATCAGCGTCACGATCGACACCAGAGGATCGAGGCTGTAGGTGAAAGGAATCAACAAGGCCACACCGAGACTCGGGCCCAAGCCCGGCAGCGCGCCGATCATGTAGCCCAACAGTGCCCCGACAATCAGGCCGACCAGCACCAACGGGTCGGCGAAGGCCGAAAACCCGATCAAGATATTTTCGAACATGGTGACACCTCAAGAAAAGCTGACGCCGAGAGCCAGGACGAAGATGGCGTAAAGGCCCGCGCTCAGACCCAACGAAACAGCCGTGATCTGGAGCGGTCGACGTTCACCGGCAACCAGCATGAGCAGAGCGGAAAGTGCAGCCACCCCGATAACGGGGCCCAGCTTGTCCAGATAAGTGCCGATCCCCAGCAATATCAGGATTGCCAGCACGACCGACCAGGGGCGGCAGATCGTGGTCACGTCCTGAGGCGAGTGCCGCAAGCACCTGACCACACCGAGACAGAGCATCAGCACCACGGATACCAGTGCAGCGACGGCGATGATCGTCGGGAACTCGCCGACACCTATTGCATTGGGATTCAACGAAGCGGGTAGCTGCAGAGCAGCCCAGCCATACCACCCAAACACGCCCAGCAGGATGAGCCCGGCAAGAACATCCAACACAGCTGCAGGAACTCTGATCAGCGGCTGCGCATTGCGTGCACCCGCCATCGGCTTCTTCGCTTTCCCTGAAGTTGCCGACACACTTGATGTGTTCATCTCTACTTCCTCTCACCGCGACCGTTGTCACGGATTTCCCGCGTCCGGTGACGCAGTTGTTTTTATTGTATTGGGCCGTCTACTTGCTAAGGCATCCGAGCATGCACTTGCCCTGCATCCTTCGGGCGTAGGATTTATAACCGGCAGTATTCAACCCATCTGTTACCGCGCCCTCACTATGACCGAACGCCAGGCCGCCCTGAACTGAGAATTTATTTGGCCTAGAGCAGCAGGTTGTTTGTCATGCACCACCGCCGAGCCAGCCGAAACAGGCGAGAGCCCAACAAATACGGGCCATTCAAGCAGGAGCCTGGCCACCCCGCGACTCACCCCACGCTCGACGCCTAACCCACTGCCTGAGCAGTCGAAGGGCATCCCAACGTTTTGTTAGACCAGTCGACATCTTTAGTCATTTGAACAGCAGGCATGTTGATCGAAGAATGCCAAATAGGATGACGACCGAACTAAAGGTTCAACTAACGCCTGCAGTCTCCCGGCCGCAATCAGCCTGCCTAGTGCCAGGCATAACTCGAATCGGTTTATTTAATTACAAGAGATCCAATAATGAGCCAGAACACTCTGATCAACTTTCAACAGGAAAACGGCATTGCCGTCCTGACCCTCAACCGGCCAGAAAAACGCAATGCGATGAGCGACGCCATGCGCGCTGAACTGGTTCAGTTGCTGGAAAAGTTACGTAACGATCGCAGCGTTCGTGCGCTCATCGTCACTGGCACCGGCAAGGGCTTCTGCGCGGGCGGTGACATCTCCGGCATGAAGGCGCGCATGGAGGCCGATCCGGCCGTCGTTGGCTTCAACGGCTGGGAGCGCCAGCAAGGCGTGCACTATGCCGCCAGCCTGCTGCTCAACCTGCCCATTCCGACCATCGCCGCCGTCAATGGCGCTGCTGCAGGCCTGGGCGCCGATCTGGCGCTGTCCTGCGACTTCGTCGTCGCCGCGCGCCCGGCCACCTTTACCTGGGCCTACATCGCCCGTGGCCTGATCCCCGATGGTGGCGGCCTGTACTTCCTGCCACGGCGGGTCGGCCTGGCGCGGGCCAAGGCGCTGATCTTCAGTGGCCGCCGTGTTCCGGCCGAAGAAGCGCTGGCGTTGGGCATCGCCGACCGCCTCTGCGAGGCCGACGATCTGCTGAGCAGCGCGATGGCCATGGCCGACGAGATGAGCCGCGGCTCGCGCACTGCCACTGCCCTGACCAAGTCCATCATCAACCGCAGCTACGAGATGTCCGAACACCAGGTGTTCGCCGAAGGCAGCAAGGCCCAGGGTATCTGCTACACCTCGCAGGAACACCGCGCCTCGGTGCAGGCCTTCCTCGACAGCGCCAAGGAGGCCGGCAAATGAACCAGCTCGATGCCCTGCTCAATCCGAAAAGCGTCGCCGTCATCGGCGCCTCGGCGGACGTCAACAAGACCTCGGGACGCCCGGTTTCCTATCTGCTCAAGCACGGCTTCGAGGGGGCCATCTACCCGGTCAACCCGAAAGCCAGCGAGATCCAGGGGCTGCCCTGCTACGCCAGCATCGAGGAGCTGCAGGCGCCTGACGTCGGCCTGGTGCTGCTCAGCGCCAAGCGCAGCATCGATGCCGTGCGCTCGCTGGCCAAGATCGGCTGCAAGGCCGCTGTAGTGCTGGCCAGCGGTTTTGCCGAAGCTGGTGAAGGCGGCCTGAACCTGCAGGAGGAGCTGAAAGCCGCCGCTGGTTCGATGCGCATTCTCGGCCCCAACACCATCGGCCTGGTCAACCTGTCCGCACGCATCCCGCTGTCCGCCAGCGGTGCCCTGGAGATCAGCGACCTGCCCGCCGGGCATGTGGCAGTGGTCTCGCAGAGCGGCGGTATTCTCGGCGCCCTGCTCTCCCGTGCCGCCGGTCGTGGCATCGGCCTCTCCTCGCTGATCTCCACCAGCAACGAGGTGGATCTGGAAGTCAGCGACTTCATCGACTACCTGGTAGATGACGACAACACCAAGGTCATCGCGCTCTATCTGGAAAGCGTGCGCAACCCGCAGCGCTTCCGTGAAGTGGCGTTGCGCGCCCGCGCGGCGGGCAAACCGCTGGTGGTATTCAAGATTGGCCGCTCCGAAGCCGGTGCCAGCGCCGCCAGCTCCCATACCGGCGCGCTGGCCGGCGAAGACCGCGTCTACGACGCCTTCTTCCGCGATCTGGGGGTGATCCGTGCCAACACCTTCGACGAATTCCTCGACATCCCCGCCGTACTGGTCGCCGGGCGCCGTCTGGCTGGCCGCCGTGTAGCCATCCTGACCTCCACCGGCGGCGCTGGCACGCTGATCGCCGACAGCCTGGGCATGAACCATTTCGACACCCCGGCCCCGGATGCCGCCACCGCTGAGAAACTGCGCGCCCTGCAGGGCGACACCCCCACCGCGCTCGACCGCAACCCGATCGACGTGACCCTGGCCGGCCTGCAACCCGACCTGCTGCGCCAGGCGATCCGAACCCTGCTGGCCAGCGACAGCTACGACGCGCTGGTGGTGATCATCGGCTCCTCCGGCCTGGCCATGCCGGATCTGGTCGTCAACGCCATCCAGGACTGCCTGGATACCAACGACAAACCCGTGCTGGCCTACGTCAGCCCCTATGCACCCGATACCCTCAAGCGCCTGAACAGCGCCGGCATTCCGGGTTTCAGCTCGCCGGAAAGCTGCAGTGCCGTGCTCGCTGCGCTGGACTTCACCGCGCAGCCCCTGCCCAACGTTGAGGCCGCGCCGCGCATCCAGTTGCCCGCGATGGTGGCGCAGGCTGAAGGCTCGCTCGATGAGGCCGCCGCCAAGGCGCTGTTCAGCCAGATAGGGCTGCGTGTGCCGCAGAGCCGCGTGGTCGCCAGCCGTGAAGAAGCCGTGCAGGCCGCTCGCGAACTGGAACATCCGGTGGTGCTCAAGGTGCTGGACGCCAAGCTGCTGCACAAGAGCGATATCGGCGGTGTGGCCCTACAGCAGACAGCCGACAGCATCGGCGCGCGCTTCGACAAGATGGTCACGGACGTGGCCGGCCACGTCGGTTACCGCCCGGATCGCTTCCTCGTCGAAGCCATGGTCGCCGGCGGTCACGAACTGATCCTCGGCGCCAACCGCGACGCCCTGGGCACCACCATTCTCCTGGGTGCCGGCGGCGTCACCGCCGAGCTGTACAAGGACACCGCACTGCGCATGCTGCCCGAACAGGGTGGCCTGACCCTGGAGCAGGCCCACTCGATGATGCAGCAGTTGATCACCTGGCCATTGCTCGACGGCTATCGCGGTTCCAAACGCCGCGATAGCGAGGCGCTGGCCCAGGCTATCGTCAATTTCTCCGCTCTGGTCGCCGCCTTTGGCGAGCGCCTGGTGACGGCCGAGATCAACCCGCTGTTCGTCCTGCCCGAAGGCCAGGGCGTGGTCGCGGCCGACGCCGTACTGGTGCTGGAGCAGGCCGACGAAGAGCCAGTCAGCGGAGAACGCCGTTATGGCTGAAGCCCTGAGCAACGGCCAGGTTCACCTGGCCTACGAGGGCGAGATCGCCGTGATCACCCTCGACAACCCACCAGTCAACAGCAGTACCGACGCGGTCAGAAGAGGCATTCTCCACGCCCTGGCGAGCCTGGATATGGCGCGGGCCCGTGCGGTGCTGCTGACCGGCGCCGGGCGCAACCTGATGGCCGGCGCCGACCTGCGCGAGCTGGAGAACGAGCCCACCGAGCCCACCCTGCCCCAGGTGACGGCGGCCCTGGAAGCCTGCCCCGTGCCGGTGATCGCACTGGTCAAGGGGCACACCCTGGGCGGCGGCCTGGAGCTGGCCCTGGCCTGCGATGCTCGCCTGGCCACGGCCAACGCCAACCTGGGCCTGCCGGAAGTCACGGTGGGCATCATCCCCGGTGCCGGCGGCACCCAGCGCTTGCCTCGCGCAGTCGGTCTGGGCACGGCGCTGGAGATGATCGTCAGCGGCAAACCGATCAAGGCCGCCAAGGCCCTGGAACTGGGCCTGGTGGATCATCTGCTGAGCGCCAGCGACGAAGCAGAGCAATATGCCGAAGCACTGGCCTTTGCTCGCCAATACCAGGGCGGCAAACGACCACTGAGTGCGCGCCCCGTGGCTGCCGAGGACAAGGCCGCCCTGCATGCCCGAGCCCAGAAGCTGATCACTGGCGCGCGCGGTCTGCCGGCTGCAGCGGTTGCCGCCGAGGTGGTTCTAGCTGCAGACGAAATGAGCTTTGCCCAGGCCATCGGCAAAGAGCGCGCGGCCTTTCTCGCCCTGCGCGGCAGCCAAGCGGCCCAGGCCCTGCGCTACCTGTTCTTCGCCGAACGCGCCGAACCCTATGTCCCGGCGCAACCGACAGAAGCACGGGTGCTGGAACGGGTCGCGGTCATCGGTGCCGGCACCATGGGCAGCGGTATCGCCTTGTGCGCACTGCAGGCCGGCTGCACGGTGGATCTGCTCGAACTGAATGCGCAAGCACTCGCCGCAGGCGTCAAGCGCATCGAAGACGAGCTGGCGCGCGACGTCGAGCGCCAGCGTCTGAGCGCCGACAAGCGCGATGCCATCCTCGCCCGCCTCACGGCCAGCCAGGACATCCAGACCGTCGCCAAGGCCGACCTGGTGATCGAAGCGATCATTGAAGACATGGCGGCCAAGCAGGCGCTGTTCCAGCAACTCGCCGCACAGGTGAGCAGCCACGCCCTGCTGGCGACCAACACCTCCTACCTCGACATCGACGCAATCGCCGAAGGCATTCCTCACCCCGAGCGCGTACTCGGTCTGCATTTCTTCAGCCCGGCGCAGCGTATGGCCCTGCTGGAAGTGGTGCGCGGCAGTGCGACCGGCGAGCAAGCGCTGTGCGCGACGCTGAAATTCGCCGAGCGCCTGAAGAAAAAGGCCATCGTCGTCGGCAACGCCTGGGGCTTCGTCGGCAACCGCCTGTACGCCGCCTATCGCCGCCAGTGCGAGTTCATGCTCGAAGAAGGCGCCAGCCCCGAGCAGATCGACACGGCCCTGGAGCAATACGGCTTCGCCATGGGCCCGTTCAAGGTAGCCGACATGTCGGGCCTGGATATCGCCTGGCGGATGCGCCAGCAGACCGCCGCCACACGGCACCTGCGTCGCTACGTCGGTATCCCGGATCTGCTCTGCGAAGCCGGTCGCCTCGGCCGCAAGACGGCCAAGGGTTACTACCGCTATGGCGAGGACAACAAGCCACAGACGGACAGCGCAGTCGCCGAGATCATCACCGGCTATCGCCGTGACAAAGGCATCGAAGCCAGAGCCTTCAGTGATGAAGAAATCCAGCAGCGCGCCGTGCTGGCTCTGATCAACGAAGCCCTGCTGCTGCTCGCGCAAGGCGTTTGCCAGCGCCCGGAGGATGTCGATATCGCTCTCGTCCACGGCTACGGCTTCCCACGCTGGCGCGGCGGGCCGGTGCTCATTGCCCGCAGCATGGGTTCGAGCGAACTGAATGCCGCCCTGGACGGCTTCGTCGAAGCCTCCGGCAAAGGCCAGGAGCGTGGCGATGCCGCCCTGCTGGAAGCTGGCACCCGAGCAGAGAAGGAGTGAGGAAAATGTCAGAAGCTTATATCTGCGATGCGATTCGCACGCCGTTCGGCCGTTTCAATGGTGCCCTGGCCTCGGTTCGCACCGATGACCTAGCCGCCCTGCCCATCGCCGAGCTGATGGCGCGCAACCCCGACCTGGACTGGAGCCTGATCGATGACGTGATCTATGGCTGCGCCAACCAGGCCGGCGAAGACAACCGCAACGTCGCGCGCATGGCCGCGCTGCTCGCTGGCCTGCCAATCTCGGTGCCCGGCGCGACACATAACCGCCTGTGCGGCTCCGGCCTCGACGCGGTGGGCAGCGCCGCCCGCGCCCTGCGCTGCGGCGAAGCACAGTTGATGATCGCCGGCGGCGTCGAAAGCATGAGCCGCTCCCCTTATGTGGTGGCCAAGGCCGAGCAGGCCTTCGCCCGCGGCCAGCAACTGGAAGACACCACCATCGGCTGGCGCCTGGTCAACCCGAAGATGAAGGCGCTGTACGGCGTCGACGCCCTGACCCTGACCGCCGAGAACGTGGCCGAGGAAGAAGGCGTGTCGCGTGCCGATCAGGACGCCTTTGCCCTGCGCAGCCAGCAACGCTGGCAAAGCGCCCAGGAAGCGGGTTTCTTCGAGCGGGAAATCATGCCGGTGACCATCACCCAACCGCGCAAGCCGGAGCGCATCATCCGCCAGGACGAGCACCCGCGCCCGGACAGTACGCTCGACGCACTCAGCGGCCTGAAGGGTGTGGTCAAGGCCGATGGCACGGTGACCGCCGGCAACTCCTCGGGCATCAACGATGGCGCCTGCGCGCTGCTGATGGCCAGTGGAGAAGCCGTCGACAAACACGGCTTGAAGCCACGCGCCCGTGTCGTGGCCATGGCCACCGCCGGTGTCGCCCCGCGACTGATGGGCATGGGCCCGGTACCGGCGGTGGAAAAGGTCATGCGCCTGAGCGGCCTGAATATCGGGCAGATGGACGTGATCGAGTTCAACGAGGCCTTCGCCGCGCAGGCCATCGCCGTGTGCCGACGCCTGGGGCTGCAGGACGACGACCCGCGGGTCAACCCCAACGGCGGCGCCATCGCCATCGGCCATCCACTGGGCGCTTCCGGAGCGCGGCTGGTCACCACCGCGCTGAACCAGTTGGAGCGCCAGCAGGGCCGCTACGCGCTGTGCAGCATGTGCGTCGGGGTTGGCCAGGGCGTGGCCCTGATCATCGAGCGTGTCTGAAAAACGCTGACTAAGCCCTCCTCAGTCCGGCTGACAGCCTGCCTGCAGCCAGACTGAGGCGGCCAACCCAGGAGAGGATCATGAGCCCTTTCTTCGAGGCCTCGATCAAGCCGCGCTTCAGCGAGACCGACATGCGCGGCCATATCAACAACACCGTGATTCCCGTCTGGCTGGCCGACGGCCGCGCGGCGCTGTTTCGCGAAGAACTCGGCTCCCGGGTGCCGACCATGGTGGTCAACCTGAATGTCGATTTCAGCCGGGAGCTGCACTGGGGTGCGCCCGTCACGGTACGTACGGCCGTCGAACGCATCGGCAATAGCTCCATCCGCTTCGTCCAGGAGCTGTGGCAGAACGACCAGCGCTGTGTGCAGGCACACACCACCGTCGTCACCCTGGATAGCGAGACGCGCAAACCGATGCGCGTTCCCGACCACGAAAGAACCTTGCTGACCCCGTACCAGGTGAGCGCCGAGCGATAGGCCTGCTGGCAGGCTCGCCAGGCGCTTGCCCTGACTCGCTATTCGAGGGTGCGCAACGAGGGAAAGTCAGCGAGCAGTTCAATCAGGGTTTCCCGCAGCCATCGGTTGGCCGAATCGTGGTGGAAGCGGGTGTGCCAATGCAGATGGATGTCGTAGCCGGTGATATCCCAGGGCAGAGGCAGCAGACGAACCCGGGCGATCTCGGCGAAGCGGCGCCATGGCAGGCCTGCTATTGATGCGCTTCGTCGACCGCAAGGGGCCCTATGCGGTGATGGTCTACCCATTGCTGTCGTTGCCCTTCCTGCTGGTATTGGGGGTCGCTGGATTGCAGGGCAACGCGTTTATCGCACTCAGTCTGATCGGGGCGATCTTCGTCAAAGGCAGCCACTACGGGATCACCAGTATCGCCGGGATCTTCTACCCCAGCGCGATTCGCGCCAATGGCGCTGGCTGGGCCGCCTCGGTGGGCAAGGTCGGTTCGATTCTCGGCCCCTTGCTGGGTGCCTATGTACTCAACAGCGGTCTGCCGGTGGTCAGAAGCTTCGCCATTCTGGCCCTGTGCCCGGCAGTGTTGGCGCTGTGTGCCTTCTGCGTGGCGCGCATCTACCCACATGGCGAGACCAGCATCGAGCCAGCCGACAACGGCAAGAGAGTCACCCCGGCCACCACGCGGTAGGGAGATGATGGCCCTTGTTCCGGCGAAGTGATGGAAGCGATCACGGTGTCCGGCATCGACTACATCATCTTTTTCTACAACCCCAACATCAACTCGCAGAAGGAATACCTGCTGCGCAAGGACGAGAACGTCCGTTTTACTGAGCAGCACGGTGTGCCGTTCAACCAGTCGCACGGCGCGATTTCCCAAGCAAAGCAAACAATAGAACCGGTTGGCGACGAGGCGCCCGCAATCATTCAGAACGTCAGAAAAACTCGCTCTAGCGTCACCCGGCGCTATGGGCGGGTTGTGGCGTATGCGCATACCGACATCTATCAGCGAGAAAGCCACTCGTTTATTCGCCTTGACGTTCTTAGGCAGGGCAAGCAGCCATAACCTCGCACAGTGAGAGCAAATCACGTTTTCGCCGTAATGGCATGAGCGCTTTAGCGACGCTTTTGATCATGAGGGCAGCTAATGATCGGGTGAAATAAGATCAGTTCTGTTCAAGCAGCGCGCTACCTAAAATGCAGTCCTCCCTGCTTCCAGCAGCACAGAAAAACCAATCTGAACCCTGAAGCGTCAAAACGAACTCAGGGCTGTATTGAATATTAGGTCGGTTCGAGATGAGTCAAGAATTTACATTTACCGTAAAAAGTATTCGCTTTGATGAGAACTACCAGCCATCAGACAGTACCCGCCTCACTACAAATTTTGCCAACCTGGCCCGCGGGCAGTACCGTCAAGATAACCTGCGCAACGCGCTAAGGATGATTGACAATCGTTTCAATGCCCTGGCGCAATGGGATAACTCTCAGGGTGATCGTTATTCCGTTGAGCTCGACATTATCTCCGTCGAAATGAATGTCAGCTCCGAGGGTAATGACAATACCTTTCCTGCGATTGAGGTATTGAAAACCAGCATTTTCGATAAAAAAACCAACAAGCGTATAGAGGGCGTTGTCGGCAACAACTTCTCCTCTTACGTTCGGGATTATGACTTTAGCGTGCTGTTGCTGGAGCACAACAAAAGCCAACCAACATTCGGCATTCCAGACGGCTTCGGTGACTTGCACGGAAAGCTTTTCAAGCATTTTGTTAATTCTGAAGCTTACAAGCAGAACTTCAGCAAGCCGCCTGTTATCTGCCTCAGCGTGTCGGACAATAAAGTCTATCGTCGCACTGAGAATCAGCACCCTGTACTTGGGTTTGAATATCAACCCAATGAGTCATCCTTGACGGAAAGCTACTTCAAGAAGATGGGCTTGCAGGTTCGTTACTTCATGCCTTCCGGCAGCGCTGCGCCATTAGCATTTTATTTCTTTGGTGATTTGCTCAATGACTACACCGCCCTTGAGTTGATCAGCACCATCAGCACTATGGAAACGTTCCAAAAAATTTACCGCCCAGAAATCTATAACGCCAATGCTCCAGCCGGACAACGCTATCAGCCGAACTTGAAGAACCTAGATCACTCGTTGACTCGCGTGGTTTACGACCGCGAAGAGCGTAGCCGACTGGCCATTGAGCAGGGCCGATTTACAGAAGAGCATTTCATCAAGCCTTACCAAGCCGTTCTTGAACAATGGTCCGCTAGCTGCGGCCTCTGATTTACCAGAATACAAGGTTGTCCATAATGAATAAATTATTGCCTACGTCGACTGCCGGCAGCTTGCCCAAACCCTCCTGGCTTGCGCAGCCAGAAACGCTTTGGTCTCCCTGGAAACTGCAAGATGAAGAACTGACTGAAGGTAAGCAGGACGCGCTGCGTTTGTCGCTGCAAGAGCAACAACAAGCAGGTATCGATATCGTCAGTGATGGTGAACAGTCTCGCCAACATTTCGTCACTACTTTTATTGAGCACCTCGACGGCGTCGATTTCGAGAAGCGTGAGACCGTTAGAATCCGCGACCGCTATGACGCGAGCGTGCCATCGGTTGTAGGAGCAGTCAGTCGCTCAAAACCTGTGTTTGTTGAAGATGCCAAGTTTTTGCGTCAGCAAACCAAGCAGCCCATCAAATGGGCTCTGCCTGGCCCCATGACCATGATCGACACGCTTTACGACGGGCATTACAAAAGCCGTGAAAAGCTGGCGTGGGAATTCGCCAAGATTCTCAATCAGGAGGCCAGGGAACTGGAAGCGGCAGGCGTTGACATCATCCAGTTCGACGAACCTGCATTCAATGTGTTCTTCGACGAGGTCAATGACTGGGGTATTGCTACGTTAGAACGAGCTATCGAAGGACTGAAGTGCGAGACGGCCGTGCATATTTGCTATGGCTACGGCATCAAGGCCAATACTGACTGGAAGAAGACGCTCGGCTCAGAGTGGCGCCAGTATGAAGAAATCTTCCCCAAACTGCAGAAGTCGAACATCGACATCATCTCGCTGGAGTGCCAGAACTCACGCGTGCCGATGGAGTTGCTCGAACTCATTCGCGGAAAGAAAGTGATGGTCGGTGCCATTGACGTGGCAACCAACACCATCGAGACACCTGAAGAAGTGGCCAACACTCTACGCAAAGCGCTTCAGTTCGTAGACGCCGACAAACTTTGTCCTTGCACCAACTGCGGCATGGCACCACTGCCTCGTCGAGTTGCCAGAGGCAAGCTGAATGCATTGAGTGCCGGCGCAGAGATCGTCCGCCGAGAGCTCTCCGCCTAACAGCTGAGCCAACACCGGAACACTGGATGAAATATGGCCTGTCGCAACTGATCGACAGGCCATACTTTCAAAGTAGCAACACTTGATAATAGCAAGTTACTTCAGGTTCTCCCCAGCACGTTCGAGTAGCACCTAATATTCAGGCTTTACCATGTCACTCCCTTGCAATGCAATCGAACCATTGCGCTTTCGCGAAGCGCTCGGACACTACGCATCCGGTATCACGGTCATTACATCGATTATCGACAATGAGCCGCTCGGTTTCACTTGCCAGTCGTTCTACAGCGTCTCGATGAACCCGCCACTGGTCTCATTCAGTGTAATGGCCAACTCATACAGCTACCCCAAAATTCGCCGGGCAGGTCGATTTGCAGTCAACATCCTGTCAGGCGAACAGGCCGAAATATCCAATACCTTCGCTCGACAAGGCGCTGACAAGTGGAACGACGTAGAGTGGCACGCATCACCACTGGGCAATCCAATCATTGGCGATAGTCTGCACTGGCTAGATTGCGAGATTCACGCCGAGCATGTTGCCGGCGATCATCTGATCGTGATTGGTGAAGTGAAAGCGTTGCACGTTCAAGAAAATGTGGCTGCACGTCCTTTACTGTATTTTAAAGGGCGATATTGTGATCTTTTGATGCCTACCGAATAAACTGCAGCCTCGGATAATAACGACGTCCCCATCGAGATAACACTGCAACTTCTATAGCAATTACCTCCCCGAGATATCACCACCTCAAAGTATTATTCAGCCCTGACCATGGCGGGGGCGTTCTCGTACATGTGGCTTTGCTAAGGCATGGGAATAGCATGTCCGCTACGATCAAAAATGACTTCTGGCAGGTCATGGCTCAGTGTCTCGAGCTCTTGATTCGGACGACAAGAGCCTGCTCAACGAAGCACCGCGCGACACTCTCAAGCTGTTGACCACTTATCGCTTGCAGTCCGTTCCGCAACTGAAGGTCGGTGGCGATGTGCGTTGGCAGGGTGAGGATTACTACTAGCGCTCCGGGCCGAACAACGCCCTTGACGAGCATTGCTACAGCGCCATAGGTGCGCGCGGCTGGTACGGCCCCCCGCGCAGCCTGACAACAACGTTGACACACCCTCGAAAACCTCTCCAGCCAAGATGGCTCCAGACTTCACTTGGTAGCGAGGCACGGCAACGTTATTTCTCAGCGATATCAGCTATCTCGTCTTGTATGTGCTTTTGGGGTTTTGCTTTTCTACGTTGTGCCTGTCCGCGCTGCCGTCTGGCTTGTTGCTTCGCATGTAGAGCCTGAGAAGCGCTCACCATACCAACTGCCTGGCCACTCAAGTCAAAGCGCGGAGCATTCTCCGTCATGCATGCCCAGTATCGACTTCCTCGACACCAGGTTGCGATACCTGCTTTGAGCTGGTCACTGGATATTCCGAGCAACTCCAGATGCTGTTCAGCATCCTTGAGGATTCCCTCTTTCAAGGGAACCTTGGGAGCAGGACTAACGGGGAAAGCCCCGGGAAAGTGCTTCTGCAATCGCCAGATTGCCTCCACCGAAGGATCATGCTCACGAGACGCGCTCTGGGGAGTTGGCTTCTGTACACGCGTTTTTTTGCTATCGGTCTTTACCGATTCACTTTCGGCACGCAGTCGGTCGCGTAGCTCAGCTAGTTGCTCAAAACCCATCGTTCAATTCACTGCTTCATAGTTGATTAGTGGCCCAAGATTATCTCATACGATTTTTTGCTACATGCCAAACCCGCTCAGACTAGTTACCACCAGATGAAAAACTACTAGCCCACCTACAACGCTGATCACCTGCATGGCGCCTTCCTGGAGCTGCAGGGCACACAGCTCCAGACCAAGGTCATGAGCCACGACTTTAGAGCTATGCAGTGATCTGAGAACAGGACCTGGTCCTGATTCGCATCTGCGGCAAAAAGTGTTCTGCAGCGAAGGTGATTGGCTGTGGCAAAGGTTCAAATGCGCTGAACCTAGAGACGACAGTGGACAACCACAAACAAAAAAACCGGCCAAGAGTGCCGGTTTAGATGGGTTTCATAGACTTATACGAGACAGCTATAAACAGATGAATGGTGCCGAAGCCGGACTCGAACTGTTAGCCGAAAGCGCCGTATTTACTTGGATTGCCACTTACAAAACCCAAGCCATATACCTAAGCGTATACCTAAAACCGAAAGTACCCCCTGCTCGCCCTGCAAAATCGATCACTTTCTGACCACCCTTTTTTTAGCGTTCGTGGTCATCGTGAAAGCGCGCCTCAATACCTCTCCGACTTATCCCCTGGTCGTATAGTCAGAGCGACCATCATGGTGGCACTATGCAACCTTTTCAGGCATGGAGGTCGGAATGCATAACTCCCATCAGAACATCGCGTCACTCGCAACCAAGGCCCTGCTGGCACTGATCGCTGCCATTACGATTACCGGCTGTGCAACCAAGAAAGACTTCTATGCGATGGGCGGTAGCCGCGCCGACGGCACGGTCGACATGGCCTATGACTTCCGCCAGTTCGAATCCCCGGTGGTTAATCCCGCTCAGGCCCAATCAATCGCGAAGTCGAAGTGCCGAGTTTGGGGCTACAACGACGCCGAGGCATTCGGCGGCATGACACAGAACTGCCATCAGCGTGACGGATTCGGGACTTGCGTGGCTGGCCAGGTCGTCCACACCTACCAGTGCATCGGAAACCTCAACGAAGCCGCGCAGGCCAAACCCGTTAACACTCAAGCACCCGCCTCGCTATCGGGCGCCCTGTCAAAAGACCAATGGCAACAGCAACAACTTCAGCAACTCAAGAGCGAGACAGGCCTGTCCTATGAGGAGTACACCAGCCGGTATCGTCAGATCATGGGGCAGTGACGGACAGCCCTTCCCGCCCCCGACGTGCAAGGCGGCATAATGCGCAAATTTATCCTCCTCTCAGCTTTTCTATTCCGTTCCTGGGGCGCGCTCATTAGCGAGCATACGAAGAGCGCAAGCAGCACAAATTAGGGGAGCACGAAGCCTAAGCTCGCGACAGCGGGCTGTGGCATGACAAGGAACCGGTTGCGCCCGGTAGTGGAGGAAGAGATGGCGCTGTGCCATGCTTCTTTTCAGGAAAATGCCACAGACTGCGCCTGAGATGCAGGTAGCGCAGAAAGCTTCAATGAATACATCCAGATGAACCTCAAGGGAATTTCAAGCAGATGCAGCTGCTATCAGTAACGGATTGCGAATCCTTCCTTAGAGCACTCGACTTGATCGAGCATGGTCAAGATTCGGTCAGAATCTCTTTCGATGGATGGCCAAATTTCGATGTAAAGATCAACGGCGATCGCTACCACAGCACAATGACATCGAAGCTCATGCAGGGCTTCATCTCCTATCAGGAGGAGGTGCTAAGATCGTACGCAGAGATAAGGTACGGGACATCTTCGCTTCTGCGGCTCACAAATGAAGAGAAGGCATCCCTAGAGATTGTCTTTAAAATCGCTCAAGGAAGCACGGAGGGTGATGGGAATCTTGATGGCATTGCTAATCGTCTGCTGGACAAGATCCCGTTTCACAAGATGACGCCACGACAAGTCGCTCTTTGCTTAGCTCTTACCATTGGCTCGGTAGCTGGCTATTTCGTGTTCTCAGAATGGCAGGATACTGTACGAGAGCAGCAAAGGTTTGAATCCCAGGCGCAAACAGAATCCCACTACGAGCGTCTATTTGAGAGGTTCACGGAAGCACTGACATCGCCAGAAACGCCGACCGAAGCTCGTCGCGTACATGAGCATACCCAGGAGGGTTACAAAGCTATTTTTGCCGGCGCACCTGACGCAGACTCTGCGAGCATTCAAGGTAAGCGCTTTTCGCAAGATCAGATGCACGAGATCACCTCCAGAGAATCCCCATCAAGGCAACGGATTGAGCGGCGAGACGATCTGATCATTGAATCAATCAAGCGCACGCCTGAGTATCTGACACTGACCCTTAGGCTTCCGGAAGAAGAAGCAACATTCACTGGCCGTATTGATCTCATGTCGTTTACCCCAGAGTCACTGCCCGAAGTATTTGATGCGTTTCGGGACAGTACACCCATAAGGTTTTTCCACTTTGCGACCATGGAAGCCGGCGGGATAGTCAAGACTCAGGTACTCGCCATTGATCGGAATACAGAGTCAGCGCAGTTAGCTACTGAGCCATTGCAATCAGAACCATTTCTGACAAATTAGTAACAAGCCCGGCCAAGCGCTGGGCTTTTCGTTTCAGGTGCAATCGTTTGCACTATCCTCCCAAGGCTTGCCACAACGGTACACTGCTAGCCGTCCTGACATACCTCAAACATCCATACCGCACCGCATCTGCGCCATGGTCAGGGCCTGAGCTATCCACGTCTTCGATGCGCTTCTGATCGCGGGCAAGGGTTGGCAGCGTCTCCCAGAGGTAGCTGCAGGATCGGCTGATGTAGAGACCTGGCTTATCAACCTGGCCAGCATCGGCGAGTAGCCGGCGCATGATGTTCCAGCCGGTGATACGGTCGGCCTTCTTGGCAGGGTCGAAGCGCACCCCGCAGCGCGAGAACTCGTCCGCAATCGAGCCGGCCGCATGGCCTCCTTTCGCAAAGATCGCATCATCGGCAACGCCGGTGGGCTTGATCTGCCAGCGCTTGCACATCGAGATGATTTCCTCGGCCAGGATTGGCACCGTCCAGTTCAAACCAGCATTCGGGTTGTCTCGCTTGCAAGTAGCCAGCTCGTCGACCAGCACCAGGCTGTCGCGAGGGTAGAACTTGCCATCAGGCCCAACACCACCTGGCGACTTGGCAACCACATAGGTAGCGCTGGGCGCGCTGCTGCCGAAGTCGTGTGTGAGGTAAGTCGTCCACCCATGCGGAATGTGATCCCACGGGTCTACCGCGTTCCGGCTTTCGTCCAGGACACTCGCGAAGTAGGCGCCGCGGTTCACCGCCCAATCACCGGTTGACCATGCCCGCAGCAGCTCCGGGTCATCCGGGCATGCTGACTCCAGCTGATCCTTGTACTGCTCGGTATCGATAAAGCGGTTGCTGTCGAAGGTCGATGGCGCATAGACCCATTGGCGCTTGCTCTTGGGCTCGAGGAACGGTTTCCAAGGCGCTGTGGTGAAGACGTAGCGCTTGGCCAGCCAGTAATGTCCAGGGCCGCCAGGGTTGGCCGCGATGATCATGCGAATCGGCATGTCCTTCGGGCCGCGCAGGTTCGAGCGCATCAGATCAAGCAAGTCAGGGGTCGGGTACTGGCCGGCCTCGTCCACCAGCAGCAGCGTGAAAGATCGGCCCTGGTACTTGGTGTAGTCGGCGTGGCTTTCGAGCTGGCCAAGCTCCAAGTAACCGCCATTCGGGAAGCGCCAGACGTGCTCGGCGGCGTTATAGCGTGCCGCAGTGCTGTAGACCGTTCCGAACAGCTCACGACAGACCAGCTCGAAATCGGACAGGCCCTTGTAGGTGCGCCGCAAGTAGAGGATCCGCGCCTTTTCACCGTACTGCTCGACATGCCGTAAACACAGCAGCGCCAGCCCATAGGACTTGCCACCTCCCCGGCCGCCGCCACAGAAGACGTCCAGCTCCTCGGGCAGCAGCATCAAGCGCTCTTGGAAGCCATTGAACTCAATCATGCCCACGCTCCCCACCGCGAGGTGTTACGTCTTTCGTGAAGTCTTCCAGTTTCATCGCACCGGGCATCTCGAATACCACGCTGACGCGGTTGGCGATTTCCGCCTGGTCACCCTCGCGATAGCCGTGGCGGGCCTTCAGCAGGAATATCGCCGCAGCGACATTTCCGCCCTTGGTGGCACTGTCGAACAGAGCGGTGAACAGCGCGTTATGCTCACGCTCCCTCCCCTCGTCTATGGCCTGTTTCAGCTCAGGATAGAGTTCTAGCCATTTGTTCAGGGTTTCAACCGTGGTGCCCAGCCGATAGGCCAGGCCCTTCTTGTTGTACCCGGCTGCGGCCAGCTCGAGCAGCTTTTCAGCAGCATCGCGCGGCGGTTTCTTACGGGTTCCCGTGTACCCGCGAAGGTCTTTCTTCTCGCTCATCAGCGCTAGGCTCCCGGCTTGAATTGGCCCTGGTGCTTCTCTGCCAGCAGCCCCAGGATCACGGCGAAAGACTTCATGAGGGGCGTGTAAAGCTGCCCCCTCGCGTCGAATAGGTGCTTCAGGTATTCATCCCTCACTACCTGCAATTGACGGTCATCTAGCAGGCCTTCAGGCAGTTGAAAATTGCTCTGAACCTGCTGATCAATCCCCAAGTAGTAAGCGCCCAGCTCTTCGAGGATCGGCCCATGGTGGCGCTCTGCGACACCCTGAGCCCGCAGCATATCCACGAACCCAGGCCGGATAGCTCGCCATGACCTTTCGACGTTTCCTGGCATCGTCAGAACCTGGCCCATCACACGTACCTCGCCGACGATTGAACAGCCTGGGCGATCTGCCTGGCTGCTGTTGCAGTGGCTTGGCGGGCCTCCTTAGCATTGGTGATGCCAGGGAAATTCATCTGCTGGATGTTCACGGACGGGGCGCCCATCATTTTCGCCGTATCCTCTCTGCCCGTGATGTTTGCCGGCCCGCGTACCAGTTCAGGGCCGCGCTCGCCGACAATGCCCCAGCTATTGGCCGGCAAGAATCCGCCCTTGTCGAACTTGGGTAATGAGCTGAGCCAACTCGAATAGGCGCTTCCCGTGTAGCCAGATATTGAAGCGCCGGCCGCAGCGGATCCGGCAGGGCCGCCGAAGTAGGACGCTGCAGCGTTCAGACCCATACCCAGCAGACTGGAAAGTCCGCCTTTGCCATCACCGCCGCCGATGGCAAACGCTACAGCCTTGCGCGCTTCGATCCTGATCAGGTCAGCAATGACCGAGTTAGCAAACTCGGCAAAGCTGGCCTTGCCAGTGGTGACGAACTGAACAATCTGATCTTCCAGCCCCTGGAACGCGTTGCCTGCAGCATCAGCAAAGCCGGCGGACAGGTCATTGGCGCTGTCGATGTAATCCTCTGTCGCCTGCCTGATGCCGCTAACTGCGTCGCCACGCGCTACGGCTTTCTTCTTCTCGCCCTCTTCGACAATGGCGATTTCCTGCAGCATCGCAGCGCGCAGAGCATCGACGCGCGTTTGGTAGGCCTCAGCACTCAGCGCCGATGACGTGCCCTGCGCCCGGGCCAATTCTTCAAGCCGGCGGGCGTACTCAAACTCCAGTTGGTTCAGGTCGCGCAGTGTTTGCGCGCGGCGTCCACCTACGCCGATGGACTCAATTTCGATGTCTATCGCATTGCGTCGGGCGCTCACCTGATCGCGTAGCGCTGCTGTGTATTGCTCAGTACCTTGCGACTCCTGCTTAACCTTCTCGATCTGCTGGAGCCGGTCTAGCTCTTCCTGCAGGCTGATCAGATTTTCCTTTCGCGGGCCGGCCAGGGCTGCAAGTTCGCCGTTTTCCAGGTCGTAGCGAAGCTGAGCGGCGCCGGTCGTTTCGCCAAACAGCGCGATCTGACGTGCAAGGCCCTTCTCGGTGGTGTCGTACAGTTGCTGGAGGCGTTCGGCTGCTTGTGCGGCTTCCTTCGCGGCTTTGCTGGTACCGGTACCGCCGCCTAGCTCGATGTTGCGGCCTAGCAGGCGCTTGCGTAGCTCCTCGATTTCTTTCTCTGTTCGAGCGCGCTGCTCCTGCCTGGCCTTGCGTTCGTCCTCGAAACGCTTCTTTGCAGCCTCGCCGGCCTGAATCGAAGCGTCTCGCTCCTGAAAGATGGCGTCGATGGATTCCTGGCGGGTCTGCGCCAGAATTTCGACCTCTTGTCGCACGCCGCTGTATGCGCTTTTCACTGCGTCCAGACCATTGGGAATCGCCGCGATAGCGGCACCCAGGGCCTGTACCTGATTCACGTTGTTGTCGATCAGGCTGGCGATTTCTACGGTGGCCACGCGCACGGCTGCGCGCAGATCAGCCGGAATGTTCTTGAACTCGAAGACATAGGCAGACGCGGCCGACTTGCTGTCGTCTTCGAAGTCGCCCAACAGGTCGCTGATGATGTTGAAGGTGGCCGAAAAGTCGCCTGAGATGTTATCCAGCTCGCGCCCCCAAATCGCAGCGGATTGGATGATGGGCAACGTCAGCGCACCGGAGTCGATCAGATTGGATATGGAACTGATGGTGTTCGAAAAGGCCAGGCTAGAGCCGGTGGCCTTGTCGATTTCGCCTATGGCCTGGGTGAGGCTGTTCCCTAGTTGGGTCAGCGACTGTGAGGCGGTTTTGACCGAGCGGCCAAACAGTTGGTCTACGGCGTCGCCCTGCTTGATGATCGCTTGCGCGATTGCGTCAGCAGTCAGGAGCCCATCAGCCCCCAGCTTGCGCAGTTCGCCAACGGTCACACCCAGGCCGTCTGCGATGGCCTTGGCGAGAGGCGGCGCGGCCTCCAGAACGGCGTTCAGTTCCTCGCCGCGCAGCTGACCGGACGCGAAGGCCTGGCCCAACTGAACCAAGGCACCGGACGCCGCTGCCGCGCTGCTGCCACTGATGGCGAGAGTCTTGTTGACCGTATCCACGACGGACACGATCTCGTTCGCCGACAGCCCCAGCTCCTGCGAGTTTGCCGCGATGCGCTGGTAAAGCTCGGCGGTGGCGGCCAGGGGCTGGCGGGAGTCCTGCGCAATGTCGAAAACAGCAGCCTGCGCCGCTATCAGCGATTCGGTGTTGGTGGTCACCAGCCGGAGCCGGTTGGTCAGCGTCGTGTAGTTCTCAGACGCCTGGGCAATCTCCCTGGCACTGATCACAGCGGCCAGGGGACCGGCCAGGCGCCGGAACGCGCCAGTAAGCTGGTTTGTTGCCGATTCGGTGCGCCCAACAGTGCGCCCGAGCCGGTCAAGGTCACTATCCGTCGCCCGCACCTGGCGGCTGTCGACGCTGACCACTAATCGCGCGTATTCGCTCATATCAAAGCCTATTCCTGGAGACGGCCAGGTCGACTATGCGGCGCACCCTGGCGAAGTTACGCCGCACCATGCCGGCGGGAGATTGCATTGAACGCCCGTTTTCCAGGCCTTCGATGTAGGGCAGCGAGTTGGACAAGAAGACCTCACGGCCTGCTAGTTCTGGCGTCTCGGATATAACCTCAGCGATTGCCAATGAACCGTCTGGATCATCCCGTTCTATCTCTTCCTGAGCCGGCAAGCCGACTTGGGTAATCCAGTTTCCACGAGCGCGGCCGGTGTCGACGGGCGTGTCGCGGATCACGCCCGAGAACAGATCGATAGTGGCCGTCCGCACGATCTTGTTATGGGTTTCCTTGATCTTGCGAATGGCCGCTTCCATTTCGTCTTCGAAGCTCATGGCAGATCACCTATCGCTTGGGCTCGGTTTCCATGCGCTTACGCATCAGCGCCACCTGCTTGGAGTCAAAGCCGAAAATGTCGAAGCCATGGGCGACGGGCTCATATGGCGACCTGATCAGCGTTCGAAGTATCGCTTCGGCTTTCCAGCCAGAGACGCGCCCAGCGATGCCGGCAACATGAGCCAGGCCACGACGCGACGTTTCGACCAAACGCCGGTCGTTGTCGATGGTGTGGGCGGTGACAGGATCTGCAGCGCGCTTTGCCCCTTTCCAGGTTTCAGCGACGACCTTGGTTTGCCAGTCCAGCAATGCCAGCGGCGCAGGCGCGCGCATTAGAGCGATCATCAGGCGCTCATGCTTGCCAGGATCGGTCTTTACCTCATCCAGCAACTTGGTTTGCTTATCGATCTTCATGGAGCGCCACCAATCACGAATCTCGCGGTCTTCAATTGCAGCAACTGCGTTGCCCGGATCGATGGTTGGGAAGGCGTAAAGCCTCGCCTCCATGTTCGCGATGGTGCCCTCGAACATCCGCACCTGACCCGCTGCCGCAGCAATGCGGCTAACCATATCGGTCTTCACGGGCTCTGATTTTTGATCGATACCCAGCGCGGAAAGAGTCCCGTCTTGGCTGATGCTTTTCAGCTTGTCGAAATTCTCTGCAGCGAGAGAAATGGAGTTATTGAGGATCTGAATCGGGTAGGACGCAAAGTCATCATCAGAAATGGCTGGCAAACCAAAGCGGTGGCCGCCCTCGAATGCGACCTCGGTACCGTTGTCGTTTCGAACAATCTCAAAGCTCATGCGTAGGCTCCTGCAGGTGCGGGAAATAGCGGTTTGTTTTCGGCGAGCGCCACCAGCAAGGCCGTGGCCTGGATATCGCCTTGATCAGCAGCGGCACGTAGGCGTACCCAGGCTGCTTCCAGTTCGCGACGGGTTGGCCTGCATTGGCGCCCGCGTTGCGGTTTGTTCATCGTCGATATCTCCACTCGTGAAGATGGCGTTTCTGCCAGATTTGGCCAAATTAGCCTTAATTAGACCTAATATGTATATCCATACAGTATTTGTCACTACCGTACGTCGGAATCAGGCCAGCGCCATTGGGCGGCCTCCAAGGCTTCTTGGCGGCTCATGGGTTCACCGATCATCACGCAGATGACCTTCCCCTCCAGGAGCACGCGCCAATTACTCGAGCGCATCTGGCCGTCATTGGCGGCCAGCTCTGCGAGCAGCTCCAGGCGGTGCAACTTGATGTATTGGCGGTCGTCTTCGGTCAGCTTGCTGGCCGGGGAAACGACCAGGCGCTTCCCGGATACGCGGGCAGAAAATCCGTGTTCGGTGAGGTAATCGATGGCAGCCATCACACTACCTCCGAGTCGGATTCGTCGAAGACCGCCACTTCACCCCGAAGACCGCCATTCAAAACTGTGGCGGTCTTCGATGATTCTTGGCGGTCTTCGACCCCGAGTTGCCATACCCAGCCCTCTTTCATGCCGATCTTGACGGCATCAACCCCCAGGGACTTCTTGGCTCGTTCGATGGTGCGCCAGGCATACCCAGCACCATTTGCATCGGCTTTAACCTGTTTCACCGGCACAGGCCCACCGGCGAGAAGGTCGAGTAAGAAATGCTCGGCATCTTCATGCTCACTACGCTGCTCATCGCCGGCACTCTCGACTTCGGCCAGGATCTCCCGCGCACTACCTTCGATCCTGTCGCCCCAAAGCACGCGGGTCGTCTCGATGCCGTCGCCGACGGTGCAAGGCTCGATCACATACCCCACGCCGCCCTGGTCGTCGGCGATGTTGGATTTCGCCCGGGCCAGGACGCGAACGTCAGAATCCTCCTGCTTGGCAGCGACCAGCACTGCGCGAGCCAGGGCGCCAAACGCCTGGCTACCAATCACGCGATCAGCCGGTGACGAAGCGCCGCTGCCCTTGCTGAAGTGACTGATGCCCAGCACGGCGCACTGATGCGCTTCGGCGAAGTCGACCACCGATTGCAGGGAGCGGCGAACCTCATTGGCGCGGTGCATGTCGCCCTTGACCACGTTCACAACCGGGTCGAGCAGCAGCAGAGAAGCGCCGCCGATCTGCTCCACGGCATCACGCAACAGGTCGAAGTCTGCGGCCGGGTCGAAGGGCTCACGCTCACCGGCAGAGTTCACACGCCCTTCGATGATGTGGACGCGGGCCAGGTCGGCACCCGCTGCCATAAGTCGCGGCACCAGGGTGTCAGCCGGATCATCCTCGGACGACCAGATCAAGGCATTTCCTGGCTCTGAGCAAACCTCACCATCAGGCCAACGGCCGCAGTTCGTCACCGTGCCGATCAAGCCAATCGCCAATGTAGTCTTGCCGCTACCACCAGCACCGGCCAGAACGGTCAGCTTTCCTCGTGCGACCCAACCAGGCCAGAGCCAGCGAATGGCAACCGGCTTGATGGTCGATGCTGGTGTCAGCTCAGCTCGCCAGAGGCGCTTCATGGGTTCCGGTACCGGGAGGGTTACAACGCCCTCCCACTCTTTGGCAAACCGATCACCGCCGCTCATGCAGTCACCCCCAGGCGCTGCTTGGCCAGCTCGAAGCGAGCTTGATCGTCTGCGCTAAGCCGGCTGCCGCTCTGCTGCATCGACAGGCCGATCTGGTAAACGGTGCGCTCATGCTCAACCGCTGCCTTGCTTGGCCCTCGGCGAGTGGCTTTTTCACCAGGGAACAGATCACGCAGCTCAAGGCCAATGGCGGCGGTGATATCCGCAGAGCTGCAGCCAGCCCAGCAGTGCAGCAGCACCTTGCCGTCCTCAGCCTCGCGGATACTCAGACTCGGGTCTTTGTCCACATGGGCCGGGCAGCAAGCCTTCCACTTGTTGGCACCGGCAGGCCGCACCTTGTCGAGTCGAGGCAGTAGCTGATCAATTGGATTGGCCATCTTCAGCCTCCAGTTGCTCGCGCAGGGTCGTCGTGACGTGAACGATTTCCTTGTTCTGCTCGTGGTATTCCTCGATATCGATCAGGCCACTCAGCAGCAGTGCATCCGCGCAGCCGGCGCCGACGTAGGCGGCAAGAACCAGGTCATCGAGCGTCTTCGCGGCGCCGATCTGCTTCAGGCTTCGGCTGAAGATCTGGTTTGGAGTAAGCACTTTCTTAGGGCCGAGTTTGGCCACCGGCACATTGGCGCCGTTTTTCGTAGTCATGGTTTAGGCCCTCAGTTGTGCGAGGCGGTGACGCGCTTTGGCGTTATCCAGAGAAAGCGCTTTGCCACAGTCGCCCATCCAGCCACCTTTCTCGGTGTGAAAATGGGAGGTTGGGAAAGCAGCGATCACCCGAGTCATAGCTCGCTGCGCCTCTTCGGCAGTGGCGAAAGGGCCGCATACTCCATAGGGATACCGAGGGCTGCCGTCTTCCTGAACGTAGTGGAACAGCGTGAAGCCGTGATGCTTGGCGAAGTTCTTCATGGCTCAGCCCTCCGACTCGACGGGTTCGAAGCGAGTCGCGCCGTTACGCATGGCACGCAGCCCCAACATAGCAGCGCGGGCGACCGCATCAGCGAAACCAAGCTCCAGGCAAGTGACATGGCCGCCCATGTCTATGATTGCTGCCTTGATCGCTTCGAACGCCTCCGCTTCATCACAGGAAGCGAGTTGGGCAATTTCAACATCCATGAACGCGACGCCTTTTGCCCAATCACCAGCAGAGCCTGGGTTGCCGGCCGGCCAGTTGCTCATGCGACCACAGTCATCGCGCCCTGTGAAACTGAGGTCGTCTCGACTGGAGATCATCGGTTTTCCACCAGTCAGATCGATCAAGTGAAAACTGTGAAATGGGCTGTAGGTAGGACGAACGTGACGGGGTGATTGCTTATTGCGCATGGCGCACCTCCTGAGCTTCGAGGGCACGAGCGCGCTGCATGGCTTCGTTGTAGCGAGCCAGGCGGACAGACAGGGAGGAATTGCCGCGCAAAGCAGCGAAGGCACGAGCCTTCCAGGCAGCGGCATGAGACGCAGACGGATTGAGGGTGTGTTTCATGGGTGGGGCTCCAACTTGACTTGTGGAGCTGCCACGAACCGTCGCCAAACGATTATGGGTGGCAGCCGTGCGCAGGTTGGCGAACCGGGCAAGTTGGCACCCGGCAGACCCGAGGGTCTCCCACGCACGGCCACCATAGAGCGGCATTGCAGACACAAAAAATGCGCCAGCAATGGTCTTGGGGCGCATGTGCGCCAACTTGTAGTTCGGGTCGCCAAACCCGGCCACGGGATTTACCGTGACGGACAAACGATAGCCCTGAGTCGCGGGAAGCGCAAGCGCGATCATGCCGCGTCCCTCTCTGCCAGCTTTGCGTCTTGGTACGCGGCAATCTCTGTCGCGACGAAGAAGGTACGGGCAGAGCGAGCGCTGCCGTCTTTGACCGGTTTGGGGAAGTTGGGGTCGGATGCCATCAGCTTGTACAGCCCGGAGCGCGACTTGCGCAGCAGGCTGCATACCTCGCCGAAGGTCAGCAGTTGCGCCAGGCCGGCTGTCTGACGCTGGGGGTCTTGCATGGGAGTAGTTGTGTGCATCGCCGTGTCCTCAGATGTTCGACGATACTTACGGTATGCCTCAATTTCCCTGCCTTGAATTCCCGCTGCGCGCAGTGGGTACCTGCTGCGCGCAAGTAGGAGGAGGCGTATTGATCAGGGCATTTCTAGCTGCTTTGGGAGAACCAAATCCTAGGCCAGCCCACTCTTGCTCGGCGCAAATGTCTCTCGACTGGTACTTTCCAGTTGCCCAAATTTCTTGGATCTGCGCCTTCAGATCCCTGCTTCCGCCTGGCTTACTATGTCGAGCATCGGCGGCTTTCTTGGCGGAAGAACTGCGCACTTGCTGCTTGAGCTCATTGATCGCCTGGTCGATAGAGGCTGCATCATGCCTCGTGGTTATGGCCAACCGCGCTGAATCCAATCCCACCAAATACATTGCTACAAGGGACTGTCTAATAGCCTCTTCATCAAAGGTGCCGTCAGAATTCTTCCAACCGATCTGAAGTGTCCCTGCAACCATATTCAGGAGGTCTAGCGCTTGATTCTGGATCTCGCTGTCCCCTTGACTGGCCTCGATGACCTTTCCCGCCTGCAAACCGCATGACCTAAGCAACTCGCCAGGATTGCAGGATGGAGTTTCACTGCTGGTCAGCCACTCCAGAGGATCAAATCCCAATTTTGTCTGGTTATCTTCCGGATCCTTTTCCATCTTCATGCTCGCTTCATCCCTACCACATTCACGCCCTTCTCCTCAGGATGAGCGAAGTCATACGGCGTAACGTGCTGCTCCCTGTTGGCATCGAGGTAATCGGCCCACCACTGCACCATTAGCCGGCGCTCTTCCAGGTGTTCCGCCTTGTGAATGTAGGCGGCACGCACGCTGTTGCGCTCTTGGTGGCTCATCTGCCGCTCGACAGCCTCTCTACTCCACAAACCCGACTCAACCAACGCCGAGCACGCCATAGCGCGGAATCCATGGCCACAGACCTCGGTCTTGGTGTCGTAGCACATGCGGCGCAGTGCGGCGTTTACGGTGTTCTCGCTCATGGGCTTGTGGTGGTAGTGATCACCTGGGAACAACAGCTCATAGCGGCCGGACAGTTGGTCAACCTGGGCAAGCAGATCCAGGGCCTGGCGGCTCAGGGGTACGAGGTGCGGGGTACGCATCTTGGCGCCGCGGCTAGAGTGCTTCACGCCGTCGATAGCCTCACGCTCGGCCGGGATCGTCCACAGGCTGTTGCGTGAGTCAACCTCTTGGCGACGAGCAAAGCGCAGCTCACTGGAGCGGATGAAGACCAGCAGCGTTAGCCCTACGGCGAGCCGGGTCAGCGGGCGCCCCTTGTAGTCGTCGATACGCTGCAGCAGCTCGGGCAAGCGTTCCAGGGGCAATGCGGGCCTGTGAGCAGCCTTGCGCGTGGCAGTGACACCCTGCAGGTCACGGGCTGGGTTGCTATCGATATGCCCATGCTGGACCGCGTAGCGCATGATGCCGTCGATGTACTGACGCAGCCGGCCGGCTAGCTCGAGGTGGTCATTCTTCTCAGCGGTCTTCAGGGGCTGGATCAGGTCGCGAACCTTCAGATCGGCGACCGAGCGATCACCCAGCACCGGGAACAGGTGTTGCTCCAGGCGGGTCAGCACCTTGGCGGCGTGATCCTTCGACCACTTGCGGGCACCTGCTGCGTGCCACTCCAGGCCCACCGCCTTGAAGGTGTTGGTGGTTGCAGCGACTGCAGCAGCCCTCACCTGCCTGGCGTTCTCGATGGGGTCTACGCCATTGGCCAACAGCTCCAGCGCCTCAGCACGACGCACCCGGGCAGCCTTCAGGCTCAGGGCTGGATAGCTGCCGAAAGTGGCCAGCCCGCCCTTCCCGCTGGGCCTGGTGAACTTGAAGCGCCAGACCTTGCTGCCGTTGGCCTTGACTAGCAGGAACAGGCCCTGGCCATCGAACAAGGTGTAATCCTTCTCGCGCGGCTTGGCGGCCTCGCACTTGGCGTCAGAGAGCGGAGTTACGGTGCGTGCCATGGGTATACGATCCTCAATCGAACCGACGTATACCCAAACGTATACCTAAAATAGGTATATGTACAGACGCATGCGGGAACATACGGGCACAAAAAAACCGGCTACAGAGGCCGGTTTAATTGGGTTTCAGAGTCATATGGGAACATCTGAAATCATGTCAATGGTGCCCGAAGCCGGACTCGAACCGGCACGCCCTTGCGAGCGAGAGATTTTAAGTCTCCTGCGTCTACCGATTTCGCCATTCGGGCGGTAGCGCTGTGCGAAGGCCGGACTATATACAGCCCTCCACGTCCTCGCAAGGCATGCAAAGGCCGCCAGGGAGAATGAAAAAGGCCTCGTAAATCATGGATCTACGAGGCCTTTTAGATTGGAGGCTGAGGTCGGAATCGAACCGGCGTTCACGGATTTGCAATCCGGTGCATAACCACTCTGCAACTCAGCCATGAAGCAAACGAGCCGCCTTGGCGACTCGTGTAAATCTGGAGCGGGAAACGAGACTCGAACTCGCGACCCCGACCTTGGCAAGGTCGTGCTCTACCAACTGAGCTATTCCCGCTTGTCTTGTCGACGGGCGCCATTCTATAGAATCGAATCGCGCCGTCAACCCTTTGATTCAAAAATACTTATTTCTTTTCCGAGGTGGTGCTCAGGTGCGGCCAGGCGGCCAGCAGGTACTGCAGCATGGACCACAATGTCAGCACCGCGGCAACTACCAGCAGTACGTATCCGAATACGACCCAGAAGGTGAACACCGGCGGATTGCCCAGCAGGATGACCAGCGCCAGCATCTGCGCTGCGGTTTTCCACTTGCCAAGGTTGGACACGGCAACATGCGCCCGAGCGCCGATCTCGGCCATCCACTCACGCAGAGCGGATACGACGATCTCGCGACCGATGATGATCGCCGCAGCCAGCGTCAGCCAGAGATTGGAGTGCTCTGCCGCCAGCAGTACCAGCGCGACCGCCACCATCAGCTTGTCGGCCACCGGGTCGAGGAAGGCACCGAAAGGCGTACCCTGCTCCCAGCGACGCGCCAGGTAGCCGTCGAGCCAGTCGGTCACGGCGGCAACGGCGAAGACTCCGCTGGCAGCCCAGTAACTCCAGGAGAACGGCAAATAGAACAGCAGGATGAAGACCGGGATCAGTGCGACCCGGAGCACGGTAAGCAAGTTGGGGATGTTCATCGGCACAACTAGGCTGCGAGGTGAGCGGGCATTCTACTCGCTGTGCAGAGTGTCATAAATCAACTCGGCGAGCTTTTTACTGATTCCTGGTGCTTTGGCGATTTCTTCAGCACTGGCACGGGACAATTCCTGCAGACCGCCAAAGTGATTGAGAAGCTCGCGTCGCCGTTTCGGGCCGATCCCTGCCACTTCCTCGAGCGTCGAGGTGCGTCGTGTTTTGCCACGACGTGCTCGGTGCCCGGTAATCGCGAAACGGTGCGATTCGTCGCGTATCTGCTGAATCAGGTGCAATGCCGGCGAATTGCCTGGCAAGGTGAACTCGTGCTCGGCGTCATTCAGATAGAGCACTTCCAGGCCAGGCTTGCGCGTCGTCCCCTTGGCTACGCCAAGCAGAATCAGATCCGGCACCGCCAGCTCCTGCAGCACCTCACGAGCCATGGCCAGCTGCCCCTTGCCGCCATCCACCAGCAGCACGTCAGGCAGCTTGCCTTCACCATCCTTGATCTTGCTGAAGCGCCGGGTCAGCGCCTGGTGCATTGCAGCGTAATCGTCGCCAGCGGTAACGCCCTCGATATTGAAGCGGCGATAGTCGGACTTGAGCGGACCTTCAGGGCCGAATACCACGCACGAAGCCACCGTTGCCTCGCCACTGGAGTGACTGATATCGAAGCACTCCATGCGCTGCGGCGGTTCGTCCATTTCCAGCACGGTGGCCAGCGCATCGAAACGCTCGGCGAGGTGCTGCCGGTTGGCCAGGCGTGCCGCTAGCGCCTGCTCGGCGTTGGTCACGGCAAGTTGCTGCCAGCGGGCACGCGTGCCGCGTACGCGCAAACTGATGCTGAGGCTGCGACTGCGCAGCGACTCGATGGCCTCGATCAGCGTGGCGAAGTCCTCGTGCTGCACGTTGACGATCAGTTCGCTGGGCAGGTCGCGTTCGGCGTTGCCCAGGTAGTACTGGGCGAGGAAAGCCATCAGCACGTCACCACTCTCCTCTTCGATCGCCACCTGCGGGAAGAAATTCTTGCTGCCCAGCACGCGGCCGCCACGCACGCTGATCAGGTGCACGCATGCGCCGCCTGGAGTGAGCATCACCGCGACCACATCGACGTCGCCAGTGCCGCCTTCCATGCTTTGCTGGTCCTGTACCCGGCGCAGCATGGAAATCTGGTCACGCAGTTCAGCCGCGCGCTCGAACTCCAGGGCCATCGAGGCCTTCTCCATACTGACCGAGAGTTCTTCGCTCAGCGCATTGCTGCGGCCATCGAGGAACATCACCGAATGGCGCACGTCCTCGGCGTATTCTTCCGGACTGACCAAACCGACACAGGGACCCTTGCAGCGTTTGATCTGGTACTGCAGGCAGGGGCGCGTGCGGTTCTTGTAGTAGCTGTCCTCGCACTGGCGAACCAGGAAGGTCTTCTGCAGCAGGCTCAGGCTCTCGCGAATGGCCAGCGCACTGGGATAAGGCCCGAAATAGCGCCCCTTGGCCTTCTTCGCTCCCCGGTGAATGCCAAGGCGCGGAAAGTCACCGTCGGAGAGAAACACGTAGGGATAGGATTTATCGTCGCGCAGCAGAATGTTGTACGGCGGCCGCCACTCCTTGATCAAGGTCTGCTCGAGCAGCAGGGCCTCGGTCTCGTTGGCGGTGATGGTGGTTTCGATCTGCGCGATGCGCGCGACCAGGGCTGCGGTCTTCGGTGCCTGGCCGGTCTTGCGAAAATAACTGGAGAGACGCTTCTTGAGGTTCTTCGCCTTGCCCACGTAGAGCAGGCGGGCCTCGCTATCGAACATGCGATAGACGCCCGGGCGACCACTGCAGGTCGCCAGGAAGGCACTCGGATCGAATTGGTCGGACATTATCAGCTGACGGCGTCGACCATGCCGTGGCGAACCGCGAGCAGAGCCAACTCGACGTCGCTGGTGATGGAAAGCTTCTCGAAGATGCGGTAGCGGTAGGTATTGACCGTCTTCGGCGACAGGCACAGCTTGTCCGAGATGTTCTGCACCTTGTGGCAGTTGGCGATCATCAGAGCGATCTGGATCTCGCGCTCGGACAGCAGGTCGAATGGCGAGCCATTGCTCTGCGGCTGGAAGGATTTGAGCGCCAGTTGCTGAGCGATTTGCGGGTCGATATAGCGCTGCCCGGCAAATACGAGGCGAATGGCCTGCACCATTTCATCCAGCGCCGCGCCCTTGGTCAGGTATCCGGCAGCCCCGGCCTGCAAAAGGCGCGTCGGGAACGGATCTTCCTCGCACACAGTAACGGCAACGACCTTGATGTCGGGATGGCTGCGCATCAGCTTGCGGGTGGCTTCGAGGCCGCCGATGCCGGGCATCTTGACGTCCATCAGGACGACATCGGGCTTGAGTTCGCGGACCTTGAGCAGCGCTTCTTCGCCAGTGCAGGCTTCACCTACGACTTGCAGACCGTCGATATCGGCCAGCATGCGGGTGATGCCCGTGCGAACCAGATCGTGATCGTCGACCACCAGGACCCTAATCAATCGCCACCTCGTTGCACCTAATCAGCCACCGCGCAGTGACGGTGAGGTTGAACTTGCCGGTCACCTTAGCAAAAAGCCAGGGGCTGACCTAGCTTGGCGCACGGCAGTCAAAAAGCAAGCGCCAGATTAAGGTCAGAAATTGCGTCAAGGCAATTAGAGAATTGGCGGAAGCGGTGAGATTCGAACTCACGGATAGTTGCCCATCGACGGTTTTCAAGACCGTTGCCTTAAACCACTCGGCCACGCTTCCATATTCTTGAGTGCGGAGACTGCCTTACACAACCTCCGCAGCGGTGCGGGCGGCAATCTTACCGGAACGCAACACGCTGTCAAACTCTCTGTCTTGGCACCTCGCCTGGCTCTGTTATGATCGGGACCATTCGGATATCGGAAACCTTGTGCCACAGGAGCGTCGCCATGCAAGAGCAAGACTACGTACTAAATCATTCGCAGGCCGACCAGCTGGAAGTCAGCAAGGTTCTGCGCAATACCTATGGCCTGCTGGCCATCACCCTGGCCTTCAGCGGACTGGTCGCCTTCCTCAGCCAGCGCGCCAATGTGGCCTACCCGAACTTCTTCGTGGTGCTGATCGGTTTCTACGGCCTGTTCTTCCTCACCTACAAACTGCGCGACTCCGCCTGGGGCCTGGTCTCCACCCTCGCCCTGACCGGTTTCATGGGTTACACCCTCGGCCCGATCCTCAACCGCTACATGGGCATGGCCAACGGCGCTGAAGTAATCAGCTCGGCCTTCTCCATGACCGCGCTGGTGTTCTTTGGCCTGTCCGCCTACGTGCTGACGACCCGCAAGGACATGAGCTTCCTCAGCGGCTTCATCACCGCCGGTTTCTTCGTCCTGCTTGGCGCCGTTGTGGCCAGCTTCTTCTTCCAGATCAGCGGCCTGCAACTGGCGATCAGCGCTGGCTTCGTGCTGTTCTCCTCGGTCTGCATCCTGTTCCAGACCAGCGCCATCATCCATGGCGGCGAGCGCAACTACATCATGGCCACCATCAGCCTGTACGTATCGATCTACAACCTGTTCATCAGCCTGTTGCAGATCTTCGGCATCATGGGCGGCGACGACTGATAACGCTTCGTTCCCCTTAAGCCCGCTTCGGCGGGCTTTTTCTTGCCTGCGTGTTCACCTGCTCTGCAGTGATTCTTTGTCTGCCGCGCACCCTGGCCTTATCATTGGCCCAGTTTTGCCTCGTCGGACGCCCCATGAAGTTTGCCATTGCCCTGTTCGCCGCCCCTCACCTGCCCGCCTCGCGTCGCGCCTTGCGCTTTGCGCAGGCAACATTGGCCGGCGGTCACGAGATCGTCCGCCTGTTCTTCTATCAGGACGGCGTGCACAGTGCCGCCAGCAACGTGGTCAGCCCGCAGGACGAGCTGGATCTGCCGCGTGAGTGGCGCGAGTTCGTCACAGCCAACGAACTCGACGCTGTGGTCTGTATCGCTGCAGCCCTGCGTCGTGGCGTGCTCAATGCCGAAGAAGCGCAGCGTTATGCCAGACCGGCCGCCAACCTGGAGGCGCCTTGGGAGCTCTCCGGTCTGGGTCAACTGCATGAAGCCGCGCAACAGGCCGACCGCCTGATCTGCTTCGGAGGTCAGTGAATGAGCAAGTCGCTGTTGATCATCAGCCGCCAGGCGCCTTGGAGCGGCCCTGGTGCGCGCGAGGCGCTGGATATCGCGTTGGCCGGCGGCGCCTTCGACCTACCCATCGGCATGCTGTTTCTCGATGACGGCGTGTTCCAGCTCAGCACCGGCCAACAACCCGGCCAGCTGCAACAGAAAGATCTCGGAGCCAACCTGCAGGCTCTGCCGATGTTCGGTGTCGAGGCGCTGTATGCCAGCCAGCGCAGCCTGAGCGAACGCGGCCTTGGCAACAGTGAACTGAATCTGGCGGTACAGCGGCTCGACGACAGCGCGCTGACCGCCCTTCTCGACCGCTACGATCAGGTGATCACCCTCTGATGGCCACCCTGCATGTTCTCTCTCACTCGCCGTTCACCGATAGCCGCCTGGCCAGCTGCCTGCGCCTGCTGGGTGCAGGCGATGCGCTGCTGCTCACTGGCGATGCGGTCTACGCACTGCAGCCCGGCACCACCAATCTGCAGGCACTGCAACTGATGCCCGCCAGTGTCGCGCTCTATGCCCTTGACGAAGACCTTGCCGCGCGCGCCCTGCAGGCGCCCGAGCGCGCCGAGGTCGTCGGCTACCCGGAGTTCGTCGAGCTGTGCACCCGCTACGCCAAGGTCAACAGCTGGTTATGAGTGCCCTCAACGTCGCCGGACGTGACATCGCCCTGGACAAGGACGGCTATCTGGTCGACCTGCAGGACTGGTCGCGCCCCGTAGCCGAGGCCCTGGCCGCCGCAGAACAACTGCAGCTGAGCGATGAGCACTGGGAAATCCTCGACCTGCTGCGCGCCTTCTACGCGGAATTCCAGCTGTCACCGGCCAACCGCCCACTGATCAAGTACGCAGCCCTGAAACTCGGCACGGACAAAGGCAACAGCCTGCATCTCAATCGCCTGTTCAAGGGCACACCCGCCAAACTCGCGGCCAAGCTCGCCGGCCTGCCGAAACCGACCAATTGCCTATGAACCTGATCACCCCCGCCGAACACCCCTTCGCGCAGTTCGTGCGCATTCTCGGCAAGGGCAAGCGCGGCGCCCGCGGCCTGACGCGCGAGGAAGCCCGTGAAGCCATGGGCCTGCTGCTCGATGGCAAGGTCGAAGACACCCAGCTTGGAGCCTTTCTGATGCTGCTGCGGCACAAGGAAGAGAGTGCCGAGGAGCTTGCCGGCTTCACCGAAGCCATCCGCCCACGCCTCAAGGCCCCTTCCATTCAGGTCGACCTGGACTGGCCCAGCTATGCCGGCAAGAAACGTCACTTGCCCTGGTACCTGCTGGCCGTCAAGGCACTGGCCGCCAGCGGCGTGCGCATCTTCATGCATGGCGGTGGCGCCCATACTGCAGGGCGCATGTACACCGAACAGTTGCTGGAGCAACTGGACATTCCCTGCTGCCACGACTGGCAGGCGGTGGAACAATCGCTCGATGAACAGCACCTGGCCTACAGCTACCTGGGCGACTGGATGCCGGCGCTGCAGCGCATGATCGACCTGCGTAATACCCTGGGCCTACGCTCGCCGATCCATTCCCTGGCGAGGGTGATCAACCCGCTCGGCGCGCGCTGCGGGCTGCAAAGCATCTTCCATCCCGGTTATCAGGCCGTGCATCGCGAAGCCAGCCGCCTGCTGGGCGATCACGCCATCGTGATCAAGGGCGAAGGCGGCGAGATCGAGGCCAATCCGGACGGCACCTGCCACCTGCATGGCACGCTTGGCGGTGAAGACTGGGACGAAGAATGGCCAGCGCTTTCAGCGCAACGCCATGTCAAACCCGAACGACTCGAGCCGGCCATGCTGGGCGCCTTCTGGCGCGGCGAGCACGATGATGCCTACGGGCGCCTGGCGGTAATCGCCACCATGGCCATCGCACTGCGCGGGCTGGGCCTGGGTCGCGAAGAGGCGTTCCAGCAAGCCCAACTGCGTTGGGACGCGCGCCTTCAATCTAGTCAGCCGATTATTTGAGCCAGCATTTTCCACCTTTCAATCGAGTTCATAACGCTAGACTCCAGGTTCATTCAAAACGGAGGCAAGCGTTATGGGCTTGTTGATCGATGGACGCTGGCACGACCAGTGGTACGACACCGGCAACAGTGGCCGCTTCCAGCGCGAGAGCGCACAACGTCGTAACTGGGTGACTGCCGACGGCAGCGCCGGACCAAGCGGCGATGGCGGTTTCAAGGCCGAGGCCGGGCGCTACCATCTCTACGTTTCTCTGGCCTGCCCCTGGGCTCATCGCACGCTGATCCTGCGCACGCTCAAGGGGCTCGAACCTTTGATCGATGTATCGGTGGTGAGCTGGCTGATGCGTGAACAGGGCTGGACCTTCGACCGCGACTTCGGCTCCAGCGGTGACCACCTAGACAGCCTGAGCTACATGCATCAGCGCTATACCACCGATGACCGCCACTACACCGGCCGCGTCACCGTGCCCGTGCTGTGGGACAAGCAGACCGGTGGCATCGTCAGCAACGAATCGGCGGAAATCATCCGCATGTTCAACAGCGCGTTCGACGAACTCAGCGGTAACGGCCTGGACTTCTACCCCGAACCGCTACGCGAGCGTATCGACCAGTTGAACGAGCGCATCTATCCGGCGGTGAACAACGGCGTTTACCGTGCAGGCTTCGCCACCACCCAGCAAGCCTACGAAGAGGCCTTCGACGAACTGTTCGCCATGCTCGATGAGCTGGAAACCCTGCTGGGCGAAAACCGCTACCTGGCTGGCGAATACCTGACCGAGGCAGACATTCGCCTGTTCACCACATTGATTCGCTTCGATGCCGTCTATCACGGGCATTTCAAATGCAACCAGCAACGTATCGAGGACTACCCGAATCTGTCCAACTGGCTGCGCGAGCTGTATCAGTGGCCAGGCATCGCCGAGACGGTGGACTTCACCCATATCAAATCGCACTACTACGCCAGCCACGCCACCATCAACCCGACTGGCGTGATTCCCAAAGGGCCACAGCAGGATTTCACTCGCGCGCATGATCGCCAGCGCCTGCCGGGTAAAGGCGTGTTCCAACGCTAGCTAGATTGGCGGATATTCTGACTGAAGCCTCGACAAGGAGGCTTCAGCCGCTGGCCGTCAGATGCTGTTCTGAGCGCCTTCGAACCAGGCCAGCTTGTCGCGCAGGGTAACCACTTCGCCGACGATCACCAGGGTCGGTGCATGCACTTCGTGCTCGGCCACCAGCTGTGGCAGCGTCTCCAGGGTGCCGGTGAAGACACGCTGATTCTGCGTCGTGCCCTGCTGCACCAGTGCCGCTGGCGTGTCGCCCGAACGGCCGTGAGCAATCAACTGCTCGCAGATCCCCGGCAACCCCACCAGCCCCATGTAGAACACCAGGGTTTGCCCGGGCGCGACCAGATCCCGCCACGGCAGGTTGCTGCTGCCATCCTTGAGGTGGCCGGTGATAAAGCGCACCGATTGCGCGTGATCGCGATGGGTCAGCGGAATACCTGCGTAGGCTGCACAGCCGGAAGCGGCAGTAATGCCTGGCACGACCTGGAAGGGAATATCCTCGGCGGCCAGTTGCTCGATCTCCTCACCACCCCGACCGAAGATGAATGGGTCGCCCCCCTTCAGACGCAGCACACGCTTGCCCTCGCGAGCCAGGTCGACCAGCAACTGGTTGATCTGCTCCTGCGGCACCGCATGATCTGCGCGGCGCTTGCCGACGTAAATGCGTTCGGCATCACGACGGCACAGCTCGATGATGGAGGGCGCCACCAACCGGTCATAGAGCACCACGTCGGCTTGCTGCATCAGGCGCAGGGCCCGGAAAGTCAGCAGATCAGGATCACCCGGGCCGGCGCCGACCAGATACACTTCACCCAGCGCACGCGGCGCAGCGCCGGCCACACGGGCCTCCAGCAGACGCTCGGCCTCTTCCGGCTTGCCGGCAAATACGCTCTCGGCGATCTGCCCCTGAAAGACGTCCTCCCAGAACACACGGCGCTGCTGCACGTCGGGGAACAGCTGCTTGACCCGCTCCCGGAAACGCTTGCCCAGGTTGGCCAGTTGGCCGTAGGTAGCCGGAATCCAGGTTTCGATCTTGGCGCGGATCAGGCGTGCCAGCACCGGCGCGTCGCCGCCGCTGCTGACCGCGACGATCAGCGGCGAGCGATCGACGATGGCCGGGAAGATCACGCTGCACAGCGCCGGCGCGTCCACCACGTTGACGGGGATGCCCAACGCCTGGGCATCGCTGGAAATCTGCGCATTGAGCGGCACGTCGTCGGTCGCCGCGATGACCAGCGCCACGCCCTGCAAATCACTGCTCGCATAGCCACGCAGGAAGATGCCATCCGGGCCGGCCAGCGCCTGCAGCTCGCTGCGAATCTCCGGGGCGACCACGCGCAGACGAGCACCGGCATCGCTCAACAGGCGCGCCTTGCGCAGCGCGACCTCACCACCGCCGATCACCAGTACCGGGCGACCCTGCAGCTTGTGGAACAGCGGAAGGAATTGCATCAGATCAGCCTCATCAGAGGTCGGTCGCAGAGTGCGCATGTCGCACCCCGCACCCATTGAAACGGGGCAGTTGCCCGCGCCCCGTTTTATGCGTCGTGATGGCCTATCAGCCGATCACTTCGATGCCGCCCATATAGGGCTTCAGAACTTCGGGCACGCGAATGCTGCCGTCAGCCTGCTGGTAATTCTCCAGCACCGCCACCAGGGTACGACCCACCGCCAGACCGGAGCCGTTGAGCGTGTGCAGCAGCTCCGGCTTGTTGGTTTCCGGGTTGCGGTAGCGTGCCTGCATGCGGCGCGCCTGGAAGTCGCCGCAGTTGGAGCAGGAAGAAATCTCGCGGTACTTGTCCTGGCTCGGCACCCAGACTTCCAGGTCGTAGGTCTTCACCGCAGAGAAGCCCATGTCACCGGTGCACAGGGCCAGCTTGCGATACGGCAGTTCCAGCAGTTGCAGGACGCGCTCGGCGTTGGCCGTCATGCCTTCCAGGGCCTCGAAGGACGTGGATGGCTCGACGATCTGCACCATCTCGACCTTGTCGAACTGGTGCTGGCGGATCATGCCGCGCGTATCGCGACCGGAAGCGCCCGCCTCGCTGCGAAAGCACGGCGTGTGGGCGACGAACTTCAGCGGCAGCTGTTTGGCATCGAGAATTTCGCCCGCGACGATATTGGTCAGCGACACTTCGGCGGTCGGGATCAGGTACAGGTCGGCCTGGTCTTCACGGCCAATCTTGAACAGGTCTTCCTCGAACTTCGGCAGCTGGCCGGTGCCCTGCAGGGCCGGCGCCTGTACCAGGTAGGGGGTGTAGGCTTCTTCGTAACCGTGCTCGCCGGTGTGCAGGTTGATCATGAACTGCGCCAAGGCGCGATGCAGGCGAGCGATAGGCCCGCGCAGCAGGGCGAAACGCGCGCCGGAGAGCTTGGCAGCGGTTTCGAAATCCAGCCAGCCATGCTGCTCGCCGAGAGCGACGTGATCCTTGATCTCGAAATCGAAGCTACGCGGCGTGCCCCAGCGCGCCACCTCGACGTTACCGTCCTCATCAGCGCCGACCGGCACGGATTCGTGCGGCAGATTGGGAATGTTCAGCAGCAGGTTATCCAGTTCGTTCTGGATGGCGTCCAGCTCACGCTTGCCGGCCTCCAGATCGCTGCCCATCTGATCGACTTCCGCCAGCAGCGGTGCGATATCCTCGCCACGCGCCTTGGCCTGGCCGATGGACTTGGAGCGGCTGTTGCGCTCGGCCTGCAGTTGCTCGGTGCGCACCTGCACCGACTTGCGCTGACTCTCCAGGGCCTCGAAGCGGGCGACGTCGAGAGCGAAGCCACGGGTGGCAAGGCGCTCGGCGATTTCGGTGAGTTGCGTGCGGACGAGTTTGGAATCGAGCATGTTCAGGTCTCAATACATCGGCGAAAAAAGGTTGCGGCCACCAGCGTGACGCGGGTTGCCGAGTGTAAAGCTTTAGCGGGTCAGGATGCCAATCGGGCCAGGCTCAGACCGGCCCAGGCGGCCAGCAGCCCGCCAATGATACTGAATGCCAGGTAACCGAGGGCCTCGGGCGCGCGACCGCCTTCGATCAGTTTCATGATTTCCAGGCTGAAGGAGGAAAAGGTGGTGAAGCCACCCAGTACGCCGGTAATCAGCCCGGTACGCAGCTCCAGTGGCAGATCGGTACGGGTCAGGAACAGGCCTGACAACAGACCAATCAGCAGGCAACCGATGATGTTGACCGCAAAGGTGCCCAGGTAGAAATGCCGTGGCCAGTTACCGGCCACCCAACTGGCCACCAGAAAACGCATGACAGAGCCAGCCGCGCCCCCCAGGGCGACGGCAAGCGCTACACGAATCATGGCTTTCTCCTTTGCCTGGAGCTGCTGGCATCCAGGTTGCGCAAGTGCTGCAGCTTGTCGCGGATCTTCAGCTCGAGGCCACGCGGTACTGGCTCGTAATACTGGCGCGACTGCAGATTTTCAGGGAAGTAATCCTCGCCGGCAGCATAGGCATCGGGCTCGTCATGAGCGTAGCGGTATTCATCGCCGTAACCGAGCTGCTTCATCAGCTTGGTCGGGGCGTTGCGCAGGTGCAATGGCACCTCCTGCGAGCCTTGCTCGGCAGCATCACGCATGGCCGCCTTGAACGCGGTGTATACGGCATTGCTCTTCGGTGCGCAGGCGAGATAAACAATGGCTTGAGCCACGGCCAACTCGCCTTCCGGACTGCCCAGGCGCTCTTGCACATCCCAGGCATTGAGGCACAGCGTCAACGCGCGCGGATCGGCGTTGCCGATGTCCTCGCTGGCCATGCGCACCACACGACGGGCGATGTAAAGCGGGTCGCAACCACCGTCGAGCATGCGCGCATACCAGTACAGGGCGCCGTCAGGGCTGGAGCCACGTACCGACTTGTGCAGCGCGGAAATCTGGTCGTAGAAGGCTTCGCCACCCTTGTCGAAACGACGGCGGCTATCGCCCAAGAGGTTCTGCAGCAACTCCACGTCGATCTCGCCATCGTCCTCGGCCAGGTCGGCGGCGTTTTCGAGGAAGTTGAGCAAGCGACGGCCGTCGCCATCGGCAGCGGCCAGAAGAATCTGAAAGGCCTCGTCCGGCAGGCTCAGATGGCGCTCGCCCAGGCCTTTCGGGTCGCTCAACGCACGCTTGACCAGCTTGCGCATCGCCGCCTCGTCGAGGCTTTTGAGTACGTAGACACGCGCCCGCGACAGCAGCGCGTTGTTCAGTTCGAACGACGGATTCTCGGTGGTCGCACCGATGAAGATCAGCGTGCCGTCTTCCACATAGGGCAGAAAAGCGTCCTGCTGGCTCTTGTTGAAGCGGTGCACCTCATCCACGAAAAGAATCGTGCGCCGGCCGTATTGCGCCGCATGCTGCTGAGCCACCTCGACGGCCTGGCGGATCTCCTTGACCCCGGACAGCACTGCGGAGATGGTCTCGAAATGGGCGTCGGTGACCTTGGCCAGCAAGCGTGCCAGGGTGGTCTTGCCCACGCCTGGCGGCCCCCAGAAGATCATCGAGTGCAAAGCGCCCTGTTCCAGCGCCTCGCGCAGCGGCTTGCCTGGCCCGAGAACATGCTCCTGCCCGACGTACTCGTCCAGACTGGTTGCACGCAAACGCGCAGCCAGGGGCTGCGCGACGGGTTGGCGGCCGAACAGATCCACGCGTTACTCCTGGATGACGTCCGCGCCTTCCGGAATGTCGAAGGTGAACTGGTCGTTATCGACCGGCTCGTTCATCTTCACATTGAGGAACAGGATATTGGTGCGCTGGCCAATGCTGTCGATCAACTGCATGTCGTTGAGCACGCGGTTACGGAACGACAGGCGCAGGCTGTCGAACAGGCTGTCCTTGGCCTTGGGCTTGAGAATGAAGTCGACCACGTTACCGCCTTCCTTGTAGTCGATATCGAAGTTCTCGCGAATCTGCGATACGTCACCGGACAACAGCAGCGCCGGCGTGTGAGTCAGACGCTGGTCGAGGGTCTGAATGGTGACCTGCTCGAGATCCGGGTCATACAGCCAGACTTTCTCACCATTGGACACCAGCAGTTGCTCCATCGGCTGGTCGGTGTGCCAGCGGAACATGCCCGGACGCTTGAGCAACAGCTCCCCCGCGGTTTCCTGCAGCTGGGTGCCGCTGGCATCGAGGGTCAGCTGGGAAAAACGCGCACTGATGGTCTGCGCCTGGCTGAGCAGTTCGCTCAGTCGCTTGGTGGCCGCGTCTTCATCAGCCTGGGCAGTCAGCAGGGTAAAGCTCAGAGCAGCCAGCATCAGCAGGCGAATAACACGCATATAAACCCCTTGAGTCCGTATGAGAATGGCGAGGCGACTCCGCACCTCGCATTGCCCGGCAACGCTTGGTTGCCGTGAAGTTCTGTAGACCGCTAATTCAGCGTTTTGTCCGCGACGCAACCTCTTCAGTCGCGAGAAGAACCGGGCGCAAGCACTTCGCGTGAGCCGTTGGTATTCATCGAGCTGACCACGCCGGCCATTTCCATCGCCTCGATCATCCGCGCGGCGCGGTTGTAGCCGATCTTCAGCTTGCGCTGCACGGCGGAAATCGACGCGCGACGACTTTCCAGCACGAAGTTGACGGCTTCGTCGTACAGCGGATCTTCCTCGCTGCCCTCGCCGCCTTCACCACTACCGCCGCCTTCGAAGCCGCTACCGCTCTCCTCGACACCGGCAAGAATGTCTTCGTTGTAATCCGGCGCGCCACGCAGCTTCCAGGCTTCGACCACGCGATGCACTTCATCATCCGAGACGAACGCACCGTGAACACGAATCGGCAAGCTGGTGCCAGGCGGCATGTAGAGCATGTCACCGTGCCCAAGTAGCTGCTCGGCGCCACCCTGGTCGATGATGGTGCGCGAGTCGATCTTGCTCGATACCTGGAACGCCATGCGGGTCGGGATGTTGGCCTTGATCAGGCCCGTGATCACGTCCACCGAAGGGCGCTGGGTGGCGAGAATCAGGTGAATGCCCGCCGCACGTGCCTTCTGGGCGATACGCGCGATCAGCTCTTCGACCTTCTTGCCGACGATCATCATCATGTCGGCGAATTCGTCGACCACGACCACGATGGTCGGCAGCGGCTTGAGCAGCGGAGCTTCGTCTTCCATGCTTTCGCGACGGAACAGCGGGTCAGCCAGTGGCTCGCCAGCTTCGATGGCGTCCTTGACCTTGCGGTTGAAGCCCGCCAGGTTGCGCACGCCCATCTTCGACATCAGCTTGTAGCGGCGCTCCATCTCGGCAACGCTCCAACGCAGGGCATTGGCCGCCTCCTTCATGTCGGTGACCACCGGGCAAAGCAGGTGCGGAATGCCCTCGTAGATCGACAGCTCGAGCATTTTCGGGTCGATCATGATCAGCTTGGCGTCTTCCGGGCTCGACTTGAACAGAATCGACAGAATCATCGCATTGACGCCCACCGACTTACCGGAACCAGTGGTACCGGCCACCAGCAGGTGCGGCATCTTGGCCAGATCGGTGATAACCGGCTTGCCGCCAATGTCATGCCCCAGCGCCAGGGTGACCGGCGACTTGGCATCGTCATACTCGGGCGTCGACAGCACTTCGGAGAAACGCACGATCTGGCGGTTCTCGTTGGGAATCTCGATACCGACGGTGGTCTTGCCGGGAATTACCTCCACGACCCGCACGCTGGTCACGGCCAACGAACGCGCCAGATCCTTGGCCAGGTTGGCGATGCGACTGACCTTGACCCCGGCGGCTGGCTGGATTTCGTAGCGCGTGATCACCGGGCCCGGGTGGATCGAATCCACCGTGACCTCGACGCCGAACTCCTTGAGCTTGATTTCCAGCAGGTGGCCGACGCCCTTGAGCGACTCAGGCGAGTACTCGACCTTCTTGGCTTCCGCCGGGTCGAGCAGGGAAATCGGCGGCAAGGTGCCCTCCACCGCGCTGTCGACGAACAGCGGCGCCTGTTTTTCCTTCTGCACGCGCTTGCTCGGCTCTGGCGCCTTGGCCACCGGCGGCGGCGCGATGACCGGGGCCGGACGCTTCTCGCGTTCGCTCATGTGCTTGCTCAGCGACTCTTCGCGCTCGAGCAGACGCTCCTTCACCTTGGCCTGTTCACGGCGGTCGGAAACCACCGGCGCAGCCACCTCGGTCACCCGATCATCCAGCTCGCGCAGCTGAATCCTCATCTGCTTGCGCTCGCTGCGTGCATTCCACCAGCCGGTGATGGCGCCGTGAATCAGCTCGATCAGATCGAGGGTGATCTTGCCCGTCAGGTCCATCACGCGGAACCAGGACAGATCGGTGAAAACGGTCAAACCAAACAGGAACAACGCCAGGAACACCAACGTGCTGCCCTGCACGTTCAGCGCGTGCACGGCCAGGTCGCCCAGACTGGCACCAAGCATGCCTCCGCCCGAGCCCTGCATACCGGCGGCGGCGGCGAAATGGATGTCGCCCAGCGCAGCGCCGGAAAGAATCAGGAATACCAGGCCGATGCTGTGCCAGGAAAACAGCCAGCCGTTCCAATGCCAGGGCTCGTTGCGTGTGCGAAATACCTGCCAGGTCTTGGCTGCCAACAAAAGCGGGAAGATGTAGGCGAAGTAACCCAGCGCACCAAACAGCGCACTGGAGAGCCAGGCGCCAATGCTGCCGCCGGCGTTGATGATGCGCTCGACCTGCACACTGTTGTCCCACGCCGGATCGGCGACGTTATAGGTCAACAGTGCCATCAGCAGGTACAGGCACATAGCGCCCAGGGCGATCAATGCGCCTTCCTTCAGTCGATACTGAAGCTTCTGACGCCAGTCGGTGATCTGGGTGGTGGAATTCTTCAAAACAGCCATTTCCTGCGCCCTTGGCGCGTCCATCTGATGGTTAACCGCGAAGCGGCCTATTGTAGGGCCAGCCTGACGCCGAGGCCAATTGCCAAGCTCCCGCACCCACCCCGCTTCGGTGTAGCATAGCCGCCAGCAGCTTCCATGCGGCCCAATTGGAGCACGCATTCTCTTTTGTGACAAAGGCTTATGGGGTTTTTTTATGAGCGAAGTCAAGCATTCCCGCCTGATCATCCTGGGTTCCGGCCCTGCCGGTTACAGCGCCGCCGTTTATGCCGCGCGCGCCAACCTCAAACCCGTTGTCATCACCGGCATCCAGCCTGGCGGCCAGCTCACCACCACCACCGAAGTGGACAACTGGCCAGGTGACGTCGAAGGCCTCACCGGCCCGGCCTTGATGGAGCGCATGCAAAAGCATGCCGAGCGCTTCGATACCGAGATCATCTACGACCACATCCACACCGCCGAGTTGCAGAGCCGCCCCTTCGTGCTCAAGGGCGACAGCGGCACCTACAGCTGCGATGCACTGATCATCGCGACCGGCGCCAGCGCCCAGTACCTCGGCCTGCCATCGGAAGAGGCCTTCTCCGGCAAGGGCGTTTCCGCCTGTGCCACCTGCGACGGCTTTTTCTATCGCAACCAGGTGGTGGCCGTGATCGGTGGCGGCAATACCGCCGTGGAAGAAGCACTGTACCTGTCGAATATCGCCAAGGAAGTGCACCTGGTGCACCGCCGCGACAAACTGCGCTCGGAGAAGATCCTGCAGGACAAGCTGTTCGACAAGGTCGAGAACGGCAACATGCGCCTGCACTGGAACCACACCCTGGACGAAGTACTCGGCGACCAGACTGGCGTGACCGGCGTGCGCCTGAAAAGCACCCTCGATGGCAGCACCCAGGAACTGCCACTGGCAGGCGTATTCATCGCCATCGGCCACAAGCCCAACACCGAGCTGTTCGTCAATCAGCTGGAGATGCATGACGGCTACCTGAAGATCAAAGGCGGCAGCGAAGGCAATGCCACCGCCACCAGCATCGAAGGCGTTTTCGCCGCCGGCGACGTGGCCGACCACATCTATCGCCAGGCCATCACCTCGGCCGGCGCAGGCTGCATGGCGGCGCTGGATGTCGAGAAATTCCTCGACGGCAATTGATGGCATAAGGGCGAGCGCCATCGCTCGCCCTCCCCTCCTCCGCTGGACTAGCGCACATGCTGACCTGGCTGCAACGTGACTCACTGCAGTTCCCGCCCCTGGCGAAAGCCATGCGCGAACCCAATGGCCTGCTCGCCGCCGGCGGCGACCTGAGCGCCGATCGCTTGATCAGCGCCTACCGCCACGGCTGCTTCCCCTGGTTCGACGATGGCCAGCCGATTCTCTGGTGGTCACCCGATCCGCGCACGGTGCTGTTCCCCGAGGAACTGCACGTTTCTCGCAGCCTGGCGAAACTGCTCAGGCAAAACCGTTATCGCGTCACCTTCGACCAGAACTTTGCAGCCGTGATAAAGGCCTGCGCCGAGCCACGCGCTTACGCCGATGGCACCTGGATCACCCGCGACATGCAGGACGCCTACCTGCAACTGCATCAACGCGGCATCGCCCATTCCGTGGAGGTCTGGAACGAGGACGAGCTGGTTGGCGGACTCTACGGCCTGGCCATGGGCCAGCTGTTCTTCGGTGAATCCATGTTCAGCCGTGCAGACAACGCTTCGAAGGTCGGTTTTGCCACCCTCGCCGGCAAACTGCGAGCGTGGGGCTTCGTGCTTATCGACTGCCAGATGCCCACACAGCACCTGCATAGCTTCGGCGCCAGAGCCATAGCGCGTGCCACATTCGCCGAATACCTGCAGCGTCATCTCGATCAGCCCAGCGCGGCAGACTGGCTCGCCTAGTCGAGCGGCCAACCCTGACATACACTCTTAGTCAGGTTCTCGCGAGACACTGCCATGACCGAGCTGGCCCGCCTGAAGTTCTACGCCACTCAGCCCCATCCATGCAGCTATCTGCCGGAAGAGCAGGCCACCACCCTGTTTCTCGACCCCAGCCAGCCCATGGATGTGCTGGTCTATGCCGAATTGTCGGAACTCGGCTTCCGCCGCAGCGGCGATCATCTCTACCGCCCCCACTGCCAGCAATGCACCGCCTGCATTCCAGCACGCATCCCGGCCCCCCCCTTCAAGGCAAGTCGCCAGCAGCGCCGCATTCTCAAACGCAATGAAGACATTGCCGTGCGCTGCGTACGCCCGGCATTCACCGAGGAGTACTACGCGCTCTACGTGCGCTACATCGAGCAGCGCCACGCCGACGGAGACATGTACCCCCCGAGCCGCGACCAGTTCTCGACCTTCCTGGTACGGGACCTGCCATTTTCACGCTTCTATGAGTTCCGCCTGCAAGGCAGGCTGGTCGCCCTCGCCGTCACGGACCTTTTGCCCAACGGCCTTTCGGCCGTCTACACCTTCTACGACCCAGCCGAAGAGCGTCGCAGCCTCGGCCGCTTCGCCATCCTCTGGCAAATCGGCGAAACCGAGCGCCTGGGACTGGAGGCTGTCTATCTCGGCTACTGGATCAAGAACTGCCGCAAGATGAACTACAAGACCCAGTACCGCCCGATCGAACTCTTCGTCAATCAGCGCTGGACACGGCTTACCTAGGCACTCGGCCATCAGGCCAGACGCTCGACAATCCAAGACCCTTGGCGCAGCACCCTGTTTTCGGGCACAATGCACGCCGCTTTTGCCTGGCGCCAGTTGCACCGGGCCATTTCCTGGATACCGAGGGCTTTACTGCATGTCGAAAGAAGACAGCTTCGAAATGGAAGGCACTGTCGTCGACACCCTGCCCAACACCATGTTCCGCGTGGAGTTGGAAAACGGGCACGTCGTTACCGCGCACATCTCCGGCAAGATGCGCAAGAACTACATCCGCATTCTCACTGGTGACAAGGTGCGTGTTGAGCTGACACCTTATGACTTGAGCAAAGGCCGCATCACCTACCGCGCCCGTTAAGCCAAGCACCAAACGAAAACGCCCGGCATAAGCCGGGCGTTTTCGTTGGCTCACTGAAAGCCACCGGGGCCTTCAGTGATGCCTGAAGCATCCGATCAGGCGACCTCCGCCGCCGTCTCGAATTCGAAGCTGGGCTCGCCATCCTCGATGTCGACATGCACCACGCCGCCATGCTCGGCCAGCTCGCCGAAGAGAATTTCCTCTGCCAGCGGACGCTTGATCTTGTCCTGGATCAAACGTGCCATCGGCCGTGCACCCATCATTACATCGTAACCACGCTCGGCCAGCCAGCTGCGCGCCGCATCGCTGACCTCCAGCGTGACACGCTTGTCTTCCAGCTGCGCCTGCAGTTCGGTGAGGAACTTGTCGACGATGCTCTTGATGGTTTCGTGAGTCAGGCGACCGAACTGGATGATGGTATCCAGGCGGTTGCGGAACTCTGGCGTGAAACTCTTCTTGATGACTTCCATGGCATCGGTGGAGTGATCCTGCTGAGTGAAGCCGATCGAGGCACGCGAGGCAGTTTCCGCCCCGGCGTTGGTGGTCATGATCAGGATCACGTTGCGGAAATCCGCCTTGCGCCCGTTGTTGTCAGTCAGCGTGCCGTGGTCCATCACCTGCAGCAGCAGGTTGAAGACTTCCGGGTGCGCCTTCTCGATTTCATCGAGCAACAGCACGCAATGCGGTTGCTTGGTGATTGCTTCGGTCAGCAGGCCGCCCTGATCGAAACCGACATAACCGGGCGGGGCACCAATCAGACGCGAAACGGTATGGCGCTCCATGTACTCGGACATGTCGAAACGCACCAGCTCGATACCCATGGCCTTGGCCAGCTGCCGCGCCGCCTCGGTCTTGCCCACGCCAGTCGGGCCGGCGAACAGGAAGGAACCGACCGGCTTGTCCGGCGCCTTGAGACCGGCACGCGACAGCTTGATTGCAGTCGAGAGCGAGTCGATGGCCGCGTCCTGACCGAAGACGGTGAGCTTCAGGTCGCGCTCCAGGTTGCGCAGCAGCTCCTTGTCGGAACTGGAAACATGCTTCGGCGGAATACGCGCGATCTTGGCGACGATGTCTTCGACCTGGGCGACCTCGATACGCGACACCCGCTTGTCTTCCGGTTGCAGGCGCTGGTAGGCGCCCGCCTCGTCGATCACGTCAATGGCCTTGTCCGGCATGTGCCGGTCATTGATGTAGCGCGCAGCCAGCTCAGCCGCTGCGCGCAGGGCCTCGTCGCTGTACTCGATGTGGTGATGCTGCTCGAAGCGGGCCTTGAGCCCCTTGAGAATGCCGACGGTATCCTCTACCGAGGGCTCGACCACGTCGACTTTCTGGAAGCGTCGCGCCAGCGCGCGATCCTTCTCGAAGATGCCACGGAACTCCTGGAACGTAGTGGAGCCAATGCAGCGAATGTCGCCAGAGGACAGCATCGGCTTGAGCAGGTTGGACGCATCCATGACCCCGCCCGACGCGGCGCCAGCACCGATGATGGTGTGGATCTCGTCGATGAAGAGGATGGCATGGGGACGCTTGCGCAGCTCGTTGAGCAGCGCCTTGAGGCGCTTCTCGAAATCGCCGCGATACTTGGTGCCTGCCAGCAGCGCACCGAGATCCAGCGAATACACCACGCTGTCGGCCAGCAGATCCGGCACCTGCTCGTCGACGATGCGCTTGGCCAGGCCTTCGGCGATGGCGGTCTTGCCGACACCGGCCTCACCGACCAACAGTGGGTTGTTCTTGCGCCGACGGGCGAGAATCTGCGCAACGCGCTCGACTTCATGCTCACGCCCGACCAGCGGATCGATCCGCCCCTGACGAGCCAGTTCATTGAGGTTGCTGGCGTAGGCATCCAGCGGATTGCCGGACGCAGAGGACTCACCGCCCTCCTCATCCTGCATATCCTGATCGCTTTCATGCTGATCGCCATGCCCCGGCACCTTGGAGATACCGTGGGCGATGTAATTGACCACATCGATGCGAGCCACGCTCTGCTGCTTGAGCAGGAACACGGCCTGGCTTTCCTGCTCGCTGAAGATCGCGACCAGCACATTGGCGCCGGTCACTTCGCGCTTGCCGGAGCTCTGCACGTGGAATACCGCACGCTGCAGAACACGCTGAAAACCGAGCGTCGGCTGGGTTTCGCGTTCTTCATCGTGTTGGGGAATCAGTGGCGTGGTGGAGTCGATGAACTCCTGCAAATCATGGCGCAGCTTGTCGAGATTGGCCCCACAAGCCCTTAAAACGCTGGCCGCCGCTTCGTTATCCAGCAAGGCGAGCAGCAGGTGCTCGACCGTCATGAATTCATGACGCTTGGCACGGGCCTCCTTGAAAGCCAGATTGAGGGTGACTTCGAGCTCTCGGTTCAACATAGCTTCACCTCATACCCAAGTGGCCGGCGTTAACCGTCCTTCTCTATTTCACAGAGTAGCGGATGCTGGCTTTCTCGCGCGTACTGATTGACCTGCATCGCCTTGGTCTCCGCAATATCGCGAGTGTACACACCACACACCGCACGCCCCTCTGTATGGACGGCGAGCATGATCTTGGTCGCCAGCTCCCGATTCATGCCGAAAAACGTTTCAAGCACTTCGACGACGAAATCCATCGGCGTGTAGTCGTCATTGAATAGGACCACCTTGTACATCGGTGGTGCCTGCAATGCTGGCTTGGATTCCTGAACAGCAATACCAGAGGAGTCATCCTCATGCTCTGCCGGGTGATCCTGATTGAATGTTAGTCGAATCTGGCTGCTTGCATGCATGCTGAAATCAGAGGTTCAGGGCCGGGCGAACGGGGATGCTAGAGGGAGTTTGACTGAGTTCTCAGCCATCCGCCGTATAGCCTTGACTAACGGCAAAAGGGTGTTACAACAAATGAATACCCATAAGCGGGTATCAGGGATTCCACGCCTTCGCCCAGCCTGGTCGGTAAATGCGTGGAATCGAAGTGGATGATACTCCAGAGATGGAGTTCTTTGCAGAGGGATATCAGCATGCTCAGCGGTAAGGTCAAGTGGTTCAACAACGCCAAAGGCTATGGATTCATCCTGGCCGATGGCCGAGATGAGGACCTGTTCGCCCACTACTCGGCCATCCAGATGGAAGGTTATAAAACGCTCAAGGCCGGCCAGCCGGTCCGCTTCGAGATCGTGCAAGGCCCCAAAGGCCTGCATGCCGTCAATATCAGTGCGGTTACCGCCAATCAGAACGCCCCAGTGGCCGTACCCCAGGCGCAGAGCATCGCGAGCACTGTCGAAGTCTGAGCATCCTGGCAAATCGCCACGAAAAGGCCGGTCATATGACCGGCCTTTTTTTCATGCTGACGATCGGTCAACTGATCACATGTGGCTGATCATCGCATCGCCGAATTCGGAGCAGGACAGCAACTTCGCCCCCTCCATCAAGCGCTCGAAGTCATAGGTCACGGTCTTGGCCGCAATAGCCCCGTTGGTGCCCTTGATGATCAGGTCCGCAGCCTCGGCCCACCCCATGTGACGCAGCATCATCTCCGCCGAGAGAATGACCGAGCCTGGATTGACCTTGTCCTGACCGGCGTATTTCGGCGCCGTACCATGAGTTGCCTCGAACATTGCCACGGTGTCGGACAGGTTGGCGCCGGGCGCGATGCCGATGCCACCGACTTCGGCTGCCAGGGCGTCGGACAGATAGTCGCCATTGAGGTTGAGCGTGGCGATCACGTCATATTCGGCCGGGCGCAACAGGATCTGCTGCAGCATGGCGTCGGCGATCACGTCCTTGACCAGGATATTCTTGCCAGTGCGCGGATTCTTGAATTGCATCCACGGGCCGCCATCGAGCAGCTCGGCCGCGAATTCCTCACGAGCGATCTCGTACCCCCACTCCTTGAAGGCACCTTCGGTGAACTTCATGATGTTGCCTTTATGGACCAGGGTCACCGAGCTACGGTCATTGTCCACGGCGTACTGCAACGCCTTGCGTACCAGACGCTTGGTGCCCACCTCGGAAACCGGCTTGATGCCAATACCGCACATGTCCGTGAAGCGAATCTTCTTGACGCCCATTTCCTCGGTGAGGAACTTGATGACTTTCTCGGCCTCGGGGCTGCCAGCTTTCCACTCGACACCCGCATAAATGTCTTCGGAGTTCTCGCGGAAGATCACCATGTCGACGTCACCCGGCTTCTTCACCGGGCTCGGCACACCTTCGAACCAGCGTACCGGGCGCAGGCACACATAAAGGTCGAGCTCCTGGCGCAGGGCCACGTTGAGCGAGCGGATGCCACCACCCACGGGCGTGGTCAGCGGCCCCTTGATCGAGACGACGTAATCACGCACGGCCTCAAGGGTTTCCTTCGGCAACCAGGTGTCCTGATCGTAAACCTGGGTGGCCTTCTCGCCGGCATAAACCTCCATCCAGGAAATCTTGCGGGCGCCACCATAGGCCTTCTCCACCGCGGCATCGACCACCTTGATCATCACCGGGGAGATATCGGCACCGATACCGTCACCCTCGATGAACGGGATGACCGGATTGTCTGGAACGTTCAGCGACATATCGGCATTGACGGTGATTTTGTCACCGCTGGCTGGCACCTGGATCTTTTGGTATCCCATTGCTGGACTCCATCTTGTGGTTAGACAGTGCACTCCCGAGAGTAGCGCAAACCTCCAACCTCAGACACATCTGCAAAGGTCTTATTCAACTGGGCATTCTGCGACGAGGCGTCGCAGTGATATACTGCTTAGGTGACTAACGAGTCATAAGGGGCGGCCTGTCCGGAACCGGATAGCAGCCTCTTGAAGCCGGCGGTGAAACACCATCGTCCGCCGGTTCGAAACGTTCGACACTCTACGGGTGCATCCAACATCACCGCGGCGAGTCCTCGACCGGCTCCACCATCCTGGAGTTCGCGCCACACGCGCAGGTCGAGTTTCTATGCGCGCTCAGCAAAGAAGAGAGTTAACGCTAAATGTCCACCCCTTCGAAGATCATCTACACCTTCACCGACGAAGCCCCGGCCCTTGCCACTTATTCGCTTCTGCCCATCGTGGAAGCCTTTGCCGCCTCGGCTGACATCTCCGTTGAAACCCGCGACATCTCTCTTGCTGGACGGATCCTGGCAAGCTTTGCCGACCGCCTCGACGCTGACAAGCGCATCGATGACGACTTGGCCAAACTGGCCGAGCTGACCCTGCAGGCCGATGCCAACATCATCAAGCTGCCGAACATCAGTGCTTCCGTTCCTCAGCTCAAGGCCGCCATCGCCGAGCTGCAGGCTCAGGGCTACGGCATCCCCAACCTCCCGGAAGACCCGCAGAGCGAAGAAGACAAGGACGTTCGCGCCCGCTACGCCAAGATCCTCGGCAGCGCCGTGAACCCGGTTCTGCGCGAAGGCAACTCCGACCGTCGCGCCCCGGCCGCGGTCAAGGCCTACGCCCGCAAGCACCCGCACAGCATGGGCAAGTGGAGCATGGCTTCCCAATCCCACGCCGACTACATGCGCGGCGGCGACTTCTTCTCCAGCGAACAATCGATCACCATGGCCAATGCCGGTGACGTGCGCATCGAGTTCGTCGGCAAGGACGGCAAGGTCGAAGTCAAGAAGCAACTCGCCCTGCAGGAAGGCGAAGTCTTCGACAGCATGTTCATGAGCTGCAACAAGCTGCGCGCCTTCTTCGAGAAGACCCTGCAGGACTGCAAGGACACCGGCGTGATGTGGTCCCTGCACGTCAAGGCGACCATGATGAAGGTCTCCCACCCGATCGTCTTCGGCCACGCCGTCAGCGTTTACTACAAGGACGTGTTCGACAAGTACGGCGAGCTGTTCAAGGAACTGGGCGTCAACCCGAACAACGGCATCAGCAGCGTCTACGACAAGATCAAGTCGCTGCCGGCCTCGCAGCAGGAAGAAATCCTCCACGACATCCACGAGGTTTACGCCCATCGCCCGGAAATGGCCATGGTCGACTCGGTCAAGGGCATCACCAACCTGCACATCCCGAGCGACGTCATCGTCGACGCCTCGATGCCGGCGATGATCCGCAACTCCGGTCAGATGTGGGGCAAGGACGGCAAGCAGAAAGACACCAAGGCCGTCATGCCTGAGAGCACCTACGCTCGCATCTACCAGGAAATGATCAACTTCTGCAAAACCAACGGTGCGTTCGACCCGACCACCATGGGCACCGTGCCGAACGTTGGCCTGATGGCGCAGAAAGCCGAAGAGTACGGCTCCCACGACAAGACCTTCGAAATGACCGCTGACGGCACCATGCGCGTCGTGGCTGCCGACGGCACCGTGCTGATGCAGCACGAAGTCGAAGCCGGTGACATCTGGCGCGCCTGCCAGACCAAAGACGCCCCCATCCGCGACTGGGTCAAGCTGGCCGTCACCCGCGCCCGTCAGTCCGAAACCCCGGCCATCTTCTGGCTGGACCCTGAGCGCGCTCACGACCGCGAACTGCAGAAGAAGGTCGAGCTGTACCTCAAGGACCACGACCTGACCGGCCTGGACATCCGCATGATGGGCTACAACGAGGCCATCCGCGTATCCATGGAGCGCATGATTCGCGGCCAGGACACCATCTCGGTGACCGGTAACGTTCTGCGCGACTACCTGACCGACCTGTTCCCGATCATGGAGCTGGGCACCTCGGCCAAGATGCTGTCCATCGTTCCGCTGATGGCGGGCGGCGGCATGTACGAAACTGGCGCCGGCGGTTCGGCTCCCAAGCACGTACAACAGCTGGTCGAAGAGAACTACCTGCGCTGGGATTCCCTGGGCGAGTTCCTGGCCCTGGCCGTATCGCTGGAAGAAACCGGCATCAAGACCAATAACGCCAAGGCCAAGGTACTGGGCAAGACCCTGGACCAGGCCACTGGCAAGCTGCTGGACAACAACAAGTCCCCGGCACGCAAAGTCGGCGAGATCGACAACCGCGGCAGCCACTTCTACCTGGCCATGTACTGGGCGCAAGCCCTGGCCGAGCAGAATGACGACGCCGAGCTGAAAGCTCACTTCGCACCGCTGGCCAAGCAATTGACCGAGCAGGAAGCGACCATCGTTGGCGAACTGGCTGCCGTACAAGGCAAGCCGGCGGAAATCGGTGGCTACTACCGCTCCAACCCTGAGTTGACCAGCAAGGTGATGCGCCCGAGCGCCACCTTCAACGCCGCTCTGAACGCACTCAATGCCTGATAAGGCCTAGGTGCAACAACAACCCCGGCTTTATGCCGGGGTTGTTGTTTGTGGGGCGGCGCTTTCGCAAGCAGCGCCCGCGCCTACACAATCCTGCAACATGATTGTTTTTCTGGAGCAACCCAAATGCAGTGGCAACCCCACATCACCGTCGCCACGGTGATCGAAGACCAGGGCCGCTTTCTCTTCGTCGAAGAGCTCAAGGCCGGCCGCATGGTGCTCAACCAGCCGGCCGGACACCTGGAGGCCAATGAATCGCTGCGCGAAGCCGCGCTGCGCGAAACGCTCGAGGAAACCGGCTGGGAGGTGGAGCTCACCGCCCTGCTCGGCATCTATCTCTATACCGCACCGAGCAATGGCGTGACCTATCAGCGCGTCTGCTTCATCGCCCGCCCCGTGCATCACGACCCGGAGCGCGAGCTGGACAGCGATATCAGTGGCATCACCTGGCTGACCCGCGACGAGCTGGCCGCCCAACCCGAGCGCTGGCGTAGCGAGTTGGTGTTGCAGTGCGTGGATGACTACCTGGCCGGCATCAGCGGGCCGCTTCAGTTGCTACGTGACTGAGCGCTACCCATCGGCAACCCGGAAACGCCTTGCCACGCCGCGCGGGTTTTCATCGCGGCGACGGCCCCCGGCTTTCTGGTAAACTCGACGGCTTTTCAGGCTTCACTCGCAGATTCCCATGCAAGCACCTAGCACCCAACGCGTGATCGTCGGCATGTCCGGCGGCGTCGACTCGTCCGTTTCCGCCCTGCTGCTGATGGAACAGGGCTACCAGGTCGAAGGCCTGTTCATGAAGAACTGGGACGAAGACGACGGTACCGAGTACTGCACCGCCATGGATGACCTGGCCGACGCCCAGGCCGTATGCGATCGCATCGGCATCAAGCTGCACACCGCCAACTTCGCGGCAGAGTACTGGGACAACGTGTTCGAGCACTTCCTCGCCGAGTACAAGGCCGGACGCACGCCGAACCCGGACATCCTGTGCAACCGCGAAATCAAGTTCAAAGCCTTTCTCGACTATGCCCTGTCGCTCGGCGCCGACCTGATCGCCACCGGTCACTACGTGCGTCGCCGTGACATCGACGGTCGTACCGAGCTGCTCAAGGGCCTGGACCCGAACAAGGACCAGAGCTATTTCCTGCACGCCGTCGGCGGCGAGCAGATCGCCAAGACTCTGTTCCCGGTCGGCGAACTGGAAAAACCACAGGTGCGCGCCATTGCCGAGAAATACGAGCTGGCCACCGCAAAGAAAAAGGACTCGACCGGCATCTGCTTCATTGGCGAACGCCGCTTCAGCGACTTTCTCAAGCAGTACCTGCCGGCTCAGCCGGGCGACATCGAAACCACTGAAGGCCAGGTCATCGGCCGTCATCATGGCCTGATGTACCACACCATCGGCCAGCGCCAGGGGCTGGGTATCGGCGGCCTCAAGGACGCCAGCGATGATCCCTGGTACGTGCTGCGCAAGGACCTGAAGCGCAATGTGCTGATCGTCGGCCAGGGCAACGAACACCCCTGGCTGTTCTCCCGCGCCCTGCTCGCCTCGGACATCTACTGGGTCAACCCATTGGACCTGAGCGCCCCGCGGCGCCTGAGCGCCAAGGTGCGCTACCGCCAGAGCGACCAGCAATGCACCCTGGAGAAGACCGAGAACGGCTACCGCGCCGTGTTCGACGAGCCGCAGCGCGCCGTCACTCCCGGCCAGTCCGTGGTGTTCTACGACGGTGAAGTGTGCCTGGGTGGTGGCGTGATCGAAACCGCCGAGGCTTGGTACGAGGATGCCAGATGAGCCCGACACAGGAGCAACTGGTCGCACTTGGCGCCGTCTTCGAAGCCGCCTCGCTGGCAGACAAGATCGCCCGCACCGGCCAGATCAGCGAAGCCTCGATGGGCTGCATGCTCGGCAGCCTGCTGGTGCGCGACCCGAAAAGCACGCTGGATGTATACGGCGGCGACGACCTCAATCTGCGTGACGGCTACCGCGCGCTGATCAGCTCGCTGGAGCGCAACCCCTCAGCCCTGCAACGCGAGCCACTGCGTTATTCGCTGGCGATGATCGGCCTGGAGCGGCAACTGGACAAGCGCGACGACATGCTGCAGGTGATGGGCAGCCGACTCGACCAGATCCAGCAGCAGGTCGAACATTTCGGCCTGGTCCATGACAACGTCATCGCCGCCTGCGGCGGCCTGTATCAGGACACCATCAGCACCTTCCGCCAGCGCATTCAGGTGCATGGCGACATGCGCTTTCTGCAACAGCCGAACAATGCCGCGAAGATCCGTGCCTTGCTGCTCGCCGGCATCCGCTCGGCGCGCCTGTGGCGCCAGCTCGGTGGCCATCGCTGGCAACTGGTATTCAGCCGCAGCAAGCTGCTCAAAGAACTCTACGAGCTGACGCGAAGCTGACCATGGAACCCGCCAGCCGCAGCGTCAAACCCCTTCAGGGTGCCCTGCTGCTGGCGCTGTCGGCTTTGCTGTTCGCTTTTACCGGCGTCGGCATCCGCGAGATATCCACCAGCGTCAACAACGAGTCGGTGGTGTTCTTCCGCAACCTGGTCGGCGTGCTGTTCTTCCTGCCCTTGCTGCTGGTGCGTGGCGTTCGCCCCTTGCGCACGTCGCGCCTGAAATCACACCTGTGGCGCACCACTTATGGCCTGGCGGCGATGTACTGCTTCTTCTACGCCATTGCCCACCTGCCACTGGCCGATGCCATGCTGTTCACCTACTCGGCGCCGGTATTCACCCCTCTGATCGCACACTTATGGCTGAAGGAACCGCTGACCCGGCGCATGCTGGTCAGCAGCCTGATCGGCCTGTGCGGCGTGCTGCTGGTCGCCAAACCCAGTGCCGCGCTCTTCGAGGGAGCTGCACTCATCGGCCTGGCAGCCAGCCTGCTGGCCGCCTTTGCCTTCGTCTCCATCCGCGAAATGAGCGACAGCGAGCCGGCCACGCGCATCGTGTTCTATTTCTCGCTGTTCAGTGCGCTATTTTCGGCCATCCCGCTGACCTGGAGCTGGCAACCGCTGGACGCCCATCAGCTTGGCTGGTTGCTTGGCATCGGCCTGCTGGCCACCGCCAGCCAGATCATCATGTCGCGTGCCTACGGCCTGGCGCCGCCCGGGCTGATCGGCCCCGTCGCCTACCTGGCCATCGTCTTCGCCGGCCTCATCGCCTGGCTGCTCTGGCGTGAGACACCAGACACCCTGTCGCTGCTCGGTGCGGCGCTGATCTTTGCCGCCAGTCTGTTATCGGTCGCAAGGCGCAGGGCATAGGCGGCCAAACGCTGGTTTTCATGTATGATATGCGCCCTTTTCGTCAGAGGCCGTCCCGGCAACTGGGCGAGCGCCAGCCCCAATCGGAGCCGACGCGATGCACGGTGACCCAGGATGGCTTTTCAGCCCGACAGCCCGAGAACGCCTACATGCAGTTTTCCTCGCTCACCGCGGTTTCCCCCGTCGACGGCCGCTACGCCGGCAAAACCAGCGCCCTGCGCCCCATCTTCAGCGAATATGGTCTGATCCGTAGCCGCGTACTGGTCGAAGTGCGCTGGCTGCAGCGCCTGGCGGCCCACGAGGGCATTCCGGAAGTCGCGCCCTTCTCCGCCGAAGCCAACGCCGTGCTCAACGAGCTGGCCGAGAATTTCGCCGTCGAGCACGCCGAGCGCGTCAAGGAAATCGAGCGCACCACCAACCATGACGTCAAGGCCGTGGAGTACCTGCTCAAGGAGCAGGCCGCCAAACTGCCGGAGCTGGACAAGGTCAGCGAATTCATCCACTTCGCCTGCACCAGCGAGGACATCAACAACCTGTCCCACGCCCTGATGCTGCGCGAAGGCCGTGACAGCGTGCTGCTGCCGCTGATGAAGCAACTGGCCGATGCCATCCGTGAACTCGCAGTGAAATTCGCCGACGTACCGATGCTGTCGCGCACCCACGGCCAGCCGGCCTCGCCGACCACCCTGGGCAAGGAACTGGCCAACGTCGTCTACCGCCTGGAGCGCCAGATCGCGCAGGTCGCTGCCGTGCCGCTGTTGGGCAAGATCAACGGCGCCGTGGGCAACTACAACGCCCACCTGTCGGCCTACCCGAGCATCGACTGGGAAGCCAACGCCCGCCAGTTCATCGAAGGTGACCTGGGTCTGAGCTGGAACCCCTACACCACCCAGATCGAGCCGCACGACTACATCGCCGAGCTGTTCGATGCCATCGCCCGCTTCAACACCATCCTGATCGACTTCGACCGCGACGTGTGGGGCTACATCTCCCTCGGCTACTTCAAGCAGAAGACCGTGGCAGGCGAGATCGGCTCCTCGACCATGCCGCACAAGGTCAACCCGATCGACTTCGAAAACTCCGAAGGTAACCTGGGTATCGCCAACGCGATCTTCCAGCACCTGGCCAGCAAGCTGCCGATCTCCCGCTGGCAGCGGGATCTGACCGACTCCACCGTGCTGCGCAACCTGGGCGTCGGCTTCGCTCACAGCGTCATCGCTTACGAGGCAAGCCTCAAGGGAATCAGCAAGTTGGAGCTCAATGTTCAACGCATTGCTGAAGACCTGGACGCCTGCTGGGAAGTGCTCGCCGAGCCGATCCAGACCGTGATGCGCCGCTATGCCATCGAGAACCCGTACGAGAAGCTCAAGGAGCTCACTCGCGGCAAGGGCATCAGCCCCGAAGCCCTGCTGGCCTTCATCGACGGCCTGGACATGCCAGCCGCTGCCAAAGAAGAGCTCAAGCAACTGACCCCGGCGCGCTACATCGGTAACGCCGTGGCCCAGGCCAAACGCATCTGAGCGACACCAGCCTCGAGGACGCCCGGCTGAGCCGGGCGTTTTTGTTTTAAGGTTTTTATCTATTTCAAGGGCTTACTGATGAATCCTGATACTCCGCTGCAATTGCTGGGTGGCCTCACAGCCCGTGAATTCCTGCGCGACTACTGGCAGAAGAAGCCGTTGCTGGTGCGCCAGGCCATTACCGACTTCGAAAGCCCGATCAGCCCGGACGAACTGGCCGGCCTGGCCCTGGAAGAAGAAGTCGAATCGCGCCTGGTGATCGAGCACGGCGAACGCCCTTGGGAACTGCAGCGCGGCCCGTTCAACGAAGACACCTTCCAGGACCTGCCCGAGCGCGACTGGACGCTGCTGGTGCAAGCCGTCGACCAGTTCGTCCCGGAAGTGGCTGAACTGCTGGAAGACTTCAAGTTCCTGCCCAAGTGGCGCATCGACGACCTGATGATCAGCTTCGCCGCCCCCGGTGGCGGTGTTGGCCCGCATTTCGACAACTACGACGTATTCCTGCTGCAGGCTCATGGCCATCGCCGCTGGCAGATTGGCCAGATGTGCGATGCCGACAGCCCGCTGCTCCCCCACGCCGATCTGAAGATCCTGGCCCAATTCGAACCAACCGATGAATGGGTGCTGGCACCTGGCGACATGCTATACCTGCCGCCATGCCTCGCCCACTGTGGCACCGCTGAGGATGATTGCATGACCTATTCCGTGGGCTTCCGCGCGCCAAGCGCCGCTGAAGTACTGACCCATTTCACCGATTTTCTCGGCCAGTTCCTGCCCGACGAAGAGCGTTACAGCGATGCCGACATCCAGCCGAGCGAGGATCCCAACCAGATTCAGCGCGACGCCCTGGAGCGCCTCAAGACCCTGCTCAACGAGCACATGAGCGATGAGCGCCTGCTGATGACCTGGTTCGGCCAGTTCATGACCGAGCCCAAATACCCGGAGCTGGTCGCCGGTATCGAAATCGAGGAAGAAGACTTCCTCGGCGCCCTGGAAGACGGCGCGATCCTCATCCGCAACCCCAGTGCACGCATGGCCTGGTCGGAAGTCGGTGAAGATCTGGTGCTGTTCGCCAGCGGTCAGAGCCGCCTGGTTTCGGCCCGCCTGCGCGAGCTGCTGAAGCTGATCTGCAGCGCCGATGCGCTGCATGTGGAAAACCTCGGCGCCTGGCTGGCCGACGACGAGGGGCGTACCCTGCTGTGGGAACTGGTCAAGCAAGGCAGCCTGGGATTTGCCGATGAGTGAGATCACTGTCCGTGTTGCGGACTGGCATAAGGACAATGCCGAGCTTCGTCGTATCCGCGACAGCGTTTTCGTCGCCGAGCAATCGGTGCCGCCGGAACTGGAGTGGGACGCCGAAGATACCGACGCCGTGCATTTTCTCGTCGAGGAAGGCGATTATCCGGTCGGTACCGCGCGCCTATTGCCCGACGGGCATATCGGCCGCGTTTCGGTACTCAAGGACTGGCGCGGCCTGAAAGTGGGCGAAAAACTGATGCAAGCCGTGATTGCCGAAGCGGAAAAGCGCGGCCTGCATCAGCAAATGCTCACCGCTCAGGTGCACGCCACGCCGTTCTATGAAAGGCTAGGCTTCAAGATTGTCAGCGACGAGTACCTCGACGCCGGCATTCCGCACGTGGACATGGTGCGCACCAGCCAGTAGAGAGCCAGATGAACGACAAAGACGCCCCGGTCGAACCGATCGATACGCCAGACCCCATTGAGCTGGCGGCCATCGAATTCGAGTCGCCGGGGCGTTTTGCCGTGCATAACCCCGAGCCCATCACGACGGATGCGGCGCAATGGGAGCCAGCTCCCTTCATCCTCGGCCAGCATCAGCACCTGGAGCGCTTCAGTAAGCCGCAGGAGGCGCGCGCTCATGTACTGGCACTGATGCAGCAGGCCCAGCGCAATCTGTGCCTGTACAGCGACGATCTGGAACCCTGGCTCTATCATCACGACAGCGTGCAGCAGGCCTGCACCCGTTTTCTGCTCAGCAGCCCACGGGCGCGCCTGCGTATTCTGCTGCGTGACCCGACCCGTGCCGTGAAGGAAGGCCATCGCCTGCTCGCCCTGTCGCGCCGACTGTCCTCCAACCTACATATCCGCAAGCTCAACCCGGACTACGCCAGTGACGAACTGGCCTTCCTGATCGCAGACGACAGAGGGTTGTTCTTGCGCCCGGAGCTTGACCAACAATCCGGCTACGCCCTGTACAACGACCCGGCGCGCGTGCGCCAGCGCCAGGCCCAGTTCGATCAGGCCTGGGACACCAGCATCACTGACCCTGACTTGCGGAGCTTCCTGCTATGACCCTGCGCACGCTGTTCGCCGCCCTGCTTCTCAGCCTGTGCCTGCCGCTGCAAGCGGCCACCGAGGTAATCCCGCTGAACTACCGCACCGCCGACGATGTGCTCGGCGTGGTGCAGTCGATGATCGGCAACGAGGGCAAGGTCAGCGCCTATGGCAACCAGCTGATCGTCAATGCGTCACCGGCCAAGATCGGCGAAGTGCGCGTTTTGCTGCAGCAACTCGACACCCGTCCGCGCCGCCTGCTGATTACCGTGGAAAGTGTCGACAGCAACTACCAGAACGACCGTGGCTACCGCGTCGACGGCACGATCAGCGCCGGCAATGCCGAGGCTCAGGTCGGCCGTGGTGAAGTCAATGGTCGCGACCAGGTGCGCATCATCCGCCGCAGCACCGACAGCCGTGGCGGCGGCACCCAGCAGGTACAGGCGACCGAAGGCTATCCGGCGCTGATCCAGGTCGGCCAGAGCGTGCCGCTGACCACCACCAGCACCGGACCTTATGGCCAGGTCTACCAGGACACCCAGTACCGCGACGTCACCCGCGGCTTCTACGTGACCGCCAGCCTCACCGGCGAGCTGGTGCATGTGTCGATCAGCAGCCAGCGTGATCGAATCAATGACCATCGCCCCGGCGTAATCGACGTGCAAAGCACCGATACACGAGTCAGCGGCCGTCTCGGTGAGTGGATCAGCCTCGGCGGCGTCAGCGAGGAGACCAGCTCCAGCGGCCGCGACGTATTGCGTCGGCACACCACCCAGGGCCGCGAAGACATGTCGCTGCGCCTGAAGGTCGAAGCGCTCGACTAACCCCCCCGACCAAAGTCGAACCCCGCTCTCCCCACAAGCACTATGGACAAGTCGCGAAACCCGCGAAACGCCTGAAACGCCCGCCACACGGGCTGCAAAGCGTGACCGACCGGTCGGCGACTGAATATGTAGTAGTTTAAAAAAACCACTACAAAACGTTTGACGAAGCTTTTCCCCAGAGGCATGATGGCCTCGCTCCCGCTAGCCAGGGGTCCTGAAAAGGATCTCCAGATCGCCGACGAAGTACTTCGTAGCGATCCGTGTCCCAACAGCCCACAAGGCCGTACGACGAGGTTGCGACTGGAACGAAGTTGTCCTGAGGGACGGGGAAGCGTTTAGCGTCAGACAGCTCCAACACAGCAGGTGCCCAAGGTTTCCACGAGCCAACCGGCCCATGCGACGTTGTCGAACTGTTCGCCACATCCCCCTCCTCGCGGTCAATCCTCGCCCCAGCCGTTTACTTGCCGTCAAAGTGGAAGCCTCCCGCAGCCGCTGCATCCGTGCACGCCTTGCGTGGGTAGTCGGTGCTCAACCAACACATTTTTTGAAGGATTGACCATGTCCGCATATCAAAACGACATCAAGGCTGTAGCCGCTCTGAAAGAGACGTTCGGCAGCAGCTGGAGCGCTATCAACCCCGAGTCCGTCGCCCGTATGCGCGCTCAGAACCGCTTCAAGACCGGTCTGGAAATCGCTCAGTACACCGCCGACATCATGCGCAAGGACATGGAAGAGTACGACGCCGACTCCTCCGTCTACACCCAGTCGCTGGGTTGCTGGCACGGCTTCATCGGTCAGCAGAAGCTGATCTCGATCAAGAAGCACCTGAAGACCACCAACAAGCGCTACCTCTACCTGTCCGGCTGGATGGTTGCGGCCCTGCGCTCCGACTTCGGCCCGCTGCCGGACCAGTCGATGCACGAGAAGACTGCCGTCTCCGATCTGATCGAAGAGCTGTACACCTTCCTGCGTCAGGCCGACAGCCGCGAACTGGACCTGCTGTTCACCGCGCTGGACGCCGCTCGTGACGCTGGCGATCACGCCAAGGCTGCCGAGATCCAGAACCAGATCGACACCTTCGAGACCCACATCGTCCCGATCATCGCCGACATCGATGCTGGCTTCGGTAACCCGGAAGCCACCTATCTGCTGGCCAAGCGCATGATCGAAGCTGGCGCCTGCTGCATCCAGATCGAGAACCAGGTTTCCGACGAGAAGCAGTGCGGCCACCAGGACGGCAAAGTGACCGTTCCCCATGCCGACTTCCTCGCCAAGATCGCTGCCGTTCGCTACGCGTTCCTCGAACTGGGCATCGACAACGGCGTGATCGTCGCACGTACCGACTCCCTGGGCGCCGGCCTGACCAAGCAGATCGCCGTGACCAAAGAGCCGGGCGACCTGGGCGACCTGTACAACAGCTTCCTCGATTGCGAAGAAGTGTCCGCTGCCGACCTGGGCAACGGCGACGTCGTGATCAACCGCGGTGGCAAGCTGCTGCGTCCGAAGCGCCTGCCGTCCAACCTGTTCCAGTTCCGCAAGGGCACTGGTGAAGACCGCTGCGTACTGGACTGCATCACCAGCCTGCAGAACGGCGCCGACCTGCTGTGGATCGAAACCGAGAAGCCGCACGTTGGCCAGATCAAGGCCATGGTTGACCGCATCCGCGAAGTCATCCCGAACGCCAAACTGGTCTACAACAACAGCCCGTCCTTCAACTGGACCCTGAACTTCCGTCAGCAGGTGTTCGATGCGTTCGCCGCCGAAGGCAAGGACGTTTCCGCCTACGACCGCGCCAAGCTGATGAGCGTCGAGTACGACGAGACCGAACTGGCTCAGGTTGCCGACGAGAAGATCCGCACCTTCCAGCGCGACGGTTCGGCTCACGCCGGCATCTTCCACCACCTGATCACCCTGCCGACGTACCACACCGCCGCGCTGTCCACCGACAACCTGGCCAAAGGTTACTTCGCCGACCAGGGCATGCTGGCCTACGTGAAGGGCGTTCAGCGTCAGGAGCTGCGTCAGGGTATCGCCTGCGTCAAGCACCAGAACATGGCTGGCTCCGACATCGGTGACAACCATAAGGAGTACTTCGCTGGCGAAGCTGCTCTGAAGGCCAGCGGTAAAGACAACACCATGAACCAGTTCCACTAAGAACGGTTCCCTGCTGCGGGCCACGCACCCGCAGCAGACGCTTGCCTAATCCGCCCCGGCTTGCCGGGGCTTTTTTTGCCTGAGACTTTCCTGGCCAGACAAAGCCTCGCCATTGAAGAACGCCACGACTGCGCCTCTGGGCGACCTCATGCACCTCCTCCCATGGGCGCACCTGGAATTTCGCCTGTGCCACGCAGAGCTGATCGAGACACCGATAAACACATCGCACAGGCGCAAGAACCGAGCGAAGTGCCAAATGCTACGAAATACCAGCAACAGCAGGCTGACACCTCATGCGCGGAGGTAACTTGCGCACATCGGCATACTGCTTTCGCCTTAACACCAAAGTGGCAGCGAAATGCTCATCTTGCCGAGGCTAATCACCTGACGAAATGAGGCAAATTAGTCAGCTGAATAGGTGTGCGAATTGCACAGCGTTCGCACTAGGCTATAGTCCTGAAGGCGCATGCCAGATGCCTGGCTCAAGATCGGCATCATCGAAAGAAGTCAATAACAAGCTCGACAGAAATGATCAGACTGCAAGAATAATTTTTCTTTGAAAAATTTACTTACAGATTCCCTGCACATAGTATTGTATACACACTTTGCGTCAGCACCCCTTGGTGGTGCTTGTCAGCTAAATCAATTAAAAGCCGTTCCTTAGTTCAAGGAGTACCGGCATGCCTGATGCGGTAACGACCATGTCCCATAACTGGGCCTTCGCTGTGTTTTTGCTAGGTGTCTGCGGGCTCATCGCCTTCATGCTCGGCCTTTCCAGCCTGCTCGGCAGCAAAGCCTGGGGGCGCAGCAAGAACGAACCCTTCGAATCCGGCATGCTCCCTACCGGCAGCGCACGCCTGCGCCTGTCAGCCAAGTTCTATCTGGTCGCGATGCTCTTCGTGATCTTCGACGTTGAAGCCCTCTATCTCTTCGCTTGGGCGGTCTCGGTGCGCGAAAGCGGCTGGGCGGGCCTGATCGAAGCTACAGTTTTCATAGCAATTCTGTTGGCAGGTCTTGTCTATCTTTGGCGTATCGGGGCGCTCGACTGGGCTCCCCAGGGACGTCGTGAACGGCAGGCGAAGCTAAAACAATGAGGCTTTGGCGATGCAATACAAACTTACTCGGGTCGACCCGGATGCGCCCAACGAGGCGTATCCGATCGGCCAGCGGGAGGTCGTTTCCGACCCGCTGCTAGAGGACCAGGTTCACAAGAACATCTACATGGGCAAGCTCTCGGACGCGCTCAACGGCGCGGTCAACTGGGGGCGTAAGAATTCCTTGTGGCCGTACAACTTCGGCCTGTCCTGCTGCTATGTGGAAATGACCACGGCCTTCACCGCCCCGCACGACGTCGCGCGTTTCGGTGCGGAAGTCATTCGCGCATCACCGCGCCAGGCTGACTTCATGGTCATCGCCGGCACCTGTTTCATCAAGATGGCGCCGGTCATCCAGCGTCTCTATGAGCAGATGCTGGAACCCAAGTGGGTCATCTCCATGGGTTCATGCGCCAATTCCGGCGGCATGTACGACATCTACTCGGTCGTTCAGGGCGTGGACAAGTTCCTCCCCGTGGACGTCTACATTCCCGGCTGCCCGCCCCGCCCCGAGGCGTTCCTGCAAGGCTTGATGCTGCTGCAGGAATCCATCGGCCAGGAGCGCCGCCCGCTATCCTGGGTCGTAGGCGACCAAGGCATCTACCGTGCCGAAATGCCTTCGCAGAAGGAACAGCGCCGCGAGCAGCGAATCGCCGTTACCAACCTGCGTAGCCCCGACGAAGTCTGAGCCGATGCTTGCCTACGCAAGCATCACGCCTACTTTCTACGTTGATCGACAGCGACCGAGACCATGACTCAAGACACCGTTGTGTCCATACCGCCTTACAAGGCTGACGACCAGGACGTCGTCGCCGAACTGCACGCCCGCTTTGGCGACGACAGTTTCACCCTGCAAGCCACCCGCACCGGCATGCCGGTACTCTGGGTCGCCCGTGAGCGCCTGATTGAAGTGCTCACCTGCCTGCGCAACCTGCCGCGCCCCTACGTGATGCTTTACGACCTGCACGGCGTCGACGAGCGCCTGCGTACCCAGCGTCGTGGCTTGCCGGATGCCGATTTCACGGTGTTCTATCACCTGATGTCGCTGGAGCGTAATAGTGACGTAATGATCAAGGTCGCCTTATCCGAGCGCGACCTCAACCTGCCCACCGCCACCGGCATCTGGCCCAACGCCAACTGGTACGAGCGCGAAGTCTGGGATCTGTACGGCATCACCTTCACCGGCCACCCGCACCTGAGCCGCATCATGATGCCGCCGACCTGGGAAGGTCACCCGCTGCGCAAGGACTACCCGGCGCGCGCCACCGAGTTCGATCCGTTCAGCCTGACCCTGGCCAAGCAGCAACTGGAAGAGGAAGCTGCGCGCTTCCGCCCCGAAGACTGGGGCATGAAGCGCGGCGGTGAGCACGAGGACTATATGTTCCTCAACCTCGGCCCCAACCACCCCTCTGCCCACGGCGCCTTCCGCATCATCCTGCAGCTCGACGGTGAAGAGATTGTCGATTGCGTGCCGGAGATCGGCTACCACCACCGTGGTGCCGAGAAGATGGCCGAACGCCAGAGCTGGCACAGCTTCATCCCCTACACCGACCGCATCGACTACCTCGGCGGGGTGATGAATAACCTGCCCTACGTGCTTTCGGTGGAGAAACTCGCTGGCATCAAGGTGCCGGCCCGTGTCGACTTCATCCGCGTGATGATGGCCGAGTTCTTCCGTATCACCAGCCACCTGCTGTTCCTGGGTACCTACATCCAGGACGTCGGCGCCATGACGCCGGTGTTCTTCACCTTCACCGACCGCCAGCGTGCCTACAAGGTGATCGAGGCCATCACCGGCTTCCGCCTGCACCCGGCCTGGTATCGCATCGGTGGCGTCGCCCACGACCTGCCACGTGGCTGGGACAAGCTGGTCAAGGAGTTCGTCGACTGGCTGCCCAAGCGCCTCGACGAATACGAGAAAGCGGCGCTGAAGAACAGCATCCTCAAGGCCCGCACCATCGGTGTGGCGCAGTACAACACCAAGGAAGCGCTGGAATGGGGCACCACCGGTGCCGGCCTGCGCGCCACTGGCTGCGACTTCGACCTACGCAAGGCTCGTCCCTACTCCGGCTACGAGCACTTCGACTTCGAGGTGCCGCTGGCGGCTAATGGCGATGCCTATGACCGCTGCATAGTGCGCGTCGAGGAGATGCGCCAGAGCATTCGCATTATCGACCAATGCCTGAAGAACATGCCGGAAGGCCCGTACAAGGCCGATCACCCGCTGACCACGCCGCCGCCGAAAGAGCGCACGCTGCAGCACATCGAAACCCTGATCACCCACTTCCTGCAGGTTTCCTGGGGCCCGGTCATGCCGGCCAACGAAGCCTTCCAGATGATCGAGGCGACCAAGGGCATCAACAGCTATTACCTGACGAGCGACGGCAGCACCATGAGCTACCGCACCCGGATTCGCACCCCCAGCTTCCCCCACTTGCAGCAGATCCCCTCGGTGATCCGCGGCAGCATGGTGGCGGACCTGATCGCCTATCTGGGCAGTATCGACTTCGTCATGGCCGACGTGGACCGCTGATCATGAAGACGCTAATTCAGACCGACCGTTTCACCCTCAGCGAAACCGAGCGCTCGGCCATCGAGCACGAGATGCACCACTACGAAGACCCGCGCGCGGCCAGCATCGAAGCGCTGAAGATCGTGCAGAAAGAGCGTGGCTGGGTGCCGGACGGCGCCGCTGACGCCATTGGCGCGATCCTTGGCATCCCGGCCAGCGACGTCGAGGGTGTGGCTACCTTCTACAGCCAGATCTTCCGCCAGCCGGTGGGCCGTCACGTGATTCGCGTATGCGACAGCATGACCTGCTACATCGGTGGCCATGAGCCGGTGCTCAGTGAAATGCAGAAGCAGCTCGGTATCGGCCTTGGCCAGACCACCAGCGATGAGCGCTTCACCCTGTTGCCGGTGTGTTGCCTGGGCAACTGCGACAAGGCCCCGGCGCTGATGATCGACGACGACACCTTCGGCGACGTTCAACCAGGCGGCGTCGCCAAGCTGCTGGAGGACTACAAATGAAAACCCTGACCTCCATCGGCCCAGCCAACCGCATTGCCCGCAGTGAAGAAACCCACCCGCTGACCTGGCGCCTGCGTGACGACGCCCAGCCGGTATGGCTGGAGGAGTACCAGCAGAAGAACGGCTACGCGGCCGCACGCAAGGCACTGACCGAGATGGCCCAGGCCGAGATCGTGCAGACCGTCAAGGAATCCGGCCTCAAGGGCCGTGGCGGCGCAGGCTTCCCCACGGGCGTGAAGTGGGGCCTGATGCCGGCCGACGAATCCATGAACATCCGCTACCTGCTGTGCAATGCGGATGAAATGGAGCCCAACACCTGGAAAGACCGCATGCTCATGGAGCAGCTGCCGCACCTGCTGGTGGAAGGCATGCTGATCTCGGCACGCGCGCTCAAGGCCTATCGCGGCTACATCTTCCTGCGTGGCGAGTACGTCGATGCGGCCGCCAACCTCAACCGCGCCATCGAGGAAGCCAAGGCCGCCGGTCTGCTGGGCAAGAACATCTTTGGCAGCGGCTTCGATTTCGAGCTGTTCGTGCACACCGGTGCCGGCCGCTATATCTGCGGCGAAGAAACCGCGCTGATCAACTCGCTGGAAGGCCGCCGCGCCAATCCGCGCGCCAAGCCGCCCTTCCCCGCTGCCGTCGGCGTATGGGGCAAGCCCACCTGCGTCAATAACGTCGAGACCCTGTGCAACGTGCCGGCCATCATTGGCCAGGGCGTGGACTGGTACAAGAGCCTCGCCCTCCCCGGCAGCGAAGACCACGGCACCAAGCTGATGGGCTTCTCCGGCAAGGTGAAGAACCCCGGCTTGTGGGAACTGCCGTTCGGCATCACCGCCCGCGAGCTGTTCGAGGACTATGCCGGTGGCATGCGTGATGGCTTCAAGCTCAAGTGCTGGCAGCCTGGCGGCGCCGGTACCGGCTTCCTGCTGCCCGAACACCTCGAGGCGCAGATGTACGCCGGCGGCATCGCCAAGGTCGGCACGCGCATGGGCACCGGCCTGGCGCTGGCGGTGGACGACTCGATCAACATGGTCTCCCTGCTGCGCAACATGGAAGAGTTCTTCGCTCGCGAGTCCTGCGGCTGGTGCACGCCGTGCCGCGACGGCCTGCCGTGGAGCGTGAAGATTCTCCGTGCCCTGGAGCGCAAGCAAGGCAGCGCCGAGGACATCCAGACCCTGCTTGGCTTGGTCAATTTCCTCGGCCCGGGCAAGACCTTCTGTGCGCATGCGCCGGGTGCCGTGGAGCCGTTGGGCAGTGCCATCAAGTATTTCCGTGAAGAGTTCGAGGCTGGTGTAGCCCAGGTGGCGACTACGCCCCGCACGCCAGCGACCGCGAGCTGAACAGACGAATTCCCTTAGCCAGCCGCCTTAACCAGCGGGTAAACGAAGACTTAAAGAAATGGCCACTATCCACGTAGACGGCAAAGATTTCGAAGTCGATGGAGCAGACAACCTCCTGCAGGCCTGCCTGTCCCTCGGACTCGATATCCCCTACTTCTGCTGGCACCCGGCGCTTGGCAGCGTCGGCGCGTGCCGCCAGTGTGCGGTCAAGCAGTACAGCGATGAGAACGACACCCGTGGTCGTATCGTCATGTCCTGCATGACGCCAGCCACTGACAACACCTGGATCAGCATCGACGACGAGGAGTCCAAGGCGTTTCGCGCCAGCGTCGTCGAATGGCTGATGACCAACCACCCGCACGACTGCCCCGTGTGCGAGGAAGGCGGTCACTGCCACCTGCAGGACATGACGGTGATGACCGGGCACAACGCCCGTCGTTATCGCTTCACCAAGCGTACCCACCAGAACCAGGAACTCGGCCCCTTCATCGCCCACGAGATGAACCGCTGCATCGCCTGCTACCGTTGCGTGCGCTACTACAAGGACTACGCCGGCGGCACCGACCTGGGCGTCTACGGCGCGCACGACAACGTGTACTTCGGTCGCGTCGAGGACGGCACGCTGGAAAGCGAGTTCTCCGGCAACCTGGTCGAGGTCTGCCCGACTGGCGTGTTCACCGACAAGACCCACTCCGAACGCTACAACCGCAAGTGGGACATGCAGTTCGCCCCGAGCATCTGCCATGGCTGCTCCAGCGGCTGCAACATCAGCCCCGGTGAGCGCTACGGCGAACTGCGCCGCATCGAGAACCGCTTCAACGGCTCGGTGAACCAGTACTTCCTCTGCGACCGTGGCCGCTTCGGCTATGGCTACGTCAACAACGCGGATCGCCCGCGTCAACCGCTGCTGGCCGGCCAGGCCATCGGCATCGATGCCGCGCTGGACAAGGCCGCCGAGCTGCTCAAGGGCAAGCGTGTGATCGGCATTGGCTCGCCGCGTGCCGGCCTGGAATCCAACTTCGCCCTGCGCGAACTGGTGGGCGCCAGCAACTTCTATAGCGGCATCGCCGCTGGCGAACTGGCCAATATCCGCCTGATCCGCGACATCCTGCAAAACGGCCCGCTGCCGACGCCGACCCTGCGCGATGTCGAGTTGCATGACGCCATCTTCGTCCTCGGCGAAGACCTGACCCAGACCGCCGCGCGCCTGGCCCTGGCCCTGCGCCAGGCGGTCAAGGGCAAAGCCACCGAGATCGCTGCCGGTGCACGCATTCAGGACTGGCACATGGCGGCGGTGCAGAACGTCGCCCAGCACGCCCTGCACCCGCTGTTTATCGCCAGCGTAACGGAAACCCGCCTGGACGATGTAGCCGTCGAAAGCGTACACGCCGCGCCGGCCGACCTGGCTCGTATCGGCTTCGCCGTGGCTCACGCCATCGACCCCAGCGCACCGGCCGTCGGCGGCCTGGATGCAGAAGCCGGCGAACTGGTGCAGCGCATCGCCGACGCCCTGCTGGCAGCCCAACGCCCGCTGATCGTCTCTGGTGCTTCGCTGGGCGACAAAGCCCTGATCGAAGCTGCCGCCAATATCGCCAGCGCACTGAAGAACCGTGAGAAGAATGGCTCGCTGAGCCTGGTGGTGCCCGAAGCCAATAGCCTGGGCCTGGCACTTCTTCTGGATAAAGAGCAGGGCGGCGACTCCGTTGATGCCGCACTCGATGCTCTGAGTGGCGGCCAGGCCGATGCCGTGATCGTGCTGGAGAACGACCTGTACCGCCGCGCCGATGCGGCCAAGGTCGATGCCGCGCTCAGCGCCGCGCAGGTGGTGATCGTCGCCGATCACCAGCGCACCGCCACCAGCGAACGCGCCCAGCTGTTGCTGCCAGTGGCCAGTTTCGCCGAAGGCGACGGCACCCTGGTCAGCCTCGAAGGCCGCGCCCAGCGCTTCTTCCAGGTTTATGAGCCAAGCTACTACGACAGCAATATTCTGATCCGCGAAGGTTGGCGCTGGCTGCACGCGCTGCACAGCACCCTGCAGGGCAAGGCCCTGGACTGGACGCAGCTGGATCAGGTCACCGCAGCCTGCGCCGCCAGCAATCCGCAGCTGGCCGGCATCAAGGACGCCGCGCCGAGCGCCTCGTTCCGCATCAAGGGCCTCAAGCTGGCGCGCGAGCCGCATCGCTACAGCGGCCGCACCGCCATGCGCGCCAACATCAGCGTGCACGAACCGCGTCAGCCACAGGATCAGGACACTGCCTTCGCCTTCTCCATGGAAGGCTACGCCGGCAGCAAGGAAGACCGTCAGCAGATTCCGTTCGCCTGGTCGCCGGGCTGGAACTCGCCACAGGCCTGGAACAAGTTCCAGGACGAGGTCGGTGGTCATCTGCGTGCTGGCGACCCTGGCGTGCGCCTGCTCGAAGCCGCTGGCAGCGCCCTACCCTGGTTCCCGGTGAATGCAGCGTTCAACCCGGCAGCCGGCACCTGGCAGGTGGCGCCGCTGCACCACCTGTTCGGCAGCGAGGAAAATTCCGCACGCGCCAAACCGATCCAGGAACGCATGCCCGAGCCCTACGTGGCCCTGGCCCGTGAGGAAGCGGCACGCCTGGGCGTGAACGACGGTGCGCTGCTGACCCTGCGCGTCAACGGCCAGGCACTGCGCCTGCCGCTGCAGGTACGTGACGATCTGGCCGTCGGCCTGGTCGGCCTGCCGCTTGGCTTGCCGGGCATTGCCGCAACGCTCGCCGGTGCCAGCGTCACCCTACTGCAGGAGGCCGCGCAATGAGCTGGTTGACGCCCGAACTGATCGAGATCGTCATCGCGGTACTCAAGGCCATCGTCATCCTGCTGGTGGTGGTGGTCTGCGGCGCGCTGCTGAGCTTCATCGAGCGCCGTCTGCTCGGCTGGTGGCAGGATCGTTACGGCCCCAACCGTGTGGGGCCGTTCGGCATGTTCCAGATCGCCGCCGACATGATCAAGATGTTCTTCAAGGAGGACTGGACGCCGCCGTTCGCCGACAAGTTCATCTTCACCCTGGCGCCGATGATCGCCTTCGCCGCGATGCTGATGGCCTTCGCCATCATCCCCATCACCCCGAACTGGGGCGTGGCGGACCTGAACATCGGCATCCTGTTCTTCTTCGCCATGGCGGGCCTGTCGGTCTACGCGGTGCTGTTCGCCGGCTGGTCGAGCAACAACAAGTTTGCCCTGCTCGGCAGCCTGCGCGCCTCGGCCCAGACCATCTCCTACGAGGTGTTCCTGGCCCTGGCGCTGATGGGCGTGGTGGCACAGGTCGGCTCGTTCAACATGCGCGACATCGTCGATTACCAGGCGCAGAACCTGTGGTTCATCATTCCGCAGTTCTTCGGCTTCTGTACCTTCTTCATCGCAGCGGTGGCCGTGACTCACCGTCACCCGTTCGACCAGCCGGAAGCCGAGCAGGAGCTGGCCGATGGTTACCACATCGAATACGCCGGGATGAAATGGGGCATGTTCTTCGTCGGCGAGTACGTGGCCATCGTCACCGTATCGGCGCTGTTGGTGACCCTGTTCTTCGGCGGCTGGCACGGCCCGTTCGGCATCCTGCCGCAGATCCCGTTCTTCTGGTTCGCGCTGAAAACGGCCTTCTTCATCATGATCTTCATCCTGCTGCGCGCGTCGATCCCACGCCCGCGTTATGACCAGGTCATGGCATTCAGCTGGAAGTTCTGCCTGCCGCTGACTTTGATCAACCTGCTGGTGACCGGCGCCGTCGTGCTGGCCATGGCCCAGTAAGGAGAACCACAGAATGTTCAAATACATATGGGACGTGCTGGTTGGTACCGGCACCCAATTGCGCAGCCTGGCCATGGTCTTCAGCCATGGCTTTCGCAAACGCGACACCCTGCAATACCCGGAAGAGGCGGTCTATTTGCCGCCGCGCTACCGTGGCCGCATCGTCCTCACCCGCGATCCCGACGGCGAGGAACGCTGCGTAGCCTGCAACCTGTGCGCCGTAGCCTGCCCGGTGGGTTGTATCTCGCTGCAGAAGGCCGAAACCGATGACGGTCGCTGGTACCCGGAGTTCTTCCGCATCAACTTCTCGCGCTGCATCTTCTGCGGCCTGTGCGAGGAAGCCTGCCCGACCACCGCGATCCAGCTCACCCCGGATTTCGAGATGGGCGAGTTCAAGCGTCAGGATCTGGTGTACGAGAAGGAAGACCTGCTGATCAGCGGCCCCGGCAAAAACCCGGACTACAACTTCTACCGCGTTGCCGGTATGGCCATCGCCGGCAAGCCCAAGGGCGCCGCGCAGAACGAGGCCGAGCCGATCAACGTCAAGGGGCTGTTGCCATGACTCGTTCTTACTCTCTCCCCCAGCCTCTCTCCCTCAAGCGGGAGAGAGGTGCAATGAGGAGCTTCTGATGGAATTCGCGTTCTACTTCGCCGCCGGTGTGGCGGTGGCAGCGACGGTGGGGGTGGTCACCAACACCAACCCGGTGCATGCCTTGCTCTACCTCATCGTCTCGCTGCTGGCGGTGTCGATGGTGTTCTTCGCCCTCGGCGCGCCCTTCGCTGGCGCGCTGGAAATCATCGTCTACGCCGGCGCCATCATGGTGCTGTTCGTCTTCGTGGTGATGATGCTCAACCTCGGCCCGGCTGCCGCCGAGCAGGAGCGCAAGTGGCTGACGCCTGGCATCTGGGTCGGCCCGGCGATTCTCAGCGCCCTGCTGCTCGGGCAGTTGCTCTACGTACTGCTCAACCACGTCAGCGACGCCCACATCGGCCACACCACGGTCGAAGCCAAGGCCGTCGGCATCAGCCTGTTCGGCCCCTACCTGCTGGCCGTGGAGCTGGCCTCCATGCTGCTGCTCGCCGCACTGGTCGCTGCCTACCACTTGGGCCGCCACGACGCCAAGGAGCCAACCGCATGATCGGCATCCCACTCGAACATGGCCTGGCCCTGGCCGGCGTACTGTTCTGCATCGGCCTGGTCGGCCTGATGGTGCGGCGCAACATCCTGTTCATCCTGATGAGCCTGGAAGTGATGATGAACGCGGCTGCGCTGGCCTTCGTCGTGGCCGGTGCCCGCTGGGGCGCGGCTGACGGCCAGGTGATGTTCATTCTGGTGATCACCCTGGCAGCCGCCGAGGCCAGCATCGGCCTGGCGATCCTGCTGCAGCTGTATCGCCGCTTCAACACTCTGGATATCGACGCTGCCAGCGAGATGCGCGGATGAACCTTCTAGCCCTGACTCTATTCTTCCCGCTGCTCGGCTGGCTGCTGCTGGCCTTCGCGCGCGGACGCTTCTCGGAAAACACCAGTGCGGTGATCGGTGTCGGCTCCATCGGCCTGGCGGCTGCCAGCGCTGCCTGGGTCATTGCCGCGTTCCTCGGCAGCACGCCGTCCGGCGGCGCCTACAGCCTGACCCTGTGGCAGTGGATGAGCGTCGAAGGCCTGGCGCCGAGCTTCACCCTGCACCTGGATGGCCTGTCGGCCACCATGCTCGGCGTGGTCACCGGCGTGGGTTTCCTGATCCACCTGTTCGCCAGCTGGTACATGCGCGGTGAAGAAGGCTATTCGCGCTTCTTCGCCTACACCAACCTGTTCATCTTCAGCATGTTGCTGCTGGTACTCGGCGACAATCTGCTGGTGCTGTTCTTCGGCTGGGAAGGCGTGGGCCTGTGCTCGTACCTGCTGATCGGCTTCTACTACAAGCACGTGCCCAACGGTAACGCGGCGCTCAAGGCGTTCATCGTCACCCGCGTCGGCGACGTGTTCCTGATGATTGGCATGTTCCTGCTGTTCATCAACCTCGGCACCCTGAACATTCAGGAGCTGATGGTGTTGGCGCCGCAGCAATACGTGGCCGGCGACGCCTGGCTGTGGGTCGCCACGCTGATGCTGCTGGGCGGCGCGGTGGGCAAATCCGCCCAGTTGCCGCTGCAGACCTGGCTGGCCGATGCCATGGCAGGCCCGACGCCGGTGTCGGCGCTGATCCACGCGGCGACCATGGTCACCGCTGGCGTGTACCTGATCGCCCGCACCCATGGCCTGTTCCTGCTGACCCCGGAGATTCTCGAACTGGTCGGCATCGTCGGCGGCGTGACTCTGGTGCTGGCCGGCTTCGCCGCGCTGGTACAGACCGACATCAAGCGCATCCTCGCCTACTCGACCATGAGCCAGATCGGCTACATGTTCCTCGCCCTGGGCGTTGGTGCCTGGGACGCGGCGATCTTCCACCTGATGACCCATGCCTTCTTCAAGGCCTTGCTGTTCCTCGCTTCCGGCGCGGTGATCAATGCCTGCCACCACGAGCAGAACATCTTCAAGATGGGCGGCCTGTGGAAGAAGCTGCCGCTGGCCTACGCCAGCTTCATCGTCGGCGGTGCGGCGCTGGCCGCCCTGCCGCTGCTGACCGCCGGTTTCTACTCCAAAGACGAAATCCTCTGGGAAGCCTTCGCCAGCGGCCATAGCGAGCTGCTCTACGCCGGTCTGGTCGGTGCCTTCCTGACCTCGATCTACACCTTCCGCCTGATCTTCATCGCCTTCCACGGCAAGCAGAAGACCGAGGCGCACGCTGGTCATGGCATCGCCCACAACCTGCCGCTGCTGGTGCTGATCGTGCTGTCGACTTTCATCGGCGCCTGGATCACCCCGCCGCTGGCCGGCGTGCTGCCGGAAAGCGCCGGGCATGCCGGTGGCGAGGCCAAGCACAGCCTGGAACTGCTGTCGGGGCTGATCGCAGTGAGCGGCATCGTCATTGCCGCCCTGCTCTTCCTCGGCCAGCGCCGCGTCGCCTCCGCCGTAGCGCAGAGCGTGCCGGGTCGCCTGCTGAGCGCCCTGTGGTTCGCCGCCTGGGGCTTCGACTGGCTCTACGACAAGCTGTTCGTGCGCCCTTACCTGCTGCTCTGCCACCTGCTACGCCGCGACCCCATCGACCGCAGCATCGGCCTGATCCCGCTGCTCGTACGCGGCGGCAACGCCGCACTGGTGCGCAGCGAAACCGGCCAGGTGCGCTGGTACGCCGCTTCGATCGCCGGGGGCGCCGTGCTGGTGCTCGCCGCCATCCTATTTTTGAGTTAAGGAAAACAGCCTGATGATTCTGCCCTGGCTAATCCTGATCCCCTTCATCGGCGGCCTGTTGTGCTGGCAAGGCGAGCGCTTCGGCCATGTTCTGCCACGCTGGATCGCCTTGATCACCATGGCTCTGCTGTTCGGCCTGAGCCTGTGGCTGTGGGTCAGTGGTGATTTCACCCTGGCGCCCGCCCCGGACGGCGGCCCGCGCTGGGCCCACGAGTTCGTCATCGACTGGATCCCGCGGATGGGCATCACCATCCACCTGGCGATGGACGGCCTGTCGGTACTGATGGTGACGCTCACCGGTCTGCTCGGCGTGCTCTCGGTACTGTGCTCGTGGAACGAGATCCAGAACCGCGTCGGCTTCTTCCACCTCAACCTGATGTGGATTCTCGGTGGCGTGGTCGGCGTATTCCTCGCGGTCGACCTGTTCCTGTTCTTCTTCTTCTGGGAAATGATGCTGGTGCCGATGTACTTCCTCATCGCGCTCTGGGGTCACAGCGGCAGCGACGGCCGTACCCGCATCACTGCCGCGACCAAGTTCTTCATCTTCACCCAGGCCAGCGGCCTGATCATGCTGGTGTCGATCCTGGCCCTGGTGTTCGTGCACTTCAACCAGACCGGCGTGCTCAGCTTCAACTACGCCGACCTGCTGAAGACCGAACTGACGCCGGGTACCGAATACCTGCTGATGCTCGGTTTCTTCGTCGCCTTCGCGGTGAAGTTCCCGGTGGTGCCGGTGCACTCCTGGCTGCCGGACGCCCACGCCCAGGCGCCGACTGCCGGCTCGGTGGACCTGGCCGGCATCCTGCTGAAAACTGCCGCCTATGGCCTGTTGCGCTTCGCCCTGCCCCTGTTCCCCAACGCCTCGGCGGAGTTCGCGCCCATCGCCCAGTGGCTCGGCGTGTTCGCCATCGTCTACGGCGCCCTGCTGTCGTTCGCGCAGACCGACATCAAGCGCCTGGTGGCTTACTCCAGCGTGTCGCACATGGGCTTCGTGCTGATCGCCATCTACTCCGGCAGCCAGATCGCCCTGCAGGGCGCGGTGGTGCAGATGGTCGCCCACGGCCTGTCCGCTGCCGCGCTGTTCATCCTCTGCGGCCAGCTCTACGAGCGCGTGCACACCCGTGACTTGCGCCAGATGGGCGGGATCTGGGCGCGCATGCCCTGGCTGCCGGCCATCAGCCTGTTCTTCGCCGCTGCGGCGCTGGGCCTGCCGGGCACCGGCAACTTCGTCGGCGAGTTCCTGATTCTGCTCGGCAGCTTCCCCAGCGCGCCCTGGGTCGTGGTGCTGGCCGCCTGTGGCCTGGTGCTCGGCTCGGTGTACGCCCTGGCGATGATCCATCGCGCCTACTTCGGCCCGGTGCAACAGGAAGCGGCATTGCCCGGTCTGAAAGCCCGCGAGTTGGCCATGGTGCTCGGCCTTGGCGTGCTGCTGATTCTGCTTGGCGTTTACCCGCAACCGGTGCTCGACACCTCCGCTGCCAGCATGCATGGCGTGCAGCAGTGGATGGCTGGCGCCCTCGATCAACTCGCCTCGGGCCGGTAAGGGTAAGGATTAGAGACTCATGGAACATCACGCTGTCGAATTCACCCTGCAACACCTGATCGCCCTGCTGCCGCTGCTGGTGACCAGCCTCACCGCCGTGGTGGTGATGCTGGCCATCGCCGCCAAGCGCAATCACACGGTCACCTTCATCCTCTCGGTAGTCGGCCTGAACCTGGCGCTGCTGTCGCTGATTCCAACGCTGGAAGTGGCCCCGCTCGAGGTCACCCCGCTGCTGCTGATCGACAAGTTCGCCTGCTACTACATGGCCCTGGTGCTGGCGGCAAGCCTGGCCTGCATCACGCTGATCCATGCCTACCTGGGTGGCGATTCGGGCAAGGGCTATCCGGGCAACCGCGAGGAGCTGTATCTGCTGGTACTGCTGTCCGCCGCTGGCGGTCTGGTACTGGTCAGCGCGCAGCACCTGGCCAGCCTGTTCATCGGCCTGGAGCTGCTGTCGGTGCCCACCTACGGCATGATCGCCTACGCCTTCTTCAACAAGCGCTCGCTGGAGGCTGGCATCAAGTACATGGTGCTGTCGGCGGCAGGCTCGGCCTTCCTGCTGTTCGGCATGGCGCTGCTGTATGCCGAGTCCGGCAACCTGGCCTTTGCCGACATCGGTATCAGCCTGATGCGCGAGAGCAGCCAACTGGTGCAGATCGGCATCGGCATGATGTTGATCGGCCTGGCCTTCAAGCTGTCGCTGGTGCCCTTCCATCTGTGGACGCCGGATGTCTACGAAGGCGCCCCGGCGCCGGTGGCGGCCTTCCTCGCCACCGCCAGCAAGGTAGCGGTGTTCGCCGTGCTGCTGCGCCTGTACCAGATTTCCCCGGCCATGGGCGGCGGCTGGCTGAACGAGCTGCTGACCCTGATCGCGATTGCCTCGATCCTGTTCGGCAACCTGCTGGCACTGCTGCAGAACAACCTCAAGCGCCTGCTGGGTTACTCGTCGATCGCCCACTTCGGCTACCTGCTGGTGGCGCTGATCGCCAGCAAGGGCCTGGCCGTGGAAGCCGTGGGCGTGTACCTGGCCACCTACGTACTGACCAGCCTCGGCGCCTTCGGCGTGATCACCCTGATGTCCACGCCCTACAGCGGCCGTGATGCCGATGCCTTGTACGAATACCGCGGCCTGTTCTGGCGCCGCCCGTACCTGACCGCCGTACTCACGGTGATGATGCTGTCGCTGGCCGGCATCCCGCTGACCGCTGGCTTTATCGGCAAGTTCTACGTGATCGCCGCCGGTGTCGAGGCGCAACTGTGGTGGCTGCTCGGCGCCATGGTGCTGGGCAGCGCTATAGGCGTGTTCTATTACCTGCGGGTGATGGTCACGCTGTTCATGCGCGAGCCCAACCTGCATCGCCATGATGCCCCCTTCGACTGGGGTCAGCGCGCTGGCGGCATCATGCTGCTGGTGGTCGCCCTGCTCGCCTTCTTCCTTGGCGTGTATCCGCAGCCGCTGCTGGAGCTGGTGCAGCAGGCCGGACTGGTCGCCCTGGCACGCTAAGCGCAGCCTCGCAAAGGAAAAGCCCCCGCAGATGCGGGGGCTTTCTTTTAAGGATCGCGGCTAAAGCCTCTCCCACCAGTCACTCCAACCCCGTGGGAGGGGCTTTAGCCGCAACAGCCTGTTGCGCTAACGCCGGGCCACCAGAAACAGCCGCGGAAACGGCAACAACACCCGACCATCGGCCTGCGCCGGATAGGCCTCAGTGATCGCCGCCTGATAGCGTTGCAGAAATGCGGCCTGTTGCCCGGCATCCAGCGGCTGCAAAAACGGCAGCAACGCCGTGGACTTGAACCACTCCACCACCGCCGCCGCATTATCCAGCACATGGAAGTAGGTGGTGCGCCAGATATCCAGCTCACTGGCGTGGGCACCGAGGATGTCGTAGTAGGCCTGCGCACTGTGCCGCTCAGGGTGGCGCACCTCGCCGATTTGCCCTGCCCACGGTCCAGCGGCCGCCACTTCACGGGCCAGGCGGTGCGCCGGCTCCTGCAGATTGTCCGGCGTCTGAATCGCCAACCAGCCTCCAGGTGCCAGCTGCGCGAGCAATCTGGGGTACAGCTGGGGATGATCCGGCAGCCATTGCAACGACGCGTTGGCCAGGATCAATTGCGGCGCGTTCTCGGCCTGCCAGTGCTGGATATCCGCCAACTGAAAGGTCGCCTGCGGCAGCCGTTCGCGCGCCGCACGCAACATGTCTTCACTGATGTCGATACCGATCAGTTGCGCTTCAGGTACATGCGCCTGCAACACGGCGGTGGAGTTACCAGGGCCACAACCCAGGTCAACGGCCAACTCGACACCATCACGCGGTACCGCCGCCAGTAGGTCATGTACCGGGCGTGTGCGTTGACGTTCGAACAGGGAATATTGCTGCGCGGACCAACTCATTGAAAAACGCCTAAGCTTCACTCGACCGGCAGAGGATAGCAGGCCGCGCACACGGCCTATCAACCGGCAATTTTCCGCCGAACAAAATGCCATCACATGGCGGCTATCCGCCATACCTTGTGCGCCAGATCACAGGGTTTCTACCAACCCAGGCAGGCTGGCGGAAATTCGCCACACTGGCATAACCCTTGCCCTATAAGTATCAGCTCTGAACTGTCTGGGGCGCTGCCAACCTCCCCCCAGCAGAACAGTGGAGCGACCAAATGATGACGCCCGAAGGCGTCGCAACCGACAAGAAGAAAAGGAAGCAGTATGTTCAATCCAGTCCGCGCCCTGGCCGCCTGCGTCTTGGCGTTAGTCTCCTTTGGTGCCACTACGGCACTGGCCGATGAACCTATCCTGATCAAGTTCTCCCACGTTGTCGCCGACCACACGCCCAAGGGCCAGGGCGCACTGCTGTTCAAAAAACTGGTCGAAGAACGCCTGGCCGGCAAGGTCAAGGTCGAGGTCTACCCGAACTCCAGCCTCTACGGCGATGCCAACGAGCTGGAGGCCCTGCGTAACGATGACGTGCAGCTGCTGGCGCCATCGCTGGCCAAGTTCGAGCAGTACACCAAGCAGTTGCAGGTGTTCGACCTGCCCTTCCTGTTCGATGACATCGAAGCGGTCAACCGTTTCCAGAAGCGCTCCAAGGGCCGCCAACTGCTGCGCTCGATGGAAGACCACAACATCGTCGGCCTGGCCTATTGGCACAACGGCATGAAGCAGCTCTCGGCGACGCGCGCACTGCACACCCCTGGCGATGCCAACGGCCTGAGCTTCCGCATTCAGCCCTCGGCGGTACTGGAGGCGCAATTCCGCCAGGTTGGCGCGAGCACGCAGAAGCTGCCCTTCTCCGAGGTGTTCAAGGCGCTGCAGAGCGGCCAGGTACAAGGCGCCGAAAACCCCTGGTCGAACATCTACAGCCAGAAACTGCATGAAGTGCAGCCCTTCATCAGCGAAACCAACCACGGCGTGCTGGACTACATGCTGGTGAGCAACTCGCGCTTCTGGTACCGCATCCCGCATCAGGTCCGCGTGGAGCTAGAAGCCATCATCGATGAGGTCACCTATGCGGTGAACAAACAAGCTGAAGCCGCCAACCAGGCCGACCGCCAGCGCATCATCGATTCGGGTCGCAGCCAGCTGATCACCCTCAGCAGTGAAGAGCGCGAAGCCTGGCGTAACGCCATGCGCCCGGTGTGGCAGCAGTTCGAATCAGCGATCGGCAGCGACGTGATCAAGGCGGCGCAGACGGTCAATCGCAAGCAACGCAAATGATGGCGGGATTCCGCCAAGCCCGGTCAGCTGGGAATTTGCTCGGGCGGTAGCGGATGCCCGAGCAAGTAACCCTGCAGGGAGTCACAACCCAGTTTGGTAAGGAACGCCTGCTGCTCGGGCGTCTCCACACCCTCGGCGACGATGCGCAGGTCCAGCGCCTGGCCCAGGGCAACGATGGCGGAGACGATGGCCATGTCGTCGCCGTCATGCTCCAGATCACGCACGAAACCGCGATCGATCTTCAATTCATTGGCCGGCAGGCGCTTGAGATAGAGCAGGCTGGAGTAGCCGGTACCAAAATCGTCGATGGCGATGTCCACCCCCATTTCGGCAAGCTGCTCGAGAATCTCCTGGCTGCTGCTGACGTCATGCATGGCAGTGCTTTCGGTGATTTCCAGGGTCAGGCAATTAGCCGGCAGTGCATGCCTGTCCAGGGTCTTGCCAACCGTTTCGACCAACTCTCCGTGGCAGAACTGTAAAGCCGAGAGATTGACTGCCACGCGCCAGTCCCGGTGCCCCTGCTCATACCACAGACGCATTTGCCGACAGGCCTCATCCAGCACCCATTCACCGATGGGAATGATCAGCCCGGTCTTCTCAGCCAGCCCGATGAAGCTGACCGGCGCCAACAACCCCTGCTGTGGGTGCTGCCAACGTAACAAGGCCTCGGCGCCGAGCATTTGACCAGAGCCGCTGGCGAACTTTGGCTGGTAGTACAGGCGCAGCTCGCCATGTTCCAGGGCTACACGCAGGTCCTGCAGCAACTGCAATTGCTGTCGTGCATTGGTGTTCATCGAGCTCTCGAAGAAGCTGTAACCATTCTTGCCCAGGCTCTTGGCGTGGTACATCGCCGCGTCGGCGTTGATCAGCAACTCCTGCTGGTCAATGCCATCCCCCGGATACAGCGCGATGCCCACGCTGGTGGAGACTCGCAGTTCGTGGCCGTCGATGTTGAACGCCTGGCCAAGCAGCCCCACCACATGGCTGGCCACATGAGCCGCATCATCCGGATGGCGCAACTCGGCCAGCAGCACGAACTCATCGCCGCCAATGCGCGCCAGACTGTCGTTGGCGCGCAGATGGACACGCAGGCGCTGCGCCACCGCGACCAGCAACTGATCGCCAACATGATGACCGAACGCATCGTTGACCGGTTTGAAGCCGTCCAGATCCATGAACAGCAGAGCGAAATGCCCACCGCTGCGCTGCACCTTGAGGATGTTCTGGCTGACGCGGTCTTCCAGCAGCAGACGATTGGGCAGCTTGGTCAGACCATCATGCAGGGCCAACTGAGTCAGTTCGGCATTGGCCTTGGCCAGCGAACTGCTCAACAGCTCCGTGCGCGCCTCCAGACGTGCATCGAGAATCGAGGTCAGCAAGGCGATGGCCAGCACCGCAAGAGTGGTGACGATCACCAGGCTTGCCAGCCAACTGCTGTTCAGGCCGCTGAAGGCCGCACCACAGAAACTGCCTTCGGGGAAATTCGCGGCCGCCATGCCGGTGTAGTGCATGCCGACGATGGCAAAGCCCATGATCACCGCCGCCCCGCCACGCAACAGGCGCACATGGGGTGTATGACGGCGCAGGCGGAAGGCGATAAGCAGCGCCGCCCCGGAAGCCGCCACGGCGATCAGCAGCGATAGCGCGAAAAGCAGCGGGTCATAGACGATACCCGGCTGCATGCGCATCGCGGCCATGCCGATGTAGTGCATGGCACCGATGCCGGCGCCCATGGCCAGAGCCCCCAGACCAAGATGCCAGGCAGGCAGTTCGGGCTGGCTGACCAGCCACAGCGCGAAGCCCGAGGCGAGCATGGCAATGGCCAATGAGAGCAGCGTGATGGTGAGGTCGTAGCCAAGCTCTATCGGCAGGCTGAAAGCGAGCATGCCAACGAAATGCATGGACCAGATGCCAAAGCCCATGGCCAGCGCACCGCCGCCTATCCACAGTGCACGCACTCGGCCACTGGCGCTGGCGATACGCCCCGACAGGTCGAGGGCGGTGTAGGACGCCAGGATCGCCACGCACAGTGAAAGCAGGACCAGGGCAAAATCGTAACTACCAGTCAGCATCGAGGCACTCTGAGTAAAAAGATGCACGACCGAAAGGCGATGTCTGCCGACATTGCCGTTGGCCAATTGCGATCACTTAAAAACCAGCGCGGATCTTAACGGAAACCTGGCCCGCAGATCAGGATTAATGGTGCGAGCAACAAGGCCGCTCTAACGCCCCTCGCTGGCCTCACTATCGTGCAGTTGCTGCAACTGCCAGCCGCCGCCGAGGGCCGCGATCAACTGCACGCTGGCGGTCAGTCGGCTGCCGAGCAAGGTGAGGTTGGTGCGCTCGTTGTTCAGCGCCGTCGCCTGCACGGTGACCACGCTGCTGTAGTCGACGGTGCCCGCACGGTACTGGTTCTCGATCAGACGCAACGACTCGCGCGCTGCATCCAACGCTTCCTGCTGCACCCCGCTCTCCTGCTCCAGCACGCGCAATTGCACCAGGTAGTCCTCGACTTCGCGGAAGCTGTCCAGCACCGCCTGGCGATATTGCGCAACGGTCTGATCATAGGCCGCTTCACTACGTTCGAGCTCCGCGCGGCGGGCGCCGCCGTCGAACAGGGTCAACGCCAATTGCGGGCCCAGCGACCAGAAACGATTGGGGACCTCGATCCAGTCGGCGAAGCTGCTGCCCCGGTAGCCGCCGCTGGCCGAGAGCGTCAGATCCGGGAACCAGGCCGCCTCGGCTACGCCGATCTGCGCGTTGGCAGCCATCACCCGACGCTCGGCCGCGGCGACATCAGGACGCCGTTCGAGCAGCTGCGAAGGCAGCGCCACAGGCACCTCGGGCAATGCCGGCAGGCTCTCGCGCGGTGCGATGGACAGCTCGGCCGGGCTCACGCCGACCAGTACGGCAATGGCATGTTCGAGCTGCGTGCGCTGCCACTGCAGGTCGATGGCCTGCGCCTGGGTGCTCTTGAGCTGCGTGGTGGCCTGGGACACATCGGACTTGGGCACGATGCCGGCGCGGTACTGGTTCTCGGTCAGACGTAGCGAACGCGCATAAGCGGCGACGGTGGCGTCGAGCAGGCGCTTCTGTTCGTCGAGAACGCGCAGCTGCAGGTAGTTCTGCACCAGCTCGCTCTGCAGGCTCAAGCGCGCCGCTGCCAGATCCGCGGCGCTGGCATCGAACTCGGCACGGCTGGCCTCCAGCCCCCGGCGCAGCTTGCCCCAGAGATCCAGCTCCCAGGCGGCATTGAGGCTGAGGTCATAGTTCTTGGAGATGCGCGACGCCCCCGAACCACTGATCGCGACACCGTCGGCGCTGCGTATGGTGCCGTCACCGCCGCCCTGCCCGGCCCGCGTCACCCCGGCACTGGCGGACAGCGTCGGGTAGAAACTGGCTCGCGCACCGCGCACCAGGGCACGCGCCTGGCGGTACTGGGCCTCCGCGGCCGCCAGGTTCTGGTTGGACAACTGCAGACGCTCGACCAAGGCGTTGAGCTCGGCATCGCCGTATAGCGCCCACCACTGGCCACGCTCCAGCGCGTCGGCCGGCGCCGCGCTCTTCCAGCCCTCGACCTGCTTGAACTGCGCCGGCGCCGCCAGCTCGGGGCGCTCGTAGTCAGGCCCCAGGGCGCAGCCACCCAGCATGCCGGCCAGCAGCAGGGAGACGAGGGTTCGGGCGTAGGGAGCTCGGTTCATAGCGGATTTTCCAATGAAGCATCGGTACGTACGCCGCGCCAGCGATTGACCCGATGGCGCAGGCGGTCGAAGTAGAGGTAGACCACCGGAGTGGTGTAGAGCGTCAGCATCTGGCTCAGCACCAGGCCACCGACGATGGTGATACCCAGCGGCTGACGCATTTCCGAACCTTCGGCGCTACCCAGCACCAGCGGCAAGGCGCCGAGAATCGCCGCCAGGGTGGTCATCATGATCGGTCGGAAACGCAGCAGGCAGGCCTGACGAATGGACTCCTGCGGGCTCAGGCGCTCGCCGCGCTCCAGCTGCAGGGCCAGGTCGACCATCAGGATGGCGTTCTTCTTGACGATGCCGATCAGCAGGAACAGCCCCAGCAGCGAGATCAGGCTGAACTCCATGCCCACCAGTTGCAGGGCGAGCAAGGCGCCGACTCCGGCAGACGGCAGGGTCGACAGAATGGTCAACGGATGCACGTAGCTCTCGTAGAGCACGCCCAGCACCAGGTACACCACCACCAGCGCCAGCAGGATCATCAGCGGCTGGTTGTCCTGTGCCTTCTGGAAGGCCGCGCCGGTGCCGCCCAGCGTGCCCTGCACCTTGGTCGGCAGATTGAGCCGCGCGATGGCTGCGTCGATGGCGCGGGTGGCCTGATCCAGGCTGACGCCCTCGGCCAGGGAGAAACCGATGTTCTCCACGGCGAACTGGCCCTGGTGGCTGACCCGGTCATTCTCCAGGCTGCGCTCCCAGTGGGCGAAGGTCGACAGCGGCACCCGCGCGCCGTCGCCGGTGATCAACTGGATCTGATCCAGCGCCTCGGGATGCTGGGCGTACTTGGGATTGATCTCCATCACCACGCTGTACTGGTTCAGCGCCTGATAGATGGTCGACACCTGGCGCTGGCTGAAGGCGTTGTTCAGCACCGACGTGACCATCGCCATGTCCACGCCCAGGCGGCGCGCCGTGTCACGGTCCACCACCAGGCGAATCTGCTGTGCGCCCTCGGTTTCGCGCGCGTCGATACCGGTCAGCTCGGGCAACGCGCGCAGCGCCTCGCGCACCCTCGGCAGCCAGGTACGCAAAGCGTCGAGGTCATCGGACAGCAGCATGTATTCGTTTTCCGAACTGCGCCCCTGGCGCCCGCCCATCTGCAGGTCCTGGTCCGGCATGAGGAACATGCGCCCGCCCGGCACCTTGGGCACCGTGTTGCGCAGGCGATTGATCACATCCTGCGCCGAGTCGCTGCGCTCGGCGATCGGTTTCAGGCGCACGATCATGAAGGCGTTGTTGATGCCGCTGCTGCCGCCGATGAAGCCTGCCACGCTCTCAACCGCCGGGTCGGCCAGCACCGCATTGCGGAAGATCTCCATCTTCGGCTGCATGACCTGGAACGACAGGCCGTCGTCGCCACGGATGAAACCAATCAGCTGGCCGGTGTCCTGCTGCGGCATGAAGGTCTTCGGCACGCTGACGAACAGGTAGACGTTCAGTGCGATGGTGGCGAGGAAACTCAGCAGCATCAGCAGCGAGTGGCGCAGGGCCCAGTCCAGGCTGCGCGCGTAGAAGGCCAGCACCCGCGCCTGGACCCGGTCACCCCATTGCTGCAGGCGGCTGCGTGATTGTTCCTCCTCGGCCTTGAGCCAGCGTGCGCAGAGCATCGGCGTCAACGTCAGCGACACCAGCAGGGAAATCACCACCGCGACCGCCAGGGTCAGGGAGAACTCACGGAACAGGCGCTCGACGATGCCACCCATGAACAGGATGGAGATGAACACTGCGACCAGCGACAGGTTCATCGACAGCAAGGTGAACCCCACTTCGCGCGTACCCTTGAGCGCCGCCTCCAGCGGATGCTCGCCATTGCGAATGTGCCGGGAGATGTTCTCCAGCACCACGATGGCATCGTCCACCACCAGCCCGGTGGCGATGATCAACGCCATCAGCGACAGGTTGTTCAGGGAGAAATCCAGCAGGTACATGGCGGCGAAGCTGCCGATCAGCGACACCGGCACCGCCAGCGCCGGAATCAGCGCCGCCCGCCAACGGCCGAGAAACGCCAGCACCACCAGCATCACCAGGCCCACGGCGATCAGCAGGGTCTGCTCGGCTTCGTGCAGCGTGGCGCGGATCACCGGCGAGCGGTCCATGGCCACCTCCAGCTTGACGCTGGCCGGCATCACCTCGCGCAAGGCCGGCAGCTCGGCGCGAATGTCGCTGATGGTCTGCAGGATGTTCGCCCCGCTCTGCCGGTTGATCACCAGCAGCACTGCTTCCTGGTCGTTGTAGAAACCGCTGTTGTAGCGATCCTCGACGCCATCGGTCACGCTCGCCACGTCGCCCAGGCGCACGGCCGCACCGTTCTGGTAGCGGATGATCATCGGCATGTAGTCTGCGGCCTTGGCCAACTGGTCGCTGGCCTGCACCTGCCAGCGGCGCTGCGGATCCTCCACGGCGCCCTTGGGTTTCAGCGCATTGCTGGCGGCGATGGCCTGACGCACCTCGTCGAGGGCGATGCCGTACTGATCGAGCAGGCGCGGCTCCAGCGCCACGCGCACGGCGGGCAGCGAACTGCCGCCGACCTGCACTTCGCCCACCCCTGAAACCTGCGACAGCTTCTGCGCCAGGATGGTCGAAGCGACGTCGTACAGCTGCCCCTTGTTCAGGCTATCGCTGGTCAGCGAGATGACCATGATCGGCGCTTGCGAAGGGTTGATCTTGCGATAGCTGGGCATGCTGCGCATGCCGCTGGGCAACAGCTCGCGTGCCGCGTTGATCGCCGCCTGCACCTCACGGGCTGCGGTGTTGATGTCCTTGTCGAGATCGAACTCGACCATGATCCGCGTATTGCCCTGGCTGCTGTTGCTGTTCATCTGGTTGACGCCGGCGATGCTGCCCAGCGAGCGTTCCAGCGGCGTGGCCACCGTGGCCGCCATGATCTGCGGGCTGGCCCCGGGCAGACTGGCCTGCACGGTGATCACCGGGAAGTCCATGTTCGGCAGCGGCGATACCGGCAGCAGACCGAAGCTGACGCCGCCGAGCAGCATGATCGCCAGGCTCAACAGCAGCGTGGCCACCGGGCGACGGATGAAGGGCGCGGACAAATTCATGCGTGATTGGCCCCGCCAAGGCTTCGCCAATCCTGTAGGAGCGGCTGGGCGGCATTCCGCTTCAGTCGCGAACAGGCCGTTGCGGGATATTCGCGGCTGAAGCCGCTCCTACGCCCAGAGCTCATACCGTCACTCCAGCGGCGCTGCGCCCGCTGAAACGCCGCGATAGGCGATCGAAGTACAGGTAGATCACCGGCGTGGTGAACAGCGTCAGCACCTGGCTGACCAGCAACCCGCCGACCATCACCAGGCCCAGCGGCTGGCGCAGCTCGGCGCCGGAGCCCGACGCCAGCATCAGCGGAATGGCGCCGAACAGCGCCGCCAGGGTGGTCATCAGAATGGGCCGGAAGCGCAGCAACGCCGCCTGGTAGATCGCCGCCTCCGGCGCCATACCCTGATGGCGCTCGGCCTCGAGGGCGAAGTCGATCATCATGATCGCGTTCTTCTTGACGATGCCGATCAACAGGATGATGCCGATGATGGCGATCAACCCCAGGTCGTTACCCGTCAGCAGCAACGCCAGCAGCGCGCCGACGCCCGCCGACGGCAGCGTGGAAAGGATGGTGATCGGGTGGATGTAGCTCTCGTAGAGCACGCCGAGCACGATGTACATGGTGACGATGGCCGCCAGGATCAGCAGCAAGGTCGACGACAGCGATGCTCGGAACGCTTCGGCAGCGCCCTGGAACTGGGTGTTGATGCCGCCAGGCAAGCCGATTTCCTGCTCGACCCTTTCGATCACCTCGACCGCTTCACCCAGCGATACGCCCGGCGCCAGGTTGAACGACAGGGTCACCGCCGGGAACTGGCCGATATGGTTGATCAGCAAGCTGGCCGGGCGCTCTTCGATGTGCGCCAGGGACGACAGCGGCACCTGCTGACCGTCGCCGGTGGCCACGTAGATCTGGCTCAGCGCGGCCAGGCCGATGCGCCCACCGTCGCGGCTTTCCAGCACCACGCGGTACTGACTGGCCTGGGTGTAGATGGTACTGATCTGGCGCTGGCCGAACGCGTCGTACAACGCATCGTCGATATGGCCGACGTTTATACCCAGGCGCGCGGCCGCATCGCGGTCTATATCCAGGTACACCTGCAGGCCACGGTTCTGCAGGTCGCTGGCCACATCGGTCAGCTCCGGCTGCGCGCGCAGGGCCTCGACCAGGCGCGGCGTCCAGGTCTCCAGCAGCGGGCTGTCGGGGGATTCCAGGGTGAACTGGAACTGGGTGCGGCTGATGCGATCCTCGATGGTCAGGTCCTGCACCGGCTGCATGAACAGCTCGATGCCAGGAATCTTCGCCAACTGCGGACGCAGCCGTTCGATCACCTCGCTGGCGGTGACGTCACGCTCGGCGTGGGCCTTCAGGTTGATCAGCAGACGGCCGCTGTTGAGCGTCGGGTTGTCACCATCCACACCAATCGACGAGGACAGGCTGGCCACCGCCGGATCGCGCAGGATCACGTCGGCCAGGCGCTGTTGGCGCTCGCTCATGGCGCTGAAGGAAATCGACTGCGGTGCCTCGGAAATACCCTGGATCACCCCGGTGTCCTGCACCGGAAAGAAGCCCTTGGGCACGGCCAGATACAGCAGTACGGTCAGGCCCAGCGTGGCGACCGCCACCAGCAGGGTCAGCGGTTGATGCTTGAGCACCCACTGCAGCCACACGCCATAGCGCTCGATCATGACGTCGATGACGCCGCCAGCCGCCTGGTAGAACCGCCCTTCGCTGCCGGGTTTTTCCGCCTTGAGCAGGCGCGCGCACATCATCGGCGTCAGGGTCAGCGACACCACCAGGGAAATCAGGATGGCCACCGCCAGGGTGATGGCGAACTCGCGGAACAGCCGGCCTACCACGTCGGCCATGAACAGCAGCGGAATCAGCACGGCGATCAGCGACAGGGTCAGCGAGACAAGGGTGAAACCGATCTGCCGCGCGCCCTTGAGGGCGGCATTGAGCGGCGTCTCGCCCTCCTCCAGGTGACGGGCGATGTTCTCCAGCATGACGATGGCGTCGTCGACCACGAAACCGGTGGCGATGGTCAGCGCCATCAGCGTCAGGTTGTTGACGGTGAAGCCGGCCAGGTACATCACGCCGAAGGTGCCGATCAGCGACAGCGGCACGACGATGGACGGGATCAGAGTCGCCGACAGCTTGCGCAGGAACAGGAAGGTCACCATCACCACCAGGGCGATGGCCAGCAGCAGCTCGTGCTGCACGTCGCGCACCGCCGCACGGATGGTCTGGGTACGGTCGGTGAGCACCTTGACCTCGACGCTGGCCGGCAGGCCCTCGGTCAGGTGCGGCAGCAGGCTCTGAATGCGGTCGACCACATCGATGACGTTGGCGCCGGGTTGGCGCTGCACATTCACCAGTACCGCCTGGTTGCGATTGGCCCAGGCGGCCAGGCGCTCGTTCTCGGCGCCATCGATGATCTCGGCGACATCCTTCAGGCGCAGCGCGGCGCCGTTGTCATACTTGAGGATCAGCTCGCGGTACTCATCCACCGATTTCAGCTGGTCGTTGGCATCGAGCTGCGAAACCCGCGTAGGCCCATCGAAGTTGCCCTTGGGCTGATTGACGTTGCTGGCGGTGATCAGGTTGCGTACGTCGGCCAGGCTCAGGCCATAGGACGCCAGCGCCTCCGGGTTGACGCGAATGCGCACGGCCGGGCGTTGCCCACCGGCCAGCGTGACCAGGCCGACGCCGCTGGTTTGTGCCAGCTTCTGCGCCAGACGGGTGTCGACCAGATCGTTGACCTGTGGCAGCGGCAGGGTCTTTGAGCTCACCGCCAGCGTCAGCACTGGCGTATCGGCCGGATTGACCTTGTTGTACACCGGCGGCGCCGGCAGATCGCCGGGCAACAGGTTGCTCGCCGCATTGATCGCCGCCTGCACCTCCTGCTCGGCCACCGCCAGGGAAACGTCCAGGTTGAAGCGCAGGGTAATCACCGAAGCGCCGCCAGAGCTGGTCGAGGACATCTGCTTGAGCCCGGCCATCTGCCCGAACTGGCGCTCCAGCGGCGCCGTCACGGCACTGGTCATCACATCCGGGCTGGCGCCGGGATAGAGCGTCAGCACGCGGATGGTCGGGTAGTCCACCTCCGGCAACGCCGACACCGGCAGCAGGCGATAGGCGATCAGGCCGCTGAGGAAGATCGCCACCATCAACAGCGTGGTCGCGACCGGCCGCAGGATGAAGGGCCGCGAAATGTTCATGCGCCGCTCTGCATGGTGGCCTGGCCAGGCTCAGCCTGCGTCGGCTGCGCAGCATTCGGTTCGACCACGTCTACCTCGCTGCCATCACGCAGGCGGTCGGTGCCTTCCGTCACCAGCCGCTCGCCCCGCTGCACACTGTCGTTGACCATGCTGCGCTCGGCATCGCTGGCCAACACGGTAACCGGGCGGATGCTCACCTTGTTGTCGCCGTCGACCACATAGACGAAGGTGCCCTGGGTGCCGAACTGCACTGCAGCGGACGGAATGATGGTGGCCGCCTCACGGGTATCGACGCGCAGGCGCACGTTGACGAACTGATTGGGGAAAAGCATCTGCTCGGCGTTGTCGAAACGCGCCTTGAGCTTGACGGTACCCGTGGTGGTGTCGATCTGGTTATCCAGGCTCTCCAGCACACCCTCGGCCAGTTTCAGGCGCTCGCCACGGTCCCAGGCCTCGACCGCCAGGGTGGCGCCGTCGCGACGACGTTGCAGCACGGCAGGCAGGTCGCCCTCGGGAATGGTGAAGATCACTGCGATCGGGTCGGCCTGGGTGATCACCACCAGCGGCGTGGTATCACCGCTGCTGACCAGGTTGCCGACATCCAGCTGCCGCAACCCCAGGCGGCCATCGATGGGCGCGCGAATCTGGGTGAAGTCGAGGTTCAACTTGGCCGTGGCGACATCGGCCTGGTTGCTCTGCAGGCTGCCACGATACTGATTGACCAGAGCCTCCTGGGTATCCAGGGTCTGCTTGGCGATGCTGTCCTCGGCGTACAGGCCTTTGTAGCGCTGCAGATCCAGCTCGGCGTTCTTCAGTTGCGCCTGGTTTTCCTGCAGCGCCCCCTGCGCCTGCTGCAATGCGACCTGATAAGGGCGCGGATCGATCACCGCCAGCAAATCGCCGGCCTTGACCTGCTGCCCCTCATCGAACAGTACCTTGACCAATTCGCCGTCGACTCGCGAGCGCACATTGACCGTGTTGTAGGAGGTGACCGTGCCGAGCGCCTTGAGCTCGATGGCGAACTCGCCCTGCTCGACCTCGGCCACACGCACCGGTACCGGCCCCATGTCACCGAAGCGACCACGCCCCATCTGCTGGCTTTGCGGTCCGCTCGGCCAGAACCACCAGAGCAGCAGTAGCAGCACGGCGAGCAGCGTCAGGCCGATCAGCCATTGGCGGGAGGTGTTCGAGGAGGACGAGGAAGCATTCGACATGGCAGGCGCGCGGTCACTTTTGGTGGGAGTCGGAACGATAGTCACTGGCCCGCGTCAAGCAAAGCCTATTTACCCGCTTTTTACGCTCCCCTTACGTTACTAACTGTTTGTGTCCAGCCATCCCTGGCGGCCACCCTTCGGGCCGTCGCGGGCGACGTCAAAAAACGCTCCAGGCGTTTTTTTGAGGCACAAATAAAAACGGCCTGCTAGGCAGGCCGTTCTGCAACACCAGCAGTGCGTTACTTCAGCACAGCCAGGGCAGCGGCATAGTTTGGCTCGTCGGCGATCTCGCCAACCAGCTCGCTGTGCAGCACCTTGTCGCTTTCATCCAGAACCACCACGGCGCGCGCGGCCAGACCGGTCAGCGGGCCGCTGGCAATGGCCACGCCGTAGTTCTTGAGGAACTCGGCACCACGCAGGGTGGACAGATTGACCACGCTTTCCAGGCCTTCGGCACCGCAGAAGCGCGCCTGGGCGAACGGCAGGTCAGCGGAGATGCACAGCACCACGGTGTTGTTCAGTTGGCTGGCTTCGGTGTTGAACGTGCGCACGGAGGTGGCACAGGTCGGGGTATCGACGCTCGGGAAGATGTTCAGCACCTTGCGCTTGCCGGCCAGGCTGGCCAGGGTGACGTCGCTCAGGTCGCCAGCGACCAGGCTGAAAGCCGGAGCCTGTTGGCCGGCCTGTGGCAGTTGACCGTCGACCTGCACCGGGTTGCCTTTGAGAGTGACTTGCGCCATGAGAGTTTCCTTATCGTTCAGGGAGTTGAAGGGCAAATGTGTGACATGGGGTTCGCCGTGGCGAATGCTCCATCGAATGGCAGGTCACGGCCCGACCATCCGTCCAGACTAGCGCAGAAGCGCTGCCGATACACCCGAGACCCTGTAGGGATTTAGCGAAATATCGCGCAGCCATCAGAAATCCCGCCGATAGAACAGGTCGAGCGAACTGGCCAGGCCGCTGGCGGCCTCCAGATACAGCCGTCGACTGAGTTCATAACGCAGGGCGATGGTGTTGGCCGGCTCGAACACACCCACGCCGTAACGCAGACTCAAACGCTCGGTGATATTGCCGCTGGCCACCACGCTGGTGGTCACCCCACTGCCTTCGGTATCGAGCTGGAAATCCTGAATGCCCAGGCGATTGGCCAGGCTGGTGGTGAGCGAACTGCTGCCGGCCAGGCCGAGCGCCAGCGCAGCCTGACCGAGCATGTTGTTGTCACCCGAGCTCTGCCCCAATGGTCGCCCCAGCACCAGATAGGACAGCGCCTGCTCCTGGCTCATGGCCGGTTCGGAAAAGACCGTGGTGTTGGGCTGATCAGCGCTACCGGACAGACGAATGCCGGCGACGACCGTGTCGACGCGGCGAATCGCCTCGACATCGAGAAATGGCTGATCGATCGGCCCGGTGAACAGCAAACGCGCGCGGCGTATGCTCAGGCGCTGACCATAGGCACGATAGCGGCCGTTGACCAGATCCAGCTCACCGCGAGTATCGAGGTTGTCACCGATGTGCACGCGCCCACGAAGGTCGGCGCTCAAGCCGAACCCGCTGAACGCCAGCTTGTCCTGGCCGACGTCGACATCGACATCCATGGCGATACCCATGCCCTGTTCGGCTTCCGGGGTATCACGGCCGACCACCCGCGCGTCAGCGGACACCTTCACCGTCGACGGCGGCAGCTCCCGCACGCTGATCAAGCCGCGCGGCACGCCGACCTTGCCGCTGACGGCCATGTGCTGGTCACGCAACTGCAGCTTCAGATCGGGCTCGACCTCCAGCTCGGCATAGGGCTCGACCTTGACCGGCAGGCGCTGCCCCTGCAGCGCCAGATCGCCGCTCAGCCCCTGGGTCCAGGTCAGTTGGCCGCGCAGGCTGCCACGGCCCTGCTCGCCATTGCGCCAGTCGCCCGACAGCTGCACCTGTTCGCCGGCGATCAACGCTTGCAGCTGCAACCCCTCCAGACTGACCGGCAACTGGCTGCCGGACAGCTCACCACCATCCAGGCGCAGTTGGCCGTTGATCTGCGGTGCCAACAGGTGGCCGCCGATATTGCCGTTACCCTGCAGCTTGCCTTCGAGCTTGTCCGCCATGGGCACGAAGGGACGCAGCACGGCCAGGTCGAAGCCACTCAGGCGGAACTCGCCGCTGACCGGTTTGTTCGCCGGGCGCGGATCGATACGAGCCTGCAACGCCAGGTCGCCCAGACGCTCGCTGACGAAACGCAGCTCGCTGTCCACCCGCTGTGGGCGCAGGGTGCTGTCCAGACGCAGGCTGTCGTAGGGGAAGTCCAGCCATCGCTCTTCATCCGGCTGGCGAATGCGCAGGTTGCCGCCGCCCGCATCGAGCGTGATCTGGCCGTTGGGGCCGCTTTCGGGCAGCTCGACTTTCAGCTGACCGTCCAGGCGCCCCTGCCAGGCGAAATCCTCGGGCAGCCAGGGCTGCAGGCTGGCCAGGGGGAAGTTCTGCAGGCGCCAGTCCAGGCTCGGTTGCGGCATCAGGCGCTGCTGGCCGCCGCAGAGACTGGCATCGCCGGACTGCCAGCAATGCGCGCCCAGGTTCAGGCGGCCACTGGCCAGGCGCTCCAGGCTCGCGGCCTGCTGCAGCTGCCAGTCCTGGCCGCCGCTCTGTACGCGGCCAGTGGCGATACGCCCACGCCAGTCGCCCTGCTCGCTCAGGTTGCCATCCAGGGCCAGGGCCAGTTGCAACAACGGGCCTTGCAGGTCGATATCCAACGCCTGGCGCCGCTGATCGCCACGGCCATCAGCCTGCAGCCGCCCGAGGTAGGTGTCGCCGATACGGATACCGCGCAGATTCAAACCGACACGCGCCTGCTGGCGGGCATCCAGCGTCGCGTCCAACTGCAGGCGGCGCAGACTGGGGTCGCCGAAGGCCAACCGCTCCCCACTCAGCGAAAGCTGGCCCTGCGGCGCCTGTAGCGAACCGGCCAGCGACAGCTGCCCCTGCACCTGACCTTGCAGGCCCGGCCAGAGCTGACCCAGGCGTGGCAGGGCCAGTTGCAGCTGACCTTGCAAGCGTTGGTCAAGCGCGCCCTGCCCGCTGACGCGGTTATCGCCCAGACGCACCAGCAGCCTTTGCAGCTGCCACTGCTCGCCGCTACCGGCGCCCTGCACCTGCAATTGCGCCGGCTGGCCGCGCAGACGGCCATTGAGGTCGATATCGGCCTTGGCCTGCAATGCACCGGCGTTGAAGCGCCCCGAGGTGTTCAGCGGGCCAGCCAGATTACCCGGCATTTGCGCCAGCCAGTAACCGGGGTCGAGGTCGCTCAGCTGCAGCATGGCCTGCCAGTCGATGCCGTCGGCGAAGCCGACCTTGACCACCCCTTCGGCGCGCCCCTGTCCCGCCAGCAGCTGCAATTGCGGCAGGCTGACCTGGCCATGATCGCCGCTGAGCGGGCTGCTCAGGCTGAACTCACCGGCCGGCCCCTGCAGTTGCGCGGCGAAGTTGCCCAGATAGTTGCCTTGGCTGTAGCTGACCTCCGCCTGCAGGTTGCGCAAAGCCACCGGTGGCGGCTGGTCCAGCGGGTACAGGCGTTGCCAGGGAAAGTCCAACCAGTCCAGCTGCGCCTCGGCGCTGAAGGCCTCGTTCCAGGCCAGTTTGCCCTTGACCTGCAGGTGCTGCTCTTCGGCCTGAATACGCAGCGACTCGATGTCAGCACCAGCGGCGTCCACCCGCGCACTGAGTTGCAGTGGCATCGGCGCCTGCTCCGCCGGCAGATTGGCGCTGCCGTCGATGCGATAGCCAGCCGCAAGGTCGCCTTTGGCCTGAAGTTGCAGATCCTGCAGGCGCAGGGTTGGCGGCAAGGCGCTACTGGCCTGGAAGTCGCGACTGGTCAGGCGCAGCTCGGTTGGCAGATGCTCGGCCAGCAGCTGCACCTGCCCATCGAGACGAGCGTCGAGATAACCGCGGCTATCGGCCCCGATCGTCAGGCTGCGTTGCACATCGCCCCCCACCTGCAGCGCCACCTGCCAGGCCTTGCCATCGACCTCCGGCAACTGCAGGCGGCCGCTCAGGGCCAGCGGCCAGTCGCCCTGCGGCGTCAGCTGGCCACTGAGTTCCAGACTCAGGTCATCGCGCTGCAAGGCCAGGCGTTGCAGCGCCACACCCTGCTCGTTCCAGCTGGCGACCAGTTGCAGATCGCGCAGCTGCGTCTGGCCGTCCAGACGCAACTCGCCCAGCTGAATATCGCCGAGCTGCAGGCGCAACGGCAGTTTGAGGTTCGGCAGGCTCAACGGCTCGTCGCTGGCTTCCCCGCTCTGCGGCAGGGTCACGGCCACCTGCTGCAGATGCAGGCGATCCAGGCACAAGGTCAGTCGCAGCAGGCAGGCAGGCGACCAGGCCATGTCCGGCTGCTGCAGCTCCACATGCATGTCACCCTGCTGCCAGCGCAGCGCATCGGCCTGCCAGGCGCCGCCCAGGCGCCCAGCGAAATTATTGACCTGCAGGCCAGGCACCTGCGCCAGCAACCAACGGCTGCCGCCCTGAGTACCGAGCAGTGCCCACAGAGCCGCGACGAGCAGCAACACCAGGGCGAGCACGCCGCCGGCCAACCATTTCATCAGGCGCCGGGTCATAGTTCAGGCCCCATGGAGAAATGCAGACGCACGCCACCGTCGTCGTCCAGTGCGTGAGCGAGGTCCAGACGCAACGGACCAACCGGCGAAACCCAACGCACACCGAAACCGACGCCGGTCTTCAAGGTGGGGATGTCCAGCGAATTGAAGGCGTTGCCCTGGTCGATGAAGGTCGCCAGGCGCCACTTGTCGTTGAGGCTGTACTGGTATTCGGCGCTGGCAGCGAACAGGTAGCGGCCACCGACCTTGTCACCACGGTCATTCTCCGGCGACAGGCTCTGATAGTCGTAACCACGCACGCTCTGATCACCACCGGCGAAGAAGCGCAGCGACGGCGGCACGGCCGAGAAACCGTTGGTTTCGGTACCACCGAACTGCACGCGGCCAAGCAGGCGGTGATTGTCGAATACGGTGGTCAGGCCCTTGAGCATGATATTGCCGTGCAACACATTGGCATCGGACAGCACGCCATCGACGGCACCGCGCAGGTCGAATTGCACCCGGTAGCCCTGGTTCGGGTCGAGCCGGTTGTCGCTGCGCAGCAGCGAATAGCTGACACCCGGCATCAGTAGCGTGCTGAGCCCGGAGTCGTCACCCAGGCGATATTCTTCGCGCTGCCACTTCACCGACAGCACGCGCTGCCAGCCGCCAGAGCGCTGGCTGTGCCATTCCGGGCCTAGGGTCAGCAGGCGGCTGAGGCTGTCGCTGCTGGCCAGTTCCTCGTATTGATAGCCGCCAGCCAGGCGCAGCTTGTCGGTCAACGGTGGATCGCCGGGAATGTCGTACCACAGGCCGACGTTCTGCCGCGGCGCGGACAGCTCGGTTTCGATGCCGTAGCTGTGCCCCTGCCGATTGCGCCAGTGACGCGTCCAGTTGGCGCGCAGGCGCGGCCCGACATCCGTGGAAAACCCCAGGCCCAGGCCCATGCTGCGCGGCTTGCGTACTTGCAGCGCCACCGCCACCGGAATGCGCAACTGGTTGGCCTGGGTGGGAATGGCATCGACCCGCACGGACTCGAAATAGCCACTGGACTGCAATGCCTGATACAGCTCGGCGATCAACTCGGAGTCGTATGGCGTGTCCGGTTTGAACGGCACCATGCGTAGCAACAGTTCTTCGTCAAATGGAAAGTCACCGTTGAAGGCGATATCGCCCAGGCTGTAGCGCGGGCCGCTGGTGAACACCAGCTCGATATCGGCGACGCCGGCAGCCGGGTCGATTTCCAGGCGCTGGCGGGAGAATCGGCCGTCGAAGAAACCATAACGCGAGGCCTGGTTCTGGATCAGCCGTTTGGCGTCCTCGTAGCGTCCGTGGTTGAGCACCGAACCCGGCTTCAGTCGACTGGCATTAGGCACGCGAAACGCCGACAGCTCGCTGGCCGGGCCTTCGATGCGGATGTCCACGTTGCGCAGGCGAATGCGCTCGCCGGGCTCCACCTCGAGCACCAGGCGCGGCGTTTCCCCCTGTTCGACATGACTGCGGATACGCGCCTGGTAATACCCCAGGGCCTGCGCTGCCTTGTCCGCCTCGCTCTCGGCGATACGGCGCATACGCCGCAGCGACTGGGCGTCACGGCCGTCGAGGCTGCCGACATAACCTTCGATATTGCTCTTGAGAGCCGAATTGCTGGGGGTGATTCGTACGTCGAGTTCGCTCGCTGCGAAGGCACTCGTACTGATCAGCAGCAGGGTCAGGCTGCGCTGAATATGTCCATATACACTCATGGCGGAGGATGCTACCACGGAGCAAAGCTCGCGCTAGCAGGCCTTCGACAAACGACCTGCGAGGCCATTACCGAGCTGAACAGCAGCTCGTGTGCGAGCCGATCCAGGTGCCCTCGTCAAGACGCTCATTGCCGGCACGGCTGCACTGGCTGGCGCGGCTCGCCCTGCTCCTGCATCCATGCTGCACTCGCCTGGGTCTTGCAACCGCCTGCCTAAGCCCTCGGGCTTAGGCCAGACAGACAGCGTTTAGGCGCTGGCCCTGACCACCGGTTGCGGATTGGGGTGGAAGAACACGTGCTCGACCACGGGACCAATGGCCAGTTCACCAATTTCCTCGTACCCCTGGCGCCGGTAGAACTCCAGGTAGCGTGCATTGCCGGTATCCAGCACCACCCCTTGCGAACCAGTGTCCTGCGCGCACCAGTCATGCAGCGCTTCGAGCAGTTGCTCGCCACGGTGCTGGCCCTGGAACTCGGGGTGAATACCCAACAGCGGCAGCACGTGATAAGGCCCAGGAGGCAGGCTCGCGAGCACCGCATCGTGGTATTCGAGGTAGCGTTTGGTGCAGCCGAAGCCGGTGCTCAGCAACATGCGCAACCGCCAATTCCAGCTTTCGGTGATGTCCAGGCGCCGCTGCGGTGGCGCAATCAGCGCGGCGCCGATCAAACGATCGTCGATCAGCAAGCCGATGGCCGGCAGATCTTCGGCAAAGTGCTGCTGCACCAATTCGCGAATCGTCGCGCGCACGCGCTGATCGAAACCCGCCCGCTCGGCTTCGAACAGGTAGGCGAAGGTCGGCTCGTGGCGATAGGCATGGTAGAGCAGCGAACGAACCTCACGGGCGTAGCCACCATCGAGCATGCGCACTTCTGCTGGAGCGTTGTTGGGCATGGCAGACCTCTGCTGTCGTAGGTTGTGCTCAGGCATGTGACAGCCGACTGAGGCCGTTCAAGAAAAGTGCCTGCGCTCGGTGATGCTGCGTTGAAACAGGCCCAAGGCGCTGATGTACACAAGCAGACTCCGCGTCCGTGCCTGTTTTGGCTTTACCCGAGCGTCGCTCGGTAGCTTTTGTACAGACCCTAGCACCGCCGCCCGACGCCCGCCAGGCGCTGGCCGCGAGCGCAAAGGATCGGCTAGCATCACCTTTTGCCCAGGACCCGCTGCCCATGAAAATCGTCTCCTTCAATATCAATGGCCTACGCGCGCGCCCTCATCAGTTGCAAGCTCTGATCGAAAAACACCAGCCAGACGTGATCGGCCTGCAGGAAACCAAGGTAGCCGATGAGCAGTTTCCGGAAGCCGAAATCCGCCAGCTTGGCTACCACGTGCATTACCACGGCCAGAAAGGCCATTACGGCGTCGCCCTGCTCTCGCGCCAGGAGCCGCTGAGCCTGCACAAGGGCTTCCCCGGTGACGCTGAAGACGCTCAGCGACGCTTCATCTACGGCACCTTCGCCGACGCCAACGGCAATCCGGTCACGGTGATGAACGGCTACTTCCCGCAGGGCGAGAGCCGTGATCATCCGCTGAAATTTCCGGCCAAGCAGCGCTTCTATGCCGATCTTCAGCAACTACTGGTCGAGCACTTCGATCCACAGCAGGCGCTGGTGGTGATGGGCGACATCAACATCAGTCCGGAAGATTGCGACATCGGTATTGGCGAGCCCAACCGCCTGCGCTGGCTGAAAACCGGCAAGTGCAGCTTCCTGCCGGAGGAGCGCGAGTGGCTGGCGACCCTCAAGAGCTGGGGCCTGGTAGACAGTTTCCGCCACCTCAACCCCGAGGTGAATGACCGCTTCAGCTGGTTCGACTATCGCAGCCGTGGTTTCGAGGACGACCCCAAGCGCGGCCTGCGCATCGACGTGATCCTGGCCAGCCAGCCGCTGCAGGCGCGCTTCAAGGATGCAGGCATCGACTACGACCTGCGCGGCATGGAAAAACCGTCCGATCATGCGCCGATCTGGCTTGAGCTGAACTGAACTGAACCAGAGGCGCGCGCACGGCACGCGCCCGTCATATCCCTGCAATCTGACTGACTTAATCTGCGCGGCACGTTTCCTCCTAACCCACTAGAAGGTGCCTGCCGCATGCCGCGCGCCCAGTCTGCCATCGACCATGATCTCTGGGGTCGAACCCTGTCACTGCTGCTCATCGGTTTCATCTGCTACGCCCTGCCCCTTTCGGTATTCGCTGCCCTGCCCGCCTCCGACGGCAACCGGCCGGTGCTGCGCATCCAGGGCTCCAACACCATTGGCGCCAAGCTCGGCCCCGAACTGGTCAAAGGGCTGTTCGAGGCACAAGGGCTGCACGACATTCGCAGCGAGCACGGCGCCCATGAAAACGAGCAACGCCTGCTCGCACGCCAGGCCGACGGCCGCCAGGTCATCGTCGAGGTCGCCGCTCACGGTTCGGGCACCGGTTTTACCTCGCTCAAGGATGGCAGCGCAGACCTGGCGGCTTCTTCGCGACCGATCAAGGACGGCGAGGCCACCGCGCTGGCACCGCTGGGCGACCTGCGCAGCCCGCAGAGCGAACAGGTCATCGCCATCGACGGCCTGGCGATCATCGTGCATCCGTCGAACCCGCTAACAACACTCAGCGTCGAGCAGATCGCGCAGCTGTTCTCTGGCGAGATCGATGACTGGGCGGCGCTGGGCGGCAACCCCGGCAAGGTTCACCCCTATGCACGCGATGACAACTCCGGCACCTACGACACGTTCAAGGAGCTGGTGCTGGTGCCGGGCGGACGCGCACTGGCGGCCAATGCGCAACGCTTCGAATCGAGCGATCAGCTGTCTGACTCGGTTAGCTCCGACCCCAACGGTATCGGCTTCATCGGCCTGCCCTACATCCGCCAGGCCAAGGCTGTCGCCGTCGCTGCTGGCGACTCCCAGCCGATGCCGCCGAGCACCACGCTGATCGCCACAGAGGATTACCCGCTGGCGCGTCGCCTGTTCATCTACAACGATCCGCATCAGGAAAACCCCTGGGCGCGCGCATTGATCGACTTCACCCAAAGCCCCCGCGGCCAGGCAATAGTCGACCGCAGCGGCTTCATCGCTCAGACCGTCGAGGCGGTGAAGGTCACTGCCGATACGCAGATGCCCACCGATTACCAGCAACTGGCACAGCAGGCGCAACGCCTATCGGTGAACTTCCGCTTCCAGGAAGGCAGCGCGACCCTGGACAACAAGGCCCAGCGCGACCTGCAGCGGGTGCTGGATTACTTAAAACAGCACGACAAGCTGCAGAACAAGGTGGTACTGGTCGGCTTCGGCGACGCCAAGAGCGACCCCGAACGCGCCGAACTGCTGTCGAAACTACGGGCCATGGCTGTCCGCCGCGAACTGGCCAGGCAGGGCGTGCTCTTTCGCGAAATCACCGGAATGGGCAGCGAGCTGCCAGTGGCCGCCAACGACCAGAACATCGGGCGCATCCGCAATCGCCGGGTCGAAGTCTGGGTCTACTGACAGCTGAAAAATAATCCCCGCCAGGGGGCTTGGCAGCTTGTCGAGCCGGCGTTAATCTCCGCCGCGCGTGACGCCGGGCCCCTCTGGCGGTGAGTTTCTCACCGTGATGTCGGAGTCACTGAGTCGATTTCTTCAACTCAGGCAGACATATAGGGAGGGCTCATGGACGCTCTACTTGCCTTTTTGACATCCCCCATCTTCGGTACCCCCGGCTGGTTCTGGCTGGCATTCCTGGTACTGATCATCACCCTTCTCGTACTTGACCTCGGCGTCCTGCATCGCGATCAGCATGAAATCGAGATGCGCGAAAGCCTGCTGCTGTATTCCGGCTACTTCAGTGTCGGCGTCGCCTTCGGCGGCTGGATCTGGTGGCAGCTTGGCGGCACCAAGGCGATGGAGTACTACACCGGTTTCCTGGTGGAGCAGTCGCTGTCGATGGACAACGTTTTCGTCATGGCGATGATCCTCGGCTACTTCAAAATTCCGCGTAAGTACCAGCATCGCGTGCTGTTCTGGGGCATTCTCGGGGTAATCGTGCTGCGTGCGATCATGATCGGCCTGGGCACGGCGCTGGTGCAGCAGTTCGACTGGATTCTCTACATCTTCGGCGCCTTCCTGCTATTCAGCGGCATCAAGATGCTGCGCAGCGGTGGTGACGAAGAGTCGCATCCGGACCTGGCGCAGAATCCGGTGATCCGCTTCGTGCGCAAGCACATTCGCGTCAGCGACGACCTGCACGAAGGCAAGTTCCTGGTACGCCTTAAGGACAAGGTCAGCGGCAAGCCACTGCTCTACGCCACCCCGCTGCTGCTGGCGCTGGTGCTGATCGAGCTGGCCGACCTGGTGTTCGCCGTCGACAGCGTGCCGGCCGTGCTGGCCATCTCGCAGGATCCGTTCATCGTCTATACCTCGAACATCTTTGCCATTCTCGGCCTGCGCGCGCTGTACTTCGCCCTGGCCGCACTGATGCACCGCTTCATCTACCTGAAATACGCCCTGGCACTGGTGCTGATGTACATCGGTGGCAAGATCTTCCTGCACGACCTGATCAAGGTTCCCGCCCTGCTCTCACTTGGCGTAACCTTGGGTCTGCTGGCTGGCGGCGTGCTGCTGTCGCTGCTCAAGACACGAGACAAGGCCAGCACCACCTAAGGAGGGGGCGATGCCCGACGTCTGCATAGAACTCATCGAGCGCCAGGGCCAACGGCTCTGGCAAGTGAGACTCGGACGACGCGCATTGACCTTTCAGGAAGAACTGGCGGCACGTACCTTTGCCGCACAACTGCATATGCGTCTGGGCTGGCTGGACGAAGAACAACGCTCGGACGACAGATTGCCCTGAACGTGCAGACATAGAAGAAGGTTCTTCGCATTCTCGCAGGGAGGATACGCTTGACGCCGGACTGGCAAGTTTGTGTGCGTATCGGTTACTGACTTGGCACTCTCCGTTACCGCGCCTGCTGAACGTTTGGGTTGCGCCCCTTACGGGCGCCACACCTTGATTCGCTGCGCTCACCCTTCGGGCCAGCCTGCGGCTGTTACTGCGCTTCTCGCTCCGGTGCTGCTCGGCCGCCTGAAGGGGACCTGGTCGCGAGCTTGCGACATCTCCGGAAGATCAAAGTCGGTAGCGTTTGGCTTTTGCTCTTGAAGCGCGATCTAACAGACGACGCCCAAGTCCCCTTCAGGAGGCCGAGTGGAATCGCCGCGTAAGGGGTTGAGCGACATGGATGTCGCGAGAGCTGCGACGGGCCAGGGATGGCCCTTCGCAGCGTGCCCCTGGAGTGGTGATGGAGCGAGGGAACCCCGGCGCAGCCGGGGCCGGATGTCGGGGTGCCCTTCTCTTTGGTTACTTTCTCTTGGGCAAGCAAGAGAAAGTGACTCGCCCGTGAGGGGCGAAACGAAGACGAAAGATCGACACGCTAATGATCTTGGCCCGGAGATAAATAGCGCTGCGTACAGAACACACAAACTTGCCAGTCCGGTATCAAACAGCATGTCCCCAAAGCTGTGCGAAGAACCGAAAAGAAGAGGCCCGCATCAGCGGGCCTCTTCTTTATATGGAGCCGCTGAATCAACGGCTGGCCTTCATCACGTCGCGCGGTACGTACTTGCCGATTTCGTACTTGCCGATAGCCGCGCGGTGCACTTCGTCCGGGCCGTCGGCCAGGCGCAGGGTGCGCTGCATGGCATACCAGTATGCCAGCGGAAAGTCATTGGAGACCCCGGCGCCGCCGTGCATCTGGATCGCCCGGTCGATAACCTTCAGTGCCACGTTGGGCGCCACTACCTTGATCTGAGCGATCTCGCTGGCGGCGATCTTGTTGCCCACGGTATCCATCATGTAGGCCGCGTTGAGGGTCAGCAGACGTGCCTGGTTGATCTCCATGCGTGAGTCGGCGATGTGATCGATATTGCCGCCCAGGCGCGCCAATGGCTTGCCGAAGGCGCTACGGCTCACCGCACGCTTGCACATCAATTCCAGAGCGCGCTCGGCCATGCCGATCGAACGCATGCAGTGGTGGATACGGCCTGGACCGAGGCGGCCCTGGGCAATCTCGAAACCACGCCCCTCACCCAGCAGCACGTTCTCATAGGGCACCCGCACGTTCTCGAACAGCACCTCGGCATGGCCGTGCGGCGCATCGTCGTAGCCGAACACCGGCAGCGGACGCAGCACCGTGACCCCAGGCGCGTCCATCGGCACCAGAATCATCGAATGCTGCTGGTGGCGCGGCGCGTCCGGGTTGGTCAGACCCATGAAAATCATCACCTTGCAGCGCGGATCGCAAGCGCCGGAAGTCCACCATTTGCGGCCGTTGATCACCCACTCGTCACCCTCGCGACGCGCGTTGGCCTGCATGTTGGTGGCGTCCGAGGAGGCCACGCCCGGCTCGGTCATGGCGAAGGCAGAGCGAATCTCGCCGGACAGCAGCGGCTCCAGCCACTGCTGCTTCTGCGCCTCGTTGCCATAGCGCACCAGTACCTCCATGTTGCCGGTATCCGGCGCGGCGCAATTGAACGGCTCCGGGCCGATCAGCGAGCGGCCCATGATCTCGGCCAGTGGCGCGTATTCGGTGTTGGTCAGGCCCGCACCGTAGTCGGACTCGGGCAGGAACAGGTTCCACAGGCCTTCGGCTTTGGCCTTGTTCTTCAGCTCCTCCATGATCGCGGTCGGCTGCCAGCGATCACCCTCGGCCACTTGCTGCTCGAATACCGCTTCGGCCGGATAGACATGCGCTTCCATGAATGCGCTGACACGCTCACGCAGTTCTTGAACCTTCGGGGAATAGGCGAAATCCATGGGGTTACCTGTTTGTGACAAAGGGTGAGAGGTTGTGGAAATGATGCTAGAACAGCGCTTAAGATTTATCGAACCTATTTTCAGCGTGTATGAACATTCATAACCGATATATGATCGATTGATATCGACGCCCCTGGAGCACTGCCGGCATGAACCTGACCAAGGTGGATCTGAACCTCTTCATCGTCTTCGACGCCATCTACACCGAGGCCAACCTGACCCGTGCCGGACAGATCGTCGGCATCACCCAGCCGGCAGTGTCCAACGCCCTCGCCCGCCTGCGCGAAACCTTCAACGACCCGCTGTTCGTGCGCACGGCCCAGGGTATGGTGCCGACGCCCATGGCGCAGAACATCATCGGTCCGGTGCGCAACGCCCTGCAGTTATTGCGCGTATCCGTGCAGGAAAGCCGCACCTTCAACCCGCAGCAGGCCGGCAAGACCTATCGCATCAGCATGACCGACCTCTCCGAGCAGATCCTCCTGCCGCCGCTGTTCCAGCGCCTGCGCCGCCTGGCGCCCAGCGTGTGCATCGAGAGCTTCCTGGCCAAGCGCCGCGAAACCACCAAGGAACTGGCCGCCGGCCGCCTCGACTTCGCCGTCGATGCGCCACTCAACACCGACCCACAGGTTCGTCACGTCAAGCTGCTGGATGATCGCTACGTCTGCGCCATGCGCCCCGGCCACCCGCTGGCCAAGCAGAAGATCAGCCTCGAGGAATACCTGTCGCTGACCCACATTCATATCTCCAGCCGTCGCAGCGGTCTCGGCTACGTCGACCTGGCATTGGGCAAGATGGGCATCCAGCGCAAGATTGCCCTGCGCTCGCAGCACTACCTGATGGCCAGCAGCGTGATGCAACAGACCGACATGGTGATGACCGTGCCGGAACGCTTCGCCCGCCGCCACAACCTGCACCATGTGACTTTGCCAGTCGGTGACGTGCCCACGCTGGAAACCCACCTGTATTGGCACGAGAGCACCGATCAGGACCCGGCCAACCGCTGGATGCGCGAGCAGATGATCGAGCTGGCGCAGCAAGTCACCGCGCAGGAGAAGAAGGCCGAACCAGCCCCTGCCGCATGATGGCCCGCCCCAGAACGCAAGAAGGCCCGCAGATGCGGGCCTTCTCGTTGTTGCCGGGGAGAATCAGCGAGCGAGCTTGCTGTCGATCGACAGCTTGCCGGCACCTTCGAACACCAGCGCGACGCTGATGGCCAGCAGGGCCAGGGCGAACTCGTAACCGTTGTTGCTCATGAAGAAACCGTTGGCCAGGTGCACGCTGAAGATCGCCACCAACATGGTCACCGCCAGCACCGCGGCAGCCGGGCGTACCAACAGACCGATGATCAACGCCACACCACCGAAGAACTCGGCGCTACCGGCCATCAACGCCATCAGGTAGCCCGGCGCCAGGCCGATGCTCTCCATCCACTGCGCGACACCGGCCAGACCGTAGCCGCCAAACCAGCCGAACAGCTTCTGCGAGCCATGAGCAGCAAAGGTAATGCCGGCGACGATACGCAGGATGGTGATACCCAGGCCGGCTTGGCTGGCGGTGATGCTTTTGATCAGGTTGTTCATTGCAAGGCTTCCTTCGTTGTGTGGGGTAGATGGCGCACAGAGTATCCAGATTATTCGATTTAAAAACGGCAAAATACCGCTTATCAAAATCGACTATTTCGATATTTAATTGGCTGTGACACGCCGCCCCTGCGGCTCAAGCAAATAGCGTTCACGGTCATAAGCAAGGTAGTACTTGTTCACCGCATTCACGTAGCTCACCACGCCCATACCCATCTGCTCCATGGCCACACGCTCGACCTGGAAGAACCACTGATTGGGATTGAGCCCACGCCTGCGTGCCTCGGCACGCAGGCTCTGCACCCGTTGCGGGCCCAGGTTGTAGCCCGCCAGCACGAAGGCCATACGTTCACGCTCGTTGAGTTGCGGGCTGTTGAAGAAGTTGCGACGGATCATCGCCAGGTACTTGCTGCTGGCCTGGACGTTGCCGTCGAGATTCTGGATGTTGCTCACCCCGACGCTGCGCGCCGCCGCCGGCGTGATCTGCATCAGCCCGGTCGCCCCACTCGCGCCGCGCGCCGACGGGTTCAAGGTCGACTCCTTGAAGGCCAGCGCAGCCAGCATCAGCCAATCGAACCCCTGCTGCTCGGCGTGCTGCTGCAACACCGAACGCACTTTCTCCAGACGCTGGCGTTCGTTGCGCCCCAGGGGCGAATGAACCTTGTACAGCCGTCGATAAACGCGCTGGAACGCAGCATCCTGATCGGCCGGGCTCTGATAGCTGCTGAAGAAACGATCGATGCTGGCGCGCAGCATCGGCGCATCCGGGCGCACGAACCACTTCATGTCGCCATCGCGCGCCAGCACCAGATGCTTGTCGACACGCAGCTTGGGCATCACCTTGGCCCAGCGCTCGGCAATCGGCAGCTCTACCGCGGTGCGCTCGAAAATGCCAGCCTGGACCATTTCCAGAACGTCCTCGACGGCCAGGCTGGGGTCGACCCACTCGACCACGATGGGTGGCAGCTTGCGATCAGCCAGCTGTTGGTTGATCCGTCGTAGCGCCTCACCTACGGCGCTGCCCGCCGGCAACGAGAGGCTGCGTCCGGCCAATTGCTCGAGGCTGCGGTAGTGCCGGTTACCCTGCTTCGACACCAGCACCAGCGGCACTTGCTTGCGAATCGCCGTACTGGCACTGACATCATGCCCGGTGCGCACATCGAGCAGTTCGCCGGGCGCGACCAGGTCACCCTCGCCGCGCTGCAGGGCGCCGAGCAACTGATCCTTGGCTTTAGGGATGATCCTCAGCGTGAGGCTGCGCCCGTCTCGGGCGTTGCGATTGAGGTACTGCTCGAACGCCCGCAGGCGGTGGTACTCGACGCCAATGCTCTGCCCCTTGACCGAGCCTGAGCTGTTGCGGCTCTGATTGACCAGCACGCGCAACTCACCACTGCCGCGAATGGCCGGTAGATCACGGGTGCTGCGAGCCTGGCCACCGACCTCCGGTGGGCCGGCCAGGCGCGCGCTGGCCGGCAGCGGCAGCATGGCCAACAGGCACAGGATCAGCAGCAATCGCGACATCGACTCTCCAGGGAAGGCGTTTGACCGCCGAAGCCTCACCGGTCGTGGCCTGCTGTTCGCCGATGCGCGACAGACGGCTACAGACCGTAGACCCGCCAAACAGGCTGCCAAGGCCGGCAGGGCGCGGAGATTCGCACAGCCAAGCGCTACAGCGCCAGCCCACAACCTTGCATCAACCTTAAAAACAGCGAACAACTTATTGTTTTAAATCGGCTTTCTGACGAACGGACGGCGTCTGCTATTCTGCCCATTCGCGCTCAACAGGTGGCACCATGCAACTCATCGATATCGCCGTCAATCTCACCCACCCCAGCCTCGCTGCGCAGGCCGAAGCACTGCTCGAACGCGCCTATGCAGCCGGTGTGTGCCAGATGGTACTGACCGGCACCAGTCTGAACGAAAGCGAGGCCAGCCTCGTACTTTGCCGACAGCTGGACGACAGCGGCCAACGTCTGTTCAGTACGGCAGGGGTTCACCCGCATGATGCCAGCTCCTGGAACGGCGCCAGTAGCAGCGCGCTCAAGGCATTGCTGGCCGAGCCACAGGTGCGCGCCGTAGGCGAGTGCGGCCTGGATTTTGACCGTGACTTCTCGCCGCGCCCGGCCCAGGAAAAAGCCCTGGAAGAACAACTGGCATTGGCTGTCGAGCTACAGATGCCGGTATTTCTTCATGAGCGCGAGGCCAGCCAGCGCCTTCTGGAAATCCTGCGCGGCTATCGCGACCAGCTGCCGGCCGCCGTGGTGCACTGCTTCACCGGCGAGCGCCGCGCGCTGTATGCCTATCTCGATCTCGACCTGCATATCGGCATCACAGGCTGGGTCTGCGACGAACGCCGCGGCACCCACCTGCATCCGCTGCTCAAGGACATTCCGGGCGAGCGCCTGATGCTGGAGACCGATGCGCCTTTCCTGCTACCACGCAGCCTGCGGCCGAAACCCAAGAGCGGGCGCAACGAACCCGCATTTCTCGGCGAGGTGCTGCGCGAGGTGGCGCTGCACCGCGGACAGAGCGAGCAAACGCTGGCAGCACAGAGCACGGCCTGTGCCCGGGCGTTCTTCGATATGCCAGCCATACTAAGTGGTGACGCAGCAGAGTTTTGATTGACGTCAAGACTCTGGCTATCCACCAAGGCATACTGCTGGCACTTGGCCAATAGCGAACGCAACGAAACGGATAACAATAGCATGGGCGCCTGGATCAGCAATCTTTCACTCAAGTACAAATTCTGGGCGGTCAACGCCGTGGCTTTTGTCATCAGCTTGATGCTGGTGCTGTTCGCCCTGGATACCGAACAGCAGGCCCGTAGCGCCGATGCGCGACAGGCCGCCGCTGCCCAGGCAAGCCTGTTGCAGCAGTGGCCACAGCAGGCCGCATTGCCCAACGCCGCCAATATTCAGGTCGTGCAAGGCAACCTGCCGGGCGCGCAAGGCGCACCCGACGCCAGCGGCTGGCAGGCACTGGAGCATGACGCCTGGTTCAGCGAATCACCGGTGATCGGTGCCCAGCGCCTTGCCCTCGGCGATGGACGCAACCTGGCGATCATGGCGCGCGCGCCCAGCCTGCTCGATCTGTTCGCCCAGCACGCTTTGACCTATGCCGTCGCCGTCGCGGTGCTGATGCTCCTGCTGCTGGCCGCTTCGCAGCTGTTGATCCGCTTTCTGCTCAGCCACCTCAACACGCTCAAGGATGTGATGCTGCAAGCCGAGCGCAGCGGCGATCTGTCCCTGCGCGTTCCCCTCGATAGTCGCGACGAAGTCGGCCAGATGGCTGCCGCCTTCAACGCCATGCAAGCCGGCTATCAGCGCGTGGTAGGCACCGTCGGCCAGGTGGCCAGCGAACTGGACAGCGGCACCCGCAACATGGCTGAGCGCATGGGCTCCGTGCGCCAGGGCATGCTCAGCCAGCAGAGCGAAACCGATCAGGCCGCCACCGCGATCAACGAGATGTCGGCGACCGTCCAGCACATCGCCGATCACGCCGGCACTACCCGCGACCAATCCCTCAATGCCGATCAGCTGGCGCGCGCCGGCCAGCAGGTGGTCGAACGCGTCGAACAATCCATAGCGGCACTGTCGCAAGGCGTACGCCAGAGCGCCGGTAGCATCGAACGCCTGGCCGAAGACAGCCAGCACATCAATCGCGTCGTCGGCGTGATTCACGGCATCGCCGAGCAAACCAACCTGCTCGCCCTCAACGCCGCCATCGAGGCCGCCCGCGCCGGAGAAATGGGCCGTGGCTTCGCCGTGGTCGCCGATGAAGTGCGCAACCTAGCCAAGCGGGTACAGGACTCCACCGACGAAATCACCCAGATGATCGGCAACCTGCAAGGCGGCACCCGCGACGCAGTGGAGTTCATGCGCGAAAGCTCGGAGAGCGCCAATCACTGCGTAGAGCTGGCGCAGGAAGCCGGTGAGTCGTTGGCCGCTATCACCGCCGCCGTGGCGCTGATGCGTGACAGCAATACGCAGATCGCCGTGGCGGCGACGCAACAGAGCCAGGTGGCCGAGGAGATGAGCCGCTCGGTGGTGGGCATCCGTGACGTTACGGAGCAGACGGTTGGCCAGACTCTGGAATCGGCAGCGACCAGTCAGCAGCTCGCGCAATTGGCTGGCGAGCTGAACAAGGCCATCCGCCAATTGCGCTTGTAAGCCACTGCGATAAAGCGCGCAGCCAGGCAGGAAGCTATCTGCGCCATAGCCAAGGCCAATTCGTCGCACGCTCGCAGCCGCCCTAGACTCGCCCCATCGAGTCGAGGACAGCAGCATGAACAACGGTCACCCTGGTCCCTTGAGCTGGCGCTACAGCGCCAACCAGCACCGGCATCCCGCCAACCTGGCGCTGCGCCTGATCAGCGCGCCGCTATTGCTGCTCTCGCTACCCCTCCTGCTGATCGGGTTCTGGCAAGCGGGTTTCGTCCCGCTCAGCCTCGGCGCCATCGGTCTCTACGCAGCACTGGCCATAGAACTTCATGGCCGCCACCTTGAGCGCAAATAAGCCGAACCCTTCCCCGAAAAGCACGACCTGTGCACGCCTGCGCTTTTATAGCAGGGCGTGACCATTCCAGGCTTGCCGCTCTGCGCGGCCGGCCTGAAGCAACGCAGCCGAATGTCCGCTCGTCAGGCGGTTTGAGGATTATGGGCGCAATGAGATAGAGTCGACAAAAAATTGGCCAAAGACAGCAGTATGTCGCAGTATCGACATTTTTTTGTCACTTTATTTTTGACACTTCTTTGCCAGTTGCACGCTAATGCCGAGCCCGCGCCCTACCCGCTGGATCGTCCGGCATTGACGGTGCATCTGGCCGATGGCCGGCACCTGGCGTTCAGCCTGGCTCAGCTCCAGCAAATGCCGCAGGCTTCGATACGTTTGAGCACCCCGGAGGGCGCGCAGCAACATTGGCGGGGTGTGTCCCTCAAGCAATTGCTCGAACGCATTCCTGGCGCTGACACCGGCCGGCCGCTGCACACCACTGCGCTCAATCATTATTCGGTCCTGATTCCCTACGACGATATCCAGCGCTACGACCCGCTGGTGGCCTACCTGCTCGACGGCCGCTTCATTTCCATTCGCGACTACGGCCCGCTCCATCTGATCTACCCCTTCGACGACCACTCTGAACTGCGCCAGCAGATGTTCTACAACCGCTCCATCTGGCAGCTCAGCGAGATCCATGTCGAGTGAAGCCCATGTCAGACAACCCCGCCGCCACCGTGCAGGTCAGGAACTCGCGCCTCAAGCTCATCGCCCTGACCGTGCTGGTGCTCGCCATGACGCTGACCGTCGCCGTATCGCTCTGGCTGGTCCAGAAGAAAGCCCGAGAGCTGGCCTTGCCAACCCTGCACAGCGAGCTCTGGCAGGCCTATCAGATTCACATGGAGATGGATCGCCTGCTGCTGGCCTCCCAGGCGTTGTTGCAAGGCAGGCTGGAGCCTGACGATCTGGTGGTGCGCACTCAGGTACTGCGCAGCCTGACCCAATCCCTGGAAGGCCAGCATCTGTTCGACTTTCTCCCCGAAGCTCGCCCTGCGGCCGAGAACACCTTGCAGCGCATCATCGCCCTCAGCCGCCAATGGGATGAGCAGGCGCAATGGGGCAATAGCGTTGCGGCACGGCAAGTCGCCGAGCAGGCCGTTAAAAGCCTGCCGCCACTGCAGAAGCCAATGCATGAAGTAATGGTGGCCACCAACATCTCCCTGGCCAATGAGCTCGATGCCGAGCGCCAACACCTGTACGGCTACTTCACCGGTCTGGGCTGGGCGTTGCTGGGGCTGCTGGTGGGGGTTTCCCTGCTGGTGCTGCGCCTGATCGGCAACTACCGTGAGGCCCATGAGCTGTCGCACAACCTGACCGAGCTGAACCAGCACCTGGAGCAGCGAGTCTGCGAACGCACCCTCGAACTGGCCGAAGGCCAGGCCCTGCTCAAGCAGATTCTCGATGCCAGCCCAAGTGACGTGGTGCTGACCGACAACAGCGGCAAGCAGGTGTACTTCGTCAACCAGCGCCTGATGCAGCGGCTGAGCCTGGACAAGGCCGGCGACTTCTCGCTCAATCGCCTGTTCTGCAACGCCCGTGAAGCCCTGCACTTTCGCGAAGCATTACTGGCACGTCACCGCGTCGATGACTGGGAAGGCCTGCTCGCCGGCGACCCGCCCTATTGGGGCGTGCTCTCCGGGCGCTTGCTGGAATACCGCGGCGGTCCGGCGCAACTGATCTGGAGCTACGACATCAGCGTACGCAAAGACATGGAGCAGGAGCTCCTGATGCTGGCGACCACCGATGCCCTGACCGGCCTGAGCAATCGCCATGCCTTCATGCAGCGTGCCCAGGAGCTGCTCAAGACCGCCGAGCGCTTCGAGCAGCCCTGCACGCTGCTGATGCTCGATATCGACCACTTCAAGCAGATCAACGACACCCACGGCCATCAGGTCGGCGACAAGGTGCTGGCCACCCTGGGGGAATTGCTCAGGAAGGAACTGCGCGAGGTCGACATCATCGGGCGCCTGGGCGGCGAAGAGTTCGCCGCACTGCTGCCGCAGAGCGATCAAATCGAGGCAGCACGGGTGGCCGAACGCCTGCGCGCCAGTGTCGAAGCCATGCCACAGCCCTGCGCTGGCGGCGCGCCATTGCGCATGACCCTGAGCATCGGCCTGGCCAGCCGACACCCGGCGGAACCCCTGGAAGGCCTGCTCGGACGAGCAGATACGGCGCTCTACAAGGCCAAGAGCGCCGGACGCAACCGCGTGGTTCGGGCCACTAGCTGACGCGTGTGACCACTCAGGCAAACACCGTCACAGTCTGCCGACTCAGGGCGATCAGCTCACCGCGCGGGCTCCACATCGCCGCAGCCACATGCCCGTAACCATCGCGGGCATATTCGATGTCCGCGCGATACAGGCACCAGTCTTCACTGCTGAGGGTGTGCAGGGGCTGGACGAACTCGATGGTCCAGGTCAGCGAGCTACCCGGCGCCGGGCTTTTCAGATGCGGCAGCACGGCCGGCGGCCATGCGTCGACCAGCGCCAGCAAGTGGGCCTCGCTGAGCACCTGCGGCTCGCGCTCACCGCGCAAGCGCACCCAGCCCCCCATTTGCCGCGACGGCGTGTTGCTGAACGGCATGCCGCCAATGCCCCAGCGCATGGCCAGAAAGCGGGTGAACTCGGGCGTGACGTTGCGCACGTAGGGCAACTCCTGACACTGCTCAGCCGGCGCAACCTGCGGCGCGGGCAGCGCCTCCACGGCGATAGCCGAAGGCCGCGCCGCACCGAAACTGCCCTGCACCACGGTCACCACCTGGCCATCTTGAACCGCGCGCAGGAGCATCTGGCTGACCGCCCGCCCCTCGCGCAGCACCTCGGCCTGGAAACTGACTGGAACATCCGACGCCACCGGCCCGACGAAGGTGATGGCCAACGAGCGTACCGGTCGCCCCTGCGGCACCTTGGCGCACATGGCCTCGAACGCCAGCGCGGCCACCAAACCACCGAAGCTGGCGCGCCCCTGCCCCCACTCAGCCGGAATCACCACGGCGTCGGGGTCGCGGCGTACCGCTTCGAGCATTTCAGAAAAGATCATACGCACCTCGGCATTCATCGATGGCGAGGATCTTAGGGGATGGCAGCCGCTGAACGATAGCCAGAAAGAAAGCCTATTCGGTCATATTGGCGGCGAAAATGACACCTTACCCTGCATCGGGTAGGTCACCATAGAGCGCCAGCAACGCCTCATCGGCGCGTCCCTCGGCAACCTGCATGGCCTGCAGCCAGACGGTTCGGCAAGGCTGCAGCGACGGTATTGCCTGCGCTTGCGCCAGCCACTGCAGACAGTCGTGCCAGTCGCCCAGTGCGCTTTGCGCGCGCTTGAGCCGCTGTTGCGCGGCCTTGCTCAAACGGCTCTGCTCTGGATAGGTTTCAGCGGCGTAACGTACGCGCTTGATCAACAAGCGCAGACGGTGGCGGTCGTGCGCCGGATCGCGCAATGCGCGGGCCAGCTGCCGTTGCTGGCGGCGCAAACGCCGGCGGATATGCTTATCTATATCGCTCAACTGGCCCTGCCTGGCAGCTTCACGCCAGTTGGCCGGCCAGCCATCGAGCAACAGCATCAGGTCGGCCAATTCACGGCTACCGGCAATGGCAGCGTAACCCGAGGCGCGTTGCGCCTGATCGACAGGCGCCAGATGAGCCAGGTCCATGCGCACCAATTCGGCCAGCAATACTTCACGATCACGTAGCGGGCCGCTGATACGCCCCAATACTGCCGCGCCCTGCTCCAGCGCATCCACCGCAGGCAGGCCGCGCAGCGGCCGCAACAGGCTGCGCAGTTGCCGCAGGGCGATGCGCAGATCATGCAGCGCCTCCGTGTCGGTGCAGTCGGCCAACCGTGCCTGGCAGGCGTACAAGCGCACCTGCAGGGCCAAGACCCGCTCAAGGCAATGCTCGATGAAATCGCTCATGCTCACTTCTCCTGAACGACGACAGGCCAGGCTAACACCCTGGCCCCAGGTTTCGCCCGTGACCGCTTGTCGCTAGCGCGACAAACGCCAGGGCAGTGCTCTACGCAACGCTTTCAATGCCCGCATCAACGTCGCGCGCGAAGCGGGTCCAGCGGCGTAACGCTGCTGTTCGAAACAATGGGCGAAGGCCTCGATCTGCTGCGCCTGCTCAGGCAGTTGCCGTGCGGCACGCATCGCGAAGGTGCGCGGCCCTTCACCGCTCTCTCGGCGCACATCGTGGCGCGCCAGCAGGCGTTCGAACGTGCGAAATGCCTCGCGCTGCGGATCAGAACGTTGTTGCCAGGGCTTGAGCAGCCAGAATGCCAACAGGCCGAGCAACAGCGTCCCCGTACCGACCAGAGCAAGCGCCAGACGCTGCCAATCCAAACTGCCGAACCAGTTCTGCAGCAGCTTCAGTTGCTGCTCGCCCTGATAACCCAGCACCCAGCGTTGCCAGCCATAGTTGAGATTCTCCCAACTCATGCGCAGCTGGTTGAGCCAGGCCAACTCACGGTAGCGCAGCGGCGAGAACGGCTGGTCGTCGAGAAAGCCATCCTCCTCGCTCAAGGCCTCTTCCAGACCTCGCTCGATACGCTCGGGAGCGACCTGGAAGGTCGGATCCACGCTGCGCCAGCCCTGCCCTGGCTGCCAGTACTCGACCCAGGCATGGGCATCGAACTGACGCACCTGAATGTAATTGCCATTGGGATTGAACTCACCGCCCTGATAACCCGCGACCACCCGCGCAGGAATGCCCGCAGCGCGCAGAACGAAGGTCATGGCCCCGGCATAGTGCGCGCAGAAACCGCGCCGAGTGTTGAACAGGAAATCGTCGATGCTGTCCTGCCCCAGAGGTTGCGGACGCAGCGTATAGGCGAAAGGCTGTTGATTGAAATGCTGCAGCAATGCCGCGACCAGCGCATCGCTCTGCGGGTATTGCGCCTTCAACTCGGCCGCCCACGCACGACTGCGCGGGTCGCCCTGCTCGGGCAACTGCAGCGCCTGACGGATACCCAGCGGCTCGCCCTGCGCCTCACGCACGGCCTCTGGCCAGGAGCGCACCTGATAGAGCAGCGGCCGATCCACCGGCCTTGTCCTCTGCCACCGGAAATCGCTCATCATCCGTCCACTGTCCTGGCCCATCTCGCCGACGTCCAGGGCGAACAACCAGCGTTTACCGCTGGGCTGCATGACGATGCTGTAATCGAGCGGCTCGCCAGCCTTGCTCCATTTCGGACTGATCGGCACATCGGCGTAGCTGGATTGCGACCAACGCCTGCCGTCGAAGCGCTCCAGGGTCAGAGCCCGCCAATACAGCTGCCCTCGCGGTGGCACCTGACCCTCGAAGCTGGCGCGAAAGGCCAGCGCCGAGGAGCGACTGAGCTCGGCGATATCGGCTGGCGCCATGCTGTCCGAAAGCCCCGTGATGCCCTTGTCGCTGGGCAGCGGCAGCGACCACAACGGCCCCATCCGCGGGAAGAACACGAACAGCAGCACCATCAGCGGCATTGCCTGCAACATCAGACCGCCCGCCAGGCGCAAGGTAGGCCAGGGACGCTCGGCAAAACCGCTGCGCTGCAGGCCGACCAGAGCAGCCAGCAGCCCCGTGACCGGCAACAGGCTGTAGAGCGCGGCCAGGATGCCATCCTCGAACAGGTAGGCGGTCACCACGCAGAAGAAACCGAGGAAGATCACCACCAGCGCGTCACGCCGCGTGCGCATCTCGAGCAATTTGAGAGTGAAGGTGGCGATCAGCAACACCACCGCGGCATCCAGCCCCACCAGCGTGCCCCGCGACAGCAGGATGCCGGCCAGCACCAGCAGCACCAACCCACCTTTGGCCCAGCCATTGGGGTAGCGCGCGCGCATGCGCAAGATCTGCACGCGCCAACCGGCAGCGCCGAGCCACAGCGCGATCATCCACAACGGCAAATGCACCAGGTGCGGCACGATCACCAGCGCCTGGGCGACCAGTAGCCAGATCAGGGCGATTCTTGGGATGCCTGGCACGTTGCTCATGCGCGCCCCCCGAACAGGGCCAGGGCACGCAGACAGGCATCACGATGGCCGTCGCCATAATCCGCTGCGATCACCTGCCCCGGTAGTTGCAGACCGAATGCCTGCTGACGCTCGGAGAGCTGCAGCACCCAGTGACAGAGCAGCGACAGACGCATTTCGCTGTCGCCACCGAGACTGTCGAAGTCCAGCCACAGATCACGTCCGCTGAGCATGGCGAAATCCTTGACCAGCAGGCCCTGGCCACGCGAATAGGCTTTCCAGTGCAGGCGCCGTTTCGAGTCTCCCGGCTGATATTCACGCAGGCCCTGAAAATCGTCGGCACCCTGAGCGCGAGCACGCATACCCTGCTCTTCCTCGTCATCGCCCAGGCCCGCCGACAACGGCAGGTCGCCTTCCAGTGGCCGCGGATAGACCAGCAGCGCCTGATCCAGATCGACCCAGCTCCAGGCCACCAGCAAGCCCAAGGGAAAACGGCTTTCCACCCGCAGCCGCTCGGGTCGCAACCAGCCGCGCCGCTCGGCCAGCAGGCTCAGCTCGACTTCCGTCTGGCCTTCACGCGGCACGTCACTGACCACCAGTTCAGCAGGCGGCCAACCCAGCGCGACGGCCTGGTGCTCACGTTCGCGACTTTCCAGGCGAACGCGAAAGCGTGCCTGCTCGCCAACGAACACCGCCCCGCCGCCGCCTGCCTTGAGCACCAGCCCAGCCAGGTTGCGGTAGGTATGCAAGATGGTGACGACGAACACCGCCATCAGCAGGAAGGTCAGGCCGTAGGCCAGGCTGTTCTGGTAATTGATACCCACCAGCAGCATCAGCAGCAACGCAACGGCGAAGGCAGCACCGACCCGGCTGGGCAGAATGAAAATACGCCGCTGATTCAGGCGCACGCTCGCTGCTGGTGGAATACGTCTGGCCAACCAGCGTCGCCAGAGTGGTTTCAGCGCTGCACGCATCAGAGCGCGGGCACTTCGCGCAACAGCCATTGCACTAGGCTGCCGCCACCATGACCGCTAGGATCGGCGCGCTCACGCAGGCGATGGCCGACCACCGAGGGCAGCACCGCCTGCACGTCTTCGGGAATCACATAGTCACGCTCGGCCAGCAGCGCCCAGGCCCGAGCGGCGGCGAGCAAGGCCAGGCTGGCACGCGGCGATAGCCCCCAGGCGAACTGCGGCTGACTGCGCGTCGCCTCGACCAGACGCAACACGTAGTCGATCAAGGCATCGCTGGCCCGCACCTTGGGCACGAGCGCCTGCAGGCGCGCCAGCTCGGCGTGATCGAGGATCGGCTCGAGCCGTGGCAACAGATCGCGCCGGGCGCCACCCAGCAGCAGCGCCCGCTCTGCGGCCTGCGCCGGATAGCCGAGCGACAGGCGCATGAGGAAACGGTCGAGTTGGGACTCGGGCAAGGCGAAGGTACCGCCACTGCTGACCGGATTCTGCGTGGCGATGACGAAAAACGGCTCAGGCAGTGGCCGGGTCGCGCCCTCGATGGTCACCTGCCCCTCCTCCATGGCTTCGAGCAATGCGCTCTGGCTTTTCGGTGTGGCGCGGTTGATCTCGTCGGCCAGCACCAGCTCGGCGAAGATCGGCCCGGGATGGAAGACGAACTGCCCGCTGTCCTTGTCGAACACCGAGGTACCGAGAATATCGCCGGGCAACAGGTCGGAGGTGAACTGGATGCGCTGGAAGCTGAGCCCCAGCACCCGTGCCAGGGCGTGACTGAGCGTGGTCTTGCCCATGCCCGGCAAGTCTTCGATCAGCAAATGACCACGCGCCAACAGACAGGTCAGCGCCAGGCGCACCTGCGCCTCTTTGCCCAACAACACCTGATTGACCGAGTCGAGGCAGGCATCCAGTTTGGTTCGCATCGTTTACTCCTTATGCAGAAGGTCGATGCTACTGGGGCGCCCGCTGACGGCAAAGCGCTATGAAATTTTTGCTCACGAAACTGTGAGGCCAGACGCTATGTAAGCCGGAAATGCCCCGCCATTCCCTGAAGCTCGCGCCCCAGTTCCGCCAACTGGATACTCGACGCGGCGGTTTCGTCCATGGCCGTAGCCGACTGGTCGGCGATATCACGGATCGAGGTAACGCTGCGATTGATCTCTTCGGCCACCGCGGTCTGCTCTTCGGCCGCTGCGGCGATCTGCTGATTCATCTCGGAAATCAGGCTTACCGCTTCGGCAATGGCCGCCAGGGCGCCCTCGGTCTGATTGGCATCGCCGACCGTCAGGCCGACCAGACTGGAGCTCTGCTCCATGTCCGCCACGGCACGGCGGCTGCCCTCGCGCAGAGCCGCAATCAGCGACTCGATTTCGGCGGTGGATTGCTGGGTGCGCTTGGCCAGCGCCCGCACCTCATCGGCGACCACCGCGAAACCGCGTCCCTGTTCACCCGCGCGCGCCGCCTCGATGGCCGCATTGAGCGCCAGCAGGTTGGTCTGCTCGGCCACGCTCTTGATCACATCGAGCACGGCGTCGATACGCTGGGTGTCCTGGCTCAGGCGCTGGATGCTCGCGGTGGTCGCCTCCATCGCGCCGGCCAGTTGTTCGATACGCTGCAGGGTCTGGCGTACCACCTGATTGCCGCTACCGACACGTTGATCAGCCTGCTCGGTGGAGGCTGCTGCCGCTTCGGCATTACGCGCCACCTCATGCACGGTGGCGGTCATCTGGCTCATGGCGGTGGCGACCTGGTCGGTCTCCATCTTCTGTCCATTGACGCCTTGGCGCGTCTGCTCCGCAGTGGCCGATAGCGTCTGCGCAGCGCCGGAAATCTGCGCCACACCGCTCTGCAGGCGGCCAACCATATCGCGCAAGTTACCGGCCATGCCTTGCATCGCCGCCAGCAACTGGCCGATCTCATCGCGGCGGTCCTGCTCGATATGTACGCTGAGGTCGCCACTGGCGATGGACTCGGCCAGGCCGATCACGCGCTTCAAGGGTCGCACAATGGCCAGACTGATCATGATCGCCGCACCCAGGCCGAACAGCAGAGCCAGAGCGGCCGCTGCGATGATCAGGCCGCTGCTGGCCTGACGTTCGGCCTGCATGGTCTGACGCTGGGTTTGCACAGCCAGGTCGACTCGCTGGAGCAACTGGTCGACCTGCGCCACCAATTGCGCATAGACCTGTTTCTGCTGCTGCAACTGGGTGGCGTATTCCTTCAGGCGTTCGTTGAAGGAGTCGACATTGACCACCACCTCACCCAGAACGGCGGCGTAGCCGGGATCCTCCAGCGCATCACGCAATTCGGCAGCCAGCGCCTGCGCCTCGCCGGCCTGGGCGATTTCGCTCTGTTCGTCGCTATCGCTGCGCCGGCTGGCCTCCAGACGCTGACGCGCCTGGTCCAGCGCCTGCAACAGCAACTGGTGGATCTTGCCGACCTTGCCGGCCTGCAGTACCGAATCGCCGCCCTGCTCGCCCTGGGAGCTCTTGAGCAGGTCGACTCCGTCCTCGGACAATCCCTCCTGCAGCAGATCCAGGCTGTTGGCGGCACTGACCACCAGCCAATCGGCGGCCTGCAGGGACAGCTGCATGTTATCGGTGAGTTCGACATAACGGGCGAAGGCGCTGCGGTAGTCGGCCAACGCGGGCTCGACCTGAGCCAGAACCGCCGCGGTGTCACTGTCGAGCTCGGCTTGCAGTGCCTGCCCCGTCTGCACGATGCTCTCGGCCTGCTCGGCCAAACGCTCGGCGTGCTTGCTGTCGCCGTCCAGTGCGAACGCCTGCTCACTCTGGCGCATGCGCAGCACCTGCTCACCAAGAGCGCTCATGCGCTGCTGCAACTCGGCGCCCGCACTGACCTCACGTAACGCCAGCAGCCCGGTAGCCGCCACCAGAGCCGTCAGAATCAACACAAGAGCAAAGCCCAGCATCAACTTGCTGGTTGTACTCAGACTGGCCAACCGCTTGCCCAATGAGCCACCCATGACAACCCCCTGCCTACTGCAGCTAGCCCCCGAATCCTAAAACATAGGAGCGCAAGCTGCTGGCGACAAGCCAGTAGATACCCAGATGGCCGAAAAAGTTAACTGAACGTCGCTTTCAGGCCGACTTCAGGGACGCTGCATCTGAAACAGGTCACGCGTACGGCAGTAGGCGCTGCCCCCCAGACGACCGACCAGGTCGAGCTTCAGCGGGTCGATACGGCCCTGCTCGGTGAGCACCGCGTCATCGACATGCGCCAGCAGCACTTCGGCGAAGATCAGATGACAGGTAGGTTGCTGCGCCGGATAAGGCTGAATCTGCGCCACGCGGCACTCGAAGGTTACCGCCGCGCCTGTGACACGGGGCACGTCGATGCGCTCGCAGGGTTGGCTGGCAATGGCGCAATGGGCGAACTCGCTGACCTCATGAGGCAGGACAGCGGCACTGGCGTTCATCGCCTCGGCCTGCGCGAAGCTGACCAGCTGAATCGCCAGCTCGCCGCTGGCCTGGGCATTGCTCAAGGTGTCCTTGAGACTGCCGTCATCGCGAGTATTGACGTTGACCAGCAAGGTTGGCGGATTGTCGCTGATGACCTGAAAGAAACTGAACGGCGCCAGGTTGGCCACCCCATCGGCCGAACGGGTCGAAACCCAGGCAATGGGCCGCGGCGTCACGCTGGAAGCCAGCCAGCGATAGGCTTCGAGGGGGCTCAGCTCGGCAAAATCGAGTTGCATCAACGCCCCGCTCGCGATTCACGGATGTAGAAGCGCGCACGTTCGGCCTTGCTGGTACAGCCTGCATAGGCCTCGAACTGCTGCTGGGTCTTGGCAGCGGTGAGCAGAGAGAACGCCTTGGAGTAGCTTACGGTACCGGCGAAACCTTCAGCCTCGGCGATGCTCAGCTCCTTCCAGGCAGCATCCAGCTGGTTGGCGCAGGTCTCGCGGTAGACGGTCTTGCCGGCACAGCCGGTGAGCGTCACCACAAGCAGCGGCAAACAGATCCAGTGTTTCATCGACCACACTCCTCGAACGGATATGACTACGGATTGGCCCAGTCTATGACGCTGCGGCAAAGGGAAAGTGCCCGGTACTCGCCGTTTCGCTTGCCTGATCATACCGATGCCGACGGACGGAAGGCGAGCCTGTAGGCACTTCGAAGCGGCAGCCGACAGTTTCTGCCACGCACGCCCTTGGCTGAGCCTCACGGCCCGAGTAAGGTCGAGACTTCACAGGGGGATTCGTCAATGAGCAAGAAAGTGGCGCTGGTACTGGGCTCAGGAGGTGCGCGCGGCTATGCGCACATCGGCGTGATCGAAGAATTGCAGGAGCGCGGCTACGAGATCGGCTGTATCGCCGGCTGCTCGATGGGCGCTGTGGTCGGCGGCATCTTCGCTGCAGGCAAGCTGCGCGAATACCGCGAATGGACGGAAAGCCTGGATTACCTCGACGTACTGCGCCTGCTCGACGTCAGCTTTCGCCTCGGCGCTATCCGTGGCGAGCGGGTGTTCGGACGCATCCAGGAAATCGTCGGCGACGTGGACATCGAAAACCTCGCGATCCCCTTCACCGCGGTTGCCACCGACCTGACCAACCAGCAGGAAATATGGTTCCAGGAAGGCTGCCTGCACCAGGCGATGCGCGCCTCGGCGGCGATTCCCAGCCTGTTCACGCCAGTCATCCAGGGCAAGCGCATGCTGGTCGATGGCGGCTTGCTCAACCCGCTGCCAATCGTGCCGGTGGTTTCCAGCCACTGCGACCTGATCATCGCGGTCAACCTCAACGCCACCAACCAGAATCACTACCAGTTGCCGGTAATCGAGCGCCCCGCCGCCCTCAAGGGCCGTATCGATCAATTGATGAGCAACCTTGGCTCGCGCCTGCCGAGCTTTCGCCGCAAGAGCGAGGACGATGCGCTGCTGCTCGCCGAGGAGCAACGCATCGCCGATGACGTCAGCCCGGCAGGCGCGCCAAGCCGCAAAGCGGACGAAGATGAACCGGTGCCCAAGTCCGCCAGCGGCTCGCGAGTCGTGGAGTTCAGCGGGCCGGCGTCGCTGCTGGAGCTGGTCAACCAGAGTTTCGAGGTCATGCAGACATCCCTGGCGCAGTACAAGATCGCCGGCTACCCGCCGGACATCCTGATCAACGTGCCCAAGCGCGCCTGCCGCTTCTTCGAGTTCTACAAGGCACCGGAACTGATCATGCTGGGGCGGCAGATCGCCCGCGATACCCTCGACAAGTACGAAAGCGAACGCGGCTGATCAGCCGCGTGGTTCCTCGCCCGGCAGCGGCTTGTCAACCAGCGCTTCGGCGGCTGGCGTCTTGTTCGCCACCCAGTCGCTGAGCAGGCTGTAGGCCACTGCCAGCAGGGTCGGGCCGAGGAATAGGCCCATGAAGCCGAACGCCAGAATGCCGCCGAACACACCGAGCAGCACCACCACCAGCGGCAGGTTGCCGCCACGACTGATCAGGTAAGGCTTGAGGATATTGTCCACGCCGCTGATGACGAAAAAGCCCCAGACACCGAGGAAGATCGCCATGCCGATCTCCCCCTGCCACACCAGCCACGCCACGGCAGGCCCCCAGATCAGCGGCGGGATCATGATGAAGCTGAAGGCGAAGGTCAGCAGGCCGAGCACCAGAGCCCCCGGCACTCCGGCAATGATGAATCCGACGTAGGCCAGCACGGCCTGCGCCGCTGCGGTGCCGATCACGCCGTTGACGACCCGCTGCACCGTACCGGCGACCAGCTCCAGATAGTGATCGGCGCGCTCGCCGATCAGCCGCTCCAGCAGGCTGTGCACGAACACCGCCAGGCGCGGGCCATCACGGTAGAAGAAGAACACCAGCACCAGGCTCAAGGCCAGCTCGACCATGCCCCCGCCGATCTTCGCGCTACGCGCCACCAGCCAGTTGCCGACCTGACCCAGATAAGGCCGCAAGGTATCGAAGAAGGCGGCGCCCTGCTGGTCGATGGTGCGCCACAGCTCCACCAGGCGATCGCCAACCAGCGGAATGCTGGCCAGCCAGCTCGGTGGCGGCGGCAGGCCATCGACCTGCAGGTCCTTGACCAAGGCATTGGCGTCCTTGATGTGGTCGGCCAGATTGAAACCCAGCCAGACCAGCGGCACCGCAACCATGATCACCCAGAGCCCGGTAAGGATGCCCGCAGCGAGCGACATTCGGCCGTTGAGCAACTGCGTCAACAGGCGCATCAGCGGCCAACTGGCGAAGGCCAGCACCGCCGCCCAGAACAGAGCCGACCAGAAAGGCGCCAGCACCCAGAGGCTGGCTGCCAGCAGGCCAAGCAGCAGGATCTGCACCAGCAGACGATCATTAGTGGCCATCAAGCGAAACTCCCTTCGACGAAACGACAAAGCGCCCTGACGGGCGCTCGATCACAGGCGATTGTGGACAACAGCTTAACAGGCCATCGCCCCCCCCAGGAGAGGCCTGCGAGACGATCCGCAGGCGCTCCCATGGAGTGGCCGATAAGCGCAGCCTGGGCATTATGCATGGACAATCCGACTGAACTTGCCAGCCATGTTTGACAGCCTGATTAACGCAACAAACGCACGTTCAGTGTGTCGCCCTCAACCTCGCCAAGCTCCAGGCGCGCTTCGCGTACACGCTGCTCGATGAGCGCCTCGCGCCAGGCTTCGGCCTGGCTGCCGGCGAGGGTAACGCGCAATGTGCTGTCGAGACGCAAGCTGCGCGCCACAACCTCCACCCAGGCGCTGTCGGCCTTGGCTTCGACGGGCAGTTTCAGCTCGCCATCGCTGCGCAGCTGTCGCAGCAAGGTCGCCGGGGTGGGCAGAAGAACTCCCAGCGGTGCGTCAGCGTCCAACTGCTCGACATGCAGGTATGCACGGCGGTTACCACGCGTAATGCTGTAAAGCGCCAGCAGGCTTTCGTGATTCGGCTCGGCCAGGCGCAACAGGGCATAGGACTGCTGATCGTCGGAGCCGTACAGCGTGGAGTTGCCAAATACCGAGTTGGCCCACAGGCTGCTCGCACCGCATTCGCGCCCCTCGCACCAGTAGAGCAGTTCCGCACCTTTTTTCAGCAGGCTTTCCCGCGCGGCGGTGAACACCTGATCGGCACTGTGGGTGCGCGGTAGCTCGTAGGTCACCGCCTGATGCCGGCCTCGCGTGAGAATTTCTCGCTCGTAACGCAAGCGCCCGCTGATACGGCGAATGGAGCCTTGCGGATAGATCCGCTCGGCGTCAGGTGCTTGCTTGAACGCGACAATGTGGCTGGCGGGGAAACGCGGCAAGACTTCGAGATCGTGACTACCGGGCGGATCGGCCGCCAGTGCGGCACCACTGCAAACCGTGACAAGCACCGCAGAGAAGAACTTCACAGCCCCCTTCATGAGCTGGCAGTCCACTGAAGACACACAACGGGTGAGCTTGCAAAGCAGCAACGGGCGACGTTTAACGGGTCGATCATGCGATCCTCCATGGCAGACCGCCACACCTTTCCCCAGGGCCGCCGGCAAGTCAAGGAATGCGCAGGAATGGATTGAAACAATCCGCTACACGTTGCGCGCCCGCCTCGTCATCCAGGTGCAGATGGTGACCACCCGGTAGGTGGTGGATCTCGAACGGCAGATCCTCCAGTAGCGCCTGCACCGCCGACTGCGCCCCCATCATCCCCTGCTCGGCCAGTACCAGGCTCACCGGGCACTGCAGCGCACGAACGAAGGCCTGGGCATGAGCCCAGCTCAGACGTAGCGGCGACGGCAGCGTCAGGCGACTATCGGTGCGCCAGGTGTAACCACCCGGCACCGGCATCAGGCCGCGCTGGGCCAATAATTCGGCCGCCTCACGGCTGACCGCACCGACGCCTTTCATGCGCGCCTCGACGGCGCGCTCCATCTCGGCATACACCGGTTTGCGCTTGTCGCTGAGCGCCTGCCTGGCGCGCAACGCCTCGCCCAGCTTGGTGGGTGCCTGTTGCGCTTCACCGGTGTAGGGCACCAGGCCGTCAATCAACGCCAGGCGCGCGACCCGCTCGGGCATCGCCCCAGCGAGCAATACCGCGGTGATAGCGCCCATGGAATGACCCAGGATGGAAAATCGCTCCCAGCCAAACTGTTCGGCGACCTGGAGCACGTCAAAGGCATAGTCCCACAACGCATAGCCGGCCCCTGCCGAACGATGATCGGAGTGGCCATGGCCGGCAAAATCCAGGGCGACGATACGCAGCCCCTGAAGCTTCGGCGCCAGCCGCGCGAAACTCGCTGCGTTATCCAGCCAGCCGTGCAGAGCGAGAACCGGCAAACCGTCCTCCGGCCCGTAGAGATGAGCAGCCAACTCGATATGCGGCAGGCTCAGACGAACTTCCTCGAAATCCATGTTCATGCACGTTGCTCCTGGCTACCGGCCCAGCGGGTGAACAGCTGACGCAGCAGCTCGGCGGTGGCCTGTGGGCGCTCCAGCGGGAACATATGCCCGCCAGGCAGATTGTGGTACTCGGCGCGCGGCATGCGCCGCAGCAGACGCGCATGATGCGGCAATACCACCCGGCTGTGGCGACCGCGCACCATGGCCAGCGGCACCGCCAACTGCTGCGGGCGGCCCGGCGAAGTATGCGGCACGCTGCGGTAGATACTGATTTCGGTCGCAGGATCGAACTTCAAACGCAGCCCCTGCTCGCCCCCTTGCAGACCATGCCTGACATAGGCGTCCAGGCACTCAGGGTCGAAGCGTCGAAACAGGCTCTTGTCGGCGAAGTAATCCCGCGCCTCGGCCAGATCGGCGAATGCTTCACGGCGCCCCAGGGTGCGGCCGGCGGGCGTGATGCGGTCGATGAAGCCAAAGCGTTTGGCGGCGCGAATGACCATGCGGTCAGCCAGGGTCAGCACCGGTGAATCAAGCATCACCACCCCACGGTACAGCTCGGGGCAAAGCAGGGCCGCGTGATAATGCAGCACGCCGCCCAGTGAATGGCCCACACCCCAGACTGGCTCACCGCCCTGCTGCAAGTGATGGATCAGTTCATCGACCAGATTCGACCAGTTGTCATTGACCGGAAACCGTGGATCGTGGCCGTGCTGCTCCAGGTGCTGCACATCGAAATCCGGTGCCAGGGCAGCGAACAGCTTGCCGTAGGTGGCAGACGGGAAGCCGTTGGCATGAGCGAAGAAGATCGGCTGCGGCATGCATCACACTCGAAAAAGCGAACATACCCGGATTCTCCGGCAGCCCTGAGCGCACGGCAATGACCGTAACCGCCATTGATGGCGGCGCAACGGCCAGGGCTATAGCAGCAGACGCCCGACAATGCTCGCCGCCACCAGCAGGAATACCAGGCCACAGACGAAATCGATGGTCGGGGCCACCTGCAGCAAACGCTGGCGCACCAGCGGCCGGCTCAGTGTCAGGCCCAACAGACTGAACCAGAACAGGCTCAGGCCAAACAGCAGCGCAGCACAGGCCACCTTGCCGGGCACCGACATATCAGCCGGCACCAGACTGCTGAGCAGGGCCAGGAAGAATACCAGTGCCTTGGGGTTACCCAGATTGGTGAATACCCCGCGCAACCAGGGGCCGAACAACGAGGGCGCCAGCTCACCGTCCAGGCGTCTGGGACCGGCACTGCCGCGCCACCAGGCGCGCACGGCAGTAACGCCCAGCCAGCCCAGATAGAGCGCTCCGCCTATCTGTACCAGATCGAACAGCCACTCGGTGCGGCTGAGCAACAGGGCCACACCGTTGAGCACCAGCGTGCCGTGCAGAAGAATGCCGCAGGCCAGGCCCAGCGCACTGAGCAGACCCGCGCGCTGGCCCTGGTGCAGGGCGGTACGGACCACCAAAGCCACATCGGGGCCGGGGCTGATAAGGGCGACCGCGAACACGGCAGCCAGCGACAGCAAGACGGACGTCTCCTGCATGGTGATCTCCAGGAAATTGAAAGGACGGGATGTGCGGGTGGATCAGCCCTGGCGCAGGCGCGCCGGCGGCAGACCGTAGGTGCGGCGGAACAGCCGCGAGAAATGCGCCTGGTCGTAAAAGCCCAGGCGCAGGGCGATCTCGCTCAAGGGCTGTCCGGCCAGCACCAGCGGCAACGCTCGCTGCAGGCGCAGCTGCATCAGCCACTGATGAGGTGGCAAGCCGGTGTGCTGGCGAAAACGTCGCAGTGCCTGCCACGGGCTCATGGCGCAGAACACGGCGATCTCCTCCAGCGACGGCGGATCGTCCAGACGGCTTTCCAGCCAGTCGCGCAGCTGCTGCCAGGTGTGATGATCGAAAACGCGATGCGCCTCGCTGACGCGCAAGGTCGACCCCATTTCCAGCAGATGGGCCAATGCCTGCCAGAGCGCCTCTTCCTGGGCCAGTTGCGAACCTTCCAGCATCGCCGCATGAAATCGCTGCAGGTGCTGCGACAGCAAAGGGTTACGCAAGCTGCTGGTGGTCAAACGTGGTGCGCCCTGGCGGCCGTCGCTCAGGGTGCGACTCGCCTCGTCCAGCCAGGAGGGATCGAATGCCATCACCCGGATGCGGTAGCTCTGCCCATCCAGACAGGCGCCATCGTGAATCCCTTCCGGCGCCATCAGCAGCACGTCCCCTGCCCCGACATGCCGGCGCTCACCACCATAGGCGTAACGATGCTGTCCCTGTATCAACAAGCCGACGTGGTATTCCAGATGGAAGTGCCGGGGAAAGGCGAAGCGGCGGTACTCGGCATCGATCAGACGGACGCCGGGCAAGCTGCTTTGAATGTGAGTGATGTGATCCATGCGCGTACTGTAGCGCCGTGAGCCGGGTAAATCTTGGATGAAATTGCAGGCATCAGAGCCGGCCAAAAGGCCAGCGAGCTGGCGCCTGACAGCACGAGCCAGGCGCCAAAGCGCAGCTCACCGGCTGTAGCCTCAGCGCAGCAGCCTTTGGACAGGCTCTCAGCATTTCGGCGCTTGCTCACCCAGAGGCACGATGGCCATCGTCAGCCGTGAGATGCAACTGGCCTTGCCGTCGTCGCCACTGAGGCGAATATCCCAGACATGCGTGGTACGCCCCAGATGCACCGGCCGCGCAACGGCATGTACGCGCCCGCTGCGCAGGCCACGCAGGTGGTTGGCGTTGACCTCCAGACCGACGCAGTAGAAGCGGCTGCTGTCGATGCACAGGTAACTGGCGGTGGAACCCAGCGTTTCCGCCAGGACCACCGACGCACCGCCATGCAACAGGCCGTAGGGCTGATGGGTGCGCGAGTCGATCACCATGCTGGCGCTGAGCGATTCGTCGTCGAAGGCTTCGAAACGAATGTCCAGCACCTCGCCAATACTGTTTTTCAGGGTCGCATTGAGCGCATCGATATCAGGCGGTCGTTGCCACAGTGCCATGCCAGCATTCCTTCTGCCGCGTCGAAAAACCAGGCCGGCAGAGGCCGGCCCATTCATGATCAATCGTGCCAGAGCACCGCTTCGCTGCGCTGCTGCCACTCGGCGAAACGCCCGCCGTAGGTGCCCTCGATCACCGCGCGCTTGATCTTCAGAGTCGGCGTGAGGAAACCGTTCTCCACCGCCCAGACGTCCTTGACCAGCACCAGTCCCTGCAGCTGCTCATGATGATCGAGACGACCGTTGACCTCGGCGAGCAAGGCCTTGAGGCTGCTTTCCAGCTCATCACGGTTGTCGTTGGCCGCCTCCTGACGCCCTACGTCCGAAAGCACGCAAAGGGCAATGGGCTGCGGCAGACCATCGCCAACCACGCACACCTGCTCGATACGCGAGTGCTCGCCTATGCGGTTCTCGATCGGCGCTGGCGCCACGTACTTGCCCTTGCTGGTCTTGAAGATTTCCTTGATTCGCCCGGTCAGGCGCAGATTGCCCTCGGCGTCCTGCTCACCCTTGTCGCCAGTGCGCAAGAAACCATCGTCGGTCAGCGCCTCGGCGGTCTTGAGCGGATCCTTGTAGTAGCCCTGCATGGTCGCGCCACTGCGCACCTGGACTTCACCATCCTCGGCAATGCGCACCTCGACACCCGGATTGTTCTGGCCAATCCAGCCCTGCTTGAACTTGCCAGGCCGGCATACGTGGGAATAGCCGCAGTTCTCGGTCATGCCGTAGACCTCCTGAATCTCCATACCCAGGCGGCGATACCAGTTGAGCAGCGTCTCGGGCACCGGCGCAGCGCCGGACAGCGCGTAGCGAATGGCGTCCAGGCCAAGCCCGGCGAGGACCTTGCGCCCGATGAAGTAGCCAATGATCGGCAGGCGCAGCAGGCGGTCGAGCTTCTGCGCCGGCATCTTGCTGTAGACGCCCATCTGGAACTTGGTCCAGATGCGCGGCACGCCGAACATCACCGTCGGCCGTGCGCGTTTGAGATCGGCGAGGAAGGTATCCAGGCTTTCGGCGAAGAAGATCGTCTGCCCGGCATAGATAGACGCCAACTCGACGAACATGCGCTCGGCCACGTGACACAGCGGCAGGTAGGAGATCAGCCGATCATCCTCACCCACGCCGAACAGCGTGATGGCATTGCTGGCAGCGAAACCGAAATTGGAGAAATTGTGCATCACGCCCTTGGGCGTGCCGGTGGTGCCGGAGGTATAGATGATGGTCGCCAACTGGTTGGCTGCAGGCTTGGGGTCATCCTGAATCGGCGCGCAGCGCTGCAGGTCGTCCCAGCGGTAATCGAATTCGCCGTGCGGATGCAGTGGCAGGCTGACGGTCGGTAACCCCTGCGGCAGCCCCGGCGCCATCGACGCCCAGTCGTCGAGCTTGCCAATGAAAGCCAATGCCGCCTCGGAATGCTCCAGTACCTGGCCCATGGAGTCGGCGGTGAGATTGGGATAGAGCGGCACCGAAACATGACCGGCCATCCAGATGGCCAGGTCGGTGATGATCCAGTGCGCACAGTTCTTGGAAATGATGGCGATACGGCTGCTGGGCGGCAATTCCCGGCTGCGCAGCCAATCGGCGGCTCGACGTGCCTGTTCGCCGACATCGGCCCAGCTCAGCTCCAGCAGTTGGCCGCCCCCCAGAGGCTGCACCATGTAGGTTTTGTTCGGGTGCCTTGCTTCACGTTCGTAAAACAGCTCGAGCGGCAAACGGATTGCATCAGCCACGGGGCTTGCTCCTTTGTTGTTTTTGTAGGAATCAACCAAGCATTTGCTTGGTTGAATATTCCACGCAGACAAAAGAGGCGCAAGTTAAGAAATGTTTCTCGCCTGGAACATTTGCATGCTCCTACGAAGGCCAGGCGGGATGCACCTGCAGCGCCGCGAAAGGCGCTGCGGGCTCAACGGGGATGGATCAGCGCCAGCAGTTCCATCAACCCGGCGGCCGGAATGTCGCCTTCCAGCTCAGCCAGGCTGGCAGTGCGCATGGGCAACGGCTCCTGACGATGACCGTGCACCAACAACCCACCCAATGCACCAATCAGAGGCTGGTGGCTGACCAGCAGCACCTCGGCGCTTTCACGCTCATCGAGATGCTTCAGCACTTCGCGCGGATCACTGTCCGGGGTCAGCCAGGGCACCGTAACGGCTTTGCCGGCGAAGCCCAGTTCGCCGCGTACCAGCTCGGCCGTCTGCTGAGCACGCACATAGGGGCTGGCAACAATGGCAGTCAATGGCCGGCCGGCGAGCTGAGCGGCTGCCTGCAGCACTTCATTGCGACCGTGAGCAGTCAGCTCGCGGGCCGCATCGCTTTCAGCCTGCGGCTCGGCTTCACCATGACGCAGCAGCCATAACCTCACAGCTTGGGCTCCTCGTCGCGCACCGGATGTGGCGCTGGCGGGATGCTGTGTGCGGTTTCGCCTTCCGGCGCGCGCGGCGCAGGCCAATCAGCGAACGGCCAGGGTTTTTCGTCGGTATTGAAGGTACCGAAACGACCGATCTGCGCCAGGTACTGGCTCAGGCTGTCACCAAAGTTCATCAGTCCGCCATTGGGCGCCCCGTAGAACAGGCGATATCCCAGTTGCAACAGCACCACCGCACCGAGCACCACCTCGGCCAGTTGCCAGACGATGACGAAAATCACCATCCACAGAATGCGCAGCAGAATCGACTCACGCTCCAGTTCCTGTTTTTCATCGCTCATGACTCACGCTCCTTGATTGGCTGCCGGGCTCAGAAACCCGCTGTAGGGATGAAATCGACATCGGTCTTGGGCTCGCCGAGCATCAGCAGTTCGATGACCTGAGCCAGCGTACGCCCCTCGAAAAGAATGGCATGCAAACCTGCGACCAGTGGCATGTACACGTCCAGCTCCTCGGCGCGAGCCTTGAGTACCTTCAGTGTGTTGACCCCTTCGGCGACTTCTCCGAGACGCTGCACGGCCTCTTCCAGGCTGAGACCTTCGCCCAGGGCGAAGCCCACCTGATAGTTGCGGCTCTTCGGTGACGAACAGGTGACGATGAGGTCACCGACGCCTGCCAGGCCGAGAAAGGTCATGGGGTTGGCGCCGAGCTTGACCGCGAAACGGGTCATCTCCGCCAGGGCGCGAGTGATCAGCATGCTCTTGGTGTTCTCGCCCATGCCCAGCGCCGCCGCCATGCCGGACATGATGGCGTAGACGTTCTTCAGCGCCCCGCCGAGCTCCACCCCGAAACGGTCGGCGCTGGCGTAGACACGGAAGGTCCGCCCATGCAGGGCCTGCTGCACGCGCAGGCACAGTTCTTCGTCTTCACTGGCGATCACCGTCGCGGTCAGGGCGTGGTCGGCCACCTCCTTGGCCAGGTTCGGCCCGGACAACACGCCAATGCGCGCATCGGGGGCAATCTCTTCGAGAATCTGACTCATCAGCTTGAAGGTCTTGGCCTCGATGCCTTTGGTCGTACTGATCAGCATCTTGCCCGCCAGCAGCGGCGCGACGGGTTGCAGGGCATCGCGCAGGGCGCTGGAAGGCAACGCGACCAACACCAGCTCGACCTGCTGCAGCACACCGCTAAGGTCGCTGGTCGGCTCGATACCGCGATGCAGCTTGACGCCCTTCAGGTAGCGCGGGTTTTCCCCGCTCTGGCGCATCTGCTCGGCCTGCTCGGGGTCACGCATCCACTGCAGGACGCGCTGGCCGTTTTCCGCCAGCAGATTGGCCAAGGCGGTGCCGAAGCTGCCGCCGCCGATTACGGCAATGGGTTGAAGCTGTGTCATAGGTCTTCCGAATGAGGCCATTGGTGATGGCGGTCTGCAGGCATTATACGGAGCCGAGAGTACCCGGCCAGGGCAAAAGTTCAGTGCTGGCCGCCTGTCGAGGCAGACAAACGAGAATTACCGCAGAGTGCGCACGCCTGAGACTGGCAAAGCGCAGCCGGTCGGTTAACATGCCGGATCGACGTTAATTGCCAAGGACGATTCGTGCCCACAGGCAGCCCCTTGCCCCCGCCCAGCTCGTCTCGCCAGCAGACAGCGGAGCCGCCAATCACCAGGGACGGCATGGCCATCGGTCAGCGCCGCGGCTGGAACATCCATACCCGTACCCAGCTGATCAGCGTTGGTCCGGCGCTGTTGCTGACGCTGCTGCTGACCGGCTTTCTGACCTTCACACGCCTGCAGGATCTGCGCCAGGAACAAGGCCACACCGGTCAGTTGATCGCCAATCAGCTCGCCCCTGCCACCGAATATGGCGTGCTCAATGGCAACCTGCAAAGCCTGGAGACCCTGCTGCGCGCCACCCTTAGCACCCCTGACGTGCGCTTTGCAGAGGTTCGTGATCGCAACGACGACATCCTCGTGTACGTGGAACTGCCCAAGGAGCAAGGTCATAGCACCCCGCAGGTCGAGGTGTTCCAGGCGCCGATTCGTCTGCAGGGACCGCCATCCCACCTGCAGACGCTGCCGCCGCTGAGCAAGGTGCTCGGCGACGGTTACCTGGGGCGGGTCGTGGTCGGCATGTCCAACGACACCTTCAACACCCGTCAGCAGGAAATCCTGCTCAAGGCCGGCGTTCTGTCATTGTTCGCCCTGCTTCTGACCTTCCTCCTCGCCCGTCGCCTGGCCAAGCGTCTGGCGCAACCGCTCAGCGCCATGGGGCTGGCTCTGGAGCGCATCCAGAGCGGCGACTACCGCCCATCCCTGGCCGAACGCGGCAACGACGAGCTGACCGACCTGGCCCGGCACATCAACAACCTGGCTCGCGCGCTCGAGCAAAGCGGCCAGGAGCAGCAGCAGGCGATTGCCGAACTGATTCAGGCCCGCGAGGAATCCGAGCAGGCCAACCGCGCCAAGTCTGACTTCCTGGCGATGATGAGCCACGAACTGCGCACCCCCATGAATGGTGTGCTGGGCATGCTGCAATTGCTGGAAACCACCAGCCTCAATGACGAACAGACCGAATACGCTGCCCTGGCCACCGAGTCCACCGAACACCTGCTCAAGGTGATCAACGATATCCTCGACTTCTCGCGGATCGAACGCGGTGCGCTGGAGCTCGAAGCCATTCCCTTCAGCCTGCTGGAGCTGCTGCAAGGCTCGGTGCAGGTGTTCCAGCACAGCGCCCAGCAACGCGGCCTGCGCCTGCTGCTGGAAACCGAACCCGGCCTCGACCAGCTGGAAGTGCGCGGCGACCCCACCCGCATCCGGCAGATTCTGGTCAACCTGGTCGGCAACGCGCTGAAGTTCACCGAAGAAGGCCAGATCCGCGTGGAGACCCGCTGGCAGAAGCTGGACGATCAGGTGCTGTGGTTCACCTGCGCCGTGCATGACAGCGGTATCGGCGTCGATGCCGAGCGCCTGGAGCACATGTTCGATGCCTTCCAGCAGGCCGACACCTCGATTTCTCGGCGTTACGGCGGCACTGGCCTTGGCCTGCCGATTGCTCGCACCCTGGCCGAGCGCATGGGCGGCACCCTGCGTGCGGAAAGCCAATTAGGCGAAGGCTCGGTATTCACCCTGGAAATACCGTTGCCCTTTGTCCCCTGCAGCGAGCATTTGCACAGCAGTGACAACCAGGCGCTCGGCAGCGGCGACGGCCAGGCCGTGCTGTTGGTCGAGGACAACCCGGTCAACCAGACGGTAATCGAAGCCATGCTGCGCAGCCTGGGCTATCAGGTCAGTCTGGTCGGCGATGGCCAGCAAGCAGTGCAGAGCGTCGCCCAGCACGACTACGACGCGATTTTGATGGACTGTCGCCTGCCGCTGATGGATGGCTACGAGGCCACGCGACAGATCCGTCAGCTCGAACAGGGACAACAGGTGCCCATAATCGCCCTGACGGCCAATGCCCTGCAGGGTGACCGCGAAGCCTGCCTGGAAGCGGGAATGAACGATTACCTGGCAAAACCGTTCAAACGGGCTGATTTGCAGCGCATTCTGGTGCGTTGGCTGCCAGTCCGGGCATAAGTGACTGGCGCCCGTGACAAGCCCGAGTTACAAGGGGAAACTGCTGTCCTGTGACAATACGGAACTAGCAGAGTACAACTGTACTCACTGCGCTGTGACTTTCACCACAACGCAACAGTCTATGACTAGGCTGCCGGCATACCCCTACCGGGCGTAGCCGGCCAGGACGATTCGCCCAGCCTTAGAAGCGTGGGGACAATTGAGGAGCTCGCATGACAAGACAAAACGCCTACACTCGGGAAGACCTGCTCGCCTGCAGCCGCGGCGAACTGTTCGGCCCGGGGAACGCGCAACTGCCCGCCCCAAATATGCTGATGATCGATCGCATCGCTCACATCAGTGAAACCGGCGGCAAGTACGGCAAGGGCGAAATCGTCGCTGAGCTCGATATCAATCCGGACCTTTGGTTCTTCGGTTGCCACTTCGAGGGTGACCCGGTGATGCCGGGCTGCCTCGGTCTCGACGCCATGTGGCAGCTGGTCGGCTTCTACCTCGGCTGGCAAGGCAACCCGGGCCGTGGTCGTGCCCTGGGCAGTGGCGAAGTGAAATTCTTCGGTCAGGTTCTGCCGACCGCCAAGAAGGTCACCTACAACATTCACATCAAGCGCACCATCAGTCGCTCACTGATCCTCGGCATCGCCGATGGCACCGTGGCCGTCGACGGTCGCGAGATCTACAGCGCCGAAGGCCTGCGCGTCGGCCTGTTCACCTCCACCGACAGTTTCTGAAGGACTTGCACATGCGTCGTGTAGTGATCACCGGTCTGGGCATCGTTTCCTGCCTGGGTACTGATAAAGAAGCCGTAGCTGCCAGCCTGCGCGCAGGCAAGTCCGGCATCCGCTTCAATCCCTCCTATGCCGAGATGGGCCTGCGCAGCCAGGTGTCCGGCTCGGTCAACCTGAACCTGGAAGAGCTGATCGACCGTAAGCTGTATCGCTTCATGGGCGATGCGGCGGCCTTCGCCTACCTGTCGATGGAGCAGGCGATCAAGGACTCCGGCCTCAGCGAAGAGCAGATTTCCAACCCGCGTACCGGGCTGATTGCCGGCTCCGGCGGTGCTTCCACCGTCAACCAGATGGAAGCCATCGACACCCTGCGCGAAAAAGGCGTCAAGCGCATCGGCCCATACCGCGTGACCCGCACCATGGGCAGCACCGTATCGGCTTGCCTGGCCACGCCGTTCAAGATCAAGGGCGTGAACTTTTCCATCTCCTCGGCCTGCGCCACCAGTGCGCATTGCATCGGCCAGGCCATGGAGCAGATCCAGCTGGGTAAACAGGACATGGTCTTCGCCGGCGGCGGTGAAGAAGAGCACTGGAGCCAGAGCTGCCTGTTCGACGCCATGGGCGCCCTCTCCACCCAGTACAACGAGACGCCGGAGAAAGCCTCCCGCGCCTATGACGCCAAGCGTGACGGTTTCGTCATCGCCGGTGGTGGTGGCATGGTCGTGGTCGAGGAGCTGGAACACGCTCTGGCCCGCGGCGCCAAGATCTACGCCGAAATCGTCGGTTACGGCGCCACCAGCGACGGTTACGACATGGTCGCTCCGAGCGGTGAAGGCGCGATTCGCTGCATGCAGCAAGCGCTGGCAACCGTCGACACCCCGATCGACTACCTGAACACCCACGGCACCTCGACGCCGGTTGGTGATGTCGCGGAAATCAAAGGTGTGCGCGCCGTATTCGGCGACAAGGCTCCGGCCATCAGTTCGACCAAGAGCCTGTCCGGTCACAGCCTCGGCGCTGCCGGCGTGCAGGAAGCGATCTACTGCATGCTGATGATGGAAGGCAACTTCATCGCCGCATCGGCCAACATCGACGAGCTCGACCCGGAAGTGGCCGACCTGCCAATCCAGCTCAAGACCGCCGAAAACGCCAAGCTCGACACCGTGATGAGCAACAGCTTCGGCTTCGGCGGCACCAACGCCACGCTGGTGCTCAAGCGCTGGGCAGGCAAGTAACTGCTGCGGTAATGAAAACGGCGCCTTCGGGCGCCGTTTTCGTTTGTGGCCCTGCCTCAGACCTTGAAGCGCGTCACCAGGTTGTTCAGGTCGACGGCCAGGCGCGACAACTCCTGGCTCGATGCACTGGTCTGATTGGCCCCGGCTGACGTCTGCATCGACAGATCGCGGATGTTGACCAGGTTGCGGTCCACCTCACGCGCGACCTGCGCCTGCTCCTCGGAAGCGCTGGCGATCACCAGGTTGCGCTCGTTGATCGAGGAGATCGCCTGGGTGATCTGCTCCAGCGCCACGCCGGCAGCCTGGGCCACCTCAAGCGTGGAGCGGGCACGCCCGGTACTGCTCTGCATGGCGCTGACGGCGCGATCCGTTCCGCCCTGGATACCGCCGATCATCTGCTCGATTTCCTGGGTCGACTGCTGGGTGCGATGGGCCAGCGCCCTCACCTCGTCGGCTACTACAGCGAAGCCGCGACCTGCATCACCAGCCCGAGCGGCCTCGATGGCGGCATTGAGTGCCAGCAGGTTGGTCTGCTCGGCGATGGAGCGAATCACGTCGAGCACCTTGCTGATCTCGTGCACACGCTCAGCCAACTGCTCGATCTCCGCTGAAGTGGTGGTGACATCGCTAGCCAGCTGGCCGATGGAGTCGACGGTCTGGTGCACCTGCTCACGCCCACGCTGGGCCGTGACGGTCGACTCGCGCGAGGCTTCGGAGGTGCTCACGGCGTTACGCGCCACCTCCTCGACCGCCGCCGTCATCTCGTTAACCGCAGTGGCGGCCTGCTCGATCTCGGTGTTCTGCTGATGCAGACCGCGAGTCGAATCCTCGGTCACCGCATGCAGTTGTTCCGATGCCGACGCTAGCTGGTTGGAGGAATCGGAAATGCCCTGGATGGTGGTACGCAGGCTCTGCTGCATGTCTTTCAGGGCGCCGAGCAAGCGCGCAGGCTCGTCTTTCCCTTCCGTGTGAATACTCTGCGTCAAGTCGCCGGAGGCGACTTGCTCCGCCACCCGCACCGCCTCACTCAACGGCGCGACGATACTGCGCGTCAGCAGCAGCGCCAGCGCGACAGTGATCAGGGTCGCCAGGATCATCATGGCGATTACCCAGATCCGCGCAGACACGGTTACCTCGTCAACCATTTCCCCGGCGCCCAGAGCACCTAGCCTGTTGATCTCAGTCAGCTTGATGAGGTTCTTCAGCATGGCATCGGCATGCTGGTTGATCGAACCGCCAACGACCTCGGCAGCCGCCTCGAAATCACCTTGACGAACGGCCTCCGTTATACGGCCTTGCTCCTGCAGGTAAGCTGCTTCGGCACGTTTGAACTCGTCATAGATACCCTGTTCTTCGGCGCTGGAAATCAGTTGTTCATAACTCCCCAGACTCTTGCCAAGGGATGAGCGCAACTCCTCAGCCAGGCGAAGATTGTTCTGCACCTGGGCTGAATCACGATTGAGGATCAAGCGCAGGGTAATGGCGCGCAAACGCAAGACGTTGACGTTGACGTCACCAATGGCCAGGACGCTTGGCAGCCAGTTCTCGTTGATCTCATCGGACTTTTCACGCATCGCCCCCATCTGCGTCAGTGAAAAAATCCCGAGCAGTACAACAAGCAGGGCAACCAGCCCGAATCCAATAGCCGCCCGTGGGGCGATAGAGACATTACGCAGTTACATTTCGTGAAGCTCCCTTTTGCGCGCACAAATCGAGACATCCATAGCCTTGACCTTGGAGATTGCGCTAATCCCTAATCTCTTATCGACGCCATCCACGCACTCTTGATCAGAAAAAAGAAAATCTTAACGACGCAGCGCCCCGGCCATCGCCTGGTCGACATGGTGGCGCCATTCGGCATCACGCCAGTCCTGCTCCCTGCTGACATGCCAGTCATCACGTTGCTGGCTCTGCTCGCACTGCCGAAAGCCATCGTCCCACCCCTGCGTGTACAGAGGCTCGGACTGATAGCGGCTGAGCGCCTTGGTGTAACCGCCCAACGGGCCGGCGGCTGCCCGTCCACTCTGGCAGCCCGCCTCGAAACCATCGACGAAGGCTGGCGGATAGTCGGCAGCCAGCATGCTTTCGCGCAGGCTCTGGCAGGCGGTGAGCATGACCAGCAATCCGCCGAGCAGCATCCGCTGGCATGCCGTCATCTCAGGCGCCCCCAATCCAGTCGGAAAGCGCGGTCTTGAGTTGGCACAGCGCCCAGGGGCTGGTGCTGCAGGCGCCGCTTTCCAGCGCCGTGCGCAAGGCGCCGACATCGGCACCACGAATGTAGCGTTCGGCATCGCCCATGCGGTCTTCACCGCCGAAGCCAGCACCGGCCATCTCTGCCAGCGCCTGCTCCTTGCTCCAGTCCTGATAGATGATGCGATACATCGCCGCGATCAAGCCGGTACGGTTCTGCCCATGCTTGCAATGAATCAACACCGGGCCCTGGGCCTGCGCTTGGCGAATGCTGCGCATCACCTCGATCACATCGGTGTCGTCGATGCGGTCGGTATGCAGCGGCAACTGAATCTGGCGTACACGCGGATCACGCAGCCACTGCTCGTCACTCTTCTGATAGAAGTTGATCACCGTGGCAACGCCAAGCGCCTGCAGCTGCGGCCAGTCCTTCGCCGCCGGCAGCGCGCTGCGATAGAGATCGGGCGTCATGCGATACAGGTTGATGCGCGAGTCCAATGGCTGCGCCCAGTTGCCTGGGCGCACGCCCTGCAAGGGCGCTGCCGGCGAGCTCGTCGCCCCCCAGGCCATGCTCAAGGGCAGTGCCAGCAATGCACTGAAGAACACCAGGGCTGCCAGCACCAGGCGCAGGCTCTGTACGATTCGGTTCATCGGCAGGTTTCTCCCAGGACGGTCTCTTGATAGGAACTACGCGCCACAGGGACGCGGTAAAGCAGCCAGCGATAGGTCAGCACGCAGATCACCCAGTCGATCAGCAGCGTCCACAGGTTGTGTGAAAGGAAATGTGCGCCCTGCAGCATGCGCCCCAGGGAAAACAGCGAACCGAGCCCCAATGCGAATGCCAGCGCCACGCGCGCGAGCCGTGGTCGGCGGTCGCGCAGCACGAAGAACAGCGCCAGCAGCGAGAAGCCGGCCGTGGCATGGCCGCCGGGCCAGCAACGGCCAGGGTTGGCAGTAGGCGCGCGTTCGCTGAGCAGCGGCGTGAACTGCTCCTGGCCACCGAACTCGCTCAGGCTCCAGGGGCAGTGCATGCCGGTCAGCGTCTTCAGCGGAGTGACCACCGAAGTCGACAGGCCCAGCGCCAGCACCAGGTAACCCAGCTGACGGCGCCAGACGCGCAAGCGCGTCGGCAGCAGACTGAGCACGAAGCCTGCGATGGCCAGCACACCCAGCACGATCACCGCCTGCTTGGCGCGGTCATGCAGAATGTCTTCCAGCCAGAAGCTGTGGCGGCCGATGAAGCCTTCGCCAGGCTGGTAGAACAGATTAGCCAGGGCGAAATCCACCGGACTGGGATCGATCACCAGCATCAGCGCCATCAACAACAGCGGAATGCCCAGCGCCAGGCGAAAATTGAAATAACGAGACGGCATGGTCGCTCCTTAGCGCTGGCTCATGCGTTGATCTGACTGATCGTCTGGGTGCCAGGCGATCAGGCGTTTGCCGAAGGCATGGCTGGCGCCCTGGTAGTAGGCGATGTCACGCTGCATCAGCGGATCATCAGTGCCGACCTGAGCCTCGCGGCTGCGGCCCAGGGCATCTTCGTGGCGACGCATGCCCTGGCGCGGGCTGAGAATCGCCAGATCGTGCCCGTCGAACAGCCCCAGGTGCTGGTAGTTACCCAGCAGGGCGCGGCCTGCTGCGTGATCCTCGCGCAGCACGTTGCGGCCAAAGAAGGTCGACACGTAGTCCAGGTTCAGCAGCCCCATCAGCGTCGGCGCCACGTCGATCTGGCTGGCCACGTCGGCGTACTCGGCAGGTTTGATGTGCTTGGGCGAGTAGACGAACAACGGGATGTGATAGTTGGCCACCGGCAGGTCTTCGCGTCCGGCGCTGCCGGCGGTGTGGTCGGCGACAAAGACGAACAGGGTGTCGTCGAACCACGGCTTGCTGCGCGCATCGGCGAGGAACTGGCCAATGGCATAGTCGGTGTACTTGACCGCGCCTTCACGCCCGTCGCCCGACTTGATGTCGATACGGCCATCGGGATAGGTGTAGGGGCGATGGTTGGAGGTGGTCATCAACTGCAGGAAGAAGCGCTTGCCACTGGCGTGGTCGGCATCGGCCACCTTCATCGCCTGGTGATAGAGATCCTCGTCGGCCATGCCCCAGGCATTCTGGAAGCTCATGTCGGCGTCGGCGACGCTGCTCTGGTCGACGATGCGGTAGCCGTTGCCGCCGAAGAAGGCGTTCATGTTGTCGAAGTAACCGCGCCCGCCGTAGATGAACACGCTGTCATAGCCCTTGGCGCCCAACTGCTGACCCAGGCTGGCGTAACCGGCCTCTCGGCCGATGCGCTTGACGATGGAGCGTCCCGGCGTCGGCGGCATGGACAGGGTGATCGCCTCCAGGCCTCGGTCGGTGCGGGTGCCAGTGGCATAGAAGTTGGTGAACACCAGGCTGTGCTTGCGCAGCTCATCGAGATTCGGGGTCAAGCCGCGGGTGTCACCGAAGCTGCCCAGGTACTTGGCACTGAGGCTTTCGATGGTCACCAGCACCACGTTGAGCGGTTTGGGCTGGCCCGGGTTGTCGATCACCCGGCGAATGTCTTCGGGGTCGCTGCCAATGAAGCGTGCATTGGGCTCAGCCACTTCCTCACGCAGCAGGCTGGCCACGGCCTGATCCGGCAAGGTTGCGTAGAACTGCGGGTAATCCAGCTCGTTGTTACGGAAGGCGGCGAAGAACTGGTAAGGCCCGTTGCTTGCCAGTTCACGCTGATAGGTGTTGCCGCCCAGCCCACGCGGTGCGTCCTGGCCGACCACGACCAGGCACAGCCCGACCAGCATGGCCAGCAGCATCACGCCTGGCACCGCGCGCTTGAACGGCAGGCGCGGTGCCTGCAGCGCATCGCGCAGGACGCGCCGCAGAGCGAAGGTGAGACCGATCGCCAGGGCAGCCAGTAGCGCCAGCAACGGGTAGATCGGGTAGGACTCGAGGATGTTGTCCACCACCTCCTTGGAATACACCAGATAATCCACGGCGATGAAGTTGAAGCGCACCCCGAACTCGTCCCAGAACAGCCACTCCGCCACGGCGGTGAACAGCATCACGAAGATGCTGACGGCAACCACGCCGATCAACAGCCGCTGGTGCCAGCGCCGCTGCCACAGCCAGGCCGGACACAGCAGCAGGTACAGCGCCATCGGCGCAGCGGCGTAAAGCAGAAAGCTCAGGTCATAGACCAAGCCGACTGCATACAGGCCGAGCAGGTTGACCGGCGTGATGCCGGCATCGCCCAGATGGCTGATCAGCAGCACGCTGCGGGTAAGGAAGAAAACTGCCAGCCAGACCAACAGAATGATCGACAGATAACGAAGTTGCGCGTATTGAAGCCGTGGCATCGTATGATCCTTGTTGGATGAACGAGCCGGAGTCTGCTCCCCGCGTCGTGAGCCCTTCGTCAAAGCCGTGTGAAAAAATCGTCAAACCCGGGACTAACCGCCGATGCGTATTCTGGTCATCGAAGACAATCGAGACATCCTCGCCAATGTGCTCGACTACCTGCAGCTCAAGGGCTTTACCGTGGACTGTGCCCAGGACGGCCTGAGTGGCCTGCACCTGGCCAGCAGCGGCCATTACGACCTGATCGTGCTGGACATCATGTTGCCCGGCATCGACGGCTATCAGGTGTGCAAACGCCTGCGCGAAGACGGCCGCAGCGAAGTGCCGATTCTCATGCTCACCGCTCGCGATGCGCTGGATGACCGCCTGCAGGGGCTCAACGCCGGCGCCGACGATTACCTGATCAAGCCCTTTGCCCTGTCCGAGCTGGTGGCGCGTATCGAGGCGATCCTGCGCCGCAGCCGCGGCAGCCGCAAACGCCAACTGCAGGTCGCCGACCTCAGCTACGACCTCGACACCCTGCATGTCAGCCGCGCCGGTCAGCCGCTCAAGCTCAACCCGCTGGGCCTCAAGCTACTGGCCATCCTCATGCAGCGCAGCCCGGCCGTGGTGCGCCGCGAGGCCCTGGAAGAAGCCCTGTGGGGCGACGATTGCCCGGACAGCGACAGCCTGCGCAGCCACATCCATCAACTGCGCCAGGTGCTCGACAAGCCCTTCCCCAGCGCCCTGCTGCACACCATCCATGGCGTCGGTTATCGCCTGGCGGAGAGCACCGATGCTGTCTAAGCAACCATTCGAGCGGCGCATCCTGATCGCCTTCGTGCTGATGACCGTGATGGTCAGCGGCCTGTTTTCCCTGAGCATCGTCGCCGTGGTGCACTTCATCGAAGAGCATCTGGTGTCACAGGACATGAGTCGCCAACTGGACGAAACCCTCAAGGAGGACATCAGCCAGGGCCTCGCTCCACGGCTGGACAGCAGCACCCGCTTCTTCTCCTCCGATCAGGCCCAATACGCCATTCCAGCGGAGTACAAGGGCCTGCAAGAGGGCTTCAACGAAGTGGTCAACGGTGATCAGGCCTATTACGTCTATGTGCAGGAGATCAATGGCCAGACCTACATGCTGGTGCAGGAACAGGAGGAGTTCGAAGCCCGCGAAAGCGCGCTGTTCAACGTCGTCCTCGCCGGTTTCCTGCTCACCGTGATTGCGGCCTGGGGCCTGGGCCTGGTGACGGCACGCAAGGTCATGGCACCGGTGACACGCCTGGCCCAGCAAGTGCGCCATCGCGATCAACTGCACCCACTGGCACCGCCACTGGCGCCGGACTATCCGGACGACGAGATCGGCCAACTGGCGGCAGCCTTCGACAGCACCCTCGGCCAGGTACGCCAGTCACTGGAGCGCGAACGCCTGTTCACCAGCGATGTCAGCCATGAACTGCGCACGCCGCTGATGATCATCGCCTCCTCCTGCGAATTGCTCAGCGAGGCGCCGCTGGCCCCGCGCGAGAAGGAACAGGTCGCGCGCATCGCCCGCGCCTGCGAGGAAATGCGCGAACTGGTGCAGACCTTTCTGCAACTGGCGCGCGACAAGAGTAACGAAGCGGTGTTCATCGGCAACCGCTCCCTGGCCAGTGTCGCCGAGGAGCAGGCCATTCGCTGGGGCGCGCTGATGCAGGAAAAGGGTCTGGCGTTCCAGATGCAGGTCGAGGGCGAGGATCATGGGCAATACAACGCCACCTTTCTCGCCACGGTGATGGCCAACCTGCTGCGCAATGCCCTGCATTACACCGAACACGGCAGCGTGCGCCTGATCCTCGAACAGGGCGCCTTCCGCATCGAAGACAGCGGCGCAGGCATACCGATCGAGCAGCACGAGCGGATCTTCCAGCCCTTCGTACGCGGCGCGCAGGCCCGAGGCGAAGGGCTTGGCCTGGGGCTGTCGCTGGTCAAGCGGATCTGCGCCAAGCAGGGCTGGCAGGTCAGCCTGCAGAGCGAACCGGGCCATACCCGTTTCCGGGTAACGCTGAATACCAGCAGCGTTTGACGAAATTTTCACAGCCCTTTGACGTGATCTTGATGCCCTGACCTCTAGGGTGGCGAACGTGACCCATTTGCCGGACGTTCGCCATGACCAAGCAAAGCCCCATCGAGCTGGAATTTTCCCGCAAGTACGACCGCGACCACTCCCAGCAGTACCTGCACAAGCATCAGGACGGCCTGGCCAGGCGCCTGTCGCACTGGCGTGACGTGCAGGTCGCGCGCCACGCACTGAAGCTTGCCGATGAGCCCAACCTGGTGCTCGATCTGCCCTGCGGTGCCGGGCGTTTCTGGCCGATGCTCTGCGAGCAACCAAACCGGGTGATCTTCGCCGCCGACAACTCGGCCGACATGATCGCCACCGCACGTGCCGCCCAGCCACCCCAGGTGGTGGCGCGGGTCAACAGTTTCCGCACCTCCGCATTCGATATCGATCTGGGCGACAACGCGGTGGACTGCATCTTCTGCATCCGTCTGCTGCATCACATCGAATCGGCCGAACACCGCCTGGCCATCCTGCGCGAGTTTCATCGCGTCAGCCGCGATACGGTGATCGTGTCGCTGTGGGTCGATGGCAACTACAAGGCCTGGAAACGCAAGCGTCTGGAAGCGCGCCGTGCCGCCCAGGGCCGCGCCTCGGAAAACCAGAACCGCTTCGTCGTGGCCAGGGGCACGCTGGAGAACGAATTCCACCAGGCCGGCTTCAGCATTCTCGGCCACCTGGACTTCCTGCCCGGCTACGCCATGTGGCGCACCTACGTCCTGCGCAAGGTGGCCTGAGATGGGTATTCTCAGCGAACAGGCCCTGACCGCCCTGCCCTCGACCGAATTCGACCGCTGGTGGCACAGCCCAGGCGAATGGGTCGAACCGGTCAATCAACGCCGTGGCGGCGAAAGCGGCGTGCGCCTGCTGCAACACTGGGATACCAGCCGGCCAGCGCTGTTCTGCAAGCGCCAGAGCGGGCATATCTACCGCTCGGTGCGCCATCCGTGGGGGCGCCCGACCATCCTGCGTGAGCTGCAAGCCTACCGTGCCCTTGCCCGCCTGGGTGTGCGTACGCCGAACATCGTCTACTGTGCGGCTCGCAAACAGGGCGGACAGTGGCAGGCGCTGCTGATCACCGAAGCACTGAAGGGCTTCGTCAGCCTGGAACAGTGGTACGAGCAGCCGCATGCGCCGCAGCTCACCCAACGGATGCTGCAGCGTCTTGCCGCAACCCTGGCGCGCCTGCATCTAGGTGGCTGGCAACACGGCTGCTGCTACGCCAAGCACCTGTTCGTCAAGGCACATGGCGATGGCGATGTGGACATTGCCCTGCTGGACCTGGAAAAAAGCCGCCGACGCTGGCGTGCCGCCAGCGCAGCGCGGCGCGACCTGGGCCAGCTGGACCGGCATCGCGGCGCCATGCCCGAAGCCGACATGCTCTACCTGCGCCAGGCGTACCAGCAGGCGCTGAACACACCCTGGGGCGGGCTGCAGACATGAATGAAAGCCCCGATCTGGATGCGTTGTCGTTCAAGGGACGGCGTGGCCTGACGCGTATTCTCGATGCCACCGGCTACTCGCTCGCCGGGCTGCGCGCCGCTTACCAGGGTGAGGCGGCGTTCCGCCAGCTGGTGTGGCTCAATCTGGTACTGCTGCCGCTGGCATGGGTAGTCGACGTCAGTCGCGCGGAACGGGCGGTGCTGGTTCTGGTGCCGTTACTGGCACTGGTGGTGGAGTTGCTCAATTCCGCCATCGAAGCGGTGGTGGACCGCATTTCGCTGAACCTGCACCCGCTGTCCAAGCAGGCCAAGGACATGGGCAGTGCGGCACAGATGGTCGCGTTGCTGATGATCGCCCTGAGCTGGGCGATCATCCTGCTCTGATCAGCGCACGGTGAAACGCTGTTCGGCCAGCTTGCGATCGCCCTGATAGACGATGAAATGCCATTCACCGGGCACCACTTCGTGGTGTTCGGTGAACTCGAACGCCATCACGTCCTGCGGCGCGCCGAGCACCAGCTTCTGCTGCACTTCGAACTTGTCATGACGCTGGCCATCGGGGGTAACCACACCGGGCGTGAGGTACAGCAGGGTCAGCGGAGCTTCACCCTCGCGCTTGCCGGCCAGGCTGTAGCGCATGCCGAACTTGGTGCCGAGCTTGGCCGGAACCTGGTCGGTGCGTTGGATCTCCTGATTGCTGCGGGTGAGCACTCGCTCGCCTGGTTGAAAGTCCTGGTACTGGCTGCTGAAGACGCCGTACTCGACCGGACCTTCGACGCGAACTTCCGCCTGGCTCAGACCTGCCCAGACGAATAGACCGGCCATCATGGCCACTCGGGTGTAATGCATGGTGCACTCCTCGTTGAGATGAGCGCGAGCCTATGACACCCGAGTGACAGCCTGATGACAGATGCGCTAAGGAACATGCCCTCCCTCATCCGGCGCTACGCGCAGCCTTCTGCCAGAGGGAGAAGGTCGTAGGAGGTCGCCACTGCGCGACGTCCACTCTATGGGTCCAGCTCGGCCTGCACCTTGCGCGGCAACACGGACAGAAAGTTGTCGCGTGCCACCTTGTGCGCCACGTCCTCGGGCAAGGCATCGAGGAAGGGGTCGAACCCCTTCATGTATTCGCCCAGGCTGCCGAAACGGCCGACCACGTCAGAGCCGAGCATGAAGCGCTCCGGGTAACTGCTGACCAGATGCACCCACTTCGGGTCAGGCTTGCCGTTCTCGTCCAGCAGATAGGGATGCAGCATGGTCCAGGACAGATCAATGTACAGATTCGGGTACTGGCCGAGCATGCGTTCGATGGTCTCCAGCAGGAAGCCGAGCTTCTCCTGATGCCGATGAATCTCGGCACTGGTACCGGCATGCGCCCAGATGAAGCGCACATGCGGATGGTTGCGCAGAGGCGCCTCGATTTCCTCTAGATAGATTGGCTCGCGCTCACGCTTGGAGGTGATGTTCGAGTGCAGCATCACCGGCAGGTCATATTCGGCCGCCAGGTGAAAGACCCGCGCCAGCGCCTCGTTATTGGCGCGTGGCGCACTGCCGTGGATCAGCGCGGTGAGGTCGTCGTGGCGGGTGAACACCTCGCCGATGCCCTGCCACAGGCCGGGGTCGAGCTCCAGCATGCGGCGGATATGCGCATCGGCGTTCTTGTCGTTGGGGTTGAAGCCGGAAAGGAACGGATGGAAGCGCTTACGCTGCTCGGCGGGCAGACGCTTGTAGGCAGCGGCGATGAACACGTCGGTCGCGCTGTACCAGTAGGCATTGGCGTCATCACCGGCGTAGTAGCGCGGACGCTTGGGCTCGTCCTCGTCCCACTTCTTGGCCACTGGAATACCGGAGAACATCACGTGATCGACGTTGTTTTCCGCCATCTTCTCCAACAACTCATCCATGCCGGCGCTTTCCTGAAAGAAGTCGACATAGTGCAGGTGCGCGTCGCTGTAACGGTAGTCACGAGCCTGAGCGCTGCAGGCAAAGACGCTGCTGAGCGCCAATATCCATGGCATGGAACGAGATATGAGCAAGACGAGTCCTCCTGACGGCATGAGCAGCATAGACCGCCGAGTCGCGGGGCAAGTTCGGCGATCACGCGTCACCAACTCGCATCAGCGCCCCTGGAAGAAGCAGGTAAAACCTGTGGCCGCACCATATCGATACATGGAAAGCGGGCTGAACACCCGGAACGGCCATGGGCACGCGCGCCAATGATGGCACTTGGCTTGCAATGCCTCAGGCAGACCAAAAAAGGGGAATCACCATGTTGCAGTTGCTGCGCAAGCCAGCCCGCAGAGCTCAGGACGAGGCCGCATTGGACGCACTGTTCCAACAACACGATCTCACCACTCGCCTCCCGGACCACTATCAATGGATGACGCGCCTGAACGATTTCAGTGCGGGTCTGCAGCAACGCATTCGCGCCAGCCTGGGTGCCGCCGTCGGCATCGCTGCGCATGCCCCGCAACTGGCCCGCATCGCCGCCGCCAACCAGCAGAGCGGGCAAACCCTGGCGCAGTCCTCGGAGCTGATCGCCAGCGCCAGCGAGCAAGTCACCACCACCCTGGACGCTGAACTGGTGCCGGGTGCAGGCGAGGTGGCGCGGCTGTCCGCCGAGGTTTCCGCGACCCTGCAGCAGTGCCAGCAAAGTGGCCAGGCCGTGCTGCGCCAAGTCGAAGTGATCGATGCCAGCGAAGCGCAGCTGGGTCAGGTCATCCAGCAACTGGCCGGACAGCTCGATGAGGTGAGCAAGGTCATCGGCGTCATCGCCAGCATCTCCCAGCAAACCAACCTGCTGGCACTCAACGCAGCCATCGAAGCGGCGCGTGCCGGCGAACATGGCCGTGGTTTCGCCGTGGTCGCCGAGGAGGTTCGTCGCCTGGCCGGGCATACCACCGAGGCCACAGGCCAGGTCAGCAGCATCATCGAACGCTTCCGCGATGGCATGCAGCAGCTCGGCGATGCCGGCCAACACATGAACCAGGCCGTGGCTGACGGTCGCACCGGCATTGTCGCCGTCAGCCAGGGGCTGGAAAGCACACGCCAGGCCATGGATCGCCTGGATGGCCAGGTTGGCCAGATCGCCGCTGGCACCGAGCAGATCGGCCAGGCCGTGCGCTCGATCAACGGCGACGTGCAGAACATTGCCCAGGTTGCCGGCGAGTTGCTCGGCAAAGCCGGTCAGGTGCTCCATCACAGCAAGGCTGTTCGCGAGGACGGAGATCGCCTGCTCGCCGGTCTCGGCGACTTCCGCCTGGAAATCCACGCCGCCGTGCGCGCCAGTGTCGAGCAGTTGGCGACACGCGCCGAGTTGGCTGGCGATGTCACGGCGGCCGAGCGGCTACTCGCCGAGACACTGGCGCGCGACAGCCGTTTCGAGCTGTTCTACCTGGTCGACAACCGCGGCGTGCAGATATCCGAAAACATCTTCGCCAGTGATGTGACGCACAACGAGGCGGCCAGCTGCCGTGGCCGCGACTGGAGCCAGCGCCCCTGGTTCCGCGCCGTGGTCGAACAGATGCAAGGCCATATCACTCAGGTCTACCGCTCTTCGGCAACCGATGATTTCTGTTTCACCGTGTCGGTACCTATCGTCGACGGTCAGGGCCGCCTGTTGCGTGTGCTGGGCGCCGACGTGCGGCTGTCGGCACTGGTATGAGCACGCTTGCCTGGGCTAGGCTGACGAGCATCGCCGTCACTCCTACAGGGAAGCGCCATGATCCGTATTCATAACAGCAAGGGTCTTCAGCAGCAGATCAAAATCGGCTCGCACCAGTTGCTCGGCGACGTATCGCCCGAACTCGGTGGCGAGGATGGCGGCCCCGATCCGCACGATCTGTTCGACGCCTCGCTCGGTACCTGCAAGGCCATGACCCTGCTGCTCTATGCGCGCCAGCGCGGCCTGCCACTGGAGGGCATCGACGTCAGCGTCGAGCGTGACGACAGCGAAGAACGCGAAGGCAACTACCGCCTGATCGTCGAGCTGTCGCTCAAAGGTCCGCTGGACGACGCGCAGCGCCAGCAACTGCTGCGTGTCGCCGACAAGTGCCCGATCCACAAGCTGATGACCAGCACCGACATCCAGGTCGAAACCCGTCTGGCTGGAGCCTCGGCATGAGCGAGCTGCAACTGATTCGCCCGCGTGCCGAGGACATCGCCGGGCAACCGATCCTGCGGCCGCTGCCCTCGGCGCGCTTTCGCAGCATCGGCCCCTTCGTCTTCTTCGATCACATGCTGGAGCAGGACTACCCCGCCGGCAGCGGCATGAACATCGCCCAGCACCCGCATATTGGCCTGTCCACCCTCACCTATCTGTTCGAAGGCCAGTTGCTGCACAAGGACAGCCTGGGTTCCGATCAGCTGGTGAAGCCTGGCGAGGTCAGCTGGATGACCGCAGGCCGCGCCGTCGCCCACGTCGAGCGCACGCCGCCCGAGCAACTTGACCAGCGCAAACGGGTGCACGGCCTGCAGGTGTGGCTGGCGCTGCCAGAGGCCGACGAGCAGTGCGAGCCAAGTTACAGCCATCACCCGGCCGACTCGCTGCCGCGTAGCGACGCCATGGGCGTGCAGATCACCCTGATCGCCGGCAGCGGCTTTTGCATGCAGTCGCCGGTCCCGGTTCGTTCACCGACCCTGTATGCCGATCTACGCCTGGCTGCCGGGGCCAACCTGCTGATTCCGGCCGAACACAGTGAACGCGCCCTGTACCTGATCGCTGGCGAAGCGGAACTCGATGGCGAGGTGCTGCCCAGGCACAGCATGGCCGTGATTGCCGCCGGCGAAACGCCACTGCTCAGCGCCTGTGGTGAGTGCCACCTGGCGCTGATCGGCGGCGAGCCCATCGGGCCGCGGCGGATAAACTGGAATTTCGTCGCCACCACCCCGGAGCTGATCGACCAGGCGCGCCAACGCTGGGCCGCTGGTGACTGGCCGCAAGTGCCAGACGAAACCACGCGCATCGAACTGCCGCGCTGAACCCATCAAGGACAGGCGCGCAACGGCGCCTGTCACTCGCAAAGGACTGCCCTCTTGCCCTTGTATCGCAACCTCGCCGGCCTGCTGTTGCTGCCCAACCTGGCTCTGGCCGATCTGCCCCGTTTCGAACCTGAACCTGGGCAGCATGCTCAGGTACAGCAGCAAGGCGAACGCTATTTTCTGCAGCAACCCGACGGCAGCCGCCTCGAATTGAACATCCCTGAAGGCAACGATGCAGAGGCACCGAGCTTCGAGAGCGAGGACTACAACTTCGACGGCCACCCGGATCTGGCAATTCGAGTTCCGGTCGGGATGGTCAACTCGGCCTACCACCTTTACCTCTACCGCCCGGCCCAGCACCGCTTCGAGCGGTTGCAGATGCCGCCAGCGTTGATGGAACGCGTCAATTGCTCATGGCTATCTGAGCTGCAGCCCAATAATGAGGAGCGAGCTCTCTACAGCCACTGCCGCAGCGGGCCGCGCTGGTACTACGACGCCTACCGTTTCGATGAGTCCGGCGTCCCGTGGCTATACAAGACGCTGCAGGTGCGCCACGACTACGACCCCGATGCTCCCGTGTTCTTTGCCGTCTTCGAGAGGACCCTCGACCCTGAGGGCAACATCATCGCCAGCCGCGCCCTCGACGACGATGATCGGCCCCTGACCTGGACAGTGCCCAGCTCACGCCTCTACCTCCACCAGCGTCCGGACCACGCCAGTCGCAGCAAGGCCTATCTGATCGAGGGGGACGTCTGCGAAGTGCTGGATCAGCAAGGCAACTGGCTGCTGATTCGCTACGCCTCACGCAAGGGGCCGCTGGAGCGCTGGGTTTCACTCGACCAGGCCTACGCCCAGGCTCAGCCCTGAAACCCTACCCTTTGAGTACGCCGCAACGCCTTCGCAGTTTTTTGTTACCTGTGCGTGATCCAGAAGCACAGTAGCCGGGTATAAGCTGCATGCGGATTTTTCAGGCCAACGGATGACCCATGGCAGATCGCGATTTCGATTACGAAAGCACCCTGGAAGCTTGCGCACACGGCGACGAACGTGCCTTCCAGGCGCTCTATCGGCAAGAGGCCGGGCAACTGCTCGGCCTGGCCATCAGCATGCTGGGCCGGCGCGATATCGCCGAGGACTGTCTGCACGACGCCTTCGTGCGCATCTGGCAGCACGCCGCGCGTTTTCGACGCGAACTGGGCAGCGGCCGCGCCTGGGTGCACAGCATCCTGCGCTACCGCGTACTCAACGCCCTTCGCAGTGGCAGCCGTCATGCAGAAGTGGACGATGATTTCATCGAACGCGTGCTGGACGACAGCCCGCAGGCTGAAGCCCAGGCGCTGGAGCAATCCGAAAAGCGCCTGCTGCGTCGCTGCCTGCAACGCCTGGAAAGACCACGCCGCCATCCGATCCTCCTGGCGTTCTACCGGGGCCTGACCCACGAACAGATCGCCAGCCGCCTGAGCACACCGCTGGGCACCATCAAAGGCCGTATCCGCGCCGGCCTGCGCGCGCTGCAGGAGTGTCTGCAAGCATGATTACCCACGATCCCGAAGAACGCCGCGCCCTGATAGGCGAATACCTGCTCGGCCTGCTCGACGAGCAGGAAGCCGCCGAGGTGCGCCAGTTGCTCGAAGACGATGAACAGGCCGCGCGCATGGCGCTGGAATGGGAGCGGCATTTTCTCGAGCTGAGCGACCAACTGCCGGCACAAGCGCCCTCCCCGGCACTCTGGGCCCGTATTCGGCAGAGCCTGGGCCTGCAAGATGAGTCACGTACCAGCCCCCTGGCCAACTGGTGGAACAGCCTGCTGACCTGGCGCCTGACCGCAGCCGCGCTGGCCGTGGCGCTGCTGGTCGCCGTGCTGATGCCGCTATTGCGGGCACCGGACATCGCCGGCGAGCGCTACACCGTGGTGCTGCAGCAGCCGGGCGAGGCGGCCAGACCGGGTTGGGTCATTCAGGTCAGCCGCGACGGCACCTTGCAGCTCGATCCGCTGGTTGCCGACCAGGTGCCTGAAGGGCGCGCCCTGCAATTCTGGACGCTGATCGACCCGGCAGACGGGCCACGCTCGCTGGGTCTGGTCGAAGCCGGACAGCCGCTGCGTTTGCCTGCCGAGCAGATCGGCGCCGTGCAGCCTGGGCAGTTGTTCGAGCTGACCCTCGAACCAGAAGGCGGCTCGCCTTACAACCGCCCCAGCGGCCCGGTGCTGTATATCGGCCGCGCCGTACTGGCCAGCGCCAACTGAAAAGATTGCCGGCCACCTGGCCGGCAATCTTTCACACAGCTGGTCCCCCCAAAAAATATTTTCATCCGCCGACATCCAACCCCGTTCCTCGCGGGTATAGCTCACAGGTGTTTCGTCGAGGCACCTGCGAAGCCGGCCTACCGGCTTCGCATCGATGCTGAAACCTTTTATGAGGAACAACCATGAAACGCATCACTACCCTCTGCACCGCCAGCCTGCTGACCCTGAGCGCAGGCGCCGCCAGCGCCACCGAACTGCTTGCGCTGGGCGCCGATGGCAAGCTGTTCAAGGTCGATGTCGCCAGCCTCAAGGTCACCGGCAACATGGCCGTCAGCGGCGCCAGCGATCTGCGCGGTCTGGACGTGCGCCCGGCCAGCGGCCAGGTCTACCTCCTCAGCGGCACCGATCAGCTCTACACCCTGGACACAGCCAGCGGCAAAGCAACTGCAGGCAGCAAGCTGCAAACCGCGTTGCCTGGCAGCGGCCAGGCCGTGGTCGACTTCAATCCGGTGGCCGACCGCCTGCGCCTGATGAGCCCGGACGGCACCAACCTGCGAGTGAATGTCGACACCGGCGAAGTCGCGGTAGACGGCAAGCAGGCTTACGCTGCCGACGGCCCTTACGCAGGCAAGCAGCCCCAGGTGGTTGCCGGCGCCTACACCAACTCCTACGCCGGCACGAAGAGTACGGCGCTCTACAACATCGACCTGGCCAACAGCAGCCTGATGCTGCAGAACCCGCCAAATGATGGCGTGCAGCAACTGGTCGGCAAGGTCGCCGACGGCCTCAAGGCTGCCGCCATGGACATCCTCAGCGACGGCAAGGGTGGCAACACCGCCTACGTACTGACCGGCAAGACCCTGCACCAGCTGGATCTGGCCAGCGGCAAGCCCACCACCCTGGGCGATATCGCCGACCTGCCGGACGGCATCATCGACATCGCCGTAATGCCCGCGAAGTAAGATGAAAAAAGGCTGCGCCCAATAGGCGCAGCCTTTCGTTTAACGTGCGGTAAAACCGCAGTCACTGCTCGGCGAATACTTCATCGAACAGATCGTTCATCGCCTTGAACGCCCGCGCGGCCACCACTGGGTGGTACTGATTGCGCCCTGGCACGTTGGCCTTGGGATTGGTGAACGAATGCACCGCACCGCCGTAGCTGACCAGTTGCCAATCCACCTTGGCGGCCTTCATTTCAGCGACGAATCCGTCAACCTGCTTCTGCGGCACCGCCGGATCATCCGCCCCATGTAGCACCAGTACCGGTGCCTTGATGTTCCTCGCATCGGCCGGGTCAGGCGTATCCAGATTGCCGTGGAAGGATACGAACCCCTTCAGCGGCGCGCCCGAACGGGCCAGTTCCAGCACGGTTCCACCACCGAAACAGAAGCCGATGGCGCCCAGCTTGCTCAGATCCAGAGCCACCTCTCCACTTTGCGCCTTGAGCACTTCGACTGCCGCCTGGGCACGCTTGCGCATCAAGGCACGGTCGCTGCGCACCGTCGTCGCGGCCGCCTTGGCCTCGTCAGCATTGCTCGGGCGAATGGCCTTGCCGTACATGTCGGCGAGAAACACCACGTACTTGTCGCCAGCGGCGCGCGCCGCCTTGGTCACGGTGTCCGGGTTGACGCCCATCCAGTTGGGAACGGCCAATAGACCAGGGCGCGGCGTGGTCACCGAGTCGTCATAAACCAACACGCCCTCGAAGGCTTCGCCATCGATCTCATAGGAAATCGGCTTGGTCACGACAGCCGCATCGGCGAGGCCGGCGACGGCCGCGCATAACAGGGGAACCAGTGTCTTCTTCTGCATGATCGGGCCTGCCCTTGGTAATGCTAGGCCCCTAACAATAGCCGCGCTGACGACAATGGCCAAATCACCCGCACTCGGGTGTTAGACAGAAGATTTCAAGCAGCAGGTTGCTCGGCCCAAAGCTCCTTGATGCGCAGAATCTCCGGCAGACAATCGATGAACAGTTCGGTCAGGCGCGGATCGAAGTGGCGACCGCTCTGCTCACGCAGGAAGTCGACCGCGGCCTCTACTGTCCATGCCTGCTTGTAAGGGCGCACGCTGGTCAGCGCATCGAACACATCGGCGATTGCCACGATGCGGCCTTCCAGGGGAATGTCCTCACCGCTCAGACCGTTGGGATAGCCGCTGCCGTCCCACTTCTCGTGGTGAGACAGGGCAATCCGTTGCGCCGTACGCAACAACCCCGAACTGTGTTCGCCAATGATCCGCGCGCCGATTTCCACATGCTGGCGCATCACCTGCCATTCCTGCTCATCGAGCTTGCCTGGCTTGCGCAGTACAGCATCGGGAATACCGATCTTGCCGACGTCATGCATTGGCGCGGCGTTGAGCAGTTCCTCGGCAGCGCTCTCGCTGAATCCTGCGGCCAGTGCCAGCACCTTGGAGAAGTGGCTCATGCGGATGACGTGCAAGCCCGTCTCGTTGTCCTTGTACTCTGCCGCCATGCCCAGGCGCTGAACGATCTGCAGACGGGTCTGCCTCAGCTCGTCAACCCGCACCAACGACAGGTGGGTGCGCACCCGCGCCCGCACAATGGGCGGGCTCACCGGCTTGGTGATGTAGTCCACCGCACCGACCTCGAAGCCACGCGCCTCATCGTCGACATCACCGAGGGCAGTGACGAAGATCACCGGGATCGCCTTCAGCAGCAGGTTGGCCTTGAGCTGCTCACACACCTCATAGCCGGTCATGCCCGGCATCATCACGTCGAGCAGAATCAGGTCAGGTCGCTCGCGCTCGGCCATTTCCAGTGCGCGGGCACCCTCCTTGGCGAACAGCAGGCGATAGTCTTCCTGCAGGATATGACGCAATACCTGCAGGTTGGTGGGCTCGTCGTCGACCAGCAGCAACAGCGGACGGGTATCGGCAGCCAGGCTCATGATGGGGTCGTGTCCTCGTCATGCAGTTGCAACAGCAGTTTATCCAGCACGACCAGGGCCTGATCGAAATCGAAGTCATCCAGCGCCTGGCGCATATCATTCAGGGCTACAGCGTAGGCTGTTCCCCCAGCAGCGTACTCCATGGCCGCCAGGGTCTCATCGTCCAGGCCGCCACGCTGCAGGGCATGACGCAGCTGACCGGCCTGTTCACGCAGCGAAGACAAGTCAGCAGTCGGGCTCTGGACCGCAGAGCTAACCTCGGGCACCTGCGGGACCACCGCCTTGACCGTCTGCAAGGTCTGATCGAGCTCCGCGAGCAATGCAGGCAGAGCCTGCTCGTCCTGTGCCTGGAACGCTCGCTCGATCGACTGCCCCAGGCTTGCCAGGCTGGCCATCGCCAGGTTGCCGGCGGCGCCGTGCAGCCGGTGCGCCAGCGCCTCGCCCTCACGCCAGTCGCGCGCGGCCAGAAGCTGGCTGAGACGCTCGACCAGCTCATGTTGTTCACCGATGAAGCTGTTGATCGCCCGAGCCATGCGCAACGGCCCACCCCAGAGGTTGCCGCCACGCACCCAGTCGAACAGGCCGGCGTCAGCAACACGAGTGGCGCTGACCACGGCACTGGGTACATCGGTCAGGCCGAGCAACCGGGCGATTTCCCACAGCAATGCACTGACGTCCAGCGGCTTCGAGGCGAAGCCATTCATGCCCGAATCCAGTGCCGCCTGACGATCCTGATCGAGTACGCTGGCAGTCAGGGCAATGATCGGTATCGGCTCTCTTGCCTCGGCGGCTTCCAGCTCACGAATCCGCCGCGAAGCCTCCAGACCGTCGACTCCCGGCATCTGCACATCCATCAGGATCAGATCGAAGCGCTCCTCGATAAAGGCCTGAAGCGCGCCTTCACCATCGCCGACGCAGTGCACGCGATGGCCGAAATGCTCCAGGGTCAACTGCAACAACTCGAGATTCTGCGGCACGTCATCGGCTGCAAGGATGTTCAACGGCCCCAGCTGCGGCATCACGGCACGCTGCTGCGACGCCCGGCGCTTACCGGCGCACAGCGGTAGTTCGACGCTGAAACAGCTGCCCTGCCCTTCGGTGCTTTCGACCCGCAGGCGACCTCCCATCAATTCGACCAGCTGGCGGGAGATGGTCGTCCCCAGCCCAGTGCCGCCGAAGCGTCGACTCATCGACGCATCGGCCTGGGCGAAGGGCTCGAAGATCTTTTCCAGACGGTCGGCTGCGATACCGATACCGGTGTCTTTCACCGCCAGGCGCATGGCGCCCGGCTCGCCGCTCACCTTCAGGCATACCTCGCCCTGCAGGGTGAACTTGACCGCATTGCCGAGCAGGTTAGTCAAGACCTGTTGCAGACGCAGCGGGTCGCCGCAGAAGAACTCGTTGAGCGTCGGCGGGTAGTCCAGGTAAAGCTGCAGGCCTTTGCTTTCGGCGGCCAGGCATTGGCTGGCGATCACCTGCTCGCACAGCTCGCGCAGCGAGAAATCAAGCTGTTCCAATTCGATGGCGCCACGGTCGAGCTTGGCCGTATCGAGGATGTCGTTGAGCAGCCCCAGCAGCGAGCGCGACGAATGCTGCACGGTGCTGAGGTGGCGACGCTGCTCACTGGAAAGCGGGGTTTCCAGCAGCAGCTCGGTGAAGCCGATGATGGCGTTCATCGGCGTACGAATTTCATGGCTCATGTTGGCCAGGAAGCTGCTACGAGCGGCAGCCGCGGCCTCGGCACGGTCACGGGCGGCACGCAGTTCCTGCTCCATCACACGACGAGGCGTGAGGTCGGTTGCCAGCTTGACCACCTTGAACGGCTTGCCATCGGTATCGAGGATCGGGTTGTAGCTGGCCTGGATCCAGACCTCACGCCCATCCTTGCCCTTGCGACGATACTCGCCGGTGCGGAAGTGCCCGGCGCGCAGATCGGCCCAGCCCTGGCGGTAGCTGTCGCTGGCGATCTGATCCGGGTAACAGAACATGGTGTGGTGGCGGCCGATCACGTCTTCGAGCTCGTAATCGAACAGTGCCAGGGCGTTATCGTTGACCGCCAGAATGTTGCCCTCGAGATCGAACTCGATCAGTGCCATGGCCTTGCTGATCGCGGTGACCTTGCCCTCGTACTCGGCATTGCGTCGCTTGCTTTCGGTCTGATCGAGCAACACACCATCGATCCAGCGCGGCACACCGTTATCGTCGCAGACCGCACTGCCGCTCTCCCAGATCCAGTGTTCCTCACCCTCACGGTCGAACAGACGATACTCGATCGTGTAGTTGCGCCCCTGCTCGACCGCCTCTACCACCTCGTCGGCGACTCGCTGATAGTCATCGGGATGATACAGGTCGGCGATCGAACAACGCCGGCTGATGAAGTCCTCGGTGCTGTAGCCGGTCAGGCTCTGCACCGCATCGCTGATGAACAGCATGGTCCAGTCGCGATCGAGCAGGCAGCGAAACGACACCCCCGGAATATTGCTGATCAGCGAACGATACTGCTGCTCGCTATCCCGCAGTGCCGTCTCCATGGCCTGGCGCTCACTGATATCGGCCACGAACACCACGAACAGCGGGCGGCTGCCCGCATGTGTGATGCCAACGCTGATGCGCACGGGCTTCTCTTCCCCGTCGCGAGTCAGGCAGGCCAGTTCCTGCTCACCTGCCGGCAGGGACAGACGCCCTGTCCTGAGGTAATCGGCCAACAACGCTTCGACCTGATCGACATAACGGGGCGGCATCAGCGAGCGCATGTGTAACCCGACCAACTCCTGCGGTGCCCAACCGAACAGACGGGAGACCGCACGGTTGGCCGAGCAAATCCTACCGCTGTGGTCGACAGTGATGATGGCGTCCAGCGCCGTATCGAATATCGAGCGCAGGTGCTGCTCGCTGGCCTTGAGCTGGCGGCTGATGCGGCGGTAGCGCAGCAGCGTATTGACTGCCACCACGAAGACGGTCAGGACGACGGTCAACAGCGCGATGGCGATGGCGATATAGCCGCTGTCCATCACGCTCATCGGAGCGTCCGACTCGGGCGAGCCAACGAAGCGCGCCGCCGCCATGCCGGTGTAATGCATGCCACTGATGGCCAGGCCCATGACCAGGGCACTGAGCAACAGCGCCCAGGGCGTCGGCAGGCGCCCTTCCAGGCCGAAGCACACCCACAACGCAAGAATGGCCAAGGCAACGGCAACGAGGATGGACAGAGCGAACATCCAGGGGTCATAACGCAACAGCGGCGCCATCTGCATCGCGGCCATGCCGCTGTAATGCATGGCGCCGATACCGGCACCGACCAGTACGCCGCCCACACACAGCTGCAGCGGGCTCAGGTCACGTCGCGCCAGCAGGCTCAGTGCGACCCAAGATGCGGCCAGCCCCGGCAGTATCGACAACAAGGTGATACCCAGATCGAAACGCACCGCTGCGCACAGCTCAAAGGCGAGCATGCCAAGAAAATGCATGGACCAGATACCGCCGCCCAGGGCGAGCGAGCCGGTGAGGATGGTGATTTGCCTGGCGACCGGATGCGAACTGTCGCGCGCTTCGCCGGCCAGTTGCAACGCCATGCCCGCGGCGAACACGGCAATCGCCAGCGATAACAGCACCAACGGAGTGTCGTAGCTACTGAGCACAAGGACACTCGGGTCCGCACCCATGATGAAGAACAACTCGAAGATCGACATACAACCCCAGGGTACTGACAAAAAGCCAGCCAATTGCCAGCATCTGAAACGACGGGGCTGCGCTTGTCAAATCCCACTGATCTATCGCGCCCATAGAAAAGCCCGCCGGAGCGGGCTTGTTCTACAGCGTAGCCAATCAGGCGGAGAGTTCCACCAGCAGCTTGTTCAGACGCTGCACGTAAGCTGCAGGGTCCTTGAGGCTGTCACCAGCGGCCAGGGCGGCCTGGTCGAACAGGATGTGCGACAGATCGGCAAAGCGATCCTCATCCGGCTCGGCATCCAGGCGTTCGATCAGCGGGTGCGCCGGGTTGAACTCGAAGATCGGCTTGGCATCCGGCACCTTCTGCCCACTGGCTTCGAGAATCTGGCGCATCTGCAGCCCCAGGTCCTGCTCGCCAATGGCCAGGATCGCCGGCGAGTCGGTCAGGCGGTGCGACACGCGAACCTCGGTGACCTGTTCACCCAGCGCGCCCTTGAGGCGCTCGATCAACCCTTCCTTGGCCTTGGCGACTTCTTCCTGGGCCTTCTTGTCCTCTTCCGAGTCCAGCTTGCCCAGATCCAGGTCGCCACGAGCCACGTCGACGAACTGCTTGCCGTCGAACTCGGTCAGGTAGCTCATCAGCCATTCGTCGATGCGATCGGTGAGCAGCAGCACTTCGATGCCTTTCTTGCGGAAGACTTCCAGGTGCGGGCTGTTCTTGATCTGCGCGTAACTTTCACCCGTGAGGTAGTAGATCTTGTCCTGACCGTCCTTGACGCGGCCCAGGTAGTCGGCCAGCGACACCGACTGCTCATCGCCCTCACCCGCGGTGGAAGCGAAACGCAGCAGGCCAGCGATCTTCTCCTTGTTGGCGAAGTCTTCCGCCGGGCCTTCCTTGAGCACCTGGCCGAAGGTTTTCCAGAAGTTCTGGTAATCCTCCGCTTTGTCTTTCGCCAGTTTCTCCAGCATGTCCAGCACACGCTTGGTCAGCGCCGACTTCATGGAGTCGATGACCGGGCCGGCCTGCAGTATCTCGCGGGAGACGTTCAGCGACAGGTCGTTGGAGTCGACCACGCCCTTGATGAAGCGCAGGTACAGCGGCAGGAACTGATCCGCCTGGTCCATGATGAACACGCGCTGCACGTATAGCTTGAGTCCCTTGGGCGCTTCGCGCTGGTACAGGTCGAACGGCGCACGAGCCGGCACGTAGAGCAGCGAGGTGTACTCCAGCTTGCCCTCGACCTTGTTGTGGCTCCAGGCCAGCGGGTTCTCGAAGTCATGGCCGACGTGCTTGTAGAACTCCTGATATTCCTCGTCCTTGATCTCGGTACGCGGACGGGTCCACAGCGCGCTGGCGCGGTTGACAGTTTCCCACTCAAGCTCTGCCGGCTTGTCCTCGCCTTGGTGCTCCTTCGGCAGCTCGATGGGCAGCGCGATATGGTCGGAGTACTTCTTGACGATATTGCGCAGGCGCCAGCCATCGGCGAATTCTTCTTCACCGCTCTTGAGGTGCAGGACGATGCGAGTACCGCGCTCGGCTTTGTCGACGGTCGCAACTTCGAAATCGCCCTCGCCCTTCGACGACCAATGCACGCCTTCGCTGGCGGGGCTGCCGGCACGGCGGCTGAAGACCTCGACCTGATCGGCGACGATGAATGCCGAATAGAAGCCCACACCGAACTGACCGATCAGGTGCGAGTCCTTCTTCTGGTCGCCGGAGAGGTTCTTCAGGAAGTCGGCGGTGCCGGACTTGGCGATGGTGCCCAGGTGCGCGATGACCTCATCGCGATTCATGCCGATGCCGTTGTCTTCGAGGGTAACGGTCTTGGCGTCCTTGTCGAAGGACAGGCGGATCTTCAGTTCGGCGCCACCTTCGAGCAGCTCCGGTTTGGCCAGCGCCTCGAAACGCAGCTTGTCAGCGGCGTCGGAGGCGTTGGAGATCAACTCGCGCAGGAAGATTTCCTTGTTCGAGTACAGGGAATGAATCATCAGGTGAAGCAGCTGCTTCACCTCGGTCTGGAAGCCCAGGGTTTCTTTTTGAGTTTCCACACTCATGGTCTTCTAACTCCATCTGCAGGACAGGAACCGCTATGGCGGCGGATGACCTACAGATGGGGCCAGCTGGATTAATTTCAAGGGCTTGCTGCATGCTCATCATCGTTTCTGGCAGGTACAAGCCGCCCGCGAAGCGAATATGGAGAGCTGCCCGCACTAGGGCTCCAGTAGTTCCAGGCGGCCAATTTCTTCCGGTTTAAAACTGAAGCTGGCCTGCCCGCCACCGCTGCCCATCTGCTGGCTGAGGCGAATGCTGCCATCGGCGTCGACACCGACAAAGCGTCCTTCAACCGTTCCGCCGCTGGCGCGGCTCAAACGCATGCTGAGGTTGCGGTACTGCTCGGGGTTACGCTGCAGGCGTGCCAGGCTGAAACGCTGGCGACGGTCGAGCGGGCGACTCAGGCGCTCCTCGACGGGTGCAGCGTCACTTTGTTGGGCAGGCGGTCGCGAGACGACGGCAGGCAATGCCGGAAAGCGATCGCCGCTGACCGTCCAACCATGCTGGGGGCGCTTCTGCAGACGAATCGGCAGACTTTCGCTACGTCCGGCCACTTGCGCATCGACCTGCAATTCCAGGGTGTCACCCTCGAAGGTGAACACCGGTAGCTTCAACTCGCGTACATCGCGCGTGGCAAAACGTCGTTGCAGGTAGTCCTGCAGGACATGGGCGATGGTGTCACGCGAGTCGTACCGGGTATCGACCTGTCCTTGGGCATAGCGCAGGCGGTCACGGTACAGCTCGACTCGACCACTGAGGCTGGTCTTGAAACTGGGCGGCAATACCAGGTGAAAATCACCGACCAGCCGATTGGGCGCCTGCGGCTGCAGATCCAGGTGCAGGGTATAGCCGCGACTGAGACGACGGGCCTCGGGCAGATCCTGCTCCGGCAACAACCAGCTCAGCTCCACCTCCGGCAGATTGCCGCTGTCCTGGGGCAACACGTCGACACGCACGGCGCCCTCGACGGGCTGCGGCAGACGTATGCTCAACTCGCGCAGTGCGAAGAAGTCCAGGCCCTCGCGCAGCACCAGTACGCCATCGATCAGCTCACCCTGCTGCGGCCGAAACGGCTGACCATTGAGCTGGCCACGCAGGTCGATTGCCAGCTCCGCCGGCGCCTGCACTTCGGGCTTGAGCCAGTCGAGGCGAGCGATCGCCGCCAGACGCTCGGCATCCTTGTTGGCCAGCAAGGTCAGGCCCACCACCAGCGGGATGACGCCAAGCGCGATCAGCATGACCGCACTACGGGCACGCGCCCAGTGGCGCACCACGTAGATCAGGGTAATAGGTGGAATCAGGCTGCCCCACCCCCACAACAGGCTGGTGGCGAAGGCACGCATGACCAGCCAGACCAGACCAACCAGCATCAGCAGCAGGCCACCAATTATCAGTAACGCATCCATCTACAGAATCCTTGTCATGATTTGCTGCGCTACCGATCCGCCTGGGTTTCGTCGACTCAGGGCTCATCGACCTTGAAGTGGGCACGGGCGGTGGCAATCGGCTCGGTCCGCGTCGTTTGCCAGGCGGTGATCGCCACATTGGCCACCCGCCGCCCCTGACGCCAGACCTGGCACTGCGCATAGGTGTCACGATAATGACCAGCGCGCAGGTAATCTATCGAGAAGTCGATGATTTTGGGCAAATGTGGAATACCCATGAACATCAATAGATGAAGCATGGCGGCATGTTCCATGAAGCCGGCGATCACGCCACCATGCAATGCAGGCAGAACCGGGTTGCCAATGCAGTCACGATTGGCCGGCAGACGGAAGACCATGTCGTCACCCAGACGCAGGCACTCGATGCCGAGCAGCTTGGCGTAGGGAATCAGGCTGATCAGCGGGTCGTAGTCGTCTTGCTGATGCGCACGAGCCACCAGTTGCTCAAGGTTCAGTTCGCTCATGCGTCACCGCCTTGCTGGACGTTCTGCTTCAGCTCACCTGCGCCAGCCTGCGCGGCCTTGCCCATGCGCATGAAGGTACCGACCACGTGGGCAATCGGCTGCTCAGGATCGTCCTGATAGGCATAGCCACGGGTGAAGATGACGTTGGGCGTAACCCGGTAGCACTCGGCGAAACCGAACACGTCCTTGCCGGGCTCGGCCGGATGCATGTAGTCGATGCGCAGGTCGAGGGTCGGGCAGATTTCGAACTCCGGCAGCACGCAAACCGTGGAGATACCGCAGGTGGTGTCCATCAGTGTGGTGATGGCGCCACCGTGAACCACGCCGGTGTCCGGGTTGCCCACGATGTGCGCTGCATAAGGCAGTCGCAGCGTCAGCCCTTTGCCGTCCGCTGACTCGACACTCATGCCCAGCACCTGGCAATGACGCAATGCGGCCAGAAACCGCTGCGCCCGCGCCTGAATCGACTGCTCACTCATCACTTTCGCGCTCTGCTCTGCCATGGAAAAAAGGCTGCGCATGATAGCGCCTCGCGCCGGGACTCACAGCCGTTTCGCCAGCACGCCATCAGGGACAAGGGAACTTATGGGCGGTCCCGGCATTCGAAGTGACTGTGCGTTATGGGGTCAACCCAGCCACTAACAACTCTCACACATGGAGTGATCACCGTGAACAAACCTCTGACTTATGCCCTGCTGCTTGCCACTGCCCTGGGTCTCGCCGCCTGCGAGAAAACCCCGGAAGACAAGATGGAGTCGGCCAAGGAGTCAGTCTCCGAAGCCATGGAGAACGTGGGCGATGCAGCCAAAGACACTGGCGAAGCCATCGAACAGAAAACCAACGAAGCCCTGGGTAACGAACCTACCACTGGCGAAAAGATTGAGGATGCGGCCGGTGATGCGGCCGACGCCATCGAGGATGCCGGCGACGAAGCCAAAGACGCTGTCGACGGCAAGTAACCTCAGCTCGAAAGAAAAAGGCCCGCGATGCGGGCTTTTTTCATCTCAGCGCAGGGCTGATCATCAACAACAGGCTGCAGGCCAGGCCCAGCACCCACACCAGGCTGCGCTGCCAGTGCAGATCCCACCAGTAGAACAGCATATACAGCACACGGCTGACGACGAAGGTGATCGCCAGGATGTCGACCAGAAAGCCATAGGTCTGTGTGCTGTGCGCCATCAGCACACCCGCCGCGAACAATGGAAATGCCTCGATGCTGTTCAAGTGCGCAGCCAGGGCTCGCGCACCGAAACCCGTCAGGCGTGCCTGCTGGGCACGGGGATGATGATTGTCGTAACGACCACCGCCCTCTGCGGCCATGGCTTTGGCCACGGGCGCCTTGGCGATGAAGATCAACAAGGCGCTGATGAAGACGCACCAGAATGGAATGCTCATTCACTCTTCTCCTTGGCCACCTCGGCGGCCGGCGTTGGGGTATAGACCATCACTTCCAGCACATCCGAATGGAATTCGCGGCGATACAGTACGACCACAACCCCGGCAGTCACCAGCATGAAGAACCAGGGGTTGATGAACCAGGCCAGTGTCGCCATACCGAAATAATAGGCGCGCAAGCCGAAGTTGAACTGGTTGGCAGCCATCGAGATGACCCGCGCCGTGCGCTCACCGAAAGCCTTACGCTCCTGCTCGGTGACATGTCGCTCCCCCACCATCGGCGCCGACCCCACCAGCACGGCTGCGAAGTTGTACTGACGCATGCACCAGCTGAAGGTGAAGAAGGCATAGACGAAGATCACCCCCAGGCACAGCAGCTTGATTTCCGACAGCCCGCGGCTGGCCGGCTGCACGAAAGGAATGTCGGCCAACAGCGACAGCGCGCGATCCGAAGCGCCCAGTACGGTGAGGATACCGGCCAGGATGATCAGTGTGCTGGACGCGAAGAACGAGGCGTTGCGCTCCAGATTGCCGATCACGTTGGCGTCGGCAATGCGGTTTTCGCGCATCAGCATGCGGCGCATCCAGTCCTCGCGGTACAGGTGCAGCACGCTGGCAAGACAGGGTGTGGTTTGCGCCTTCAACGAGGCATAGCGGGTATAGCCTCCCCAACACAGAACGAACCAGAGTGGGGCCAGAAAATGAGGCAGATACGGATAGCTGTTGAGCATGCTGACTCCTTGCAAGACTGCTGCCGATTATAGCCAGCCCACCTACATCCTTGTTCGACAAAAAAGGCCGCCTTGTGGGCAGCCTTTGTTGTTTAGCGCAGGTTTCAAGCAGTAGCGCGTTGACGCAACCCGAGGATGCGATCCAACAGCGTCACCAGGGCCAGCGTCAGCACCACCGGCACCAGCCAGCCCAGGCTCTGGCCGGCCAGAGGCAACTGCCCGAACCAGGCCGGGACCTTGTCGGCCCATGGCGTGGCGGCAATGCCATCGGCCACGCCGAAGATCAGCGTCACGGCCATCACCGGTACAAACACCAGCGACTGGGAAAGCCACAAGCGGTTGGCCAGGCTCAGCGCGATCAGCACGATAGCCAGCGGGTACAGACCGACCAGCACCGGGATGGAGAAGCTGATCAGTTGGGTCAGCCCCTGATTCGCCACCAGCAGACTGAAGAGACCGAAGACGATCACCACGCTGCGGTAGGAAACCGGCAACAGCTTGCTGAAGAACTCGCCGCATGCCGTGAGCAGGCCCACGGCGGTCGTCAGGCACGCCAGGGTGATGACCACTGCGAGCAGCAGGCTGCCGGTATTGCCGAAGGTGTGCTGCACATAGGTCGTCAGCACCTGGACGCCGTTCTGCGCATCGCCAGCGATGCCCTGGCTGGTGGCACCGAGATAGAACAGCGCCAGGTAAACCAGTGACAGGCCAATGGCGGCGATCACCCCGGCGATCACCGAATACCGTGTGATCAGACCCGCGTCGCTGACGCCGCGGTCGCGAATGGCGCTGGCAATGACGATACCGAAGACCAGCGCCCCCAGCGTATCCATGGTCAGGTAGCCCTGCAGAAAGCCCTGCACCAACGGCGCATCACGGTAGTTATCGGCAACCACCCCAACCTCGCCGGCCGGGGCGAACAAAGCAGCACCGCCCAGCACCAGCAGCGCCGTCAGCAGGACCGGGGTAATGAACTTGCCGATACGATCGACCAGTTGCCCCGGATTGAGGGAAAGGAACAGCACGACCGCGAAATACGCCAGGGTATAGATCAGCAGCGGCGCACCTTCATTACCGGTGAACGGTGCGATACCCATCTCGAACGACACCACGGCGGTACGCGGCGTTGCGAACAGCGGCCCGATGGCCAGATACACCGCCACTGCCAGGATGGTTCCGGCCACCTTGCCCAGCGGCGCGGTGAGCAGGTCCATACCACCACCCACTCGGGCCAGGGCCACCACGGTCAGCAGCGGCAGGCCGACACCGGTCAGCAGGAAGCCAAGGGCCGCAGGCAGCAGATTCTCACCCGCAGCCAGACCGGCACTCGGGGGGAAGATGATGTTGCCGGCGCCGAGGAACAACGCAAATGTCATGAAGCCGAGGGCCAGGAGATCCGAGCCTTTCAAACGAGTCATAGAGGGAAATACCGGAAGCAGAAATCGAAGAGTTGCGAGGGTTTCCTTGGGGATCGGGAAACGTCGCCCGAGCGTTTGGCTCGAACCACTGCAGGCATCGCCAGGCGCTTGTGGCACCACGGACACGGAATAAGGCGCGGATACTAACGAAAAGCGCCCTGCAGCAGCACAGTTGCCGGGCGAGCTGTCGAACTGGCGTAACTGACTGTCGCATCAACAACACTTACGAAGCAGGCGCCCCCGGCGGCACGGCACTTCGCCAGGGGCGGGCCGAATCGGCTGCGGTACAGAAACCGCACAAACAAAAAGACCACCCGAAGGTGGCCTTTTTGCGAGGGTCATCAACGCTTAGGCGTTTTTGACTTCCCAACCGGTCAGCTCAGCCAGGGCCTTGCCGATGTCAGCCAGGGAACGCACGGTTTTCACACCAGCGTCCTGCAGCGCAGCGAATTTCTCGTCTGCAGTGCCCTTGCCGCCAGAGATGATGGCGCCAGCATGGCCCATGCGCTTGCCGGGCGGAGCGGTCACACCAGCGATGTAGGAAACTACAGGCTTGGTGACGTTGGCCTTGATGAAGGCAGCCGCTTCTTCTTCAGCCGAACCGCCGATCTCACCGATCATGACGATCGCTTCGGTCTTCGGATCTTCCTGGAACAGCTTCAGGATATCGATGAAGTTGGAGCCCGGGATGGGGTCGCCGCCGATGCCCACGCAGGTGGACTGGCCGAAGCCGGCGTCGGTGGTCTGCTTGACGGCTTCATAGGTCAGGGTGCCCGAACGGGACACGATGCCGACTTTGCCTGGCAGGTGGATGTGACCCGGCATGATGCCGATCTTGCACTCGCCGGGAGTGATCACGCCCGGGCAGTTCGGGCCGATCAGGCGTACGCCCAGCTCGTCGCACTTGACCTTGGCTTCCAGCATATCGATGGTCGGAATGCCTTCGGTGATGCAGACGATCAGCTTGATGCCGCCGTTGGCTGCTTCCAGGATCGAGTCCTTGCAGAACGGAGCCGGAACGTAGATGACCGACGCTTCAGCGCCAGTGGCTTCTACGGCTTCCTTGACGGTGTTGAACACCGGCAGGCCCAGGTGAGTGCTGCCACCCTTGCCCGGAGTCACGCCGCCGACCATCTTGGTGCCGTAGGCGATGGCTTGTTCGCTGTGGAAGGTGCCCTGCGAGCCAGTGAAGCCCTGGCAGATGACCTTGGTGTCTTTATTGATCAGGATGCTCATTACTTACCCTCCGCGGCCTTGACGACCTGCTGGGCAGCGTCGGTCAGGCTGGTTGCCGCGATGATGTTCAGACCGCTTTCGGCCAGGACCTTGGCGCCCAGCTCGGCGTTGTTACCTTCCAGGCGGACGACCACCGGGATCTTCACGCCGACTTCTTTCACGGCGCCGATGATGCCTTCGGCAATCATGTCGCAACGAACGATACCGCCGAAGATGTTCACCAGAACGGCTTTGACGTTGTCATCGGAGAGGATGATCTTGAACGCTTCGGTCACGCGCTCTTTGGTCGCGCCACCACCTACGTCGAGGAAGTTGGCCGGCTGACCGCCGTGCAGGTTGACGATGTCCATGGTACCCATGGCCAGGCCAGCACCGTTGACCATGCAACCGATGTTGCCTTCCAGCGCAACGTAGTTCAGTTCCCACTTCTGCGCATGGGCTTCACGCGGATCGTCCTGGGACGGATCGTGCATGGCGCGCAGCTTGGGCTGACGGTACATGGCGTTGGAGTCGATGTTGATCTTGGCGTCCAGGCAGTGCAGGTTGCCATCGGCCTTGATCACCAGCGGGTTCACTTCCAGCAGCGCCAGGTCGTAGTCCTGGAACAGCTTGGCCAGGCCAACGAAGATGTGGGTGAACTGCTTGACCTGATCGCCTTCCAGACCCAGCTGGAAAGCCAGCTCGCGGCCCTGGTACGGCTGAGCGCCGACCAGCGGATCGACGGTGGCCTTGAGGATCTTCTCAGGGGTTTCGTGGGCCACTTTCTCGATGTCCACGCCACCTTCGGTGGAAGCCATGAACACGATACGACGGCTGGAGCGGTCCACTACAGCGCCCAGGTACAGTTCCTTGGCGATGTCGGTGCAGGATTCGACCAGGATTTTGCTGACCGGCTGACCATTGGCGTCAGTCTGGTAGGTCACCAGACGCTTGCCCAGCCAGTTGGCGGCGAAGGCCTTGGCGTCTTCTTTGCTCTTGACCAGCTTTACGCCACCGGCTTTACCGCGGCCACCAGCGTGGACCTGAGCCTTGACGACCCACTCGCTGCCACCGATTTTTTCGCAGGCTTCTGCGGCTGCTTCCGGGGTGTCTACCGCGAAGCCCTTGGATACAGGCAGGCCGTATTCAGCGAACAGCTGCTTACCCTGATACTCGTGAAGATTCATGCTTGTCTACCGTCTTCGTTTAGGTATTGCGCATTCGGCGCTGTACTTGTGATACCGCGCCACCTGTGACTGCCGAAGCAGTCCGCCGGGCGTTCCGCCGCGAGTGGAACTCGACGCGGGCCTCCCGACGTGGTTCTGCTTGCAAACACCACCGCAGTGATGAGGCGATTACGCGACGCCCCGCCTACCCCGGTGGTTTACAACAATTTGCTGTAGCCGGGCGAGCCGGCCACGTCTGACGCCTAGAACCGGTTTACGATCTGGCGAGCCAGAGATAAACGGTGGCGAAAAGGGCCGAGGAAGCGGAGTTTACATCTGTAAATGAGCATTCCGAGGCCGTTTTCAACGCCGTTTAGCCGACGCGCAGCAAATCGTATATCGGTGCTTAGCGCTTCTTGCGGTTAGCGATGTGAATCGCGCCACCGTTGACCGCCAGGGCAGCTTCGTGCAGCGCCTCGGACAGGGTCGGGTGGGAGAAGACCATCATGCCCAGGTCTTCGGCACTGGTACCGAACTCCATGCCGATTGCACCTTGCTGTACCAGCTCGGCAGCGCTTGGGCCGATCACGTGGACGCCCAGTACGCGGTCGGTGTTGGCATCAGCGATGACCTTGACCAGACCACCGGTGTCGTTGGCAGCCATGGCGCGACCGCTGGCGGCGAACGGGAAGGTACCGATGTTGACGGCAACGCCTTCGGCCTTCAGTTGCTGCTCGGTCTTGCCGACCCATGCGATTTCCGGGTGGGTGTAGATGACCGACGGGATCAGGTCGTAGTTCATCTGCGCCTTGTGGCCAGCGATGCGCTCGGCAACCATCACGCCCTCTTCCGAGGCCTTGTGCGCGAGCATGGCGCCACGTACCACGTCACCGACGGCATAGACGCCCGGAACGCTGGTTTCGCACTGATCATTGACGTAGATGAAGCCACGCTCGTCGAGGTCCACACCGCTATCTGCAGCCAGCAGATCGGTGGTCACCGGGCGACGACCTACGGCCACGATCAGCTTGTCGAAGGTCATCTTCTGCTCGCCATTGGCGTCGGTGAAGCTGACGACGACCTGCTTCTTCTTGATTTCCGAGCCGGTCACGCGGGCACCCAGGCGGATGTCCAGACCTTGCTTGGTCAGGGTCTTCTGGGCTTCCTTGGCGATCTGCTCATCGGCAGCGGCCAGGAACTTGTCCATGGCTTCCAGCACGGTGACTTCGGAACCCAGGCGAGCCCATACCGAGCCCAGCTCCAGACCGATCACGCCAGCGCCAATGACGCCCAGCTTCTTCGGCACGCTCTGGAATTCCAGGGCGCCAGTGGAGTCGACGATCACGTCCTGATCAACCGGAGCCGGCGGGATTTCGACCGGCTTGGAGCCGGAAGCGATGATCACATGAGCGGCTTCGACCACCTGGGTCTTGCCGTCGGTGCCGGTCACTTCGACCTGCTTGCCAGCCAGCAGCTTGCCGTGGCCTTCCAGCAGGGTCACACCATTGGCCTTGAACAGCGCGCCGATGCCGCCGGTCAGGTTCTTAACGATGGTGGTCTTGCGGCCGATCATCGCCGGTACGTCGATGGTCACGCCCTTGGCTTCGATACCATGAACAGCGAAACCTTCTTTCGCCTCGTGGTACTTCCAGGAGCTGTCCAGCAGCGCCTTGGACGGAATGCAACCGACGTTCAGGCAGGTGCCGCCGAGGGCGATCTTGCCGTCCTTGCCCTGGTACTTCTCGATGCAGGCGGTCTTCAGACCGAGTTGCGCTGCTTTGATGGCGGCAACGTAGCCACCAGGGCCGGCACCGATGACTACCACGTCGAATTTCTGGGTCATAACGTATTCCTTCTCGAATAAACCGGACGGCCCTGAGAACAGGGCCGTCGTGGAGGAGACTGGCTTTTAGATTTCCAGCAGCAGGCGAGCCGGGTCTTCAAGCAAGTTCTTGATGGTCACCAGGAAGGTCACGGCTTCCTTACCATCGATCAGGCGGTGGTCGTAAGACAGCGCCAGGTACATCATCGGACGGATCACCACCTGACCGTTGATCGCCATCGGACGCTGGATGATGTTGTGCATACCCAGAATGGCTGCCTGCGGCGGGTTGACGATCGGGGTCGACATCATCGAACCGAAGGTACCACCGTTGGTGATGGTGAAGGTGCCGCCGGTCATTTCTTCGATGGACAGCTTGCCGTCTTTGGCTTTCTTGCCGAAGGTAGCGATGCCGCTCTCGATTTCAGCCAGGCTCATCTGCTCGGCGTTACGCAGAACCGGAACCACCAGGCCGCGGTCGCTGGACACGGCAACACCGATGTCGGCATAGCCGTGGTAAACGATGTCGTTGCCGTCGATGGAAGCGTTGACCGCCGGGAAGCGCTTCAGCGCCTCGGTAGCAGCCTTGACGAAGAACGACATGAAGCCCAGGCGCACGCCATTGTGGGACTTCTCGAACAGGTCCTTGTACTTCGAACGCAGAGCCATGACTTCGGTCATGTCGACTTCGTTGAAGGTGGTCAGCATGGCCATGGAGGACTGAGCCTCGACCAGACGCTCGGCGATCTTGGCACGCAGGCGGGTCATCGGCACACGCTTCTCGGTGCGATCGCCAGTGGCAACGACCGGAGCGCTAGCGGCAGCAGCGGCCGGCTTGGCAGCGGCAGCCGGCGCGTTCTTCTTGGCCTCGACGGCAGCGACCACGTCTTCCTTGGTCACACGGCCACCTTTGCCGGTGCCGGCGATGCTGTTCGGGTCGATGCCGTTCTCTTCAGCCAGTTTGCGAGCAGCTGGCGAGAGGATGGCGTCGTCGCCAGCGGCAGCAGCCGGAGCAGCAGCCTGGGCCGGAGCGGCGGCAGCGGCCGGGGCGGCAGCCGGAGCAGCGGCGGCAGCGCCACCTTCGGTCAGTTTGCCCAGCAGCTCGTTGGAGAGAACGGTATCGCCTTCGTTCTTGATGATTTCAGCCAGGACACCATCGGCCTCGGCCAGCACTTCGATCACTACCTTGTCGGTCTCGATGTCGACGATCAGCTCATCGCGCTTGACCGCTTCGCCCGGCTTCTTGTGCCAGGTGGCCACGGTGCCGTCGGCAACCGATTCCGGGAAGGTTGGGGCTTTGATCTCGATAGCCATTGTATGCGTTTCCTTAAATTCGGTTTACCGGCAGGTGGCACTCGCCACCTGCCGGATGAAGGCGTTAAACAGTAAAGGCGTCCTGCAGCAGTTTTTCCTGCTGCTCGGCGTGCATCGACGCATAACCACAAGCTGGCGCTGCCGACGCATCACGACCGGCGTACTCCAGGAACAGCGACTTCTTGTGTGCGGTGGTGACACGACGCATGTGGTGCTGACTGCAGTACCAGGCGCCCTGGTTCATCGGTTCTTCCTGACACCAGACGATGTGCTTGAGGTTCTTGTACGGCGCCAGCACTTCCGCCAGGTCGTCTTCCGGGAACGGATAGAGCTGCTCGATACGCACGATGGCGATGTCTTCGCGACCCTCGGCACGACGCTTCTCCAGCAGGTCGTAGTAGACCTTGCCGCTGCACAGGACCAGACGCTCGACCTTTTTCGGGTCCAGCGAGTCGATCTCGCCGATCACGGTTTGGAAGGAACCTTCGGCCAGATCTTCCAGGCTCGAGATGGCCAGCTTGTGGCGCAGCAGCGACTTCGGCGTCAGCACCACCAGCGGCTTGCGCAGCGGACGGATCACCTGACGACGCAGCATGTGGTAGACCTGCGCCGGGGTGGTCGGTACGCAGACCTGCATGTTGTGCTCGGCGCACAGCTGCAGGTAACGCTCCAGACGCGCCGAACTGTGCTCAGGCCCCTGCCCTTCGTAGCCATGCGGCAGCAGAACGGTCAGACCGCAGAGACGGCCCCACTTGGTCTCGCCACTGGAGATGAACTGGTCGAATACCACCTGGGCGCCGTTGGCGAAGTCGCCGAACTGGGCTTCCCAGATCACCAGCGCGTTAGGCGTGGTGGTGGCATAGCCGTACTCGAAGGCCAGCACGGCCTCTTCGGACAGGTAGGAGTCGTACAGTTCGAACTTCGGCTGACCGTCGTACAGGTTCTTCAGCGGAACGTAGGTCGAGGCGTCCTTCTGGTTGTGCAGCACCGCGTGACGGTGCGAGAAGGTGCCACGGCCGATGTCCTGACCGGTCATGCGGATCGGGTGACCTTCGACCAGCAGAGTCGCGTAGGCCATGGTCTCGGCGAAGCCCCAGTTGATCGGCAAGCCACCGGCGCCCATCTTCTGGCGATCTTCGAGGATCTTCGAAACCTGACGCTGAATCAGGAAACCGTCCGGAGTTTCCAGCAACTTGGAGGACAGGTCCTGCAAGGTCTTGAGATCGAAACGGGTATCGTGGCGCGCAGTCCAGGCATGACCCAGGTACGGACGCCAGTCGACGAACAGCTCCTTGTTCGGCTCCTTGACCAGGCTCTTGACCACATGCTGACCGTTGTCCAGCGCGGTACGGTACTCGTCGATCTTGGCCTGCACGTCATCGCTGCTCTGCACGCCGGCTGCAATCAGCGCGTCCGCATAGAGTTCACGGGTGGTGCGCTGCTTGGCGATCTGCTGGTACATCAGCGGCTGGGTGCCATTCGGCTCGTCGGCCTCGTTGTGACCACGACGGCGGTAGCAGACCAGATCGATGACTACGTCGCGCTTGTACTGCATGCGGTAATCGACGGCCAGCTGGGTGACGAACAACACGGCTTCCGGATCATCGCCATTCACATGGAAGATCGGCGCCTGGATCATCTTGGCCACGTCGGTCGCATACTCGGTGGAGCGTGCATCCAGCGGGTTGCTGATGGTGAAGCCAACCTGGTTGTTGATCACGATGTGGATGGTGCCGCCAGTCTTGTAGCCACGGGTCTGCGACATCTGGAAGGTTTCCATGACCACGCCCTGACCGGCGAAAGCCGCATCACCGTGGATGGAGATCGGCAGTACCTTCTCACCAGAGGCGTCGCTGCGACGATCCTGACGGGCACGTACCGAACCCTCGACCACCGGAGAGACGATTTCCAGGTGCGACGGGTTGAACGCCAGGGCCAGGTGCACTTCGCCGCCGGCAGTCATGACGTTGGAGGAGAAACCTTGGTGGTACTTCACGTCACCGGAGCTCAGGCCTTCGGTCTTCTTGCCTTCGAACTCGTCGAACAGGTCGCGCGGGTTCTTGCCGAAGGTGTTGACCAGCACGTTGAGACGGCCACGGTGGGCCATGCCGATGACGATTTCCTTGGTGCCGTAGGAACCGGAGCGCTGAATGATCTCGTCGAGCAGCGGGATCAGGCTCTCGCCACCTTCCAGACCGAAACGCTTGGTACCCGGGTACTTGGTGCCCAGGTACTTTTCCAGACCTTCGGCAGCCGTCACGCGCTCGAGCACGTGCGCCTGAACCTCGGCGGAAAACTGCGGGCGACCACGCACGCTTTCCAGGCGCTGGGCGAACCAGTTGCGTTGGCCGGAATCGACGATATGGGTGAACTCGGCACCGATGGTGCGACAATATGTCTGCTGCAGCGCATCGCGGATTTCGCGTAGCGTTGCCTCTTCCTTGCCGAGATACAGCTCGCCAGTGCGGAAAGTCGTATCCAGATCCGCGTCGGTCAGGCCGTAGTGATTGATCGACAGGTCAGACGGCGCAGTGCGCACCCACAGACCCAATGGGTCGAGCTGGGCGGCCTGATGGCCACGCATGCGGTAGGCCTGGATCAAGCGCAGCACTTCCACCTGCTTCTTTTCGTGCTCGCTGCTGACGGCCCCGGCGGAAACCGGCTGGGCACGACGCGAATTCTTGGCGAGCAGGACGAAATGATCGCGAATGGTCGAATGCGATACGTCCGTTGCAGCATTGCCGTCGGTCGGCAACTTCTGGAAGTAAGTGCGCCACTCTTCTGGCACAGCGTTGGGATCGTGCAGGTAGAGCTCGTAGAGCTCTTCCACGTAGGCAGCGTTGCCACCGGATAGGTGGGCACTGTCCCACATGCGCTGCATCACGCTTTCTTGCATGCTTGGTCACCCTCGGTAAGGGGACACCACCGGCGCGAATACCGCATGGTCCTGATCAAAGTCATGATGCTGCGACTCGGATAAAGCCACTTGGGTTCCCGCAGATAGTCCGGGTACCAGCCCGGATGCCCCTGCTGGTCGTCATATTTTTCGAGTATGAGCCGCGGCTTTGTGGGCTGCGGCTCTGGCTTTACTGCGAGACCGGCCAGAGCCGGCCCCACAGGTGTTACTGGTGTAGCAACTTGCGAATCAGGTACCGCTCTGCAGCAGCATGTTACGCACGTGACCGATGGCCTTGGTCGGGTTCAGACCCTTGGGGCACACGTTCACGCAGTTCATGATGCCGCGGCAGCGGAACACGCTGAACGGATCGTCCAGCGATGCCAGACGCTCAGCGGTCTTGGTGTCACGGCTGTCGGCCAGGAAACGATAGGCCTGCAGCAGCGCAGCGGGACCGAGGAACTTGTCTGGGTTCCACCAGAACGACGGGCAGCTGGTCGAGCAGCAAGCGCACAGGATGCACTCGTACAGACCGTCGAGCTTCTCGCGCTCTTGCGGCGTCTGCAGACGTTCGATGGCCGGAGCCGGCGTATCGTTCTGCAGGAATGGCTGCACCTTCTCGTACTGCTTGTAGAAGATGCTCATGTCGACGACCAGGTCACGAATGACCGGCAGACCCGGCAGCGGACGAATCACCAGCTTGCCGCCCTTGAGGCCAGCAGCGGAGATCGGCGTGATGCAGGCCAGGCCGTTCTTGCCGTTGATGTTCATGCCGTCGGAGCCACAAACGCCCTCGCGGCAGGAACGACGGTAGGAGAAGCCTTCGTCCTGTTCCTTGATCAGCGCCAGCACGTCGAGGACCATGATGTCCTTGCCGCTGGTGTCGACCTGGAAGTCCTGCATGAAGGGCGCAGCGTCCTTCTCAGGGTTGTAGCGATAAACACTGACTTGCAACATATCCGTCACCCTTAATAAGTCCGAACCTTGGGTTCAAATGCCGGAACGGTCTTCGGCGCGAAGTTGACCGCACGCTTGGCTACGCGCTTCTCGCCTGGGAAGTACAGGGAGTGGCACAGCCAGTTTTGGTCATCACGCTCTTCGAAGTCTTCACGAGCGTGGGCGCCACGGGATTCTTTACGAACCTCGGCTGCGACCGCGGTCGCTTCAGCGACTTCGAGCAGGTTTTGCAGTTCCAGCGCTTCGATACGCGCAGTGTTGAACGCCTGGCTCTTGTCCGCGATTTTGACTTTCGCGATGCGCTCACGCAGGTCGGCCAGTTGTTGGATGCCCTTCTGCATGTATTCGCCAGTACGGAATACACCGAAGTAGTTCTGCATGCACTGTTGCAGCTCTTTACGCAGCGGCGCGACGTCTTCACCGGTGCTGCGCTCGTTGACGCCAGCCAGACGCGACAGCGACTGCTCGATGTCGGTTTCGCTAGCGCCACGGACTTCCACGCCTTCTTTCAGCGCTTTTTCCAGGTGCAGGCCAGCGGCACGACCGAACACCACCAGGTCGAGCAGCGAGTTGCCGCCCAGACGGTTGGCACCGTGTACCGATACGCACGCCACTTCGCCTACGGCGAACAGGCCTTCGATGATGGTGTCGTTGCCGTTGGCATCCTGAGTGATGGCCTGACCATGAATATTGGTGGCAACGCCGCCCATCATGTAGTGGCAGGTCGGGATGACCGGAACCGGAGCGACGACTGGATCGACGTGAGCGAAGGTCTTGGACAGCTCGCAGATACCCGGCAGACGGCTGTGCAGCACTTCTTCGCCGAGGTGATCGAGCTTCAGCAGCACGTGATCCTTGTTCGGGCCACAGCCGTTACCGGCGATCACTTCCTTGACCATGGAGCGGGCAACCACATCGCGGCCTGCCAGGTCTTTGGCGTTCGGCGCGTAACGCTCCATGAAGCGCTCGCCATGAGCGTTGATCAGGTAACCACCCTCACCACGGCAGCCTTCGGTGACCAGCACACCAGCACCGGCGATACCGGTCGGGTGGAACTGCCACATCTCGATGTCCTGCACCGGCACGCCGGCGCGCAGGGCCATGCCCACGCCGTCACCGGTGTTGATCAGGGCGTTGGTGGTAGAGGCGTAGATACGGCCAGCACCGCCAGTGGCCAGAACCACGGCCTTGGAACGGATGTAGACGGTTTCGCCAGTCTCGATGCAGATGGCGATGATGCCGACAATGGCACCGTCCTGGTTCTTCACCAGGTCAACGGCATACCACTCGTTGAGGAACGAGGTGCCGGCTTTCAGGTTGGCCTGATACAGGGTGTGCAGCAGCGCATGACCGGTACGGTCGGCTGCGGCGCAGGTACGGGCTGCCTGGGTCGGATTGTCCGGACCCTTGGACTGGCCACCGAACGGACGCTGATAGATGCGGCCCTGCTCGGTACGGGAGAACGGCAGACCCATGTGCTCGAGTTCGAACACGGCCTCCGGGCCGACGGAGCACATGTATTCGATAGCGTCCTGGTCACCGATATAGTCGGAACCCTTGACGGTATCGTACATGTGCCAGCGCCAATCATCGTTCGGATCGGCCGAAGCGATGGCGCAGGTGATGCCACCCTGAGCGGAGACGGTGTGCGAACGAGTCGGGAACACCTTGGTGACCACGGCGGTCTTGTGGCCGCCCTGGGCCAGTTGCAGCGCAGCACGCATGCCGGCGCCGCCGCCACCTACGATGATGGCGTCATAGGAAAGAGTACGGATGCTAGCCATGAATCAGAAACCCCACAGAATCTGCACGCCCCAGACGAACATCGCGAACATCGCGATGCCGCACACGGCCTGGAACAGGAAACGCACGCCAGTCGCCCACTTGCCCAGCGCCATTGGCGTCAGGTAGTCGGTGGAAATGGTCCACATGCCGACCCAGGCGTGCACACTCAGTGCGACGAGGGCCAGCAGGCTGAAGATGCGCATTGCGGTATTCGAGAACAGGCCATGCCATTCGGCGTAGCCCATACCCGGATTGCAGATCACATAGCCCAGCAGAAACAGCGTGTAAGCCGCGAGAACGACCGCAGAAACGCGCTGAGCCATCCAGTCATAGAGACCCGAACGCGAGAAATTCGTGACATTAGTTACCATATCCACACCCCCAGCAGCACGATCACGACTACCGCCACGGCGACGACAATCTTGGAGCCCAGCTTGCCGCCTTCCAGCGTCTCACCGATGCCCATGTCCATGATCAAGTGGCGCACACCGGCCACCAGGTGGTACAGCAGAGCGGACAACAGACCCCAGATCACGAACTTGGCCAGCGGGCTGGTCAGGCATTCTTTCACCTGGGCGAAGCCCTCTTCGGAGGTCAACGACTTGTCGAGGCCAAACAGCAGAATGGCGATACCGACAAAGAGGATGACACCGGAGATACGGTGAAGAATGGACGTGTAAGCGGTGATCGGAAGCTTGATAGTCCGAAGGTCTAGGTTTACAGGTCGTTGGCTATTCACGGCTTTTTTATCACACTGAGAGCCCCTAACGATCAGGGCAAAGTTGTTGGGAAGTGCACTGGCAAGGTACCCATCACCCAATGAGTGACAACCGCCATGACACGGCCCTAAAGCCTGTGGCGGTCGGCCGCAGAGTATAGACAGTTAGCAGACTAATGACAATGCGACCTCCCCCCCTAAAAAGCGCATTGCAGCCTTTAAACAAATGGCGTAAATAGCGCCCCTTTTTCGTTGAAAATCCCGTTCAAACCCTTCTACTGCCTGGGTTCTCGCAAATTGACTTTCGGATTTATCCCACTATAGTGGTGCGGGCCCTGCGTGGGGGGCTGTCTGATGATTTCAAGCATAACTAGGAGGCCACATATGGCTGACAAAAAAGCGCAGTTGATCATCGAGGGCAATGCCCCCGTCGAACTGCCCGTTCTGACCGGCACTGTTGGTCCCGAAGTAATAGATGTGCGGAGCCTGACCGCCACGGGTCGGTTCACCTTTGACCCTGGTTTTATGTCGACCGCCTCTTGCGAGTCGAAGATCACCTACATCGACGGTGACAAGGGCATTCTGCTGCACCGCGGCTACCCCATCGAGCAGCTCGCCGAGAAGTCCGACTACCTGGAAACCTGCTACCTGCTGCTCAACGGCGAACTGCCGAGCAAGGAAGAGAAGGCCCAGTTCGTCAGCACCATCAAGAACCACACCATGGTTCATGAGCAACTGAAGACCTTCTTCAACGGCTTCCGTCGCGACGCCCACCCGATGGCCATCATGTGTGGCGTGGTTGGCGCCCTGTCCGCGTTCTATCACGACTCGCTGGACATCAAGAATCCGCAGCATCGCGAAGTGTCCGCCATGCGCCTGGTTGCCAAGATGCCGACCATCGCAGCCATGACCTACAAGTACTCCATGGGCCAGCCCATGATGTACCCGCGCAATGACCTGAATTACGCGGAAAACTTCCTGCACATGATGTTCAACACCCCGTGCGAGATCAAACCGATCAGCCCGGTACTGGCCAAGGCGATGGATAAGATCTTTATCCTGCACGCCGACCATGAGCAGAACGCCTCTACCTCTACCGTACGCCTGGCAGGTTCTTCGGGCGCCAACCCGTTCGCCTGTATCGCCGCCGGCATCGCTGCACTGTGGGGCCCGGCACACGGCGGTGCCAACGAAGCGGTGCTGACCATGCTCGACGAGATCGGCAGCGTGGAGAACATCGACAAGTACGTGGCCAAGGCCAAGGACAAGGACGATCCGTTCAAGCTGATGGGCTTCGGTCACCGCGTCTACAAGAACTTCGACCCGCGCGCCAAGGTCATGAAGCAGACCTGCGACGAAGTACTGGCCGAGCTGGGTATCAACGATCCGCAGCTGGAACTGGCCATGAAGCTCGAAGAGATCGCGCGTAACGATCCTTACTTCAAGGAGCGCAACCTCTACCCGAACGTGGACTTCTATTCGGGCATCATCCTCAAGGCCATCGGCATTCCGACCTCGATGTTCACCGTGATCTTCGCCCTGGCACGTACCGTGGGCTGGATCTCGCACTGGAAGGAAATGCTCTCCGGCCCGTACAAGATCGGCCGTCCGCGCCAGCTGTACACCGGTTACGAGCAGCGCGACCTGCCCGACGACCGCGGCTGATAGCGAAACGAGACAAAAAAGGCTGCCAGATTGGCAGCCTTTTTTATTGCCGCAAACGCCCTCGTTTCAGCGTCCCTCCACCTTTGCCCGCAAACCCTGCAGCGTTTGCAGGGGAGCGTCGACGACAAAACTATTGGCCAGCCAGGAGGGCACGCTTCCGCCCGGCTCGGTATGCACCTCGTAGATCACTTCCACCCCGCCCTGCTCCAGCGGCTTGAGGTGCCACTCACCGTCGACGCGCGGCACCCGTACGAAGCCCTTTTCCTCCGGTAAACGCTCTGGCACGGCCTTGAGCAGGCGCGTGACACTGCCATCGGCATCGGTGCGCGTGGTCACCTGGATCACCGAATCGCGCGCCTCTACCGGCCAAGGCATTTCGAAGCGGGTGTACAGCTCGCTCACATTGCCCTTGGTGTCGAGCAGCCGCTGCTGCTGACAACTGAAAATCCAGGCACAGGACCCCGCGACATCTTCCTGAGCGGCCTGTACAGCAGCCAGGTCGCCCTTGATCGTGACCACGCCGCGATAGGCCTTGTACTTGGACCCAGGCACATCGGCCAGGTAAACGCTGACGCCGTCCTCCTCACGTTCCAATTGCCACGGCCTTTCGGCAGACTGGGCAGCGCTTGCACACAACAGCAGGGTCAAAACGGAAAAACGCATCATCTTCGAACAACTCCCGGCAGGATTGTTTGCCTTTCGACCCGCAGGGGTCACAAGCGGTTCATCACGTCAGGCCGTCGCCTGCTCCAGCCAACCCAACAGGCGAATGGCAGTTTCGCGATCATTGCCGCACAACTGCTCTTCCGCCTTGAACCCGCCGCACACCGCAGGCCTCTCCGGGCGACCGAAAATGGCGCAGAGATACTCGGCATCGAGATGAATGCAGCGCACACCGGCAGGCTTACCCTCCGGCATACCCGGAATCGGCGAACTGATGGAAGGCGCGATGCAGCAGGCACCGCAACCGGCTCGACACTCCATGAAATGACCTCGACTACAAACGAACGGCCTTTTGCGATCAGCGGTCGCGCTGCAAACGGGCCAGCAGACTGGACGTATCCCAACGCCCGCCGCCCATGGCCTGGACATCGGCATAGAACTGATCGACCAGCGCCGTCACCGGCAGCTGAGCACCATTACGACGCGACTCCTCGAGCAAGATCGACAGGTCCTTGCGCATCCAGTCGACCGCAAAGCCGAAGTCGAACTCGCCGGCCAGCATGGTCTTGTAGCGGTTTTCCATCTGCCACGACTGCGCCGCCCCCTTGCTGATCACATCGACCACCGCATGGCCATCGAGGCCCGCGCACTGAGCGAAGTTCAGCGCCTCTGCCAGCCCCTGCACCAGGCCGGCGATGCAGATCTGGTTGACCATCTTGCTCAACTGACCGCTGCCGGCCGGCCCCATCAAACGCTGCATTCGCGCGTAGCACTGGATGACCGGTTCGGCCACGGCATAGGTGCCGGCCTCGCCGCCAACCATGACCGTCAGCACGCCATTGACCGCCCCGGCCTGACCGCCGGACACCGGCGCATCGAGAAAGCCCAGGCCGCGCTCGGCCGCGACAGCCGCCAACTCACGCGCCACATCGGCCGAAGCCGTGGTGTGGTCGACCAGGATCGCGCCCGCCGCCATACCGGCGAAGGCGCCCTGCTCGCCCAGGATCACGCTACGCAGGTCATCGTCGTTGCCGACGCAGCACATCACCAGTTCGGCGCCAGCCGCCGCCTCACGCGGTGTCGGCGCACTGCTGCCGGCGTATTCCGCCACCCACTGCTCAGCCTTGCCCGGAGAACGGTTATAGACCGTCACCTGATGGCCGTTACGAGCGAGATGCCCGGCCATCGGATACCCCATAACCCCCAAACCGATAAATGCGACCTTTGCCATACCAACCTCCTCAGGACATAGGTTGCAGAGCCTAGCATGACGTTTGCCCTGGCCGAAAAGGCCTTCCATACTGCCAGCGAATCGGCCCGGAGCATGGCCTTGCGAAGGATAGGAGCAGCAATGGGACATTGGTTGGTCATCGACCTGGAAGCCACGACCGACGAAGGCGGCTGGCCGATGGAAGAAATGGAAATCATCGAAATCGGCGCCAGCCTGGTTGGCGTCGATGGCCATGAACGCGACCACTTCCAGCGCATCATCAAGCCGCAGCGCCGCCCCTGCCTGACCGACTTCTGCCGCGAGCTCACCCGTATCACCCAGGCCGAGGTCGACGCAGCAGCGCCAATGGCCCAGGTCTGGCCCCAGTTCGAACGCTGGCTGGCCCAGCATGCACCACGCCTGGTCGGCTGGAGCAGCTGGGGCGATTACGACCGCCGCCAACTGGAACAGGAATGGCGCCAGCACCAGCTGCACAGCCTGCTGACCCAAATACCGCACCTGAACCTCAAACAGGCCTTTGCCAAGGCGCGCCAACTTCAGCGCCCGGTCGGCCTTCACAGTGCCCTGCAACTCGCCGGCATGCAGTTTCTCGGGCGCCAGCATCGCGCGCTGGAAGATGCACGTAACACCGCGCGACTGCTGCCGCTGGTACTCCCCCTCAAAGACTGATGACGAAGAAAAGCCGCTTGGGCATACTGGCGGCCCTTTTATGGCCTGCCGTCCATGGCGGCCAGCCTCCGGGCCGTCGCTGGGCGACGTTAGAAATGGCTACCCGCAACTTTTCCACCCCCTTCCGAGGAATCGCAGATGTTCAAGGTCAACGAGTACTTCGACGGCACCGTCAAATCCATCGCTTTCAGCATGGCTGAAGGCCCAGCCACCCTCGGCGTGATGGCTCCGGGCGAATATGAGTTCGGCACCAGCCAGCTGGAAGTCATGCATGTCGTCGCCGGCGCCCTGACCGTCAAACTGCCGGGCAGCGACAGCTGGAGCACCTTTGAAGCTGGCAGCAAGTTCACCGTACCGGCCAACAGCAAGTTCCAGCTGAAAGTCGCAGTGGACACCGCCTACCTCTGCGAATACCGCTAAGCCAAAGGCCTCATGAGAAACCGGCCCTCGCGGCCGGTTTTTTCTTTGCTGATCACCACCAGGACACAGCCATGCCACGTTCCGCCCTTCTCGCCCCCATCGCCTTGCTCGTGGTGGCCATGGTCTCGATCCAGAGCGGTGCGTCGCTGGCCAAGAACCTGTTTCCCCTGGTGGGCGCCGAAGGCACCACGGCACTGCGCCTGGTGCTGGGTGCGATCATCCTGTCGCTGGTCATGCAGCCTTGGCGGGCCAGGCTGGACTTGAGCAAATGCCACGCCCTGCTGGCCTATGGCCTGGCCCTGGGCGGCATGAACCTGATGTTCTACATGTCCCTGCAGAGCATCCCGCTGGGCATCGCCGTGGCCCTGGAGTTCACCGGCCCCCTGGCCCTGGCGTTGTTTTCCTCGCGCCGCCTGCTGGATTTCGTTTGGGTAATCCTGGCCATCGTCGGCCTGTGGATGCTCCTGCCCACCGGCGCCACGCAAAGCGCCATCGACCCGCTTGGCGCCGCCCTGGCCCTCGGCGCCGGCGTTTGCTGGTCGCTGTACATCATCTTCGGACAGAAAGCCGGCGCCCAGCATGGCCGCCACACCGTCGCGCTGGGTACCTGGGTCGCCGCCCTGCTGGTACTGCCCATCGGCGTCTGGCATGCCGGCAGTGATCTGCTGAACCTCGACCTGTTGCCCATCGCCCTGGGTGTCGCAGTGCTGTCCTCGGCCCTGCCTTACAGCCTGGAAATGGTTGCTCTGACGCGCCTCCCGGCACGGACCTTCAGCGTCCTGATGAGCCTGGAGCCGGCAGTCGCAGCCATGTGCGGCCTGGCCTTTCTCGGCGAGAAGCTGCTCTGGGGCCAGTGGCTTGCCGTCGGCGCAATCATCGTGGCCTCGGCCGGTGCCGCTGCCACCATCAGACCCAAGAGCTAGCGACCGAACTGCAGCTCGGCCAACCGCGCATACAACGGGCTGCTCTCGATCAGCTCGGCATGCCGACCGATCGCGGCCAGGCGCCCCTGCTCGATCACCGCGATGCGATCAGCCTGCTTGACCGTCGCCAGGCGATGGGCGATGACCAGCGTGGTACGCCCGGCCATCAAGGATGGCAGCGCCTGCTGGATCAAGTGCTCGCTCTCGGCATCCAGCGCGCTGGTGGCTTCATCGAGCAGCAGGATCGGCGCATCGGCAAGCAAGGCGCGGGCGATGGCCAGACGCTGACGTTGCCCACCGGAAAGCCCAAGCCCGGCCTCACCGAGATGGGTCTGATAGCCCTGCGGCAGACGCTGGATGAACTCATGGGCATGCGCCGCCCGCGCCGCCGCCTCCACCTCAGCCTGACTGGCATCCAGGCGACCGTAGCGAATGTTGTCCTCGACCGAACCGAAGAACAGCGCGGGATTCTGCGAAACCAGGGCGAAACTGGCGCGCAGCTCGCGCGGGTCGAGCTGATCGATCGGTACGCCATCGATGAGGATGCGCCCGGCCTGCGGATCGAAGAAACGCAGCAGCAGATCGAACAGCGTCGACTTGCCAGCGCCGGAAGGCCCCACCAGCGCCAGGGTCTCACCCGCCGACACCTGCAGGTCGATGCCATCGATGGCGTAGCTGTCCGCACGCGACGCATAGGCGAAGCGCACGCCCTGCAGCTCGATGCGCCCCTGCACCGGCTGCGGCAGATGCCTGGGCTGCTCTGGCGCGACGATGGCGTTGCTGGCACGCAACAGCTCGCCGATACGCTCGGCGGCGCCCGCCGCGCGCTGCAACTCGCCGATCACCTCGCTCAGGGTGCCGAAGGATGAGCCAACGATCAGACTGTAGAACACGAATGCCGCCAGCTCACCACCGGAGATGCGCCCGGCGATCACATCCATGCCGCCCACCCAGAGCATCACCCCCACCGCACCGAGCACCAGCACGATGACCACGGTGACCAGCCAGGCACGCTGGGCGATGCGCTTGCGCGCCACATCGAACGCCGCCTCGGCGGACTCGCCAAAGCGGCGCTTGTCCTCGCTCTGATGGTTGTAGGCCTGCACCGTCTTGATCTGTCCCAGCACCTCACCCACGTAGCTGCCGACATCGGCCACGCGGTCCTGGCTTTGCCGCGACAGCGCCCGCACGCGACGGCCAAACAGCAGGATCGGCGCCACCACCAACGGCAGGGCCAAGAGGACGATGCCGCTGAGCTTGGGATTGGTCACCACCAGCAGCACACTGCCGCCGATCAGCATGATCAGGTTGCGCAATGCCATCGACAGGGACGAGCCGATCACCGACTGCAGCAAGGTGGTGTCGGCGGTCAGCCGCGACTGGATTTCCGAGCTGCGATTGCTCTCGTAGAAGCCCGGATGCAGCTCGATCAGGTGGTCGAACACTCGTCGGCGGATGTCCGCAACCACCCGCTCACCGATCCACGACACCAGATAGAAACGTGTGTAGGTACCGAAAGCCAATGCCAGCACCAGCACGAAAAACAGCAGCAGAGAATGGCGCAGTGCCGCTGGCGACTGCGTGGCCAGGCCCTGATCCACCAGCAGCTTGATGCCCTGGCCCATGGACAGGGTGATCGCCGCAGTGAACATCAGCGCCAGCAGCGCCCCCACTACCCGGCCGCGATAAGGCGCGATGAAGCGCCAGGCCAGGCGTATGGCGCCACGCTGGCGGGAAGAAAGCATCGATGTCATGACGGGTCTCAGGAGTCGGCAGCCGAGGGCGCTTCAGCCAGCCAGGCCACTGCACACAGGGCCAGCGCAGCCAGATTGGTCGAAAGCGGATTGAACGCTTGAATCAACAGATGGGGACTCAGCAGCGCAACATCAAGCAGCAGCACCAGCAACACCGCACCTGCGACCAGCAAAGGCCAGCGCTGGCGCGGCACCGCCAGCAGCGCGATACCCAGCAGTATCTCGACAATGCCACCGATGCGCGCGATCGACTCCGGCGCGAACAGCGCATGATCAGGCAGGCCATGCGCCGCGATCATCGCCACCTCGTCAGGGCTGAGCCAGAGAATCTTCGGCGCCAGCCCATGCCAGATGAACACCAGCGCCAGGGCCAGCCGAGCTAGCCAGGCGATCTGCGCCAGGCGCTGCTCAGTCATGCAGGAAGCGCTCGGCGTGATCGGCAGTGGGCAGCAGGCAGACCTGGTAGCGCCCGAACAGGCGGTAGCGATTCAGCGCGATGCGGTCATAACACCAGTCACGCAGCGGACGCGGAATCAGACGCAGCCAGGCAAGAACACGCCAGGGCTGAGGTAGGCGGGCGAGAATGCGCAACAATGCGCTGGAGCGCACATGCAAGCCTGCTTCATCGATCAGTGCCATGGTGTCGAAGCGATCGTTCGGCAGGCCATACCAGGCCAGCAGCGCCTGCCCCTGCGCCGACTGCACCGAAGCCAGGCGAAACTGGCACAGGCGATCATGCCGAATGAGAAATTTCGCCCAGCCGTTGCAGAGCTTGCAGACGCCATCGAACAGGACGACGCGCTCGCCTGCAGCAAGACCGGGCGCTAGCGATGGTTTCGTCATTGACCAGCGCTCGCCTGCTGCGCCAGAGGGCGGTAGTGGCCAGTGATGCGGTAGGCGAACAGAATGTCCTCCTCCTGCGTACCACGGCCGATGTTATGCAGCACCAGCGGCGCCCCGCTGGTTGCGCGGCGGTCGCTGACGATGCCGATATGGGTGAGGCCGCGACCCAGATCCCAGGTGACGATATCGCCGGGCTGATAGGCAGAGGCATCCTGTTTGACCGCAAGCGCCCAGCCCTGGCGCTTGAACCAGGTCATCAGATTGGGCACGCGGCGGTGGTCGATATTGCTGTCCGGACGAGTCAGGCCCCAGTTCTTCGGATAGGCGGCGAAGTTGCCGCGCATGTCGCGATGCACTGCTTCCTGCAGATCCAGCCCCTGCTGGCGTAGCGCGCGGATCACCACGTCGGTGCAGACGCCGGTGGCCAGGGGCACATCGCCGCCTGGATAGCTCAGCTTCCGGTAGGCCGGGTCATAGCTCAGGGTCACGCCGACCTGCTGGCGAGCATCGAGCACCAGCCTGTGCGCCTCGATGGCGTGCGCTGCAAAAGCCAGCGAGCAGAGCAGCAGTGCGATCACCGTGCGCATATCGATCTCCTATCGACTCAAGGGGTACAGCAGCTCTTCCTTATAACCGGCCCAGACCCGCACTGCATCGGGAAAATCGTCGTCCAGGCTCACGTCACCACTGTCCACCAGCAATGGCCGCCCCTGCAGCGTGCCCAGCTTGCGCTTGGTCGCCACCACGCGTAGGCGCTCCAGCCCAACCGCGCGCAATACACGCGGGCTGATCTGCTGGTTACCGCGACCGATGATATGACCCTGACCACCAATCGCGGTCAGCAGCAGGTAGCTTGGATAGCCCTCGACCAGGCCGAACAACTCGGCTTCGTTGACGTCGCGAGCGATGACCTGGCCGTCCTCGATCACGTCGACGCCCAGCAAGGTGGTTTCCAGTCCCAGATTCTGCGCCAGTCCGTGCAAGGTCGAACCGGGGCCGAACACGTAGCGCGCGCCCGGCTCCCACTCCGCCTCCAGCCAGGCGGCAAGATCGGCCAACACCAGCTCTTCGGATTCCACGCCGCCCTGTTTGACCGCCTGCACATACCCCCCCTCCTGCGGCACGCACAGCTCACCGTACCAGCGCGCGGTGACGCGGCCTTCGCGCAGGGCGCTCTCGTCGATGTCACGCACTTCGCCGCTGCCCAGGCGCACCAGGCCGCCGTCCACCAGGCGCGCAGTCAACTCACCCGCCGCTCGCGGACTGATGGCATAGACGCCGGACTGGATCTTCACCCCTGCCGGAATACCCAACACCGGCTGCCCCTCCCTGACGGCCGCACAGACATCACGGGCGGTACCATCACCGCCTGCGAACAGAATCAGAGCCACGCCGGCGTCCTGCAGCTGCTGCACCGCCTGGCGGGTGTCTTCGGCAGTGCTCACGCCGTCGTGCAACTCACCCAGCAAACGATGCGCGAAGCCCATCTGCGCCAGGAGATCGCCACCCATGGCACCCGGATAACTGACGAACTCAATGCGCTCATGCAGGGTCAACAACTGCTCAAGCGCAGTGCGCGTGCGTTGTGCAGCCTGTGGCTCGACGCCCAGCGCCAGTGCCTGCTCGGCCATGCCGTCGCTGCCCTTGAATGCTGCCGGACCACCCAGCCCAGCCAGTGGATTGATGATCAGACCGATATGAAAACGCGACATGACTTCCTCGTTCCACGAAGGCTGGCACGCAGCCTGCAGTGTGACTTTCGCAATGTGTTATCTGACGGCTTTCCGCCGTCGTGAACCAACTCAGAGTACCGCGAGCAGGAGCCAGGCCGGGCGAACAGATGAGCTTTCCGAGCCCGTTTACCACCCGGCATGGCCAACGCGCAGCAGACTTTTAACTGTCACCGCGCCTTCATCTGGATGCCCTAGAGTGGCGCGCACCACTGATGAGGAGACAGGCCATGAGCTTGCAAGACAACGCTGCCCAATGCCCAGCCACCCGACAACAGCAGGAGCCGGTGGGCGGTTTTATCATTGACGGCCAGGGCCGCGAAGTGCCCATTACCGAAGACATGATCCAGCAGGCCTGTGACGCTCTGGAAGAAAGCCGCCAGAGCGCCAACCAGCAGGCTTGAGCCGCACGCGCCAGGCAGCCGAAGCGCCTGGCGCGCCTTGCCTCAATCGCGTGGCACCAGCTTCAACGACAGGGAGTTGATGCAGTAACGCAGCCCGGTCGGGCGCGGACCATCAGGGAATACGTGGCCCAGATGCGCATCGCATTTAGCGCACTTGACCTCGATGCGATGCATGCCATGGCTGTAATCGTCGAGGCTGGCAATCACCTCGTCATTGATCGGCTGGAAATAGCTCGGCCAGCCGCTGCCCGAGTCGTACTTGGCATCCGAATCGAACAGCGCCTCGCCGCAGCAGGCGCAATGGTAGATGCCAGGGGTCTTGCTGTCGTGATAAGCGCCGGTGAACGGTCGCTCCGTGCCACCCAGACGGCAGACATGAAACTGCTCGTCAGTCAGCTCTTCGCGCCAGCTATCCAGGGGTTTGTCGAGTTTATCCACGAACGGGGCTCCTCCTCGGTAATGGGCGATACGCCAGGTTGCAGGCAGCGCCAGACCTTGCCTCGAAGGCAAGGCGTACACAACAACCCAGTCACTGTGCGCCGCGTGGCAGGCCAGAAAAAAGCAGAGCGGATAGCTTTGCCGCGCTCAGGTCGCCACGTATGATTCGACCCCAGTCTGTCACCCGCGTTACAGGCTGCCAAGATTCCCAGTCGAGAGAATTTTGCAGCGTGTTCAAGCGGGCTCTCCATAGCTCGGGATTTCTTACATGCAGGTCAGCAAATCGAACAAGCTCGCCAACGTCTGCTATGACATTCGCGGGCCGGTGCTCAAGCACGCCAAGCGTCTGGAAGAGGAAGGCCATCGCATCCTCAAGCTGAACATCGGCAATCCGGCGCCGTTCGGTTTCGAGGCGCCGGAAGAAATCCTCCAGGATGTGATCCGCAACCTGCCCACCGCGCAGGGCTACAGCGATTCCAAGGGCCTGTTCAGCGCCCGTAAAGCGGTGATGCAGTACTACCAGCAGAAGCAGGTCGAAGGCGTCGGCATCGAGGACATCTACCTCGGCAACGGCGTATCCGAGCTGATCGTCATGGCCATGCAGGCGCTGCTCAACAACGGTGACGAGGTGCTCATCCCAGCCCCTGACTATCCGCTGTGGACCGCTGCCGTGGCGCTGTCCGGCGGCAAGCCGGTGCATTACCTGTGCGACGAACAGGCCGGCTGGTTCCCCGATATCGCCGACATGCGCGCCAAGATCACGCCGAACACCAAGGCGCTGGTGCTGATCAACCCGAACAACCCGACCGGCGCGGTCTATTCCAAGGAAGTGCTGCAGGACATCGTCGAGCTGGCCCGCCAGCACAACCTGGTGATCTTCTCCGACGAGATCTACGACAAGATCCTCTACGACGAAGCGGTGCACATCAGCACCGCCTCGCTGGCACCGGACGTGCTCTGCCTGACCTTCAACGGCCTGTCCAAGAGCTACCGCGTGGCCGGTTTCCGTTCCGGCTGGGTGGCCATCTCCGGGCCCAAGCACAAGGCGCAGAGCTACATCGAAGGTCTGGATATCCTCGCCAACATGCGCCTGTGCGCCAACGTGCCGAGCCAACATGCGATCCAGACCGCACTCGGCGGTTACCAGAGCATCAACGACCTGGTGCTGCCCAACGGCCGCCTGCTGGAGCAGCGCAACCGCGCCTGGGAACTGCTCAACGACATCCCCGGGGTCAGCTGCGTCAAACCCATGGGCGCGCTGTACGCCTTCCCGAAGATCGACCCGAAAATCTGCCCGATCCACAACGACGAGAAGTTCGTCCTCGACCTGCTGCTGTCGGAGAAGCTGCTGATCGTCCAGGGCACCGCCTTCAACTGGCCCTGGCCGGATCACTTCCGCGTGGTCACCCTGCCCCGCGTCGACGACTTGGAGCAGGCCATCGGCCGTATCGGCAACTTCCTCAAGGGCTATAGCCAGTAAACCAGCATGGATCTGCAGATAGACGATTTCTACAAGGACGCGGCCAGCGGCCTGCTCATGCTCTATCAGGCCTTCCCGCGCAAGATGGCGCTGTACGTGGAAGACCTGATCGGGCGTGAGGAGCCGGATGAATTTGGCCTGCCCAGCAAGCGCCACCAGGCCTGCCTGGGCGCCTTGCTGTGGCTGGCCGAAGAAGGTTATCTGCGTTTCGAGTCGACCATCGCTTACGATGCGCTGGATCAGGCGGTGCTGAGCGAGAAAGGTTTTTTGCGCCTGTCGCGCGGCGTACCGCACGTGCTTCCCGACGGTGAACCATTGCCGCCAAGCGTACGCCGCGTGCACGCCACGCTGGCCTTCCAGCTGCGTGAAGCCCTGGCGCGCCAGCACGGGGAACGCATCGCCCGGCTGACCCGTCTACTGTTCGAAAGCCAAGCGGCGCAGGCAAACGACATAGTTTGAAATAGTCCCTGGTTGAAAGCTCCAGGTAGGCGCCCTTATATAGCCCGCATTACTCGTACGTCTTTCCCCGTGAGGAGTCCGTTCACACCATGATGCGCATTATGTTGTTCCTGGCCACCAACCTGGCGGTGCTGGTTATCGCCAGCATCACCCTCAAACTGTTGGGGGTCGACCGCTTCACCGGCCAGAACCACGGCAGCCTGCTGATTTTCTGCGCCGTGTTCGGTTTCGCCGGCTCGCTGGTGTCGCTGTTCCTGTCCAAGTGGATGGCGAAGATGAGCACCGGCACGCAGATCATCACGCAACCGCGCACCCGCCACGAACAGTGGCTGCTGCAGACCGTCGAGGAGCTGTCGCGCGAAGCCGGGATCAAGATGCCGGAAGTCGGTATCTTCCCGGCCTACGAGTCCAATGCCTTCGCCACCGGCTGGAACAAGAACGACGCGCTGGTCGCCGTCAGCCAGGGCCTGCTCGAACGCTTCTCGCCGGATGAGGTGCGCGCGGTACTGGCCCACGAGATTGGCCACGTGGCCAACGGCGACATGGTCACCCTGGCGCTGATTCAAGGCGTGGTGAACACCTTCGTGATGTTCTTCGCACGCATCTTCGGCAACTTCGTCGACAAGGCGATCCTGAAGAACGAAGACGGTCATGGCATCGGCTACTTCGTCGCCACCATCTTCGCCGAGCTTGTTCTGGGGATACTGGCCAGCATCATCGTCATGTGGTTCTCGCGCAAGCGCGAGTTCAAGGCAGACGAAGCCGGTGCCCAACTGGCCGGTACTGGCGCGATGATCGCTGCGCTGCAACGCCTGCGTGCCGAACAGGGTGTGCCGGTACAGATGCCGGACAGCCTGACCGCCTTCGGCATCAATGGCGGCCTGAAGAACGGACTGGCTGGCCTGTTGATGAGCCACCCGCCGCTGGAAGATCGCATCGAGGCGCTGCGCCGCCGCGGCTGATCGAACGCTACAGACGAAAAAGGCGACCTTCGGGTCGCCTTTTTCATTGGCTTGGCGTATCAGCTGCGCGTGAGGTGAAACACCACCTCCTCCACCGCTTCGAGCTGACTCTCGACAAAGCGCGGGTTGCCGCTCAGAACATCCTTGCGTTCCACCTCACGCGCCACCCAGCCAGACGTGAAGCGCTGCTCGACCTCGGCGTCCGCGACCGAGAACGGCGGGCCATCCATGCGCTGCTGATCGTACACCAGGGTCACCAGCAAGCCCTGGCAGGCTGGCGGCAGAATCGCCTGCAGGTGGGCGGCGTAACGCTCGCGCATCGGCGCTGGCAGCGCGATCAGCGCCGCACGGTCATAAAACGCCTGGCAGTCGGCAACGTCCTCACGGGTCAGGGCGAAAAAATCGCCGCAGAGAATCCGCAGCTTGCCCGCCTGGTAGACCTTGAACGCACCCTGCTGAACGACCTGCGGCTGCACATCACGCTCGACGAAGAAATCCTGCACGGCACGCTCGGCCAGCTCCACCCCGATCACGACGTGCCCCTGCTCCGCCAGCCAGGCCAGATCGAGGCTCTTGCCGCACAGTGGCACCAGCACCGCCGCCTCTTCACAGAGCCCGAGCCGAGACCAGTGACGGCGTAGATAGCCGTTGACCTTCTCCTGATGAAAACCGATTTGGCTACGCGCCCAACGATCCTGCCAGAACGCCTCGTGCATGGATAAAACCTCCACAAATTCGATAGGAATGCTCAACTATTTATGCTGGAAGTCGATAGATCCAGCACCGAAGATGGCGACATCCTACTTCAGGAACTGATTACCATGCTGCCCTCACTGTTCATATCCCATGGCTCACCGATGCTTGCCCTGGACCCAGGCGCCAGCGGCCCGGCACTGGCCAGGCTGGCCGCCGAGCTGCCCAGACCCCGGGCCATCGTGGTGGTATCGGCGCACTGGGAAAGCCAGGGCATACTGCTGACAGCGGGTGAGCACCCGCAGACCTGGCACGATTTCGGCGGCTTCCCGGCGCCCTTGTATGCCATGCAGTACCCCGCCCCCGGCGCACCGCAGCTGGCCGAGGAGATCGCCAGGCAATTGAACGACGCCGGCCTGCCCACCGGGCTCGACACCCAGCGCCCATTCGATCATGGAGCCTGGGTTCCGCTGTCGCTGATGTATCCGCAAGCGGATATCCCGGTGCTGCAGCTGTCTCTGCCGAGCCACCTGGGTCCCGAACTGCAGACCCGCGTTGGCCGGGCCCTGGCCAACCTGCGCGAGCGCGAGATATTGCTGATCGGCTCCGGCAGCATCACCCACAACCTCGGCGAGCTCGACTGGCGCGCCGGCCCCGACGTCATCACGCCCTGGGCCAAGGCGTTTCGCGACTGGGTGGTGGCACGGCTCGAAGCCGAAGACGAGCAAGCGCTGCACCAGTACCGCCGACTGGCGCCCAACGCCGTCCGCAACCATCCCAGCGACGAACACCTGCTGCCCCTGTTCTTCGCCCGCGGTGCTGGTGGCACCTTCAAGGTTGAACACAGCGGTTTTACCTACGGCGCGCTGGGTATGGATATCTATCGATTCGGCTAGGCATGCCACGCGCATGCAGCGGTGTCATCAGCCGAAAAATGCCGAGGCCCGTCATCGACGGGCCTCGCTCATACGCTCAGTCGAGCCGCACCAGGATACGGCCGACCATGCCGCCGGCCAGTATTCGCTCGATGGACTCTGGCAATTGCGTCAGGCCAATTTCATGGCACAGCGGCGAAAGATCGAGCTTCCACTGCAGCGATAGCTTGTCCCACATCGACGCCTTGACCACCAGCGGCAGCTCCACCGAATCCACCCCCAGCAGATTGACGCCACGCAGGATGAACGGCAGAACGCTGGCCTGGAACGCAACGCCTGCGGTCAACCCGCAGCAAGCCACGCTACCGCTGTGGCTCAGCGACTTGACCACGTTGAACAGAATATCGCCGCCCACGGTATCCACCGCACCCGCCCAGCGCTCCTTGAGCATCGGCCGCTCGCTACCCTGCTGCAGCTCCTCGCGGCTGACAATTTCATCTGCACCCAGGCCACGCAGGAAATCCGCCTGTTCGGCCTTGCCGGTGGCGGCGGCTACGCGATACCCGAGCTGCTTGAGCAGCACCACCGCGATGCTGCCAACGCCGCCCGTAGCGCCGGTGACCAGGACAGTGCCGGACTCCGGGGTAACGCCGGCCTGCTCCAGCTTGTCGACACACAGGGCGGCGGTCAGGCCGGCGGTGCCGAGCACCATCGCCTCGCGCAGCGGCAGGCCCTGCGGGCGCTTGATCGCCCACGCGGCCGGCACCCGGATGTACTGGCCGAAACCACCGGCGGTGTTCATGCCCAGGTCGTAGCCGGTGACGATCACTTCGTCGCCCACGGCAAACTCGGCAACGCTGGAGGCTTCGACCACCCCCGCCGCGTCGATGCCGGGCGTATGCGGGTAAGCCTTGGTCACACCACGATTGCCGCTGGCGGACAGAGCATCCTTGTAGTTGAGCGAGGAATAGCGCACGCGGATCAGCAGCTCGCCCTGCGGCAACTGCTCGACGTTGCGCTGGACGACTTCACGCTGGAAACCACCGCTAGCGCCTTCACTGACCAATAAGGCCTTGAACTCGGTCATAACCCTCTCCTCTTGTCGTGGTTCGCTGCTGCGCGATGCGAGTCGCCCGCGCAGCCATCATGAACGAAGCGTTACCAGAAGCGCTGCTGATTGAGCCGGCTCAGCCAGGTCAGGACGAAGCGATCTGCCGCCATGCTGGCAGCCAGTCCAACGCGCTCCTGCAGGCTCTTCTTCTGAGCGAAATGCAAATGGAACAGCTCCGCTTCAGCAGCACGTTCGGCCAGGTACTGGTCGCTGGTCTTGAGTTCGTCGACCAGCAGGCGCTCCTGTGCGGCCATGCCCAGCCAGATTTCGCCGGTGGCGATGGCATCGATGTCTAGCTGCGGGCGATAACGGGCGACGAAACCCTTGAACAGTTCGTGAGTGGTTTCCAGGTCCTCCTGGAACTTCTCCCGGCCCTTGTCGGTGTTTTCGCCAAATACCGTCAGAGTGCGCTTGTATTCGCCGGCAGTCAGCACTTCGAAATCGATCTCATGCTTCTTCAGCAGGCGATGCACGTTGGGCAACTGCGCCACCACGCCGATGGAGCCGAGGATGGCGAATGGCGCGCTGAGAATCTTCTGGCCGATGCAGGCCATCATGTAACCGCCGCTGGCGGCCACCTTGTCGACACACACGGTCAGCGGGATACCGGCATCGCGAATGCGCACCAGCTGCGACGACGCCAGACCGTAACTGTGGACCATGCCGCCACCGCTTTCCAGGCGTAGCACCACTTCGTCCTCGGCCTTGGCCATGGACAGCAGCGCCGTCACTTCATGGCGCAGGTTGTCGGTGGCCGACGCCTTGATATCGCCATCGAAATCCAGCACGAACACCCGCGGCTTGCTGGCCGGTGCCTTCTTGTCCTGCTTGGCCGCCTTGGCCTCGGCCTTGCGCGTGGCCTTGAGCTGGTCCTTGGACAGCACGCTCTGCTCCAGGCGCTCGCGCAGGTCCTTGTAGAAGTCATTGAGCTTTTGCACCTGCAACTGGCCACTGCCGCGCCGCCCTCTGCCGCGCGTGGCGGCAATCGCCACCAGCACCACGACGATAGCGACCACCAGGGTCAGGGTCTTCGCCAGAAAGCTGGCGTACTCACTAAGAAACTCCACGGATCCCCCTCGGACATTGCGGCGGCGCCTGAGCGCACAAAGGCCCAAGCATACCGGCGCGGCGGCCCGCCGGCCAACCTTGGCAGCGCGGCATAATGGCCATACAAGCAATTCAAACAAGCGTATGTTTTTTCGTTGACAGCCCCTGAGCTTCCTCATACCCTCGCGAAACATTCAACGTGCCGAGACCAATACGGACGTGGGCAGCATCTATCTGATTCGACATGGCCAGGCTTCATTCGGTGCGGACGACTACGATGTCCTGTCTCCCGTCGGCGTGCGCCAGGCCGAAGTGCTGGGTGACCACCTCGAGCAGCTCGGCATCGGCCTCGACCGTTGCGTCAGTGGCAGCCTGCGCCGCCAGCAACACACTGCCAACGCCGCCCTGGAGCGCATGAGCCATGCGCCGGCGCTGGATATCGATGAAGCCTTCAACGAATTCGATGCCGATGCGGTGATTCGTACGCTGCTGCCAGATCTGCTGCCGCAAGAGCCCGAAGCCCTGCACATCCTGCGCAACGGCGCGCAGAACCGCGCCGAGTTTCAGCGCCTGTTCGCCACCCTGATCCAGCGCTGGATTTCCGGCGAGCACGACAAGCCCGGCCTGCAAAGCTGGCAGGCCTATGTCGAGCAGGTCGCAGGCGGCCTACGGCGCATCCTCGAGCAGGCCCACAGCAAGCAGAACATTGCCGTGTTCACCTCCGGCGGCACCATCACTGCCCTGCTTCGCCTGATCACCGGCGTACCGCCTGCAAAAGCCTTCGAACTGAACTGGCAAATCGTCAATACCTCGCTCAGCCAACTGAAATTCCGTGGCAGCGAGGTGAGTCTGGCTTCCTTCAACAGCCATGTGCATTTACAGCTGCTGAAGGCGCCGGAGCTCATCACCTATCGATGAGCTCCAGCCCACTGCGGCCGCAAGGCTGCGCGAAAAAACCGAAAAAGGATAAGACCATGAGTGTTGCTGACATCGCCCAAACCATGCAGTCCAAGTTCAACGCCAGCGCCGCTGCAGGCCTGGATCTGGTATTCCAATTCAACATCGAAGATGGCGAGAACTACGCGCTGATCGTCAAAGACGGCACCTGCGCCCTCGAGCAAGGCGACAACCCGGACGCCAACGTGACCCTGATCATGGACAGCGAAACCCTCAAGGGCATCGTCAGCGGCGAAACCGACGGCATGCAGGCGTTCATGGCCGGCAAGCTGCGCGCCGAAGGCGACATGATGCTGGCGATGAAGCTGGGCGAACTGTTCCCGGTCTGATCGGCGAGCTGAGCGCAGAACACGAAAACCGGAGTCCTGGCACTCCGGTTTTTTATTGCCCGCGCACAGGTGAACGGCGCAGGTCGAAGATGACTGATCAGGCAGTTTGATCGAGGTGCAACACGCCCGCCTATAACGGCGCGTATTGCTTGTGACAGCCTGGGTGCAGCATTAGATTAACCAATTATCTGGGGCACCCATCATAAGTAAAAGGGATAAGCATGGCGCTCACTGACCAATCCACCCGCATCCGCACCGGCGAAGAGCTCGATACCGCCGTCATCGACGCCTACCTCAAAGCCAATATTCCGGGCTTGAGCGGCGAAGCCAGGATCAGCCAGTTTCCCGGCGGCGCGTCGAATCTGACTTACCTGATCGAATACCCGCAGCAGGAGTTCGTCCTGCGCCGCCCGCCATTCGGCCACAAGGCCAAGTCGGCGCACGACATGGGCCGCGAGTACCGCATCCTCAACCAGCTCAACGCCGGCTTCCCCTACTGCCCAAAAGCTTACGTGCACTGCACCGACGAGTCGGTGATCGGCGCCGAGTTCTACGTCATGGAGCGGGTCAAGGGCATCATCCTGCGTTCGGAGATGCCCGCTGAGCTGAACTTCAGCGCCGAGCAGACCAGCGCCCTGTGCAAGAGCTTCATCGACAAGCTGGTGGAGCTGCACAACGTCGACTACAGCGCTTGCGGTCTGGGCGATCTGGGCAAGCCCGAGGGTTATGTCGAGCGTCAGATCAGGGGCTGGAGCGACCGCTACGAGAAAGCCCTGACCCCGGATGCGCCAACCTGGGAGCCGATCAAGGCCTGGCTCAATGACAAGATGCCCGCCGATCACCACAAGCCGGGCATCGTGCACAACGACTACCGTTTCGACAACGTGATCCTCGCCCCGAACAACCCGATGCAGATCATCGGCATACTCGACTGGGAGATGACCACCATCGGCGATCCGCTGATGGATTTGGGCAACACCCTGGCCTACTGGATCGAAGCCAGCGATCCGGCGCCGGTGCAACTGATGCGCCGCCAGCCAAGCAACGCGCCGGGCATGCTCACCCGTCAGCAGTTCGTCGACTACTACGCCGAGAAAGCCGGCATCGAGATCAACAGTTTCGACTTCTACTACACCTACGGCCTGTTCCGCCTGGCCGGCATCGTGCAGCAGATCTACTACCGCTTCTACCACGGCCAGACTCAGGACAAGCGCTTCGCCCAGTTCATTCAGATGAACAAGCTGCTGGAGCAGATGTGCCTGCAGGTCATCGGCAAATCCACTCTCTAACCCCGGGGTAATCACAATGTCCAAGACCCAACTGTTCGACCTCGACGGCAAGATCGCCTTCGTTTCCGGCGCCAGCCGCGGCATCGGCGAGGCCATCGCCAAGCTGCTGGCCCAGCAAGGTGCTCACGTGATCGTGTCCAGCCGTAAGATCGACGGCTGCCAGGCCGTGGCCGACGCCATCACCGCCGAGGGCGGTAAGGCCACCGCCATCGCCTGCCACATCGGCGAGATGGAGCAGATCCAGAGCGTCTTCGCGCAAATCCGCGAGCAGTTCGGTCGCCTCGACATCCTGGTCAACAACGCCGCCACCAACCCGCAGTTCTGCAACGTGCTGGATACCGACCTCTCCGCCTTCCAGAAAACCGTGGACGTGAACATTCGCGGCTACTACTTCATGTCCATCGAAGGCGGCAAGCTGATGAAGGAAAACGGCGGCGGCTCGATCATCAATGTCGCCTCGATCAATGGCGTCTCCCCGGGCGAATTCCAGGGCATCTATTCGGTGACCAAGGCCGCGGTGATCAGCATGACCAAGGTCTTCGCCAAGGAGTGCGCGCAGTTCGGCATCCGCTGCAACGCGCTGCTGCCGGGCCTGACCGACACCAAGTTCGCCTCGGCGCTGACCAAGAACGACGCCATCCTCAAGCACGCCCTGCAGCGCATCCCGCTCAAGCGCGTGGCCGATCCGAGCGAGATGGCCGGTGCCGTGCTGTACCTGGCCAGCGACGCCTCCAGCTACACCACTGGTGTGGCGCTGAACGTGGACGGCGGCTTCCTCTCCTGAAGCCGAACGCCCTGAACGACAAAGGCACCTTGCAGGTACCTTTTTTATTTGTAGGGCGGGTCGTACGGCGCAGCCAACCTCAAGGGTACAAAACGCCCACTACCCGCTCCCACAAGTGAGAGAGGGTCATCAGATGGCCGCTACCAATCCTTCAGCGCAGCTTCGGCGGCGGGATTCATCGGCTCGGCCAGCAAGCCGGTCGGCGTCAGGCTGACGCTGTAGACCGCATCGGCGGCAATCGGCAGGTAGGTGACGCGCAGCGCCTGCGGGTCGAACAGCAGCAAATCACGCTGACTCAGTCGCAGCCAGCGCCACAGATCCACGCCATAAGGACTTTCGGCCAGCTGCACGCGGCCATGCTGTGCCAGCGCCTGCTGCTCAATGGCCAGAAAACGCCCGGACAAACGCTCCAGGCGGTAACCCGGCTCCAGACCGATCAGATCGGCCAGACCTTTCCAGCGAATCAGGCGACCATCGAGCTGCCACATGTCACCTTCCAGCGTGACCGTGCGCTCACGCCCCTTTTCGAGCAGCGTGACCTGATAACGCTGCGGGCCATCGGCCTTGAAGCTGAGTGTCACCAGTGGCTTGCCCGGCTGCAGCGGCTCGTAGGTGTACAGGTCGTAAGCCACCAGCCCCACCAGCCCGGCCAGGGCAAGAAATGCCAGACCACAGGTGCCGCGCAACCAGCCCAGGAACCAGCCCGTATTGAGCAAAATGCGCAATGCCACCAGCAGCGCCAATACGGCCAGCAGCGCCACGGCCCAGGCCAACCCGTCGTATTGCATCGGTTGCGTTCCTTCTCTGACGAAATCCCGGCATTATGCGCAGCTCTCCCCACGACGAACAGCCGCCACGCTGCGCATTCGCCCACAAGTCGACACTTTACCTATGCCTTTCGCTCTCGAGCTCGCCATCGACCCCAGCACATTAGCCATTCTCGCCCTGGTCGCCTTCATCGCCGGCTTCATCGATGCCATCGCCGGCGGTGGCGGCCTGCTGACCATTCCCGCCCTGCTCACGGCGGGGCTGCCACCGCATCTGGTCCTGGGCACCAACAAGCTGTGCGCCACCTTCGGCTCAGGTACTGCTGCCCTGACCTTCTACCGGCGCAAACTCTTCGATCCCAAGCAGTGGCGCAATGCGCTACTGGCTACGCTGATCGGCGCCCTGCTGGGCGCAGTCATCGCCCACTGGATGCCAGCGGCCTGGCTCAATCAGATGCTGCCGATAATCGTCTTCGCCTGCGGCCTGTATCTGCTGTTCGGCCGCATGCCGGAGGCGCCGGCCGAACACGACCTGCCGATCGCCCGTGGCCGGCAGTGGCCGCAAGGCCTGGGTCTGGGCCTCTACGATGGCGTCGCCGGCCCTGGCACCGGCGCCTTCTGGACGGTCAGCAGCCTGCTGATGTATCCGCTCGACCTGGTTCGCGCCAGCGGCGTGGCGCGCACCATGAATTTCGTCAGCAATGCGGCTGCCCTGGTGGTGTTCATCGCCTTCGGTCAGGTGGCCTGGGTGCTCGGTCTGAGCATGGGTGCAGCGCTGATGGTCGGCGCCTTTCTCGGCGCCCGCACGGCGATCAAGGGCGGCTCGAAATTCATCCGCCCGGTATTCATCACGGTGGTGCTGGCGCTGACTGCGCGCCTGGTCTGGCAGCACTGGTTTGGCTGATCCGGCGAGCCGTTCAGGATCCTGCAGGAGCGGCTTCAGCCGCGAAATGGTCGACGAGGTTCGCGGCTGAAGCCGCGCCTACATAAACAGCTCTAGGCCGGCAACGTAGGCTCGGGCTGGCCAAGACGGCGTGCGACGTAGAGATCGATCAGATGGCGGGCGATGGAGCGCGATGCCGGCAGCGGCGGTAGCTCATCGACCCGGAACCAGCCCGCGTCCTCGATTTCGTCTTCCTGCATGACGATTTCGCCGCCTGCATATTCGGCATGAAAGCCCAGCATCAGCGAATGCGGAAACGGCCAACCCTGGCTGCCGATGTACTGCAGGTTCTTCACCTGCAGGCCAACCTCCTCGTGCACCTCGCGCGCCACGCAATGCTCCACCGACTCGCCCGGCTCGACGAAGCCGGCCAGGGTGCTGTAAACCCCGGTGACGAAACGCGGCGAGCGCGCCAGGAGAATCTCGTCGCCGCGCGTGACCAGCACGATCATGCTCGGCGAAATACGTGGGTAGTGCTGCGACTCGCAGCCGTCGCAGCGCATCGCGCGCTCGCCAGGAAGCTGGCGGGTCGGCGCACCACAGCTGCCACAGAAACGGTGCTCGGCATACCAGGTGCCTATCTGCGCCGCGTAGGCCAGCATGCGGAAGGTTTCCACCTCGCCCTGCAGCATGAACTGGCGCAGGCTTTGCCAGGTGCAGCCTTCCAGCGCAGCGTCGGGCCTGACCTGCAGCAGGTAGACGGCGTCATCACCGAAATGACCGATACCCTGCTCGCCGATGATCGGCAGATCCTGGCGCTTGATCCAGTCACGCGGGAACAGCACGCCGTTGCTGTCGGCGAGAAAATGCTGCTTGCTGTAAAGCAGCGCCCAGCCACCTGGCTGGGCAGGATCGAGGAAAGCGTGGCGCCAGCTCATCAGGCTGCCACCTGCATGCCCAGCGCCTTGACGCTCTCTTCGGCCAGGTCGAGCACGCTGGGACGCGTTTCCGGACGCATCACCGCGCCGGCCTCCAGGTAGTACTCGAGACTGCTGAGGGCGTCGGCCAGGGTTTCCAGCATCTGCTCCGACGGCATCTGCCCGGCCTCGAGCATGCGCGTCTGGATGTAATCAGCGCAGGCTCCGACCAGCATCGCGGCGCGGCGCTGCTCGAGAAACCAGAGACCGCCACGTACGGCCTGCAGGCTGAACGGCACGTTGGACAGGTGCATCTTGTCGCCACCCGATTCCAGATAAGCGGTGATCGCGCGCTTGGCCAGAGCCAGCCCCGCTTGTGCTTCATCGACCACGACGATGCGCGCTTCGTTGAGCTGATGGCCGGCGAACGAATCGGCTTCATTGCCCGGTTCGACCACCGCCGGCCGAGTATCGCGCCCTTCGCCGCGTTCCAGGCTCGCCACCATACCTTCGACATACAGCACGGCATCGGCCAGCTTGTGCAATTGTTCCGGCTGCGGCGGCGTGTCTTCGCGCCAGGCCGCGACCAGCGGCAACTGCGCGCTGAGCGAGTTGCCGGCAGAGTTCAGACCGACCATGCCGAGGGTCTTGGCCAACTTGCCCAACAGAGCATGCAGAGTGCCCAGGGTTTCGTCCTGCAGGGTGCCACGCTCGAGCAGGTCGAGCATGTCCTTGACGCTGGCCAGCTCTTCGCGAATCGCCGTGGACAGCGAACGCATCACCGCCTTGCCCGGCCCGGCCAGGCGCTGGTATTCCTCTTCCAGCATATGGTCGGTGAACGGCAGCGGCGTCAGCCCGAATACCTCACGCATGGCACTGGCCAGCGGCCCCTGACTGTCGGCCAGTGCGACCAGGTACAGCAGCTCTTTGAGCAGACTGCGCGGCGCCTCGTACTGGGGATTGGCGAGCATCACCTTGAGCTCGCGATCCATCCGCGAGAACAGCTGTTTGCGTAACTTGCGTGGCAGCAACTGGCCGTCGCACTGCGCTTCGATGGCGGCCGCGCCGATCCAGCACATGCGGCCGCGCGGCTCATTGGCGAACAGACTGTCCAGGCGCGCCAGGGCGCGCACCATCAACTTGAGGCTGGCTTGCGGATTCTGTTCGCGAATGAAGCCCAGCAAGCCGACCTGATACATATGGCGCAGGCGCTTGCCTTCGCTCAGTTTGGCAGCGCCATCGAGCGGCTGAGTGGCAATGTGCGGGCGGGCGTGATCCAGCCGTACGCTGAAGAAGAAGCTCTCTGGCAGCGGCTGTTGAGCGCCCGCCTGACGCAGATCGTTGATCGCCGGCAGCAACAGCTCGGGCATCTCCTGGCGGTGGGCGTCGACGTTTTCCAGATAGCGGCGCAACACGTGCAGGGCATTGCTGAGCGCCGCCAGTTGCACGTCGCGCTCCTCACCGGCACCGGCGGGAATGTCTGTCGCCTGGTCGAGCACTTCCTGAGCCAGTAATTCAGCGCCGGCCAGCTCGATCAGATTGAGCGTGCCACGCACCTGGTGCAGGCTTTCCACAGCTTGCTGCAGCAGGCTGCCGTTGTGCCGCTCGGCGATGAACTGCTCGAGGCTCTGCTCGGCCTCCTCCATCGTGACGAACAGCTCATCGCGCACCAGATTCAGGGATGTGGCTCCACTTACCATGCTCTAGACCTCGCAGCGAACATCAGCAAAAACGGCATCAATCGGCAAACTCCGGCTTCTGCTTGGTCATATGCGCCGTCATGGCCAGGCGCAGGTCTTCCGACTGCAGCATGGCGGCGTTCCAGGTGGCAATGTATTCCAGGCCATCGTCGACCCGGTGATCGCGCATATAGCGAATCATTTCCTTGGTGCCGCGCACCGCAATCGGCGACTTGGCGGCGATCTGCGCAGCAATCTCCATCACTGCCCCAAGCAAGGCCTCGTGGCTTTCATAGGTACGGTTGACCAGGCCGATACGGGCAGCCTCATTGCCGTCGATGCTGCGCCCGGTAAAGGCCAGCTCGCGCATCATGCCGTCTCCGATGATGCGCGGCAGGCGCTGCAGCGTGCCGACGTCGGCGGCCATGCCCATGTCGATTTCCTTGATCGAGAACTGCGCATCGACCGTGCTGTAGCGCATGTCGCAAGCGCTGATCAGATCGATGGCGCCGCCGATGCAATAACCCTGAATGGCGGCCAGTACCGGCTTGCGGCAGTTGTCGACCGCGTTGAATGAAGCCTGCAATTCGAGAATCTTGCGCCGCAGAGCCGTGGCATTGCGACCCACGTCCTTGCCCAGCTGGGCGCCGACCGATGCCAGCAGCATCAGGTCGATGCCCGAAGAGAAGTGTTTGCCCGCACCGGAGAGCACCACGACACGCACCGCGTCGTTGTCGTCGACCCACTGGAAGATCTCGATGATCTCGCGCCAGAAGTCGGCATTCATGGCGTTGATCTTTTCCGGACGGTTGATCTGCACATGGGCGATCTTGTCCACCAGCTCGACGCGGAAGGCTTTGTAGTCGGACATGGCAGGCATCCTCAGCCGCAGCGTGGCAGCATGATATTTATTTTGTGATTAATAACCGAGCAACTATAACAAGCACGCCATAAAAGTCGATGCTTGCCACTGTGACGCAGGGCACGCCTCGGACGTTATCAACTGCTTTGAATATCAGAGATAAGAGATTGATCTGTCGAGGATCTTATTCCTCGACAGATCCGCAGCCAGCTCACTCCACCAGACAATTCACGCAGTACTCACCTGCTTCGGTTTGCAGGCCGTGCACGTCGATGTCGAAACCCGGGAATGCCTGATCGAAGGTTCTGGCGAACGCCAGGTAATCGATGATCGAGCGCGTGGCGGCGGTGAAGCGTTCCCCCGGCATGATCAGCGGAATGCCCGGCGGATAGGGCACCAGCATTACGGCGGCGATACGCCCCTGCAACTGGTCGATGGGCACCGCTTCCACCTCGCCGCGCACCAGGCGGTCGTAGGCGTCGGCCGGCTTGATCGCCAGTTCCGGCAGCGCCGTGTACATGCTCTTCAGGGCTTTGGCCGTGGCATTCTCGCGATAGCAGCCGTGCAGCGCATCGCACAGATCACGCAGCCCCATGCCCTGGTAGCGCCCGCCGCCGGCATGGGCAATGGAGGGCAATACATCGATCAGCGGCAGGTTGGCGTCATAGCTGCGCTTGAACTCCAGCAACTCGGTCAGCAGCGTGCTCCACTTGCCCTTGGTGATGCCCATGGAGAACAGCACCAGGAAGGAGTAAAGACCGGTCTTCTCCACCACCAGACCTCGCTCCCAGAGGAACTTGCTGACCACCGCAGCGGGAATCCCCTGTTGCTCGAGCTTGCCGGCCGCGTTGAGGCCCGGCATCACCAGAGTGACCTTGATCGGATCGAGCAGCACATAATCGTTGGCCACTTCGCCGAAACCGTGCCAGTCGGCATCGGGCTGCAGCACCCAATCAGCGGTCGACAGACTGTCGGCACCATCGGCCTCACCCGGCTGCCAAATGCTGAACCACCAGTCCTCGGCACTCAGGTTGCGCCGCACATTGGCCAGGGCACGACGGAAGCTCAGCGCTTCGTCGAACGTCTCCTGAATCAGCGAACGCCCGGCCGGGCCCTCCATCATCGCCGAGGCCACGTCCAGCGAGGCGATGATGCCGTACTGCGGCGAGGTAGAGATATGCATCATGAAGGCTTCGTTGAAACGGTCGCGGTCCAACTGACGCTGGCCGCCATCCTGCACATGAATCATCGAGGCCTGACTGAAGGCCGCCAGCAGCTTGTGCGTGGAATGGGTGGTGAACACCAACGGTGACTGTTCGTCGCACTGGGTGCCCATGCCGTAGCGGCCGGCGTAGAACTCGTGGAACGCGGCGTAGGCATACCAGGCCTCGTCGAAGTGCAGCACTTCGACCGAATCACCAAGGGCCTGCTTGACCATCCCGGCGTTGTAACAGAGCCCGTCGTAAGTGGAGTTGGTCACCACCGCCAGCTTGACCTTGGGCGCGCGGCCACGCGCCAGTGGGCTGGCGTCGATCTTCGCCTGGATCGACTCGCGACTGAACTCGGAGAGCGGAATCGGCCCGATGATGCCCAGCTCATTGCGCTCCGGGCACAGGTAAAGCGGAATGGCGCCCGTCATGATGATCGAGTGCAGGATCGACTTGTGGCAGTTGCGATCCACCAGTACCAGGTCGTCGCGACCGACCATCGAATGCCAGACGATCTTGTTCGCCGTCGAGGTGCCGTTGATCACGAAGAAGGTGTGGTCGGCGCCAAAGTTGCGCGCCGCACGTGCCTCAGCCTCGGCCAACGGCCCGGTGTGATCGAGCAGCGAGCCCAGCTCCGGTACCGATACCGACAGGTCGGAACGCAGGGTGTTCTCGCCAAAGAACTGGTGAAAGGCCTGCCCTACCGGGCTCTTGCGGTAGGCCACGCCCCCGCCATGGCCGGGTGTGTGCCAGGAGTAGTTGGATTGCGCAGTGTGCTGCACCAGCGCCTTGAAGAACGGCGGCAACAGACCGTCGAGGTAGTTGTGCGCCGCGCGCGCCACCTGCCGGGCCAGGAAGGACACGGTGTCTTCGTAGAGGTAGAGGATGCCACGCAGGTGGTTGAGATCGGCCATGGCCTCGGCCGGCGCATTCTCGATGGTGACCTGTTCGCCAAGGGCGAAGATCGGCAGTTGCGGCGCCCGTACCCGCGCCACGCGGATGAGCTCGACCATGTCCTGCAGCAGCCGGCTGTTCTCCCCCGCGCCTTCGGCCGCCACCAGAATGCAGGCCAGGCCGTGATGAGTGGAGGCAACGATACGCCCTTCGGCGGCGCTGGCCGTGGGCAGAATACTGAAACCGTCCTGGGTGAGTTCCTGAGCGATGGCGCGCACACGATCACCGGCCACGGTGTCGGCCTTGATGTCGCGATGCACGATTAGGACGGGAAACTTGAGATCTTTATACATTGTGACGTCCTGAAGGCTGGCAGGCCTGGCCTGCCCATCAGCTCAGGTTAGAGGCTCCCCCTAATGGGCGGAACCCCCTGTGCATCACGCTATAAGAAAAGGTCGCAATTGCGCTGTTCGGTTATTCGGGCGCTTTTTCCAGCTGCGCCCACAACGACGGGCCGCCAGCGGATTTCTCGATCACTGCCAGGCGCGCCATGTGCGCCGCGAGCTCGTCCTCGTTGGCGCGAATGACCCGCGTGCGCGGGCGCGAAGCGTCCAGGCGGCGGATCGGAGTGGCCTGCTGACGCCCGCTGCCATCGCCATCGGAGCCTTCACCGGCCAGAGACAGGTTGGTCTGCCCACCCGTCATCGCGAGGTAGACGTCGGCCAGAATCTCCGAGTCGAGCAAGGCGCCGTGCAGTTCGCGGTTGGAGTTGTCGACGCCGTAACGCTTGCACAGTGCGTCCAGGCTGTTGCGCTGCCCCGGATGGCGTTCGCGCGCCATCATCAGGGTATCGAGCACCGAGCAATAGTCGCTGACGTCGGCGCGCTCGCTCTGCCCCAGCAGGGCGAACTCGTTGTTGATGAAGCCAACGTCGAACGCCGCGTTGTGGATGATCAGCTGGGCGCCCTTGATGAATTCGTAGAACTCATCGGCGACTTCCCTGAAGCGCGGCTTGTCGGCTACGTATTCGTTGGTGATGCCGTGAACCGCGATGGCGCCTTCGTCGATCTCGCGATCCGGGTTGAGGTAGACGTGAAAGTGACGCCCGGTCAGGCGCCGCCCCAGCAACTCGACACAACCGATCTCGATGATACGGTGCCCGTCGGTGACCGGCATGCCGGTGGTTTCGGTATCCAGCACCACGTAGCGCTTGACGGTGTTATCGGTTGTCACGCCTTGCCTCTCTCATCTATCCGGGTTGTCGCACATTCAAGCACGGCATCTTAACTCAGCTCGCGCGCCACAGCTCAACGCGCCGAGCGCACCTCGTCGACCCCCCGATTGGCCAACTGGTCGGCTCGCTCGTTGCCAGGGTGTCCGGTATGCCCGCGCACCCACTGCCAGCTCACCTGATGACGATTGACTTCCTCATCCAGCTTCTGCCAGAGGTCGGCATTCTTCACCGGCTCTTTAGAAGCCGTTTTCCAGCCGCGCTTCTTCCAGTTCGGCAGCCATTCCTGGATGCCCTTCATTACATATTGCGAGTCGGTCACCAGCTTGACCGTACAAGGCCGCGTCAGCGCGATCAGGCCGGCAATCGCGGCCATCAGCTCCATCCGGTTGTTGGTGGTGTTGGGGTCGCCGCCCCAGAGTTCCTTTTCCACGCCCTTGTAGACCAGCAGCGCGCCCCAGCCACCAGGACCAGGATTGCCTTTGCAGGCGCCGTCGGTGTAGATCACCACATCATCGGTTTCGGACATTCATAAGCTCTGAACAGAATTGACTAACCGGGAACATGGCCCTCAGTTATCGAGATCACGCCGGCTGACCTTGGCCACCGGCATCGGCAGCAGCTTGCCCATCGGCTCACGGCGCGATTGCCGCAGCGGGCGCAAACCGACTACCAGCTTGCGCGCCACCAGCAGGTAAAAACCGGCGCCCGGCAGCTGCCAGGCGTCGCCCCAGCGCTCCATTCGGCGCAGACGCATTTGCCAGGCCAGCGACGCGAGCGGCGGACGATAGCACCCGAACCGGCGTTTCTCCAACGCAAAGCCCAGCAGGCTGAGCCAGTCCGTGACACGGCTCGGGGCAATACAGCGCGCCTTGGCCAGACCATCCTGGGCGAACAGGCGACGTACGCCCCAGGTACTCCAGGGATGAATCCCCAGAATCAACAGATGCCCGCCAGGCCTTACGCTGCGCGCCGCCTCACGCAACAGGCCATGGGGCGACAGGCTGAAATCCAGGCCATGCTGCAACACCACAACGTCGGCGGCGTGCTCACCCAGTGGCCAGGATTGCTCCTCGCAGACGATCTGCACACCGGGCATTGGCGCGCCGAGGCGCACGTTGTGTTGGATCTGCCCGGCCTTGGGCGGCCCTTCGGCACCAGGCCCGTAGCTCACCAGATAGCCGCCAAAAAAACGCGCCAGCTCTTCCTCCAGCAAGCGCCGCTCCTCTTCCAGCAACAGCTGCCCGAGCGGCCCGGCCAGCCATTGGCGCGCCTCACCCACAAGCTTGAGCCACTCAGGATCGGCCTGGGCGAATGCCTGATCAGTCATCGCTGCCTCCACATGACAGGTTCCGCATGTCGTGTCTAAGATGCACCTTTATCACCCGCTTAGCGACCCGCAATGATCCAGATCGACGCGCTACCTGCCTTCAATGACAACTATATCTGGCTGCTGCAAGACGCCCGCAGCAGGCGCTGCGCGGTGGTCGATCCCGGTGATGCGGCGCCTGTCCTGGCCTGGCTGCAAGCCCATCCTGACTGGACGCTCAGTGATATCTTGATCACTCATCACCACTTCGATCACGTCGGCGGCGTCGAAACGCTGAAAAAAGCCAGCGGCGCACGTGTCGCCGGCCCGGCGGCGGAAAAGATCCCCGCGCGTGATATCGACCTGAACGATGACGACGAGATCGAAGTGCTGGGTCTGCGCCTCAAGGTCATGGCCGTGCCTGGTCACACCCTCGGTCATATCGCCTTCTACCATGCCGAGCAGAACCTGCTGTTCTGCGGCGACACCCTGTTCGCAGGCGGCTGCGGTCGCCTGTTCGAGGGGACCCCGCAACAGATGCATCGATCCCTGAGCCGCCTGGCGGCCCTGCCCGCTCGCACGCGGGTGTATTGCACCCATGAATACACCTTGAGCAATCTGCGCTTTGCCCATGCCGTGGAGCCAGACAACCAGCAGCTGAACGAGCGCCTGGCCGAAGTGACCCGCTGGCGCGAAGAAGGACGTATCAGCCTGCCGTCGACCATCGAACTGGAGCTGGCCACCAACCCCTTCCTGCGCGCCAGCGAGCCGTCTATCGTCGCTGCGACCGAGGGACGCGACGACCGGCAATCGTGCGAGCCAAGCGCCGTATTCGCTAGTCTGCGTGCCTGGAAGGACACTTTTTAGCGGCTGAGGAAAAGGTCGACAGGCCCGCAAAAAACTGGCGAAAACTTGACCACCCCCGGCCCGGTTCCTAGAATCGCCCGATCTTTTCGCCGGGACATACACCTCACCCAATGCCTTCAATATCACGCAAGCCATTGAATATAAAGGCATTGGCGCGAGGCGCTCGAGCGCTCGCGGTGATGTGCAGCATGATCCTGGCCGGCTGTCAGAGCCTCCCCAGCGACACCCCGGATCAGGCGACCGACACCTCGCGCGCGGTCGGCCTGGAGCGTGAGCCCGAGTGGCTCAGCAACCCAACCAAGCCACGCGAATACAGCGATATCTGGGAACGGGTGCGCGACGGTTTCAAGCTGCAGGATGAAATCGGCATCAACCCGCGTATCGAACGCGTGCGCCTCTGGTACGCCAGCAATCCCAAACACGTCAACACCGTCAGCGAACGCAGCGCACCTTATATCCACTACATCGTCGAGCGCCTGGCCGAGCGCGACATGCCGATGGAGCTGGCGCTGCTGCCGGTCATCGAAAGCGCCTACGACCCGCAGGCTTATTCGTCGGCGCATGCCGTCGGTCTCTGGCAGTTCATCCCGTCCACCGGCCGCCATTACAACCTGCGTCAGACCAACTGGTACGACGGCCGCCGTGACGTCACCGCGTCGACTCAGGCTGCACTCAACTACCTCAGTCGCCTGCACGAGATGTTCAATGGTGACTGGCTGCTTGCCCTGGCTGCTTACAACGCCGGCGAAGGCCGCGTCAGCCGCGCCATCGAGCGCAACGAGAAGCTCGGCCTGCCCAGCGACTACTGGAACCTGTCGCTGCCCAAGGAAACCGAAGACTACGTGCCCAAGCTGCTGGCGCTGTCGCAGGTGATCCTCACCCCCGAGGCCTACGGCGTGAACCTGGCGCCGATCGCTGACGCGCCCTACTTCGAACAGATCGCCATCAAGCAACACATGGACCTGTCCCGCGTGGCCAAGCTGGCTGACCTGGATGAAGAGGAACTGCTGCAACTGAACCCCGCCTACAAGCGCGGCATCACCCTGGATGGCCCGCAGCACCTGCTGGTACCGACCGACAAGGCGGAAATGCTCAGCGCCAACCTGGCCCTGATGAAGCCACAGGAGCTGGTCGACTGGCAGACCTATACCGTACGCTCCGGCGACAGCCTGCATGCCATTGCCAATCGCAATCACCTGACCGTCAGCATGCTCAAGGACGTCAACCGCCTGAGCAGCAACAACCTGAGCATCGGCCAGGAGCTGACCATTCCGGGCAAACCCGGCGCCCAGCCGAGCGAGCCGCTGTATCAACAGCGTAACGTCGCCCAGAGCACGAGCAGGCGCACCTATCAGGTGAAGAACGGCGACAGCCTGTGGCAGATCGCTCGCGCCAACCAGGTCGCGGTGCATGACCTGAAGCGCTGGAACAAGCTGCAAGGCAATCAGCTGAAAGTCGGCCAGGTGCTCAGTCTGGCGGCGGCAGATAACGGCGCGCAGGTCGCCAGCAACACTCGCAGCAGCTCGCGCGCGCGCGACAAGGCCACCTACTACCGCGTGCAGCACGGCGATTCGCTGTACGTAATCGCCAAGCGCTTCAAGATCGACCTCAAGCGCCTGCAAGCCTGGAATCCGCGCACCGAAACCCTGCGCCCAGGCGAAATGCTGACCCTCTACCTGCCCTGATCAGCGCTTGCTGATCGCTTCCAGGCAGCGGCCGGTCAGTTGCGTGAAGCGCTGAAACGCCACGAACTGCTCATGCCGTAGCGCTCGCCCGGACAATCGACTGTCGGCATAGAGCACCCCGATCTCCCGCGTACCGGCGAGGATCGGTGCGATGAAGAACATGCCGCCGCCGAGGCTGCGTCGAATTGGCTGGGTCACCAGCTCGGCCAGGTTGTAGCTGGCGGGCACGCCCATCCAGATCGCCTCACGATGGCGCAACGCATAACTGAAGATATGCGGCTGCTCCGCCTGTTCGGCCGGCAGCACGAAGTCCTCCAGCCAGTGCTGAGTCTTCTCACCTATCACCCGCTTGGCGCGAAAGCGGCTTTGCCCATCGGCCAGCACCGTGAGCATCACCCGCTCCAGGCCGGCGCCGCGGTGCAGACCTTGCAACAGGGTATCGAGCACCAAACCGACGTCGGCTCTGGCACTGACCATCAACCCGAGATCCTGCAGGGCCTGCTGCATCACCAGCAGATCCGGCTGCAACAACTGCGTGCGGCGCGCCTCCTGCTGTTGACGAATATGCTCGGGGTCAGTGCTGGGGATCAGCTTGCAAAGCTTGCTGGCACCGAAGGTCGAGGCGACCTTGACCGCCTCGTCTGCGCTGGCCAACACCTGCTGCAGGGCTTCTTCCGGCGCCAGACCGATAAAGGCGGCCACCTTGCCCATAGCACTGTCCATCTCCGCGCAGTCCCAGCCTTCGAGCGCTGCCTCGCTGATGCGCACTCCCAGCTGTACCGCATAAGCCGCCGGATCATGAGGGCTGGCGCCGGCCTGTGCCAGGCTGGCGGTCTCACCCAGACTCCAGCTTTTCAGCAGTGCCTGGGTCAGTTGCCGGAAGCTGGTACCGAGTATTTCGCGCACGGCCTCATCGGCATCGACACCCGGGCGCTCAAGAGCAGCGGCCAGCTCGTCGGCCTGCGCCCCGCCACAGCCCCAGAACGCGAGCTCGCCCAGGTGATGCAGCAACGCCGCGATGAACACCTCTTCGGCATGCCCGGCAATCACATAGCTGGCCATGTTGCGTGCCTGCACGGCAGCGTGAAAGGAACGCGCGAGCAGCGTCTGCAGTTGTTCACGTGGCGCGCGGGTAAGCAAACCGTCGATCAGACTGACGGAAAGACAGATCAGCCGAACGTTGTCGAAACCGATCAGCACGATGGCCCGCGAAATGGTCTTGATGGCTTCTTGCGAGGGGTTGTAATAAACGCTGTTGGCCACCCGCAGCACCTTGGAGGTCAGCGCGGCATCACGCAGTAACACATCGGCCAGTTGCTGTACCGAGGCAGACTCCTGCTGCGCCAGGCGCTGTAGATCCTGTACCACCGAGGCCAGCGCGGGCAGTTCGGCTTGGTTGAAGCGATCAATCCATGACTGCAGACCATGGCTATGTTCCGACAAAGTTCGTGCCCTCGTGACGTCTGCTGCAAGTGTATGCCAAAGCGTCACGGGCGACCGCCCGCCACGGCACTCTTTTTCCTGCCGATACAAGCTGTTACTGTACCGCCCCAGAAGCCCAAACGCCGCCATGGATCGGATCTCACGCCCGATGCGTCCCCTCCTACTGCTGTTCCTCAGCCTGGCCTTGAGCTTTCCCGCCTCTGCGACTATCAGCGAGAGCCACGGCTACGCCCAGTTCGGGACACTCAAGTACCCCGCCAGCTTCAGTCATTTCGACTGGGTCAACCCCGATGCGCCCAAAGGTGGCACGTTGCGCATCATGGCGTCCGGCACATTCGATACGCTCAACCCCTACACCTTCAAGGGCAGCAGTCCGATCAGCACAGCGCACTTCCTGCAATATGGCGCCAACGAGCTGAACGAACCCCTGATGGTCGGCACCGGCGCCTATGACCCTTCGGGTGATGAGCCGGCTTCGAGCTACGGCCTGATCGCCAAAAGCGTCGAATACAGCGAGGACCGCAGCTGGGTGGTGTTCAACCTGCGACCGGAAGCACGCTTTCACGACGGCAAACCCATCACAGCCTACGACGTGGCGTTTTCCTATCGCCTGCTACGCAGTGACGGCCACCCGCAATACCGCACCAACCTGCAGGAAGTGAAGCGCGTCGACATTCTTGGCCGTCATCGCATCCGCTTCGTCTTCAAGCGCGCCGGCAACCCGCTGCTGATCCTGCGCCTGGGTGAACTACCGGTGTTGCCGCAGCACTACTGGAAGGACCGCGACTTCAAGAGCACCACCTTCGATGCGCCACTGGGCAGCGGGCCCTATCGCATCGTCCAGGTGGTGCCGGGCCGCCGCCTGGTGTTCGAACGGGTGAAGGACTGGTGGGGCAAGGACCTGCCGGTCAATCGCGGCAAGTACAACTTCGACCGTATCGAAGTGGAGTTCTACCGCGACAACCACGTCGCCTTCGAAGCCTTCAAGGCCGGCGAATTCGATTTCTACATCGAGAATCAGGCAAAGAACTGGAGCAACGGTTATCGCTTTCCGGCCGTGACCCGTGGTGACGTGGTTCGCGCCGAGATACCGCACCAGATCCCGACCCAGACCCAGGCGCTGTTCATGAACACGCGCCGTGAGATATTCAGCGACCGCAGGGTGCGCGAAGCGCTGGGGCTGATGTTCGATTTCGAGTGGACCAATCGCACCCTGTTCAACAACGCCTACATGCGCGCCGCCAGCTATTACCCCAACAGCGAGTTCTCGGCCACCGGCAAGCCCGAGGGTGCGGAATGGCTGCTGCTGTCACCGCATCGCGACAAACTGCCCGCGCGCCTGTTTACCGAGGCGCCGAAACAGCCGGTAACCGATGGGCGCGGCATCCCGCGGGAAACCTTGCGTCGCGCCCTCGGTCTATTGGCCGAAGCCGGCTGGAAACCCGTCGGCCAGGAACTGCGCAATGCCCGAGGCCAACGTCTCGAATTCGAGATCATGCTGGTCAACCCCAGCCTCGAACGCATTCTCCAGCCCTATACCGCCAACCTTGCCAGCATCGGCATACAAGCCAACCTGCGCACTGTCGACCGCGCCCAGTACAAGCAACGCCTCGACCAGTTCGACTACGACATGATTCTGCTGACCCTGCCGCAAACCCTCAGCCCGGGCCTGGAGCAATCGCTGTATTTCCATTCCAGTCAGGTTAACGTCAAGGGCGGCAAGAACTACGCAGGCGTCAACGATCCGGTGGTCGACGAAATGATCGACAAGCTGCTCTCGGCGCAGACCCGCGACGAGCAGATCGCCGCCGCTCGCGCCCTCGACCGGGTCCTGCTCTGGCAGCACTACAGCATTCCCAACTGGTACATCAATTATCACCGCCTGGCGTACCGCAACCGGTTCGCCTTCGTCACCACGCCGCCCTACACGCTGGGCCTGCGCACCTGGTGGCTGAAGCCAACGGAGAACCCTCGATGACCCACCCGCTGCGCAGTTTCCTGCTTCACGGTAGCAGCCTCATTCTGCTCGGCCTCGCCGGCCTGGCCTTCGCCGCCCCCAAGCACGCCGTCACGCTCTATGACGAGCCGCCCAAATACCCCGCCAATTTCACCCATTTCGAATACACCAACCCCGACGCCCCCAAGGGCGGCACCTTTCGCGAGGCGGGCTTCGGTGGCTTCGACAGCCTCAACCCGTTCATCAGCAAAGGCGTGTCCGCCGACGAGATCAACCTGATCTACGACACCCTGGCCGTACAGAGCATGGATGAGCCCTTCACCGCCTATGGCCTGGTAGCCGAGAAGATCGAGAAGGCGCCCGACAATGCCTGGGTACGCTTTCTGATTCGCAAGGAAGCGCGCTTTCACGACGGCACGCCGATCACCGCCGAAGACGTGAAGTTCACCTTCGATACGCTGATGGAAAAAGGCGCACCGATGTATCGTGGCTACTACGCCGACGTCGCCCAGGTGGAAGTTGAGTCGCCGCACAGCGTGCGCTTCGTGTTCAAGCATGCCGGCAATCGCGAGTTGCCGTTGATCGTTGGCCAACTGCCGATTCTGCCCAAACACTGGTGGGCCGAGCGCGACTTCAGCAAGAGCAACCTGGACGTGCCGCTGGGCAGTGGTCCGTACAAGGTCGGTCGCGTCCAGCCCGGCCGCAGCATCCGCTACGAGCGGGTCAAGGACTGGTGGGCCAAGGACTTGCCGGTGAGCCGTGGCTTCTACAACTTCGACACCATCCAGATCGACTACTACCGCGACAACACCGTGGCCCTGGAGGCGCTCAAGGCCGGCCAGTTCGACTACTGGCTGGAAACCAGCGCGAAGAACTGGGCCACTGCCTACAACACCCCGGCGGTCGCCAATGGCCAGCTGATCAAGGAAGAAATCCAGAATCGCAACCCGACAGGGATGCAGGGCTTCATCTTCAACACCCGCCGCCCACAGTTCCAGGATCGCCGCGTGCGTGAGGCGCTGGGCCTGCTGTTCGACTTCGAATGGGCCAACAAGCGCCTGTTCAACGGCGCCTACATCCGCACCCGCAGCTACTTCGACAACTCCGAACTGGGCTCGCGGGGGCTGCCTGGCGAAGACGAACTGGCGATCCTCGAACCGCTGCGCGGCAAGGTTCCAGCCGAAGTGTTCAACGAAGAATTCCGCGTGCCGGTCACCGACGGCAGCGGCATCATCCGCGAACAGCAGCGCCGCGCCTATCAGTTGCTGCAGCAGGCCGGCTGGCGCATCGATGGCGATCACATGCTCGACGCCAATGGCCAGCCGGTCAGTTTCGAATTCTTGCTCGCGCAGACCGAGTTCGAGCGCGTGCTGCTGCCCTTCAAGCGCAACCTGGCCGACCTCGGCATCGAGATGGTGATCCGCCGGGTCGACGTTTCGCAGTACATCAACCGCCTGCGCTCGCGTGATTTCGACATGATCGTCGGCGGTTTCGGCCAGTCCAACTCGCCGGGCAACGAACAGCGTGAATACTGGCACTCCTCCAGCGCCGACAACCCGGGCAGCCGTAACTACATCGGCCTGAAAGACCCGGCCATCGACCAACTGGTCGAAGGGCTGATCAACGCCGACTCGCGGCAGAACCTGATCGCCCACACCCGGTCGCTGGATCGCGCATTGCTGTGGGGCTACTACGTGATCCCCAACTGGCATATCAAGACCTGGCGTGTTGCCTACTGGAACCGCTTCGAGCATCCGAAGGTGACGCCGCTCTACGACATCGGCCTGCACACCTGGTGGGTACGCCCAGGCCTGGAGCAGCCAAACGAGGCCCAGCAACCAGCCGCAGAACAGGCGGAGCAATAACATGCTGGCCTATATCTTGCGCCGCCTGCTGCTGATCATCCCAACCCTGTTCGGCATTCTGGTGATCAACTTCATCATCATCCAGGCCGCGCCTGGCGGCCCGGTCGAGCAGATGATCGCCAAGCTGGAGGGCTTCGAGGGCGCCACCAGCCGCATCGCCGGTGGTGGCGCCGAGGTCTCGGTGGCCGGCTCCAACTATCGCGGCGCCCAGGGCCTCGACCCGCAGCTGATCAAGGAAATCGAGAAGATGTACGGCTTCGACAAGTCGGCGCCGGAACGTTTCTGGATCATGCTCAAGAACTACGCGCAACTGGATTTCGGCTCCAGTTTCTTCCGCGATGCGCAGGTCATCGACCTGATCATCGAAAAGATGCCGGTCTCGATCTCGCTTGGCCTGTGGAGCACCCTGATCATGTATCTGGTCTCCATCCCCCTGGGCATCGCCAAGGCCACCCGCCATGGCAGTGCCTTCGATGTCTGGACCAGTTCAGCGATCATCATCGGCTACGCCATTCCGGCCTTCCTCTTCGCCATCCTGCTCATCGTGTTGTTCGCCGGTGGCAGCTACTGGGACTGGTTCCCGCTGCGCGGGCTGACCTCGAACAACTTCGAACAACTCAGCCTAGGCGGCAAGATTCTCGATTATTTCTGGCACCTGGTGCTGCCAGTCACTGCGCTGGTGATCGGCAACTTCGCCACCCTGACCCTGCTGACCAAGAACAGCTTTCTCGACGAGATCAACAAACAGTATGTGGTGACCGCCCGCGCCAAGGGCCTGACCAATCACCGCGTGCTTTACGGTCATGTGTTCCGCAACGCCATGCTGCTGATCATCGCCGGCTTCCCCGCCGCCTTCATCGGCATCTTCTTCACCGGCTCCCTGCTGATCGAGGTGATCTTTTCCCTCGACGGCCTGGGCCTGATGAGCTTCGAGGCGGCGATCAACCGCGACTATCCGGTGGTGTTCGGCACCCTGTTCATCTTCACCTTGCTGGGGCTGGTCGTGAAATTGATCGGTGACATTACCTACACCCTGGTCGATCCTCGCATCGACTTCGAAAGCAGGGAGGGCTGAGCATGAAACTCTCCCCCCTCAACCGACGCCGCCTCGACCGCTTCAAGGCGCACAAACGCGGCTGGTGGTCACTGTGGCTGTTCCTCCTGCTGTTCGGCCTGAGCCTGGGCGCCGAACTGATCGCCAACGACAAGCCACTGGCCGTGCGTTACGACGGGCAATGGTATTTCCCGGTGCTCAAGCGCTACCCGGAAACCGTGTTCGGCGGCGAATTTCCGCTGCAAGCCAACTACAAGAGCCCATACATCCAGGACCTGATCGCGGCAAAGGACGGCAAGATGATCTGGCCGCCGATCCCCTTCAGCTACTCCAGCATCAACTACGATCTGGAAGTGCCGGCCCCCGCACCACCTTCGGCGCAGAACTGGCTGGGCACCGATGACCAGGGCCGTGACGTGCTGGCACGGGTGATCTATGGCTTCCGCATCTCGGTGCTGTTCGCCCTGATCCTGACCCTGGCCAGCTCGGTGATCGGGGTGATCGCCGGTGCGCTACAGGGCTTCTACGGCGGCTGGGTCGACCTGCTCGGCCAGCGTTTCCTGGAAATCTGGTCGGGCCTGCCGGTGCTCTACCTGCTGATCATCCTCGCCAGCTTCGTGCAACCGAACTTCTGGTGGCTGCTGGGCATCATGTTGCTGTTTTCCTGGATGAGCCTGGTCGACGTGGTGCGCGCCGAATTCCTTCGCGGCCGCAACCTCGAGTACGTGCGGGCGGCTCGGGCGCTGGGCATGGGCAACGGGGCGATCATGTTCCGCCATATCCTGCCCAATGCCATGGTCTCGACCATGACCTTCATGCCCTTCATCCTCACCGGCGCCATCGGCACCCTGACCGCTCTGGACTTCCTTGGCTTCGGCCTGCCGCCCGGCGCGCCGTCGCTCGGCGAGCTGGTCGCCCAGGGCAAGAGCAACCTGCAGGCGCCTTGGCTGGGCATCAGTGCATTCGCCGTGCTGGCGATCATGCTGAGCCTGCTGGTATTCATCGGCGAAGCCGCCCGCGATGCCTTCGACCCGAGGAAATGACATGAGCCAGAACGAAACCCTGCTGCAAGTTCGCGACCTGGCCGTCGAGTTCGTCATGGGCCAGCAGTGCCAGCGCGTGGTCGACGGCGTCAGCTTCGACATTCACAAAGGCGAAACCCTGGCCCTGGTTGGCGAGAGCGGCTCGGGCAAATCGGTCACGGCGCACTCGATCCTGCGCCTGCTGCCCTACCCGCTCGCCCGCCATCCGCATGGCAGCATCGACTACGCCGGCGAGGACCTGCTCAAGCTCGGCGAAGGCCGTCTGCGCGGCATTCGTGGCAATCGCATCGCCATGGTCTTCCAGGAGCCGATGACCTCGCTCAACCCCTTGCACAGTATCGAGAAGCAGATCAACGAGGTGCTCGCCCTGCACAAGGGTCTGCGCGGCAAGGCCGCCAGCGCGCGCACCCTCGAGCTGCTGGAGCTGGTCGGCATCCCCGAACCGAAGAAGCGCCTGAAGGCCTACCCCCATGAGTTGTCCGGTGGCCAGCGTCAGCGCGTGATGATCGCCATGGCCCTGGCCAATGAGCCGCAACTGCTGATCGCCGACGAACCCACCACTGCGCTGGACGTCACCGTACAGCTGAAAATCCTCGAATTGCTCAAGGATCTGCAGGCGCGCCTGGGCATGTCGCTGCTGCTGATCAGCCACGATCTCAACCTGGTTCGCAGAATTGCCCATCGCGTATGTGTCATGCAGCGCGGTCGCATCGTCGAACAGGCGTCGTGTGAAGAATTGTTCCAGGCTCCGCAGCATCCCTACACCAAGGAACTGCTCGGTGCCGAGCCCAGCGGCGACCCTGCGGCCAACCCCGCGGGCCAGCCGTTGCTGGAAGTGGACGACCTGCGCGTATGGTTCCCGATCAAGAAGGGCCTGCTGCGCCGGACGGTGGATCATGTCAAAGCGGTGGACGGCATCAACTTCAGCCTGCCTCAGGGCCAGACCCTGGGCATCGTCGGCGAAAGTGGTTCCGGTAAATCCACCCTGGGCATGGCCATTCTGCGGCTGCTCGCCAGCCGCGGTGATATCCGCTTCCAGGGCCAGCAGCTGCAGGGCCTCAGCCAGCAGGAAGTACGCCCGCTGCGGCGGCAGATGCAGGTGGTGTTTCAGGACCCCTTCGGCAGCCTGAGCCCACGTATGTCAGTGAGCCAGATCGTCGGTGAAGGTCTGCGCATTCACGGTATGGGCGACGAGGCGGAGCAGGAGCAAGCCATCATCGACGCGCTTTTGGAGGTAGGGCTGGATCCGCAGACGCGGCATCGCTACCCCCACGAGTTTTCTGGCGGGCAACGGCAGCGGATTGCCATTGCCCGGGCACTGGTGTTGAAACCGGCGCTGATCCTGCTGGACGAGCCCACTTCGGCGCTCGACCGCACGGTGCAGCGTCAGGTGGTGGAGTTGTTGCGCGGCTTGCAGGCCAAGTACAACCTGACCTATCTGTTTATCAGCCATGATCTGGCGGTAGTCAGAGCGCTGAGCCACCAGTTGATGGTGGTCAAGCAGGGCCAGGTGGTCGAACAGGGGTCTGCCGAGTCGATCTTCAACGCACCGCAACACCCTTATACGCAGCAGTTGCTGGACGCCGCTTTTCTGGCCCCGGCAACGGCTCACTGATCCTTGAAACAGGAAGAGGAATAGCACAATGGGTTTTCTAACCGGTAAGCGCGTACTCATCGTTGGCGTTGCCAGCAAACTGTCCATCGCCTCGGGCATCGCCGCGGCCATGCACCGCGAAGGTGCCGAGCTGGCTTTCACCTACCAGAACGAGAAGCTCAAGGGCCGCGTAGAAGACTTCGCTGCCGGCTGGGGCTCCAACGCCGACCTGTGCTTCCCTTGTGACGTGGCCAGCGACGAGGAAATCGCCTCGGTATTCGAAGCGCTGAGCAAGAAATGGGACGGCCTGGACTGCATCGTCCACTCGGTCGGCTTCGCTCCGGGCGACCAGCTCAACGGCGACTTCACCGACGTCACCACCCGTGAAGGCTTCAAGATCGCCCACGACATCAGCGCCTACAGCTTCGTCGCCCTGGCCAAGGCCGGCCGCGAGATGATGAAAGGCCGCAACGGCAGCCTGCTCACCCTCTCCTACCTGGGCGCCGAGCGCACCATGCCCAACTACAACGTCATGGGCATGGCCAAGGCCAGCCTGGAGGCCGGCGTTCGCTACCTGGCCGGCAGCCTCGGCCCGGAAGGCACCCGCGTCAACGCCATTTCCGCCGGCCCGATCCGCACCCTGGCCGCCAGCGGCATCGCCAGCTTCCGCAAGATGCTGGCCGCCAACGAGAAGCAGACTCCGCTGCGCCGCAACGTCACCATCGAGGAAGTCGGCAACGCCGGTGCCTTCCTGTGCTCAGACCTCGCTTCGGGCATCAGCGGTGAAATCATGTACGTCGATGGCGGCTTCAACACCACCGCCATGGGTGCCATGGAAGACTGATCGTCAGTCGCCTGGCATCTAATCGGCCAGAACCTCTGCTGAACGGCGCCCGCGCCAAAACGAAAACGCCGCAACCCTCACGGGACTGCGGCGTTTTCGTATCCGGAAGATCTTGCCAGGGCCGATCCTGAACGTATCCAGCGCCTTTCGCCCCATCCTCAATCAACACAGGCACGCATCTGGGTTGGCGTTGTCCTAGCTTAGAACCTGGACAGAGATGAGTCGATGCTCCCGACAAGCCTGTGGCGAACCTGCCTGATCACCGCGCTATGCAGCCTGGTCACAGGCTGTGCGCTACCAGCACTGGATGGCCGCAGCGAGAGCCACGCCTTCACCCAGGCCGAAACAGCCGATACCACGCTGGGACAGGCGCTGAGCGGTGAGCGAGACGCTCATCCCGGCCTGTCCGGCATCCTGACACTGGCGGACGCTCGTGACGCCTTCGCGGCGCGCATGCTCCTGGTCGAGACGGCGGAGCGTAGTCTCGACGTGCAGTACTACATCTGGCGCGACGACATAACCGGTACCCTGTTGCTCGACGCCTTGCTCAGAGCAGCCGAGCGCGGCGTTCGCGTCCGCCTGTTGCTCGATGACAATGGCATCACCGGCCTCGACAAGATCCTGAGCACCCTCGATCAGCACCCCAACATCGAAGTGCGCCTGTTCAACCCCTTCTCCCTGCGCCAGGCCAAGATACTGGGCTACCTGACCCATTTCCCTCGTGCCAACCGACGCATGCACAACAAGTCACTTACCGTCGACAACCAGGCCACCATCATCGGCGGGCGCAACATCGGCGACGAGTACTTCGATGCCAGTGAGGGCGTGCTTTTCGCCGACCTCGATGCGCTGGCCATCGGACCGGTCGTAGCCGACACCTCAGCCGATTTCGATCGTTACTGGGCCAGCGAGTCCAGCTATCCGCTGGAGTTGATCGTGCCGCGCACGCAGAGCACCCCACTGCGTTTGCACGATGTTGCGGCAGACCTTTCCCGGACACCTGCCGCCAGCGGCTATGTGAAGGCCCTGCGCGAGAGCGACTTCATTGCCCGCTTGCTGGACAGGAACCTGAGTTTCCAATGGAGCAAGACCACACTGGTCAGTGACGACCCTGCCAAGGGCCTTGGCGAGGCCAGTGACGGCGAGCTTTTGATCAGCGATCTGGCGAACATGCTCGACACCCCCACGTCACGGGTCGACCTGGTCTCCCCCTACTTCGTCCCCACCCAAAGCGGTGTCGACATGTTCACCGCCATGGTGCGGCGCGGCGTGCACGTGCGCATTCTTACCAATGCCCTGGAGGCAACGGACGTGACGCCCGTCCATGCCGGCTACGCCAAGTACCGTCGCACCCTGCTGGAAGGCGGCGTCAAACTCTATGAAATGCGCCTGGGTGCAGACGACCAGCATCGGGAAAAGGCCGGTCCATTCGGCAGCTCCGGCTCCAGCCTGCATGCGAAGACCTTCGCCCTGGATGATCAGCGCGTCTTCATCGGCTCATTCAACTTCGACCCTCGCTCGGCCCGCCTCAACACGGAGATGGGCTTCATCATCGAAAGCCCACCCTTGGCAGCAGCCATTGGCCAGGCATTCGAAAGCGATATCCCGGCCAACGCCTACGAACTGGGCCTGGACGAAAACGGCCAGATCTACTGGCTTGAGCGGGTAAATGGCGAGCAACGCCGGCTGGACAGCGAGCCCGGCGCGGGCCTGCTGAAGAAACTGGGCATCCGCCTGCTGTCTTGGCTGCCTATCGAATGGCTGTTATGAGCGCAAACGAAAAAGCCCCGCACTAGGCGGGGCTTTTTCATAGCCAACAGCGATCAGAATCGCTCGATGTCGGCCCTGGCTTCAAGCTGCTTGCGCAGCGCCGCGAAGTCCTGTTGCCCCTCGCGCGAGGCCAGGAAGTTGCGGTACATGGCAAGCTCTTCGTCTGCCAGTGCCTGTTCCGGTACGTTCACACCATCGAGGCGCAGCACGACGTAGTCACCATTGTTCAGCGTCACGCCGGCAAAGGTCGGCTCACCCGCCTTGGCTGGCTTGGGCATGCGGAACAGCGCCTGCAGCACCTTCGGCTCTATGCCGTCCTGGCTGCGCGTGGCGGCTTCCTGAACCTGCCAATCACCGCCTGTCGCTTCACCAGCCTCGGCAGCAGCCAACTGCTTCTCGCCCTCAGCCTTGGCAGCAGCGGCGGCGCGCTCCTGCTGCAGATGAGCGCGAATGCTCGCGGCAACTTGCTCCAGCGGCAGTTGCTCGGGCTTGTTGTGCTCTTTCACGCGCACGACAACCACGGTGCTCGGATCCAGCTCGATGGTCGGGCTGTTGGTGCCGTCCTCCAGAACCTCAGGGCTGAATGCAGCCTGCAGCACCTGACGGTTGGCGGTAATACCCGTTGCACCACCCTCACGACCGAAAGGTTCGCTGGTCTTGAGTTCGAGCCCCAGTTCCTGAGCCGGCTGCGCCAGGTCCGATGCTTCGAACGCGGCGTCTTCCAGTTGCTTGGTCGCCTCGACGAAACGCTGCTCGACCTGCTGCGCCTTGAAGTCACGCGCCAGCTTGTCCTTGAGGCTGTCGAAGCTGGGCACTTCAGGCGACTGAACGCCGAGCAGCTTGATCAGGTGCCAGCCGAACTCGCTCTTCACCGGCTCGGATACCTGGCCCTGCTGCAGCGCGTAGAGCGCCTTTTCGAAGGCCGGATCGTATACACCCGGACCGGCATAACCCAGGTCGCCGCCATCGGCAGCCGACCCCGGATCCTGCGAGAATTCCTTGGCCAGTGCGGCGAAATCTTCGCCTGCATCCACGCGCGCCTTGATCTCTTTGATCTTGGTGCGGGCCGCTTCGTCATCGCCTTCGATCAGGATGTGTGCAGCCTGACGCTGCTCAGCCAGGTTGGCGATTTCGCTTTCGTACAACGGCTTGAGGTCTTCGTCGCTGACTTCGATCTGATCGAAGAAGCTGTCCTTGTCCAACTCGACATACTCCAGCACCACTTGCTCGGGGCTCATGAATTCGCCGGCATGCTCGTCGTAATAGGCTTTGACGTCGCTATCGCTCAGCTCGATCGCAGCACCGTCGGCCTTGATGGTGTGGCTGGCGAAGTCACGGGTCTGGCGCTCCAGATTGGCGAACGCACGCGCCTCCTGCTCGGTAACGAAGCTACTGGCACCGATACCGGCACGCAGCTGCCCGATCAGCATTTCCTCTTCCAGCATCTGACGGAACTGCAGGCGGGTATAGCCCATCTGGCGAATGACCTGGTCGAAGCGCGCACTATCGAAGCGGCCATCTACCTGAAATTCGGGGGTTTGCAGAATCACCTGATCCAGCGATCCCTGCGAAAAGGCGAAATGAGCGTCGCCAGCTGCCTGCAGCAGCAGCTTGCGCTCGATCAGGCCCTTGAGCGAAGCCTCACGCAGCAGCTTGTCATCGAGCAGAGAGGCATCGAAATCACGACCCAGTTGCTGCAGCAGCTGACGGCGCTGCATTTCAACAGCCTGGCTGAGCTCGTTGAGGGTAATGGTGTCACCGTTCACGTCGGCCGCGTTGTTGCGGTTGCTGGTGCCCGTGACAATGGCTTCGAAACCGGTAAAGGCCATCAGCATGACGATGAGGCCGATGATGATTTTGGCAATCCAACCGCGTGAATTGTCCCTGATGTTTTGCAGCATGCTTCCCCCAGAACGACTGTACAGAGTCACCAGCCGCGCAGTGTGGGTAATATGTCCAGATAGAAGAAAGGCGCATCCTTGGATGCGCCTTCTCGTAACGCGTTAAGCGGTCAGTGCAGAAGAGTCTAGGACTACCTGCTCTGCCTCCTAACAGCCGCCAGACAGAGCCTGACGGCGAGGCAAACCCGGAAGACGCTTAGTTGACGGCGTCTTTCAGAGCCTTGCCAGCTTTGAAACCTGGGATCTTGGCAGCAGCGATGCTGATCGGCTTGCCGGTCTGCGGGTTGCGGCCAGTGCGAGCAGCACGCTCTTTGACAGCGAAGGTGCCGAAGCCAACCAGTACGACGGAATCACCAGCCTTCAGAGCGCCAGTGACGGATTCAATCACTGCATCCAGCGCGCGGCCAGCAACAGCTTTCGGGATATCAGCAGATGCAGCGATGGCATCGATCAGTTCCGACTTGTTCACTCTAAGTCCCCTTATTTCTGTTGAGTTTGTTTCTTGATTTTTAGTGTAAGCAAAGCGGGTGCTGGATGGCCTGCTGACACAATAAGAGCCGCTTTATAACAAGGGCTCAAAAATTGTGTCAAGGAAGCCCCCCTGCTAATGCGTGCTGATTCGCTCCTTGGAATCAGACTCGCGCTTGTCATCCGTTGCAACCATCTCGGGAGCCGCATCGGGCAAGGGCTCCGGGGCGTATTGCAGCGCAATTTGCAGGACCTCGTCAATCCATTTAACCGGTTTAATCTGCAGGTCTTGTTTAATATTTTCCGGAATTTCTTTCAGATCACGCACATTTTCTTCGGGAATGATCACAGTCTTGATCCCACCCCGATGCGCAGCCAGAAGCTTTTCCTTCAGACCACCGATGGCCAACACCTGACCTCGCAGGGTGATTTCCCCGGTCATGGCCACATCCGCCCGCACCGGAATCTGGGTCAGTGCCGACACCAGTGCCGTGCACAAACCGATGCCCGCACTCGGGCCATCCTTGGGTGTAGCACCCTCGGGCATATGGATGTGAACGTCGCGCTTCTCGTTGAAATCAGCGGGAATTCCCAGGCTTTTGGCACGACTACGCACCACCGTCATGGCAGCCGTCATGGACTCGGCCATCACATCACCCAGCGAGCCGGTCTTGATCAGCACGCCCTTGCCGGGCACCACTGCGGTCTCGATGGTCAGCAGCTCGCCGCCCACCTGAGTCCAGGCCAGACCGGTCACCTGACCAATCTGATCCTGCTGCTCGGCCAGGCCGTAGCGATGCTTGCGCACGCCCAGGAAGTGCTCCAGCGAATCAGCAGTCACCACCACCTGGAAGCGCTTCTCGGTGATGTGCTCCTTGACCGCCTTGCGGCAGACCTTGGCAATCTGACGCTCCAGGCTACGCACGCCGGCTTCGCGGGTGTAGTAGCGGATGATGTCGCGAATCGCGGCCTCTTCGAACTCCACCTCGCCTTTCTTCAGGCCATTGGCCTTGATCTGCTTGGGCGCCAGATACTTGATGGCGATATTGACCTTCTCGTCCTCGGTGTAGCCCGGCAGACGGATGATTTCCATCCGATCCAGCAGCGGACCGGGGATGTTCATCGAGTTGGCAGTGCACAGGAACATCACGTCCGACAGGTCGTAATCGACCTCCAGGTAGTGATCGTTGAAATTGTGATTCTGCTCCGGGTCGAGTACCTCAAGCAAAGCAGACGCAGGGTCGCCGCGCATGTCCTGGCCCATCTTGTCGATTTCGTCGAGCAGGAACAGCGGGTTGCGCACGCCAACCTTGGTCATTTTTTGAATCAAACGCCCCGGCATCGAGCCGATGTAGGTGCGGCGGTGACCTCGAATCTCGGCCTCGTCACGCACGCCACCCAAGGCCATGCGCACGAACTTGCGGTTGGTGGCGGTGGCGATGGATTCGGCCAACGAGGTCTTGCCCACGCCGGGTGGGCCAACCAGGCACAGCACCGGTCCCTTGAGCTTCTTCACCCGTTTCTGCACGGCGAGATACTCGAGGATGCGCTCCTTGACCTCTTCCAGACCGTAATGGTCGGCATCGAGGATGCTCTCGGCGCGCACCAGATCCAGGCGAACCTTGCTCTCGGCCTTCCACGGCACGTTCACCAGCCAGTCAATGTAGGAACGCACCACCGTGGCTTCGGCCGACATCGGCGACATCTGCTTGAGCTTGTTCAGCTCGGCATTGGCCTTGGTCAGCGCTTCCTTGGACAGACCAGCGTTATCGATGCGCTTGCGCAGCTCATCGAGCTCATTGTGGCCTTCATCGATATCGCCCAGCTCTTTCTGAATGGCCTTCATCTGCTCATTCAGGTAGTACTCACGCTGGCTGCGCTCCATCTGCTTCTTCACGCGGCCACGGATACGCTTCTCGACCTGCAGCAGGTCGATCTCGGCATCCAGCAGCGCCAGTACGTGCTCGACGCGAGCGGACAGCGCGGTGATCTCGAGAATCTCCTGCTTCTGCTCGATCTTCAGCGCCATGTGCGCGGCCATGGTATCAACCAGGCGACTGGGCTCATCGATGCTGTTGAGCGAGGACAGCACTTCGGCCGGTACCTTCTTGCCCAACTGCACGTATTGTTCGAACTGACTGAGCAGGCTGCGAGTGAAGACCTCCGACTCGCGCTCGGCGGTCTCGCCCTCCTCGATCAGCTGCACTTCAGCCCGGCAATGATCATCGAGCTCGATAAAACGCTCGATAGAGCCGCGCTGCTCACCCTCGACCAGCACCTTGACGGTGCCGTCGGGCAACTTGAGCAGTTGCAGGACGGTGGCAACGGTGCCAACGCGATACAGATCCTGATCATCCGGATCATCGACGGCCGGGTTCTTCTGGGCCACCAGCAGAATCTGCTTGTCGCCCGTCATCGCGGCCTCAAGGGCCTCGATGGATTTCTCACGCCCGACGAAAAGCGGGATGACCATGTGCGGATAGACCACTACATCGCGCAATGGCAGGAGAGGCAATTCGATGGTTGTCTTCATGATTTCGGCTCAGCAGCGGCCCAAGGGCCGTAAACAGGCGGGATTACCCTTGGCTTTTAAGATGGGGGTAGCTCCCACAAAAAACAAGCGCAATGTCCAGAAAAGCGAAGGGGCCCAAAGGGCCCCTTCTTTGCATCGTGTAACAGCCGTCAGGCGTCTGGCGCGGCCTTCGCCGGCGGCTCGCTGTTCTCGTAGATCAACAGCGGCTTGGACGATCCCTCGATGACGCTCTCGTCGATCACCACCTTGCTCACGTCCTGCTGGGACGGGATCTCGTACATGGTGTCGAGCAGAATGCCCTCGAGAATCGAACGCAGACCACGCGCACCGGTCTTGCGCTCCAGCGCCTTCTGCGCCACGGACTTCAGCGCATCGGAGCGGAACTCCAGATCCACGCCTTCCATCTCGAACAGCTTGGCGTACTGCTTGGTCAGCGCATTCTTCGGCTCGGTAAGGATCTGCACCAGCGCAGCCTCGTCCAGCTCTTCCAGGGTCGCGATCACCGGCAGGCGACCGACGAATTCTGGAATCAGGCCAAACTTGACCAGATCGTCCGGCTCGACCTCACGCAGAGACTCGCCGATTTTCTTGCCTTCCTGCTTGCTGCGCACTTCCGCACCGAAACCGATGCCACCCTTGGTGGAGCGCGCCTGAATGACCTTCTCCAGACCGGCGAACGCACCGCCGCAGATGAACAGGATATTGCGCGTATCGACCTGCAGGAACTCCTGCTGCGGATGCTTGCGCCCGCCCTGCGGCGGAACCGAGGCGACCGTGCCTTCGATCAGTTTCAGCAACGCCTGCTGTACGCCCTCGCCCGACACGTCACGAGTGATCGACGGGTTGTCGGACTTGCGCGAGATCTTGTCGATCTCGTCGATGTAGACGATACCCATCTGGGCCTTCTCGACATCGTAATCGCACTTCTGCAGCAGTTTCTGAATGATGTTCTCGACGTCCTCACCCACGTAACCGGCTTCGGTCAGGGTGGTGGCATCGGCGATGGTGAACGGTACGTTGAGCAGACGCGCCAGCGTTTCGGCGAGCAGGGTCTTGCCGGAACCGGTCGGACCGATCAGCAGGATATTGCTCTTGCCCAGCTCGACATCGTCTTTCTTCTCACGCTGGTTCAGACGCTTGTAGTGGTTGTACACCGCTACCGACAGCACCTTTTTGGCGCGCTCCTGACCAATCACATACTGATCGAGGATGGAGCTGATTTCCTTGGGTGCCGGGAGTTTGTGCGCGCTGCTCTCGGCCTGTGCTTCCTGCACCTCCTCGCGGATGATGTCATTGCACAGGTCGACGCATTCGTCGCAGATGAAGACGGAAGGACCGGCGATCAACTTGCGCACTTCATGCTGGCTTTTGCCGCAGAAGGAGCAATAAAGCAGTTTGCCGTTGTCCTCACCGTTACGGGTATCAGTCATTCGATCAATCCAATACGGTAGGCTTGAAACACAAGATGAAGGCAAATGCGGGCATTTTCAAGGGCGCAGGTCGCGTCATTGACAATGCCCGTAGCCGGCGCCTCATCTAGACCGGCATTTGACGCTTTTCATGAACAGCATCGACGAGACCATATTCCACGGCGCGCGACGCACTCATGAAGTTGTCGCGGTTGGTATCACGCTCGATGGTTTCCAGGCTCTGCCCGGTGTGCTCAGCCAGCAACTCGTTCAAACGCTCACGAATGAAGAGAATTTCCTTGGCATGGATCTCGATATCCGAGGCCTGGCCCTGGAAGCCGCCCAGCGGCTGGTGAATCATCACGCGCGAGTTCGGCAGGCAGAAACGCTTGCCCTTGGCGCCACCGGCCAGCAAGAACGCACCCATGCTGCAGGCTTGGCCGATGCAGGTGGTGGACACGTCGGCCTTGATGAACTGCATGGTGTCGTAGATCGCCATACCGGCCGTCACCGAACCGCCCGGCGAGTTGATGTACAGGTGAATGTCCTTGTCCGGGTTTTCTGCTTCCAGAAACAGCAACTGGGCGCAGATCAGGTTGGCCATGTAGTCCTCGACCTGGCCGACCAGAAAGATCACGCGCTCTTTGAGCAGGCGCGAATAGATGTCGTAGGCACGCTCGCCACGAGCGGATTGCTCGATGACCATCGGCACCAGGCCGCCAGCGGCCTGGATTTCAGGCATGTTTTGCATAAAAGGATTGCGGGACATGTCTTGCGCTCACTCCCTAATAGTCATGTCTCAAATACACATAAGCCAGCACGGAGGCTGGCTTATGGTGGTGTACTCGAACGAGGTTACGAGATCAGTCGGCTTTAGGAGCTTCCGCCGGCTTGACTGCGTCTTCGTAGGAAACCGCTTTATCGGTCACGTTGGCCTTCTGCAGAACAGTATCTACAACTTGCTCTTCCAGTACAACCGAACGTACTTCGTTCATTTGCTGGTCGTTCTTGTAGTACCAGGCAACCACTTGCTCGGGCTCTTGATAGGCCGAAGCCATCTCTTCGATCAGCTCACGCACGCGGGCTTCGTCCGGCTTCAGCTCGAACTGCTTGACCACTTCGGCGACGATCAGGCCCAGCACGACACGGCGCTTGGCTTGCTCTTCGAACAGCTCGGCCGGCAGTTGGTCAGGCTTGATGTTGCCACCGAACTGCTGAACGGCTTGCACGCGCAGGCGATCAACTTCATTGCCGATCAGCGCCTTCGGCACCTCGACCGGGTTGGCAGCCAGCAGACCGTCCATTACCTGGTTCTTGACCTTGGACTTGATGGCCTGGCGCAGTTCGCGCTCCATGTTCTTGCGGACTTCGGCGCGGAAACCTTCCAGACCGCCTTCCTTGATACCGAACAGGGCGAAGAATTCGTCGTTCAGCTCAGGCAGTTGCGGGGCGGAAACCTCGTTCACGGTAACGGTGAACTCGGCGGTCTTGCCGGCCAGATCGAGGTTCTGGTAATCCTCGGGGAAAGTCGGGTTGATCACGCGCTCTTCACCAGCCTTGGCACCAACCAGAGCATCTTCGAAGCCCGGAATCATGCGGCCAGAGCCCAGCACCAGTTGAGTACCCTTGGCGCTGCCGCCAGCGAAGGCTTCGCCGTCGATCTTGCCAACGAAGTCGATGTTCAGCTGGTCACCGTTCTCGGCAGCACGCTCAACAGCTTCGAAGCGGGTATTCTGCTTACGCAGAATGTCCAGCATGTTATCGACGTCGCTATCAACCACGTCAGCCTGCAGGCGCTCGATGGAAATGCCATCCAGGCCAGTGACCTCGAACTCCGGGAACACTTCGAAAGTGGCCACGTATTCCAGTGCCTGGCCCTTCTCGAAGGACTTCGGCTCAACCGACGGAGCGCCGGCCGGGTTCAGCTTCTGCTCGACCACGGCTTCGTAGAAGGTAGCCTGGATCAGGTCGCCCAGGGCTTCCTGACGAGCGGCGTCTTCGTAACGCTGACGGATAACGCTCATCGGCACCTTGCCAGGACGGAAGCCAGGAACCTTGGCGCGACGGGCAGTCTGTTGCAGACGCTTGTTGACTTCAGTCTCGATGCGCTCGACGGGTACGCCGACGGTCATGCGACGCTCAAGAGCAGAAGTGCTTTCAACAGAAACTTGCATGGATATTCCTCGTTGCACAGACATAAGCCGGCTCGAACCGGCCCCGAATCAAGGCCAAGCATTCTAGAGGGTCAATATGAAGAAGTCACCCTAGAAGCAGGCGGCAATCGGGAGGATTTGTAAAGATGGTGCGGACGGAGAGACTCGAACTCTCACACCTTGCGGCGCCAGAACCTAAATCTGGTGTGTCTACCAATTTCACCACGTCCGCGTGGTTTTGCAGCCTAAAACAAAAACGCCAGGCTTTGGGCCTGGCGCTTTGGAATATGGGGTGGACGATGGGAATCGAACCCACGACACCAGGAGCCACAATCCTGTGCTCTACCAACTGAGCTACGCCCACCATATTGCTTTGCTTACTCAAATTGCCTGACCGCCAAATGGCGCACCCGGCAGGACTCGAACCTGCGACCATCCGCTTAGAAGGCGGATGCTCTATCCAGCTGAGCTACGGGCGCCTATCCATCCGCTAGCGCAGACTTAGAAGCTTTCGGCTCCAGCCTCACCACCAGGGCTTGGCTCTTGCCGTCTCACCCAGCGAGTGGCTGTTCCTGAGAAGCGGGGCGAATGTTATAGACGCCTCCCAACCTCGTCAACAGAAATTTTCAAAAAAATTCAGCGATTTAAAGGAGTTACGCGAAAACGACGGCAGGCGCCTTTGCCCAAGTGAGCGCCCATGCGAGAATGCGCGTCCTTTTTTCATCCTTATTAATGGTTAACCAGCGCAATGACCGCACAACTGATCGACGGCAAGGCGATCGCCGCCAGCCTCCGCCAGCAGATTGCCCAACGTGTCGCCGAACGCCGTCAGCAAGGCCTTCGTGCGCCTGGCTTGGCTGTGATCCTGGTAGGTACCGATCCCGCCTCCCAGGTCTATGTGTCACATAAACGCAAGGATTGCGAAGAAGTCGGCTTTCTCTCCCGTGCCTATGATCTGCCGGCAGAGACCAGCCAGGCTGATCTGCTCGCATTGATCGACGAGCTCAACGAAGACCCAACCATCGACGGCATTCTGGTACAGCTGCCGCTGCCGGAGCATCTGGATGCATCCCCCTTGCTTGAGCGCATTCGCCCGGACAAGGACGTCGACGGCTTCCACCCCTATAACATCGGCCGCCTGGCTCAGCGCATGCCGCTGCTGCGCCCCTGCACCCCCAAAGGCATCATGACCCTGCTGCACAGCACGGGCGTCGATCTCTACGGCCTGCACGCGGTCGTGGTCGGCGCCTCCAACATCGTCGGTCGCCCGATGGCCATGGAGCTGCTGCTGGCAGGCTGCACCGTCACCGTCACCCACCGTTTCACCAAGGACCTGGCTGCTCACGTCGGCCAGGCCGACATCGTCGTGGTCGCCGTCGGCAAGCCGGGACTGGTCAGGGGTGAGTGGATCAAGGAAGGCGCCATCGTCATCGATGTCGGTATCAACCGCCAGGACGACGGCAAACTGGTCGGCGACGTGGTGTATGAGACCGCCCTGCCCCGCGCCGGCTGGATCACCCCGGTTCCGGGCGGCGTCGGCCCGATGACCCGCGCCGGGCTGCTGGAAAACACCCTGCACGCGGCCGAACACCTGCATAAATAAGCAGCACGGTTGAATGAAAAACGGCACCCTAGGGTGCCGTTTTTTATCGCGACTGAAGCGGAATGCCGCCCAGCCGTTCCCCCAGGAACGGCGCTGACCTCACTTACGCGCCTGCTCCCAGGATTTGAGCAGCTCGTCGTAGGCGATGGTTTCGCCCTTGGGCTTCTCGTTGGCCAGCATGGGCTTGGGCGCACCCGGCTGGTCGAACCAGTACTGCGGGTCACGCGGCTCGTTCAGCTTGGGCCCGCACTCACCCAGTACATTGGAACGCTCCAGGCGGCCGAGCATGGTGTCCTGTGCTGCGGCCAGGCCATCGAGCGCCTGTTGTGGCGTCTTGTCGCCACTGGCGGCCTCGGCGATGAACTGCCACCAGAGCTGGGCCAGGCGCGGATAGTCCGGCACGTTGGTGCCGGTCGGCGTCCACTGCACGCGGGCCGGGCTGCGGTAGAACTCCACCAGACCACCGAGCTTGGGCGCCACGTCGGTCATGGCTTGCGAGTTGATGTCCGACTCACGAATCGGCGTCAGGCCGACCAGGGTCTTTTTCAGCGACACGGTCTTGGACGTGACGAACTGAGCGTAGAGCCAGGCGGCCAGGCGCTGTTTCTCCGGGGTGGACTTGAGGAAGGTCCAGGAACCGGTGTCCTGATAGCCCAGCTTCATGCCCTCTTCCCAGTACGGCCCCTTGGGCGACGGCGCCATGCGCCATTTCGGCGTGCCGTCCGCGTTGACCACCGGCAGGCCCGGCTTGGTCATGTCGGCGGTGAAGGCGGTGTACCAGAATATCTGCTGGGCGATGGCGCCCTGCGCCGGCACCGGCCCGGCTTCGGAGAAGGTCATGCCCTGCGCTTCCGGTGGCGCGTACTGGCGCATCCAGTCGACGTACTTCTGCGTGGCGAACACCGCCGCCGGGGCGTTGGTGGCACCGCCACGCGCGACACTGGAGCCCACCGGCCGGCAGCCCTCGACGCGAATGCCCCACTCGTCCACCGGCAGGCCGTTGGGCAGGCCCTTGTCACCGCCTCCAGCCATGGAGAACCAGGCGTCGGTGAAGCGCCAGCCCAGCGATGGATCTTTCTTGCCGTAGTCCATATGGCCGTAGATGCGCTGACCGTCGATCTCCTTGACGTGCTTGGAGAAGAACTCGGCGATGTCCTCGTAGGCCGACCAGTTGACCGGCACACCCAGCTCGTAGCCATAGATTTCCTTGAACTTGGCCTTGAGCTCAGGCCGCTCGAACCAGTCGGCGCGGAACCAGTAGAGGTTGGCGAACTGCTGATCGGGCAGTTGGTACAACTTGCCGTCCGGCCCGGTGGTAAAGGAAATACCGATGAAGTCTTCGAGATCCAGGGTCGGCGAGGTGAAGTCCTTGGCCTCACCCTTGATCATGTCGCTGATCGCCATGGCCTTGCCGTAGCGGGCGTGGGTGCCGATCAGGTCGGAGTCGTTGACCCAGCCATCGTAGATGTTCCTGTCGGACTGCATCTGAGTCTGCAGTTTCTCCACCACATCGCCTTCCTGCAGCAGGTCATGGCGCAGCTTGATGCCAGTGATCTCACTGAAGGCCTTGGCCAGCACCTTGGACTCGTATTCATGGGTGGTGATGGTTTCCGACACCACGCTGATATCCATGCCGCGGAAGGGTTCGGCGGCCTTGATGAACCATTTCAGTTCTTCGAGTTGCTGCTCGGGCGTCAGGGTCGAGGGATTGAATTCATCATTGATCCATTTCTTTGCAGCCTCTTCGTAGGCATCCGCCCAGGCAGCACCGCTCAAACCGGACAACGCCAGCAAGGCAGCCAGCGCCATGCTATGTCGGGTCTTGTTGTTATTGTCGAACATAGAGACCTCCATCTCAGGATTTGGGGAGAGGCATACCGGCAAAAGCCCGGCTCAGCCCCAGCGCATGACTGCGCACAGCCACAACAGTGATAGCAGCGAGGCTATCCACACGCTCCAGTCGGTCACGCCGATTACCAGCAGGTGCAGGTAGGCGCTGCCGAGCAGACCGATGAACAACCGATCACCCCGGGTGGTGGTGATCGGCAGAAAACCCTTGCGTTCGACGCACGGCCAGCGCAGCTCGACCAGCATCATGCCGGCCAGCAGCACGGCGATACCGGTGAAGAACAGTGCGGTCGGCAGAGTCCAGGCCATCCAGCTCATGACGAACCTCCCTTACACGCGACCAAGGGCGAAGCCCTTGGCCACATGGTTGCGAACGAACCAGATCACCAGCATCCCCGGCAGGATGGTCAGCACCCCGGCGGCGGCCAGTACGCCCCAGTCGATGCCCGAGGCGGACACGGTGCGGGTCATCACCGCGGCGATGGGTTTGGCGTCCACCGAGGTCAGGGTGCGCGCCAGCAACAGCTCGACCCAAGAGAACATGAAGCAGAAGAAGGCGGTGACGCCGATGCCGGAGCGAATCAGCGGAATGAAGATCTTCACGAAGAATTTCGGGAAGCTGTAACCGTCGATATAGGCCGTCTCGTCGATTTCCTTGGGCACGCTGGACATGAAACCTTCGAGGATCCACACCGCCAGCGGTACGTTGAACAGGCAATGCGCCAATGCCACGGCAATGTGGGTGTCGAACAGGCCGATGGACGAGTACAGCTGGAAGAACGGCAACAGGAATACTGCCGGCGGCGCCATGCGGTTGGTCAGCAGCCAGAAGAACAGGTGCTTGTCGCCAAGAAAACGGTAGCGCGAGAAGGCATAGGCAGCCGGCAGCGCCACGCTGAGCGAGATCAGGGTATTGAGGCTGACGTAGTACAGCGAGTTGAGGTAACCCTCGTACCAGCTACGGTCGGTGAAGATCACCCGGTAGTTGTCCAGGGTGAAACTCTGCGGCCACAGGCTCAACTCGCCGAGAATCTCGGTGTTGCTCTTGAACGACATGTTCAGCAGCCAGTAGATGGGCACCAGCATGAACAGGAAATAGATCAGCAGCACCAGGCGTTTGCGCAGCATCATGGTCGGCCTCAGCGATTTTTGTCGTCGTAGGTCATGGCGGTATAGAACAGCCAGGACACCAGCAGGATGATCAGGAAGTACACCAGCGAGAACGCCGCTGCCGGGCCCAGGTCGAACTGACCGATGGCCATTTGCGTCAGGGTCTGGCTGAGGAAGGTGGTGGCATTGCCCGGGCCGCCACCGGTGAGCACGAAGGGCTCGGTGTAGATCATGAAGCTGTCCATGAAGCGCAGCATCACCGCGATCAGCAGCACGCTTTTCAGCTTGGGCAGCTGGATATGGCGAAACACTGCCCAGTTCGACGCGCGGTCGATGCGCGCCGCCTGATAGTAGACGTCGGGAATGGCGCGCAGCCCCGAGTAACACAGCAGCGCCACCAGCGAAGTCCAGTGCCAGACGTCCATCACCAGCACCGTCACCCAGGCGTCCATGGTGTTGGCGGCGTAGTTGTAGCTGATGCCCAGGCTGTTCAATACCCAGCCCATCAAGCCGATGTCGGCGCGGCCGAAGATCTGCCAGATGGTGCCCACCACGTTCCACGGAATCAGCAGCGGAATGGCCATCAGGATCAGGCACAGCGAGGCCCAGCGCCCGCGCGTCGGCATACACAGGGCGATGGCGATACCTAGCGGAATCTCGATCAGCAGCACGCAGGCGGAAAAGATGAACTGACGCAGCAGCGAGTCATGCAGGCGCGGGTCCTGTAGCACCTGGCGATACCAGTCGACGCCGACGAAGTAGCGCGTGGCCGGGTCGAAGATGTCCTGCACCGAGTAGTTGACCACCGTCATCATCGGCACGATGGCGCTGAACGCCACCAGCAGGAACACCGGCAGCACCAGCCACCAGGCCTTGTTGTTCTGCACCTTCATGGCGCCACCTCCACCAGGTAGTCATCGGCGTAGAGCATCAGCCACTGCGCCGGAAAGCTCAGATACACCTGCTCGCGAGGCACTGGCTGGTCTTCCTGCAGGCGCGCCTTGAGCACCTGGCCATCGAGGTCGAAGGTGAGGATCTTGTAGGTGCCCAGATCCTCGACATGCAGCACCTGGCCACACAGTGCGTCTTCGTAGGCGCCATCCCAGATGTGCACGAACTCGGGGCGAACCCCCACCTGCAGGCGCTTGCCGCCCAGCTCGGCCAGGCGCAGGTTGAGCGCGTCGGGCAAGGGCAGCACGGTATCGGCGAAACGCACGCCACCCTCGCAGCGCTGCACCTCGATCAGGTTCATGCCCGGGCTGCCGATGAAATAGCCGACGAAGGTGTGCCCGGGACGCTCGAACAGCTCGCGCGGCGTGCCGAACTGGACGATCTGCCCGCCGTACATCACCGCGATCTTGTCGGCGAAGGTGGAGGCCTCCAGCTGGTCGTGGGTGACGTAGACCATGGTGATGTTGAACTGCTCGTGGATCTGCTTGAGCTTGCGCCGCAGCTTCCACTTCAGATGCGGGTCGATCACCGTCAGCGGTTCGTCGAAGAGGATCGCCGATACATCGTCACGCACCAGGCCACGACCCATGGAGACCTTCTGCTTCTCGTCGGCGGTGAGGTTGCGCGCTTTCTTGTGCAGCAGCGGGTGCAGCTCCAGCACCTCGGCGATCTCGTGCACCTTGCTCATCACCCGCGCGGCGTCCATACCTTGATTGCGCAGCGGGAAGGCCAGGTTGTCGAACACCGTCATGGTGTCGTAGACCACCGGGAACTGGAAAACCTGGGCGATATTGCGCTCTTGCGGCGACAGCGCATTGACCGCCTTGCCGTCGAACTGCACCTCGCCCTGCGAAGGACTGAGCAGACCGGAGATGATGTTGAGCAAGGTCGACTTGCCGCAGCCGGATGGCCCCAGCAGCGCGTAGGCGCCGCCCTGCTGCCAGACATGGTTCATTTCGCGGATCGCATAATCTTCCGGCGCCTTCGACACACCGCTGTAACTGTGCGCGAGGTTGTGCAAGCGAATCTCGGCCATCAGGCTGCCCTCCCCTGACGCCGACTGGGTGCCTGCACCAGTTGCCCGTCGGCGGCGAAGACGAAGAGTTTGTGGGTGGGGATATAGATGAGGATCGGCGTATCCACGGCGTACTCGTGCACGCCCGGCAGGTGCAGCACCAGCACGAACTGTTCATTGCGTACATGCAGGAAGGTTTCCGAGCCGCTGATCTCGGCCAGCTCCACGGTCACCGCCAGCTCCAGATCATCGTCGTTGGATGGCACCAGGCCGATATGGCTGGGCCGCACGCCAAACCGATACTCACCTTCGGCGATGCCGCGCAGATCGGGGTTGAGCGGAAAGTGCACGCAGTCGGCGAAGCTCACCTCGGAGCCGCTGATGCGCCCCGGCATCAGATTGATCGCAGGCTCGGAGAACAACTCGGCAGCCAGCACCTGCTGCGGCCGGTGGTAAACCTCGGCGGTCTTGCCGCTCTGCACCACGCGCCCCTCGTGCAGGATGGTGGTGGTGCCACCCAGGGCCAGCGCCTCGTTGGGCTCGGTGGTGGCGTAGATGGCGATGGTGTGGCGCGCCTGGAACAGCTCGCGCATTTCCTGGCGCAGCTCTTCGCGCAACTTGTAGTCGAGGTTGACCAGGGGCTCATCGAAGAGGATCAGCGAGGCGTCCTTGACCAGCGCCCGCGCCATGGCCGTACGCTGCTGCTGGCCGCCGGAGAGTTCCAGCGGATAGCGCGACAGCAGCTGGTCGATGCGCAGCATGCGCGCCGTGGCCTCGACCTTCTCGACGATCTGTTCCTTGGCCACACCGGCCTGACGCAGCGGCGAGGCGATGTTCTCGAACACCGTAAGGGTCGGGTAGTTGATGAACTGCTGATAGACCATCGACACATTGCGCTGACGCACCGGCACGCCAGTGACATCGGCGCCGTTCATCAGCACGCGGCCGCTGCTGGGCCGATCCAGCCCGGCCATCAGGCGCATCAGGCTGGTCTTGCCTGCCAGTGTGCGGCCGAGCAAAACGTTGAAGGAGCCGGGTTCGAAACTCAGGCAGGCGTCATCGATGTGCAGCTGGCCGTCGACGATACGGGTGACGTGTTCGAGCGTGAGCGACATGGCCTGTCCTTTTTCTTGTCGTGCCATTCGATTACGAACACTCAGAGCGACAAGCGTGCCAACCCATGGCAATTCTGCGTATCCAATTGATAAAAAACGAAAAGCTCTCCCACGGAGCTCGCGCTTGCTGTTTTCCAATGAACAGTTTTGAACAGTCGAATGTGAACAACTGAACAATTCGTTCATTGACTTTGAACAGTCTTGAACGAGACTGGACGGATCGCGGCGCAGATCGCGAACCGACAAGAAGAGATCACCGATGACCGAAGCTGCCCGCGCACCGGCGCACGACACCCTCATTCAGGAATCCTGGTCGCGCTGTCGCGACTACGGCCTGACCCACCAGAGCGTGCCCCGTTTCGACCCGCCGACAGCGGGTGATCTTTCGGCCCTGCTGGAAAGCCGCCAGGCCCTGGTGCAGACCACCCATCAGGAAGTGCTGCCCTACTACGGCACCATCCTGTCCAACTCCAACTGCCTGATCATGCTCGCCGACGAACAAGGCCGGCTGCTGCAATCCTGGGGTGACCAGCGCTTCATCGAGCCGCGCCAGGCTGCCGGTTTCGTCGCTGGCGCCAGCTGGCTGGAGCGCTATACCGGCACCAACGCCATCGGCACCGCGCTCAGTTGTGGCCAGGCCGTGCACATCCAGCACGACGAGCACTTTCTCAAGGCCAACCGTTTCATGACCGGCTCCGCCTCGCCGATCTTCGACGAACAGCGACGCATGATCGCCGTGCTCGACGTATCCAGCGACAGCTACCTGCCGCCCGCGCACACCCTGGGCATGGTCAAGATGATGAGCCAGTCGGTGGAGAACCGCCTGATCCTCAAGCTGTTCGCCGACCAGTACCACCTGCTCAGCTTCAACACCAGCCTGGACAACCTCGACAGCCCCTGGGCCGGCCTGGTGGTGTTCGACGAACAGGGCCATGTGGTGTCGGCCAACCGCCGCGCCGATAACCTGCTCGGCCAACCCCTGACCTACGGCGCCATCGAGCAGCTATTCGACGTGCCGCTGCAACAGCTGCTCAACCAACCGGACGGCCAGCCATTCAGCCTGCGCACCAGCAGCCACTTTCGCTTTCATGCACGGGTACGGCGCCCTGCCCGGCCGGCACTCATCCAGCCTCGCGACTTCCGCCCGCAGGCTGCGCAGAACTCGCCGCAAGAGCCTCATCTGCATGCGCTGAGCGCGGGCGATGCACGCATGGACAAGGCCGTTCGCCAGGCCCAACGGTTGCTGGAAAAAGACATTCCGATTCTGCTGCAAGGCGAAACCGGCGCCGGCAAGGAGGTGTTCGTCAAGGCGCTGCACCGCGCCAGCTCACGCGCCGACCAGCCGTTCATCGCGGTCAACTGCGCCGCCATTCCGGCCGAGTTGGTGGAGTCGGAGCTGTTCGGCTACGAAAAAGGCGCCTTCACCGGCGCCAGCCAGAAGGGCCATGTCGGCCTGATCCGCAAGGCACACAAGGGCACGCTGTTTCTCGACGAGATCGGCGACATGCCGCAACGTGTGCAGGCCCGCCTGCTGCGTGTACTGCAGGAGCGCTGCGTGCAGCCGCTGGGCAGCAGCGAACTGCATGCGGTGGATGTGCGCCTGATCTCCGCCACCAACCGTTCGCTACGCCAGGATGTCGACAGCGGTCAGTTCCGCGCGGACCTGTACTACCGCATCAGCGGCCTGAACCTGGAGCTGCCGCCGCTGCGCGAACGCAGCGACAAACACGCTCTGTTCCAGCGCGTGTGGGAGCAACATCGCGAACCCCAGCAACGAGCGGGCATCAGCCGCGAGGTGCTGGAGCTGTTTCAGCACCACCCCTGGCCCGGTAATCTGCGCCAGCTCAGCAGCGTACTGCGCGTGGCGCTGGCCATGGCCGATGACCAACCCATTCGCGCCGAGCACCTGCCGGACGACTTCTTTCTCGATCTGCCCACGGACACCGCCCTGCCGGCACACCCCGAGCCCGACGATCTTGCCAGCCAGTACCAGGCGTGCGGCGGTAATATCTCCTACCTGGCCCGCCATCTCGGCCTGAGTCGCAACACGCTCTACAAGCGTCTGCGCGAACAGGGCGTGCGCCCCTGAACCTTTGTTCGAGGAGCCGGCCAAAGCCATACATTTGCCATCCCGCCGGGCCTCTTCTGCCGGGCTGGGGTCGCCTCGCCAAGAAAGGACTTCTCAATGCGCCATCCGTATCGCCCTCTGCTCGCCGCCCTGGCCCTGCTGGCCTCCAGCCATGCGCTGGCGACAACGCCACTGGAGAAACGGGTCGATGCAGCCGCAAAGTCGGTGATGCAGCGCTACGCCATCCCCGGCATGGCCATCGCCATCAGCCACAACGGCCAGCGGCACTTCTATGAATATGGCGTCGCCTCCCGTGAAAGCGGCCAGACCGTGGATCGCCATACCCTGTTCGAGCTGGGCTCGATCAGCAAGCTGTTCACCGCCACCCTCGGCGCCTACGCCGAAGCCCGCGGCACGCTGAACCTCAGCGACAACGCCAGCCAGTACCTGCCGCCCCTGCAAGGCAGCGCCTTCGATCACGTCAGCCTGCTGGATCTGGCCACCTACAGCGCCGGCGGTCTGCCGCTGCAGTTCCCGGATGCGGTCGGCAGTGAACAGCAGATGCTCGCCTACTACCGCAACTGGCAGGCAGTCTACCCGCCCGGCACCCAGCGCCTGTACTCCAACCCCAGCATCGGCCTGTTCGGCTATCTGGCCGCCGCCAGCCTGGCCGAGCCGTTCCCGCAACTGATCGAGAACAGCCTGTTGCCGCAGTTGGGCCTGAAGGAAAGTTACGTGCGGATACCGGCCGAACAGATGCCGCGTTACGCCTGGGGCTATCGCGACGACAGGCCTGTCCGAGTCAACCCCGGCGCGCTGGACGCTGAAGCCTACGGTCTGAAATCCAGCGCCTCGGATATGCTGCGTTTCATCGACGCCAACCTGCACCCGCAGCGCTTGCCTGCCGCGCTGCACCAGGCCATCAGCTCCACCCATCGCGGCTACTACCAGGTCGGCGACATGACCCAAGGACTGGGCTGGGAGCGCTACACCTACCCCATCAGCCTGGAGAAACTGCAAGCCGGCAACTCAGCCGAGATGGCGCTGCAGTCCCAGCCCATCGAGCGCTTCAGCGTACCCAGGCCGGCCGAAGGCGACCTGCTGCTGAACAAAACTGGTTCGACCAATGGCTTCGGCGCCTACATCCTGCTGCTGCCGGCCCGTGATACCGGGCTGGTGATCCTCGCCAACCGCAATTACCCGAATGCCGAGCGTGTGCGCCTGGCGTTGCAACTGCTCGAGGCAGTCGAGCAGTAATTCTGGCAGGACGGGTGAACCATCGGCCCCTCCAGCGCACTCTGCGGGCGCCCCCGCCTTGTCAGGCCGAGAAACCACCGTCAATGGTCAGGTTGGCGCCTGTGATGTAAGCCGCCTCAGGGCCAGCCAGATAGGCCACGAAGCTGGCGATTTCCTCGGCCTTACCATAGCGCTGCAGGGCCATGGTCTGCTTCAGTGACTGGGCGAAATCACCATGATCCGGGTTCATATCGGTATCCACCGGACCAGGCTGCACGTTGTTGACCGTGATGCCGCGCGGCCCCAGATCACGAGCCAGGCCTTTGGTGAAACCAGCTACCGCCGCCTTGCTCAGCGCATAGACCGAACCACCGGCGAACGGCATGCGCTCGGCGTTGGTGCTGCCGATGGTGATGATGCGGCCGCCCTCGCCCATCACCCGCGCGGCCTCCTGGCTGGCGATCACTACACTACGCACGTTGACGTCAAGGGTGCGATCAAGATCCTCGACGCTGAACTCTTCGATCGGCGCCACCGCCAGCACACCGGCGTTATTCACCAGAATATCGAGTCGACCGAAGGTATCCAGCGCGTGTCGGATGGCGGCGCGAATGGCCTGCTCGTCACGACTGTCAGCCTGGATGGCGATGGCGTGGCCACCGACGGCTTCGATTTCACGCACCACTTCGAGGGCACCAGACGCCGAAGAGACGTAGGTCAATGCAACGGCTGCACCGTCCTTGGCCAGGCGTTGGGCGATGGCGGCACCGATGCCGCGCGAACCGCCCTGAATGAAGGCGACCTTGTTTGCAAGGGGTTGATTGAGGCTCATGGCTAATCTCCTGTGACTGAGGGGTTGAATGAAGCACGGACTCAGTATTCACCCACGACTCACAACCGATAAGCTGGCAATCGCTATATTCAGTCGATACCAATGGTTTACGGAGCATCCATGGAAACCCTCAGCAGCATCGAGTGCTTCGTCCGTGCAGCCGAGGCAGGCAGCTTCGCCGAGGCCGCACGGCGACTGGGCCTGACCCCAGCAGCCGTGGGCAAGAACGTCGCCCGATTAGAGTCCAACCTCGGCGTGCGTCTGTTCCTGCGCAGCACCAGACGTCTGACCCTGACCGAGGCCGGCGAACGCTTTCTTGCCGAGGTGTCGGGCGGACTGGCGAGCATTCAGGGCGCAGTGGCCAATCTGGCGAGCAGCCAGGGCCAACCCGCAGGCACCCTCAAGGTGAGCATGGGCCTGGCGTTCGGCCGCGATTACATCCTGCCGCACCTGAGCGATTTCCTCGCGCGCTACCCGGCGATCAGCCCGGACTGGCATTTCGACAACCGCGCCGTCGACCTTATCGGCGAGGGTTTCGACGCGGCCATCGGCGGCGGCTTCGAGCTGCCTCCTGGCGCAATTGCCCGGCAGTTGGCCCCTGCTCACCGGGTGCTGCTGGCGTCGGCGCACTACCTTGCCAGGCATCCCACCATCGAAACGCCGGAGGATCTGGCACGGCACGACGGCATCCTCATGCGTTCGCCGCAAACTGGCCGGGTGCGCAGCTGGCCACTGCGCACCCGTGACGACCATCAAGCCACCTTCGAACTCAAGCAGCGCATGACCTTCAACGACCCCGAAGCAGCCTGCCATGCCGCCCAGCAAGGCCTGGGCATCACCCTGGTCAGCACCGTCCACGCGCTACCCTATCTGCAACGTGGCAGCTTGCAGCGAGTATTGCCGGACTGGTATGTCGACACCGGTAGCCTCAGCCTGTACTTCAGCGCCCAGAAGCAGTTGCCAGCCAAGACGCGAGTGTTCATCGACTTCATCGTCGAGCGATTTCGAGAACAGCGCTGGGCCGCGCATTTCGACGCCCGCCAGCCTCGCTAGCGCGCCCTCCCAGAAACGACAAAGGCCGCTGAGAAGCGGCCTTTGTCGTTAAGCACCAGCCCTATTCGGCCAGGCGCCAGGTGGTGCCGCCCTTGCCGTCTTCCAGCACCACGCCCATGGCGGTGATCTGGTCGCGGATGCGGTCGCTTTCTGCCCAGTTCTTGTCGGCGCGGGCCTGCAGGCGCGCGGCGATCAGCGCCTCGACCTCGGCGGCATCGACTTTACCAGCGGCGCCAGCTTGCAGAAACGCCTCCGGCTCAAGCTGCAGCACACCGAGCACGCTGGCCAGTTGCTTGAGCTGGGCAGCCAGGCCGGCAGCGGCCTGCACGTCGGATTCGCGCAGGCGGTTGACCTCGCGAATCATCTCGAACAACACCGCGCAGGCTTCCGGCGAGTTGAAGTCGTCGTCCATCGCTGCGCCGAAGCGCTCGACGAAGCTCTCGCCACCGGCAGGCGCGACTTCCGGCAGGCCTTTCAGACCATTGTAGAAGCGCTCCAGGGCACCCTTGGCTTCCTTGAGGCTCTCTTCCGAGTAGTTGATCGGGCTGCGGTAGTGGCTGGACACCAGCAGGTAGCGCACCACCTCCGGCTGATACTTCTCCAGCACCTCGCGGATGGTGAAGAAGTTGCCCAGGCTCTTGGACATCTTCTCGCCATCCACGCGCACGGCGCCGGCGTGCATCCAGGCATTGGCGTACTGCTTGCCGGTAGCCGCCTCACTCTGCGCGATCTCGTTCTCGTGGTGCGGGAACACCAGATCCGGGCCGCCGCCGTGGATGTCGAAGGTCTCGCCGAGGCAGCAGGTGGACATCACCGAGCACTCGATATGCCAGCCCGGACGCCCAGCGCCCCAAGGCGACTGCCAGCTCGGCTCACCCGGTTTGACGCCCTTCCACAGGACGAAGTCCAGCGGATCTTCCTTGGCCTCGTCGATCTCGATGCGCGCACCGATCTTCAGGTCTTCGATCTTCTTGCGCGACAGCTTGCCGTAGCCCACGAACTTGCCGACGCGGTAGTACACGTCGCCATTGCCCGGCGCGTAGGCGAAGCCCTTGTCGATCAGGGTCTGGATCATCTGGTGCATGCCGGCGATATGGCCCGTGGCGCGCGGCTCGATGTCCGGGCGCAGCACGGACAGGCGCGCCTCGTCCTCGTGCATCGCCGCGATCATGCGCTCGACCAGCACCTCGAACGGCTCGCCGTTCTCATTGGCGCGCTTGATGATCTTGTCATCGATGTCGGTGATATTGCGCACATAGGTCACGTCATAGCCGCGCTGACGCAGCCAGCGGGTGACCACGTCGAAGGCGACCATCACCCGGGCATGGCCAATGTGGCAGAAGTCATAAACGGTCATGCCGCACACGTACATGCGTACGCTGTTACCGATCAGCGGCTTGAACGGTTCCTTGACCTTGCTAAGCGTGTTGTAGATCGACAGTGCCATTACTGCCCCCACGAATCGCGCAAGGTGACGGTACGGTTGAACACCAGCGCATCGGCAGTCGAATCCTTGTCCAGGCAGAAGTAGCCTTCGCGCTCGAACTGGAAACGGTCCTCGGCAGCAGCCTGAGCCAGCGAAGGCTCGGCGCGGCAACCGGTGAGCACCACCAGCGACTCGGGGTTGATGTTGTCGAGGAAGCTGCCGCCCTCTTCACTCTTCTCCGGATTGGCCGAGCGGAACAGGCGGTCGTACAGACGCACTTCGCACTCGACGCTTTCGGCTGCCGGCACCCAGTGGATCACGCCCTTGACCTTGCGTCCTTCGGGGTTCTTGCCCAGGGTGTTCTCGTCATAGGAGCAGCGCAGCTCGACGATATTGCCGGCGGCGTCCTTGATGGCCTCGTCGGCGCGGATCACGTAGCTGCCGCGCAGGCGCACTTCGCCGCCCGGGATCAGGCGCTTGAAGCCGTCCGGCGGGGTTTCCTCGAAATCGCTGGCGTCGATGTAGATCTCGCGGGAGAACGGCAACACGCGCACGCCCATGTCCTGCTTGGGATGGCGCGACAGTTCGAGGTTCTCCAGCTTGCCCTCGGGGTAATTGGTGATCACCACTTTCAGCGGCTTGAGCACGCACATGGCGCGCGCGGCGTTGGCGTCCAGGTCGTCACGAATGGCGAACTCGAGCATGCCGATGTCCACCAGGCCACCGGCGCGGTTGACGCCGATCATGTCGCAGAAGGTACGGATCGAAGCCGGGGTATAGCCGCGACGGCGATAGCCGGACAACGTCGACATGCGCGGGTCGTCCCAGCCGTTGACGTGCTTCTCGTCGACCAGTTGCTTGAGCTTGCGCTTGCTGGTGATGGTGTAGTTCAGGTTGAGGCGGGCAAATTCGTACTGGCGCGGTTGCGCCGGCACAGCCAGGTTTTCCAGGAACCATTCGTACAGCGGGCGGTGATCTTCGAACTCCAGGGTGCAGATCGAGTGGGTCACACCTTCGATGGCATCGGACTGGCCATGGGTGAAGTCGTAGCTCGGGTAGATGCACCACTTGTCGCCGGTCTGATGGTGGTGGGCGTGACGGATGCGGTAGAGGATCGGGTCGCGCAGGTTGATGTTCGGCGAGGCCATGTCGATCTTGGCGCGCAGCGAACGAGCGCCGTCGGGGAACTCACCGGCCTTCATGCGGGCGAACAGGTCGAGGTTCTCTTCGACGCTGCGCTCACGGAACGGGCTGTTCTTGCCCGGCTCGTTGAGACTGCCGCGGTACTCGCGCATTTGCTCGGCATTGAGGTCGCAGACGAAAGCCTTGCCAGCCTTGATCAGCTCGATGGCCCAGGCATGCAGCTGGTCGAAGTAGTTGGAGGCGTAGCGCTCCTCGCCGGCCCACTTGAAACCCAGCCATTCGACGTCAGCCTTGATCGCGTCGATGTATTCCTGGTCTTCCTTGGCCGGGTTGGTGTCGTCGAAACGCAGGTTGCACTGGCCGCCGAACTCTTCGGCCAGGCCGAAGTTCAGGCAGATGCTCTTGGCATGGCCGATGTGCAGATAGCCGTTGGGCTCCGGCGGAAAGCGGGTCACGATCTGGGCGTGTTTGCCGCTGTCCAGGTCAGCCTGGACGATGGGGCGCAGGAAATTGGCAGCTTTTTCGACGGTAGGCTTGCTCATGGTGTCCTTAACAATACTGGCGCGGCACAGGGTAGGCCGCTTCGGGCAAAGTCCGTATCATAACCAACCTGTCAAGCCCCTGACAGGGTGCATGCCACCCTGACAAGCGCTGTTCACCTAGGGCCACTGGCTCGAACCTGCCTCATCACGGATACGATCATGATCAAACTGCACACCAACCACGGCGTCATCACCCTGAACCTGTTCGCCAACAAGGCCCCGGAAACCGTGGCCAACTTCGAGCAATACGTGAAGGAAGGCCATTACGACGGCACCATCTTCCACCGCGTGATCGGCAACTTCATGATCCAGGGCGGCGGTTTCGAGCCGGGCATGAAGCAAAAGCCGACCCGCGCACCGATCAAGAACGAAGCCAACAACGGCGTCGCCAACAAGGTCGGCACCGTCGCCATGGCCCGCACCATGGAGCCGCATTCGGCCAGCGCGCAGTTCTTCATCAACGTCGCCGACAACGCCTTCCTCAACCACAGCGCACCGACCGTTCAGGGCTGGGGCTACGCCGTGTTCGGTGAAGTGGTCGAAGGCATGGACGTGGTCGAGAAGATCAAGGGCGTGGCCACCACCATGAAATCCGGCCACCAGGACGTTCCGGTGGACGACGTGATCATCGAGAAGGCTGAAGTCGTAGCCGAGTAAGTCGATGATCCTGCTGATCTCCGATCTGCACCTCGAAGAGAAACGCCCGGACATCACCCGGGCGTTTCTGCATTTTCTCTCAACGCGCGCGCGCCTGGCCGAGGCGCTGTACATCCTCGGCGACTTCTTCGAAGTCTGGATCGGTGACGATGGCATGACGCCCTTCCAGCACGAGATAGCCACTGCCCTGCGCGAATTGAGCGACGCCGGCACGCGTCTCTATCTGATGCATGGCAATCGCGACTTTCTCATCGGCAAGCGCTTCTGCCGTGAGGCGGGCTGCACCCTGCTCAGCGATCCCTGCACGGTGCAGCTGGGCGGTAAACGCGTGCTGCTGATGCATGGCGACAGCCTGTGCACCCTGGATGTCGGCTACATGAAGCTGCGTCGCTGGCTGCGCAACCCGCTCAGCCTGCTGATCCTGCGCAACCTGCCGCTAGGCACGCGCCAGAAGCTGGCGCGCAAGCTGCGCAACGAAAGCCGCGCGCAGACGCGGATGAAGGCCAGCGAGATCGTCGATGTCACCCCAGAGGAAGTGGTCAGGGTGATGGCTGCGCACGGCGTGCGTACGCTGATTCACGGGCACACCCACAGGCCGGCGATGCATGAGCTGATCGTTAACGGCCAACCGGCACGGCGCATCGTGCTGGGCGACTGGGATCGCCAGGGCTGGGCCTTGCAGATCGACGGTGCGGATTGGCAGCAGGCGCCCTTCCCGCTCGCCTGATCACTGCCCCACGCGGTACTGCGGGCTTGCCTCGATGGTCTGCGCCAGACGCCGGGTCGCCTCGTTGACCTGATCGGCGACGAACAGGGTGATGTCAGTCGCCGGTAGCGCGGGCAAGGTTTCGATCACCCGCAGATCCGGCTCCAGAGTCGAGCGTGGCACGATGCCCACACCGATTCCAGCGCGCACCGCAGCCAGGACACCGGCGCGGCTTTGGCTGGCAAAGGCGATTCGGTATGCAATCCCAGCAGCGGCAAGCGCCGCGCATGCCGAGTCACGATGCAGGCAACCCTCGACGAATACCGCCAGCGGCAAGGGCATACGCTCATGGAGCGCATGGGCATCGGTGCGCACCCAGACCAACTGGTCGCGAAACAGCCGGCTGCCACCGCCAGAGGCAACCGGCATCTCTGCCAACGCCAGATCCAGCTTGCCCTCTGCCACGCATGTCGCCAGATACTCGGGGCGGTGATCACAGAGCACCTCGAGGCTGGCCTCGGGATAACTCAGGACGAAGGCTTCCAGCAGCGGCGTGAGGTTGCGCGTGGCGTACTGGTCATGCGTGCCAAAGCGCACCCGCCCTATTATCTCGGCGTGGCGAAAGCTGCCCAGCACGCGGTCATGCAGGTTGAGCAACTGCTGAGCATGGGCCTTCAGCTGTTCGCCGGCATGGGTCAGCCTGACGCCATACTGCCCGCGCTGCAGCAGCTCAACCGCCACCAGGGCCTCCAGGCGGTTGAGCTGCATGCTGATGGTCGACGGCGCGCGATGCAGGCGCAGCGCTGCACTGGTCAGGTTGAGCGTCTCGGCGACCACCACGAAGGTACGCAGCAGCGCTATGGGCAGGTCGCGCATCGCAGAATTCAGCTTTATTGAAGGTGACGATCAATATTTATCGTTTCCACGAATTCTGGCAAGCCTCTACCTTAGCGCCATCCGCGACCTGCGGATGTCCATCCCACCTTTGCGGAGCCCGAATCCATGCGGATGCCCACCACGTTCGCCATGAACCAGATCGTCAGCCATGGATTCGGCATGTTCCTGTTCGCCGCGCTGCTGCCTTTCATGGGGGAATCCATCGGGTTCAGCTCCTGGCAATTGGCAACCATCGGCGCACTGACCCAACTGGCCTATCTGGGCGGCGCCCTGCTGCTGGGTACGTTCGGCCATCACCTCGGCACCAGTCGCCTGGCTCTGCTGACCGGCTGCCTGGCCAGTTGCCTGCTGTTCATGATGTCGCAGCTACGCGATCCCCTGGCCATCACCCTGGTGTTGACCTGCCTGGCCGCCAGCGCAGCGATCAGCTGGGGTTGCATCGTCGAGATCCTGAGCCGCTGCGCCCGCCCTGAAGACCGCGCCACCTACCTCTCCTGCGCCTCCAGCGGCACGGCCTGGGGCTATGCCATCAACGGCCTGCTGATACTCCTGGTGGTGCCCGCACTCGGCTGGCAGATGAGCTGGCAACTCGCCGCACTGTTCGGCGCGCTGGTGGTCTGCCTGACCTGGCATCTGCTGCGAAATCTGCCCAAAGCGCCCGGCGCGACAATGGACAACCGCGAGGCGATGATCGCCCCACGGCGCCTGCTGGCGATCGTCCTCGGTGAACGCACCGCCCTGATCGCCTGCCTGATCTGCCTGCTGGTGGGATTCACCACCATGCCGTTCTCCTACTGGCTCAACACCTACCTGGCCGAACTCGGCCTGCCGGCGACGCTGGGCGGCTACACCTGGGCGATGGTCGGCGGCACTGGCATGCTCGCCGGGCTGGTGATCGGCAGGCTGGCCGACCGCAAGGGCCACGGCGTGGCCTTGATGTTGATATTCAGCGGCTTTGCCGCGGGCCTGTGGGCGTTTGCCCATGATCCGGGACGCTGGGCGCTGGTCGCCGGGTTCGGCTACGGGCTGATGTACTTTCCCATGTGGGGCATCGTTGCCGGCTGGGTCAACCGTCGTTATTCGTCCACCGCGACCATGCAGATCAGTGGCATCTGCATGGTGGCTTTCGGCATGGGCGGCGCGCTGGGCAACCTGCTGGCCGGGTACGTCCGCGAAACCGTCGGCTCCCTGCAAGGCGTGTTCTTCGGCCTGGCCGCAATGTCATTGCTGCTGGTGCTGCTGGCGGTGATCGTCCTGCGGGGTGACAAGGCGGCACTGCTGCCGCCGACGACCGCCAGTGCCTGCTGAATGGCGCGGCATGCCGCTTGAGGAACAATGCCCCAGAGGCGCTAAAGCGGCACGCCACTGTGGAAGCGGAACTGCTCATCCGGCGAGGTGATCAGTTCCTGCTCAACCGCACGCACGATGTCGATACGGGCATCGACGTCGGCGGCATCGCCATACAGATAAGCGAGCTTGAGATAGCCCCGGTAGTGGCGCCCCTCGCTCTCCAGCAACCCGGCGTAGAACTTGGCCAGCTCGGCGTCCAGACGCGGCACCAGCGCGGCGAAGCGCTCGCACGAGCGCGCCTCGATGAAGGCCCCCACCACCAGCACATCCACCAGTCGCTCCACCTCGCCACCGCGTAGCAGCGCGCGCAGGCCTGCGGCGTAGCGGGATGCGGAGACATGGCGAACCTCGATGCCACGACCACGGATGATCTTGCTCACCTGCTCGAAGTGCACCAGCTCCTCACGGGCCAAACGCGACATTCTCGCGGTCAATTCGGTCTTGGTCAGGTAGCGTCCCATCAGGCTCAGGGCCGTCTGCGCCGCCTTGTATTCCAGGTTGCGATGGTCGAGCAGGAGAATCTCCTGCTGGCGCAAGGCCTCGTCCAGCCAGGCATCGGGCGTGGCGACGCCACCGAGAAAACCAAGAATTTCCTGCAGGATCGACACAGGTTCCTCGCCTTTACTCGGAACATGCTGGGTATTTGACATCATGATTGAAGCGCTCTGGATGCTGGCGAGGTTGAAAATGGCGGGCCATTATACGAGTGGCAGGCCCGACGACCAGCACGCCGTTGATGCAGGTCAACAAGCCGCTGGCAACGACGCACCTATAGTTGAATGAGCGCTATTCACTCTCAGGGAGACGACCATGCAAGCGATACGCAGCATTCTGGTGGTGATGGAGCCCCAGCACCCCGAAGGCCTCGCTCTGAAACGGGCAAAACTGATAGCCGGAGTCACCCAGTCGCATCTGCATCTGCTGGTCTGCGACAAGAAAGGCGACCACAGCGCCTGGCTCAATGATCTCGGCAGCAGCCTCGACACGGAAGGCTTCAGCGCTTCCACTCAGCAGTCCTGGCACGACAACCCGCACCAGACCATCATCGCCGTGCAACAGGCCGAAGGCTGCAGCCTGGTGATCAAGCAGCACCTGCCCGACAACCCGCTGAAGAAGGCCATTCTCACCCCGGAAGACTGGAAGCTGCTGCGCTACTGCCCGTCGCCGGTGCTGATGGTCAAGAGCGAATCCCCCTGGACCGGCGGCAATATCCTCGCAGCCGTTGACGTCGGCAATGCGGACGGCGAGCACCACGCACTGCACTCCGGCATCGTCAGCCACGGCTACGATATCGCCGGGCTGGCCAAGGGCACCCTGCATGTGGTCACCGCACACCCGACGCCGATGCTGTCGGCCGCCGACCCCACCTTTCAGCTCAAGGAAACCATCGAAGCGCGCTACCGCGAACAGTGCCGCAGCTTCCAGGCCGAATACGACATCAGCGACGATCGCCTGCACGTGCTCGAAGGCCCGGCCGACGTGGTGATTCCGCAGGTCGCCCACCAGATCAGCGCGGCGGTTACGGTGATCGGCACCGTGGCGCGCACCGGCCTTTCCGGCGCGCTGATCGGCAACACTGCCGAGGTCATACTCGATGCACTGGAGAGCGACGTACTGGTGCTCAAGCCTGACGATGTCATCGCTCATCTCGAAGAGCTGGTGGCGCAGCGCTGAGCCATTGACTGAAACGAAAATGCCGCTCGATTGCGAGCGGCATTTTTATTGGATCGCAGGAGTCAAACCCGCAGTTCCAGTCCCTCGCGCAGAAACTTCGGCGCGATGTAGCGCTCGTAGTGCGCCTCGGACAACAGGAAGAACTCACGGTCGATGGCATCGCGCAATTCAGGTAGCGCCCAGTTGCGAAACTCGGGCAACAACACCATGCCGTAGGCTTCCAACTGGTTGATCACCCGTGCGCCGCGTGCGATCAGCTGATAGGCCCAACAATAAGGCGACTGCTGCGGTACGAAGCGAATCTGCCGCTGCTCCAGCTGGCGTCGCAGGCGCTGCTCGTCGAACACCTCCAGCTTGGCCGCCATCACCTGCACCAGCAAGACTTCCAGGCGCGTCCAGACGGCACGTTTCTCATCGTCGTTGTAGCTGTTCCAGTTGATCACTTCATGGTGAAAGCGCTTGCAACCACGGCACACGACATCACCGTAAACGGTCGAACAAAGCCCCACGCAGGGCGTCTTGATGCGCTGATTGGACATGGCGAAACAACATAGACGGCAAAACAGCCTGGCATCTTAGCCCTTTGTCTAATCCAGATCACCCCTGCCGACAGGCCACTGAAAACTACCTGCGCTGACACTACTGCGTTAAAAACAGCCTAAAAATGCTCATTTAGGGCAGCTAAACTGCGCTTTTCCCGCCATTTCTGCCTTGTATTGCCTACCCCGCTCAGGTTTTCAGCAGCCTGCCACGACAAGGACATCGGCTTAACTTTATTCGCGCTTTCCATTAGAATCGGCCCGCCTTTTATGGCGCCAATGTCCGTTGGAAGCTGTTTTCAAAGCGTCACGAGCACAGTCGATCCTGCAGGTACGATGGCGGCGCAGCCACTTGGAGTCCCCCCGAGCGCTTGCGTCCGCCCTCATCAGAAACCGTCCTGCCGGCGTAAAACTTTGAAAGCAGCTTCTACAAGACACTCGTGAAACCTCGGCTGATCGGCTCATAAAGTCGAAAAGCGCCCGGTTCATGGGTCTCTGGATCGCGTCCCGGACAACCCTTTGGGACCACTGATGAGGGTAATAACTGTGCTTGAAGCCTATCGCAAACACGTAGAAGAGCGTGCCGCCCTGGGAATCGTTCCCCAGCCGCTGAACGCCGAGCAGACCGCTGGCCTGGTCGAATTGCTGAAAAACCCACCGGCCGGTGAAGAAGAATTCCTCCTGGATCTGATCACCAACCGCGTACCGCCGGGCGTCGACGAAGCCGCCTACGTCAAGGCCGGTTTCCTCTCTGCCGTTGCCAAGGGCGAAGCCACTTCCCCGCTGATCAACAAGCAACGCGCTGTCGAGCTGTTGGGCACCATGCAGGGCGGCTACAACATCGCCACCATGGTCGAGCTGCTGGACGATGCCACCCTGGGCACTGTCGCTGCCGAACAACTCAAGCACACCCTGCTGATGTTCGACGCCTTCCACGACGTCGCCGAGAAAGCCAAGGCTGGCAATGCCAACGCCAAGGCCGTACTGCAATCCTGGGCCGATGGCGAATGGTTCACCAACAAGCCGGTCATCGCCGAGAAATACAGCCTGGCCGTGTTCAAGGTGCCTGGCGAAACCAACACCGACGACCTGTCCCCTGCCCCGGACGCCTGGTCGCGCCCTGACATCCCGCTGCACGCCCTGGCCATGCTGAAAATGGCTCGCGACGGTATCGTGCCGGAGCAGCAAGGCGCTGTCGGCCCGCTGAAGCAGATCGAAGAGATCAAGGCCAAGGGCTTCCCGGTTGCCTACGTCGGTGACGTGGTCGGTACCGGTTCCTCGCGTAAATCCGCCACCAACTCGGTGCTGTGGTTCTTCGGCGACGACATCCCCTACGTGCCGAACAAGCGCGCTGGCGGTTTCTGCTTCGGCAGCAAGATCGCCCCGATCTTCTACAACACCATGGAAGATGCCGGCGCTCTGCCGATCGAGTTCGACGTCTCGAACATCAACATGGGCGACGTGATCGACGTCTACCCGCACGCTGGCAAAGTCTGCAAGCACGGCACCGACGAAGTCATCACCACCTTCGAACTGAAGACCCCGGTGCTGCTCGACGAAGTCCGCGCTGGCGGCCGTATCCCGCTGATCGTGGGCCGTGGCCTGACCGAGAAAGCGCGTGCCGAGCTGGGCCTGGGCCCGACCGACCTGTTCGCACTGCCGGAAGCACCGATCGACACTGGCAAGGGCTACACCCTGGCGCAGAAGATGGTCGGCAAGGCCTGCGGCCTGCCGGAAGGCAAAGGCGTTCGCCCGGGCACCTACTGCGAACCGAAGATGACCACCGTCGGCTCCCAGGACACCACTGGCCCGATGACCCGCGACGAGCTGAAAGACCTGGCGTGCCTGGGCTTCTCCGCTGACCTGGTCATGCAGTCCTTCTGCCACACTGCGGCCTATCCGAAGCCGATCGACGTCACCACCCACCACACCCTGCCGGACTTCATCCGCACCCGTGGCGGCGTGTCCCTGCGTCCGGGCGACGGCATCATCCACAGCTGGCTGAACCGCATGCTGCTGCCTGACACCGTCGGCACCGGTGGCGACTCGCACACCCGCTTCCCGATCGGCATCAGCTTCCCGGCCGGCTCCGGCCTGGTGGCCTTCGCCGCTGCCACCGGCGTCATGCCGCTGGACATGCCGGAATCCGTTCTGGTGCGCTTCAAGGGCAAGATGCAACCGGGTATCACCCTGCGTGACCTGGTGCATGCCATCCCTTACTACGCCATCCAGAAAGGCCTGCTGACCGTCGAGAAGAAAGGCAAGAAGAACATCTTCTCCGGCCGCATCCTCGAGATCGAAGGCCTGGACAACCTGACCGTCGAGCAGGCGTTCGAGCTGTCCGACGCCTCTGCCGAGCGTTCGGCTGCCGGCTGCACCATCAAACTGCCGGAAGCGGCCATCGCCGAATACCTGCAGTCCAACATCACCCTGCTGCGCTGGATGATCAGCGAAGGCTACGGTGATGCCCGCACCATGGAGCGTCGTGCTCAAGCCATGGAAGCCTGGCTGGCCAACCCGCAACTGCTGTCCGCCGACGCCGATGCCGAGTACGCCGAAGTCATCGAAATCGACCTGGCCGAGCTCAACGAGCCGGTACTGTGCGCCCCGAACGACCCTGACGACGCCCGCCTGCTGTCCACCGTGGCTGGCGACAAGATCGACGAAGTGTTCATCGGTTCGTGCATGACCAACATCGGTCACTTCCGCGCTGCCGGCAAGCTGCTGGACAAGGTCAAGGGCGGCATCCCGACCCGTCTGTGGCTGTCGCCGCCGACCAAGATGGATGCTCACCAGCTGACCGAGGAAGGCTACTACGGCATCTACGGCAAGGCCGGTGCGCGCATGGAGATGCCGGGCTGCTCGCTGTGCATGGGTAACCAGGCTCGCGTCGCTGCCAACTCCACCGTGGTGTCGACCTCCACCCGTAACTTCCCGAACCGTCTGGGCGATGGCGCCAACGTGTACCTGGCCTCTGCCGAACTGGCTGCGGTCGCTTCGATTCTCGGCAAGCTGCCGACCGTCGAGGAGTACATGGTCTACGCCAAGGATATCGACAGCATGGCTGGCGACATCTACCGCTACCTGAGCTTCGACCAGATCGCCGACTTCCGTGAAGCTGCGGAAAACGCCAAGATCCCGGTCGTTCAGGCCTGATCCACGCGTTACAGAAAAGCCCCGCCTCGTGCGGGGCTTTTTTATGGCCAATCGCTCCTGACAGCCAGCCACCTGGCAGGCTGGCATATGCCTTGCTTCATCAGAATACAAACAGCCTTTCCAACGACGGAATGGCTTGATCGACAACGGCGTCGTATCGATCCCGGCCTTTCGCGCCAGGGTTCGGTACGACGCTTTTTTGTGGCCAGCCATCGGCGAGCCAAGCCCCCTCTGGTGAGCCTAAGGAAGCAGCATGAGCGAACACGAAACCCCTCGCAGCGACGCCCTGACCTGGTCCTGGGGCAGCGACGCTCCGGAAAAGAGCGTGCTGGACATCGGCTTCATGGCGCTGAGCGATTCGGCCTCGGTGGTGGTGGCCGCCACTCAGGGCTTCGCCGAGAAATACGGACTGAGCATCAGACTGCAACGCCAGACGTCCTGGGCCGGCCTGCGCGACCGCCTGCTCAGCGGCGAGCTGGACGCCGCCCATAGCCTGTACGGCCTGATCTATGGCGTGCAGCTTGGCCTTGGCGGCGCTCCGGCAACCGATATGGCCGTACTCATGGGGCTGAACCAGAACGGCCAGAGCATCAACCTGTCGCACACCCTGCAAGCGGCCGGCGTGACCAATGGCGAGGCACTGCACCAATACGTGCACCAGCATGAAGCACACCTGACCTTCGCCCAGACCTTTCCCACCGGCACCCACGCCATGTGGCTCTACTACTGGCTGGCCAGCCAGGGCATTCACCCCCTGCGCGACGTCGACAGCGTGGTGGTGCCGCCACCGCAGATGATCAAGCACCTGCAGGCCGAGCGCATCGACGGCTTCTGCGTCGGCGAACCCTGGACCGCCAAGGCCGTCGATGAGCAGCTCGGCTGCACCGTCACCACCATCCAGGCGATCTGGCCGGATCACCCGGAGAAGGTGCTGGGCTGCACCCGCGCCTTCGCCCAGCAGAACCCCAACACCGCCCGCGCCCTGATCATGGCCGTGCTCGAGGCCGCGCGCTTTATCGACGAAAGCGAAGAGAACAAACGCAGCACCGCCCTGCTGCTGAGCGGCAGCGAATACGTCAACGCCCCGGTTTCAGCGATCACACCACGCTTCCTCGGCCAGTATCAGGACGGCCTCGGCCACGCCTGGCAGGACGAGCACCCGCTGCGCTTCCACGCCGGCGGCCTGGTCAATCAGCCGTACCTGTCCGACGCCATGTGGTTCATGACCCAGTTCCGCCGCTGGGGCCTGCTACGCAGCGACCCCGACTATCTGGGCATAGCCCGTCAGGTGCAGCAACTGGCCCTGTACCGCGAGGCCGCCACGGCACTGGGCATCGCAGTGCCGAGCGAGATGCGACGCTCGATCCTGCAGGACGGCACCTGCTGGGACGGCAGCGATCCAGCCGCCTACGCCCGCAGCTTTCGCCTCCACACCCTGGCCGACGGCCCGGCTGTCGCCCTGTAACTGCCCGGAGAGCCATCGATGCTGCGTATCCTGCTGATCAACGATACCCCCAAGAAAGTCGGCCGCCTGAAATGCGCGCTGATCGAGGCGGGTTTCGAGGTCATCGACGAATCCGGCCTGACCATCGACCTGCCCGAGCGCGTCGAGGCGGTGCGCCCGGACGTGATTCTGATCGATACCGAATCCCCCGGACGCGATGTGATGGAACAGGTGGTGCTGGTCAGCCGCGACCAGCCGCGTCCGATCGTCATGTTCACCGACGAGCATGACCCCGGCGTGATGCGTCAGGCGATCCAGAGCGGCGTCAGCGCCTACATCGTCGAAGGCATCCATGCCCAGCGCCTGCAGCCGATTCTCGACGTCGCCATGGCCCGCTTCGAGAGCGACCAGGCGCTGCGTGCGCAGTTGCAGGCACGTGATGCGCAGCTGGCCGAACGTAAGCGCGTGGAACTGGCCAAGGGCCTGCTGATGAAGATGAAGAGCTGCGACGAAGAGGAGGCCTACACCCTGATGCGGCGCCAGGCCATGAGCCGCCAGCAGAAGCTGATCCAGGTGGCCGAACAGATCATCGCCATGCACGACATGCTCGGCGGCTGAGCAACTGTACCGCTTAAACAGTGCACTGTATCGGTTCAGACTGTATCACTCGGGCAACTGTAGCAGTCGCCTTCGCTGGCGCCTGTGTATGCCCCGTCCGGCGCGCCTCGGCTAGGGTAAGCGGTCTCAGCCCTATACCGAGTACAGCCCATGAACGAACGCAATCTGCTGGCAGAAGCCGATCGACGAGCTCTCGCCTACCTGGACAGCCTTGACGGACGGCGGGTCTTCCCCGACGCCCAGGCCCTCGCGGCCCTGGCCACTTTCGACCAGAGCCTGCCGGAGGATGGCGGCGATGCCGAGCAGGTGCTGCGCCAACTCGACGAGATTGGCTCACCGGCCACCGTGGCGAGCAATGCTGCGCGCTACTTCGGCTTCGTCATCGGCGCGACGCTGCCAGTGGCAGCCGCTGCCGAACGCCTGGTACTGGCCTGGGATCAATGCGCCTCGTCCTTCGACAATTCTCCAGTCGCTGATCGACTGGAAAAGATTGCAGGACGCTGGGTCTGCCAAGCGCTGGGGCTACCGGATCAGAGCGCGGTGGGCTTTGGCACCAGTGCAACCGCCTGCACCCTGGCCTGTATTTGCGCTGCACGGCGCACGCTACTGGCCCGCCAGGGCTGGGATTTCGATGGTGACGGATTGCTCGGCGCACCGCAGATCCGCGTCGTACTTGCGGAAACGGCGCACATCACGGTGAAGAAAGCGCTGCGCGTGCTCGGCTTCGGCATGAACCACCTGCACTACGCCCCCGTGGACGAGTACGGGCGTATCGACCCGGCCCGCCTCCCTGAACTGGATGAGCGCACGCTGCTGATCTTGCAGGCCGGCGAGGTCAATACCGGCGAGTTCGACCCTTTTGCCGAGCTGATTGCCGTCGCCCGCAAGGCTAACGCCTGGGTGCATGTCGATGGCGCGTTCGGCCTCTGGGCGCGCGCATCATCCTCGGCGCACTTGCTCGAGGGCGTCGAGCTGGCGGATAGCTGGACGACCGATGGACACAAATGGCTGAACACCCCCTACGACTGCGCCATGGCGATCTGCCGTGACGCCGATGCACTGGCCGTCGCGATGAACAGCGATGCCGCCTACGCCTCGGCGAGCAAGGATGCACAGAAAAACCTGACGCTGGAGTTCTCTCGCCGCGCCCGGGGCATCGCCATCTGGGCGGCCCTGGCCTATCTGGGCCGTACAGGTCTGCAGGCGATGATCGACCGCCATATCCGCCAGGCTGAAGAGCTGGCCCACACACTGCGCAACGCCGGCTATCAGGTACTCAATCGGGTTGTGCTGAACCAGGTCTTGGTGCGTGGCGACTCGGACGAACAGACCATCGCCATCCGCCAGGCAGCCCAGGCCTCCGGCGAAGTCTGGTTCGGACCGACCGTCTGGCAGGGACGCCCCGCCTTTCGCCTGAGTCTCTGTTCCTGGCGCACCGAAGATCCCGATGTGAAAGCACTCGGCGCCTTGCTGCTGCGTTTGAAAAACGAGCTGAGCTGAAGCGACTGCTGCGCTGTTTTCGCCGGCAACTGCACTGGACAGCCAAGCTCGACAGCCCTTATCTTTGCCACCGGCCACAGCGGTGGCCAGCGTCGCTCGGACGGTTCCGGGCGCTTACGTATCCGAGGAAATCATGGCTGACAATGCCAAGCGCCGCTTTGCGCGCATCGATCGTCTCCCCCCCTACGTCTTCAACATCACCGCCGAACTGAAGATGGCCGCACGCCGTCGCGGCGAGGACATCATCGACTTCTCCATGGGTAACCCCGATGGCGCGACTCCGCCGCACATCGTCGACAAGCTCGTGCAGGTCGCTCAGCGTGAAGACACCCACGGCTACTCCACCTCTCGCGGTATTCCGCGCCTGCGCCGCGCCATCTCGCGCTGGTACAAGGACCGCTACGACGTGGAGATCGATCCGGAAAGCGAAGCCATCGTCACCATCGGCTCCAAGGAAGGCCTGGCGCACCTGATGCTGGCCACCCTGGATCATGGCGATACCGTGCTGGTGCCCAACCCCAGCTATCCGATCCACATCTACGGTGCGGTAATCGCCGGCGCCCAGGTGCGTTCCGTCCCCCTGGTGCCGGGCGTGGACTTCTTCGCCGAGCTGGAACGCGCCATCCGCGAATCGATTCCCAAGCCGAAGATGATGATCCTCGGCTTCCCGTCCAACCCCACCGCCCAGTGCGTGGAGCTGGATTTCTTCGAGCGCGTGGTAACCCTGGCCAAGCAGTACGACGTACTGGTGGTGCATGACCTGGCCTATGCCGACATCGTCTACGACGGCTGGAAGGCACCGTCGATCTTGCAGGTGCCCGGCGCCAAGGACATCGCGGTGGAGTTCTTCACCCTGTCCAAGAGCTACAACATGGCCGGCTGGCGCATCGGCTTCATGGTGGGCAACCCGGAGCTGGTCAGCGCCCTGGCGCGGATCAAGAGCTACCACGACTACGGCACCTTCACCCCGCTGCAAGTGGCAGCCATCGCCGCCCTGGAAGGTGACCAGCAGTGCGTGCTGGACATCGCCGAGCAGTACCGCCAGCGCCGCAACCTGCTGGTCAAGGGCCTGCACGAGATCGGCTGGATGGTGGAGAAGCCCAAGGCCTCGATGTACATCTGGGCGAAGATTCCCGAGGCCTACGCTCACCTGGGCTCGCTGGAGTTCGCCAAGAAACTGCTGGCCGAGGCCAAGGTCTGCGTCTCGCCCGGCCTCGGTTTTGGTGACTATGGCGACGACCACGTGCGCTTCGCCCTGATCGAGAATCAGGACCGTAGCCGTCAGGCATTGCGCGGCATCAAGGCGATGTTCCGTGCCGACGGTTTGCTGCCAGGCAAGCCGGCCAAGGCAGAGACCGAGTAAACCACAGAGGGCGCCGTGAGGCGCCCTTTCTACATGGACCACGGAAACCGACAAGTTCTGCGACAATTCAGGACGTTAGCCGACACCAGGCGCAGGTTTCAAGCAATTGCCCGGCAGAGTGAACGTCCGTACACTGCGCGCCCCTCCTCCGATGGTTCTCCCCAATGCTCTTCGTTTTGCGCATGCTGCTGATGGGCGTGCATTTCATCCTGGCCGGCCTCCTGGGTCTGCTGATCGGCCTGTGTCGCCCGTTCAACCCGGACAACAGCCGCCTCTGCGCCCGCCTCTATTCGCTGCCCGCGCTGTGCCTGCTGCGCCTGAAGCTGAAGACCGATGTACTCCCCCTACTGGAGCACCAGCGTTCCTGCGTGATCATCGCCAACCACCAGTCCAACTTCGATCTGTACGTGCTCGGACGCGTGGTGCCGCAGCGCACCGTGAGCATTGGCAAGCAGAGCCTCAAGTGGGTGCCATTCTTCGGTCAGCTGTACTGGCTGGCCGGTAACGTGCTGATCGATCGCAGCAACGCCGTCGCCGCCAAGCGCGCGATGCTGACCACCACAGAAACCCTGCGCAATCGCGACACCTCGATCTGGGTATTCCCCGAAGGCACGCGCAACCTCGGCCGCGGCCTGCTGCCATTCAAGAAAGGGGCGTTCCAGATGGCGATCAGCGCCGGCGTGCCGATCATCCCGGTGTGCGTGAGCAACTACAGCCAAGCCATGCGCCTGAATCGCTGGAACAGCGGCCGCATCATGATTCGCTCGCTGCCTGCCATCCCCACTGCCGGCATGAGCCTGGATGATATGCCCGCCTTGATGGAGCGCTGCCAACAGGCCATGAGCGAGTGCATCAGCAGTATGGACAGGGAACTGGCGTCGGCCTGATGCCTATACGGTCCGAATGGATAACCCAGCTCAACCATCAGATCCAGCGATAGCGACGCTGCCGAGCACCCGTTATTCAAGCGAAATGACTCAGACGATTCTGTGCCCACGCCAACTCTTGGCCTGGAGCACAGAACCTGTCCCGCCTCTCTCAAGCCCACGGCAATGGCGCGCAGTATCGAATACAGCCACAAGCTGACCCATCGTCTGAACCTGGCCGGAGCAGAGGCCCACTGCCAAGCAGAAGCGAGCGGATCTCGCCTTGCTTCGTACTCACCCAGCAGGCATGAAAAAGCCCGGAAAACCGGGCTTTTCATCTTCGCAGAAACTGGCCTCAGGCCTTGGCCTGCTTGCCCTGGGCAACGAAGCGCATCATCCACTCAGCCACGGCGCTGCCCTGCTGCGCATGCTGGAGGCTGTCCACACCCTGCTGATAGACCTTCTCGCCCAGGTGCTGCTGACGCAGCTCGAGCAGCGCTCGCGAATAATCGTGAACGAACTCAGGATGGCCCTGGAAGCACAGCACCTGATCTTCGATGTGGTAGGCGCCGATCGGACAGAAATCACTGGAAGCCAGCAGCGTGGCCTTCTCCGGCAGGCGGGTGACCTGGTCCTGATGGCTGATCAGCAGCTGCAGCTCGTCCAGTGCCGGGCTCATCCACTCTGGCTTGCCTGCCAGGCGGTAACTGTGCACGCCAACCCCCCAGCCCTGTTCGGCACGCTCCGCCTTACCGCCCAGCAACAGCGCCAGCAGTTGGTGACCGAAGCAGATACCCAGCAACTTGTCGCCACGCTTGTAGCGCTCGAGCAGATACTCCTTGAGCGTCTGAATCCATGGGTCACTACCGAAGGAATCAGCCTTGCTGCCAGTCACCAGATAAGCGTCGAATTTCTCGCTATCGGGCGGGTAATGCCCATCCACCACGTTGTAGACACTGAACTCCGCCGCGACCGGCTGTTGAGCGAAGAGTTGCTCGAACATGCGCCCATAGCCCTGATACTGGTCGACCAGTTCGGGGCGAAGGATGTCAGTTTCCAGGATGCAGATACGCAGTGACATGAGGTTTCCTGTGGTGAACACGGAGGGAGGGTTATTTGTGCGTTTTTCTTAACACATGAACTCGCACAAAGAAATAGCCAACCCTGATTTTCAAGCTGATTCACGATTATCGGCACTGTGCGACGCCACGAACAGTCGTCAATTAAAATTGACATCACATTGCACCGCGAGTGCCGGACGAAGCGTTATCAGCGGCTTCGATAGTTACCATGCATGCCATTCACTTCTGCGATTGCGTGAGCGCGGCGACTATCACCCCATCGGGCAGCCGCCCTCATCGCACAGAAGGAAATCGATCATGAGCATCTACGCCGCACTCGCCAGCTTCGCCGCTGCATCCGCCTTCCAGACCAGCGCACCGGTTCGCCCGAATCAGGCAGCGCCCGCAGCCCGTGACGCACGTCCGAGCTAACGCAAGCGCAGGAGAGCAGCCATGCACAGCCAACTCAGCGTCGACGCCTACGGCGTCACCTATGTCCACCTGCAGGACGGTGGCCTGCAGTTCGAGAGCGAAGCCGCTCTGCAGCTCGATGATGGCAGCATGCTGACCCTGCGTATGCCGACTCGCCACAGCGAGATGCTGGCGATCCACGAAGCCGTGTGCATTCGCCAGGGCTGGTGCCAGGCAGCGTGAGCGTTTGCTGATCGAGGCGCCTCATGACTCCCTTGAAAGGGCCTCGCACACTGCTCGCCCTGACAGCGACTGGATCAGCATCGAGGATGCCCATGAGAAACGGCCCGAGCGGGCCGTTTCTCATGGGTTGCGCCGCGAAGCACGGCGCACCTACTGCAGCAAAACAGGTTCAGAAGGTTTCGCCCTTGGCCGCCTTCTCCAGCAGCAATGCCGGCGGCAGGAAGCGTTCGCCGTACTGCTCGCACAGGTAGTGCGCGCGCGCGACGAAGTCCTTCACGCCGTACTGGTTGATGAACTGCAGCGCACCGCCGGTCCAGGCCGCGAAGCCAATGCCGAAGATCGAGCCGATGTTGGCATCGGCCACCGACTGCAATACGCCCTCTTCCATGCAGCGCACCGTCTCGATGGCCTGGATGAACAGGATACGGTCGCGTACGTCTTCCGGCGAAATCTGCGCATCGGCCTTCTCGAAACGCGCCTTGAGCTCGGGCCACAGGTGCTTCTTGCCACCCGCCGGGTAATCGTAGAAACCACTCCCGGCCGCCTTACCCGGACGCTTGTACTCACCCAGCATCAGATCGATCACAGCGAATGCCGGATGTTCGGGGATGAATTTGCCCTCGGCCGCCAGATCCGCGAGGGTCTGCTGGCGGATGTGATTCATCAGGCTCATCGACACTTCATCGCTGATCGCCAGCGGGCCGACCGGCATGCCGGCCTTGCGCGCCTCGTTCTCGATCATCGCCGCGCTGACGCCTTCGCCAAGCATGGCCAGGCCTTCGTTGGTGAAGGTGCCGAACACGCGCGAGGTGAAGAAGCCACGGCTGTCGTTGACCACGATGGGCGTCTTCTTGATCTGCATAACGTAATCGAAGCCACGCGCCAGTGTCTCATCGCTGGTCTGCTCACCACGGATGATCTCCACCAGCGGCATCTTGTCTACCGGGCTAAAGAAATGCAGGCCGATGAACTTCTCCGGCCTGGTCACGGCAGTCGCCAGGCCGGTGATCGGCAGCGTCGAGGTGTTGGAGGCGATCAGCGCATCGCTCAGCGCGACCGCTTCGGCGGCAGCAGTGACCTTGCCCTTGAGCGCACGATCCTCGAACACCGCCTCGATGATCAGGTCGCAGCCGGCGAAGTCCGCATCGCTGTCAGTGGCCTTGATCAGCGCCAGGAAGGCCTCGCGCTGCTCAGCGGTCATGTGGCCCCTGCTGACCTTCTTGTCCAGCAGCTTGGCCGAATAGCTCTTGCCCTTCTCCGCCGCCTCGACAGACACATCCTTGAGCACCACCTCGATACCGGCAGCCGCTGAAACGTAGGCGATGCCGGCGCCCATCATGCCGGCGCCGAGCACGCCGACCTTCTTCGTCACTGACTTCGCATAGCCCTGCGGGCGCGAGCCGCCGGCGTTGATCTCGTTCAGCTGGAACCAGAAGGTGCCGATCATGTTCTTCGCCACCTGACCGCAGGTCAGCTCGGTGAAGTAGCGCGCCTCGATGATCTGCGCGGTGTCGAAGTCGACCTGCGCCCCCTCGACAGCGGCGCACATGATTTTCTCCGGTGCGGGGAAGCAGCCCTTGGTCTTGTCGCGCAACACGCTCGGGGCGATGGCCAGCATCTGCGCCACGTTCGGCGAACTCGGCGTGCCACCGGGAATCTTGTAACCCTGCACGTCCCACGGCTGCCTGGCGGCCGGGTTGGCGGCGATCCAGGCGCGGGCCTTGGCCAGCATCTCCTCGCGGTCGCTGGCCAGATCGTGGATCAGCCCGGCCTTGAGCGCCGCCTCCGGGCGCACCTTCTTGCCTTCGGCCAAATACGGCAGCGCCTTTTCCAGACCGAGCAGACGCACCATGCGAACCACTCCACCGCCGCCCGGCAACAGGCCCAGGGTGACTTCCGGCAAGCCGAGCTGGACGTGGCTTTCGTTCAGGGCGATACGGTGGTGACAGGCCAGGGCGATTTCCCAGCCACCGCCCAGCGCTGCGCCGTTGATAGCGGCGACCACCGGCTTGCCGAGGGTTTCCAGCCGGCGCAGCTGGCCCTTGACCTTCAGGATCATCGCGTAGAAGCCCTGGGCCTCGGCCTGGGTGACCTGGATCAGCTCGCCCAGGTCGCCGCCGGCGAAAAAGGTCTTCTTCGCCGAGGTGACGATCACCCCGGCAAGCGAATCCTTTTCAGCTTCCAGGCGATCGACGATCTGGCCCATGGCCTCGCGGTATACCGCGTTCATGGTGTTGGCGCTCTGGCCGGGCATGTCCATGGTCAGGACGACGATATTGTCCTGGCCTTTTTCGTAACGGATGGCGTCAGTCATTTCATTCACTTCCCAATGTTCGGGGAGCGCTTCAGGGGCGTCACGAGCGACGGTCAGGCAAGGCGGAAATCATGCGGAAAACGCAGTTTGCTGTAGCAAATGAGCATTTCCAGAGGATTTCCAACAAGGCATGGCCAAGCGCAGCAGCCCGTGATAGCTCCTCAGATACGTTCGATGATGGTCGCTATACCCATGCCGCCGCCGACGCAGAGCGTGGCCAGGCCGTAACGCAGCTGACGCTTTTCCAGCTCATCGAGCAGCGTACCGAGGATGGCGCAACCAGTGGCGCCCAGTGGGTGGCCCATGGCGATGGAACCGCCGTTGACGTTGACCTTGCCCTCGCTCACGCCCATGTCCTTCATGAACTTCATCACCACCGAGGCGAACGCCTCGTTGACCTCGAACAGGTCGATGTCGTCGACGGACAGCCCCGCTTTGGCCAGCGCCTTGCGCGTGGCTGGCGCAGGGCCGGTGAGCATGATGGTCGGGTCGGTGCCGGTCACCGCCGTGGCCACGATGCGTGCGCGCGGCTTCAGGCCCAGTTCCTTGCCCTTGGCCTCGGAGCCGATCAGCATCAGCGCCGCGCCATCGACGATGCCGGAGCTGTTGCCCGGCGTGTGTACGTGCTCGATACGCTCGACATGGCTGTAGACGCGCAGCGCAGTCGAATCAAAGCCCATCTGCCCCATCATCTCGAAGCTGGGCTTGAGCTTGCCGAGGCCTTCCAATGTGCAATCGCCGCGAATGAACTCGTCATGATCCAGCAGCACGATGCCGTTCTGATCGGTCACCGGCACCAGCGACCTGGCGAACGAACCATCGGTGCTGGCGCGTGCAGCCTTGTGCTGCGAGCGCAGGGCAAAGGCATCGACATCGGCGCGGCTGAAGCCCTCGAGTGTGGCGATCAGGTCCGCACCGATACCTTGCGGGACGAAGTTGCTGTGCATGTTGGTCTGCGGGTCCATCACCCAGGCACCACCATCGGAGCCCATGGGCACCCGCGACATGGACTCCACACCGCCGACCACCACCAGGTCCTCGAAGCCGGAGCGCACCTTCATCGCCCCGATGTTCACCGCCTCCAGCCCCGAGGCACAGAAGCGATTGAGCTGTACACCCGCCACGCATACGTCCCAGTCAGCGACCATGGCGACAGTCTTGGCGATATCGGCACCCTGATCGCCCACCGGCGTCACGCAGCCGAGCACGATGTCGTCGACCTGGCTGGTATCCAGAGCGTTGCGTATCTGCAGGGCTTTCAGCAGCCCGGCGGCCAGCTGCACCGGTTTGACGCTGTACAGCGCGCCGTCCTTCTTGCCCTTGCCACGGGGCGTGCGCAGCGCATCGAAAATGTAGGCTTCGGTCATGGCGTCCTCGGAGACTAATACGGCGCAGGCGGAACAGGTTGTCCCGACCACGCATGTTCATATTGAGCCTGCCTACCATAGCGCCGAGGGGCCGGGGCTCAATGACCTAAGCGCTCAGCGCCGTTGACCACTGAGCTCAGACGAACGGTCGTTTGATCGCTCGCAGTCGGCCAAGGGCAGGCAGGCCGTCTGCCTCAAGCCTTCTTGCGCGATGGCCAGAGGCCATGCATAGCCCGAAGTTTTTAACCATGGACCATTAGCAACCAAGACATCTAAAGGATCGGTGATGCCAGCCCTAGAGTTAATACTGTTTCCGCCATCAAATGGGCACAGAGAGTCGCTGCCGGGACATGCCGGAGCGGCGAATCAGCGTCACGCCCACACGTGAAGCAGCGACCTGCCAGGCAGTAAGGCAGTTACCCAACGCCACCCATAACAACAAAAGGCATGCGGCCATGTTCAAACAGCCGAAATACCGCCAGGCTGGAGTCATCCTTTTCGCCACGGCGGTCATCCTGATCCTTCCCAACCTGACCCGCCTGGTCAGTTGAGCCTCACAGCGCCCGTCACTGCGCCGACGCCGTAGCGCGCTCAACGCAGGGCGGGTATCCACCATGCCAGCAGCAAGGGAATCAACGCGAAAGCCAGCAGCGTCGAGCACAGCACCAGGCTGGCGACCTGCTCAGGTGAACGACCGGCGCGTACCGCGAACAGGTAGTTGAACACTGCCACCGGCATCGACGACTGCAGCACCAGCACGGCGTGGGCCAGCGGCTGCAGGCCGATTGCCCAGCCAATGATCCAGCCCAGCGCCGCCCCGCAGAGAATGCGCAGCAAGCCAAGCAGCAGGCCGTTGCCCAGGTGCCTTACACGGATGCTGGCCAGCGACACACCCAGGGTAATCAGCATCAGCGGTATGGTCATACCGCCCAACAGGTCGACCGTATTGGCTAGCCATCGCGGCAACTCAAGGTCGAGAAACAGCACTGCAAGCACCAGCGCCAGACTGAGCATGATCGGGTTGAGCAACAGCCCCCGCAGGGAAGCCTCGGCGCCGGACAAAAGCATGCCGATACTGAAATGCGCCGCCGACAGCACCAGAAAGAACGCCACCGCCAACGCCAGCCCTGATTCACCGAAGGCGAACAAAGCCATCGGCAGGCCCATGTTGCCAGAGTTGGGGAACAGGTAGGCCGGCACCAGCACTTTCCAGTCCAGCCCGAACAGACGGCTCAACAGCCAGCCAACCACTCCCATGGATGAGGTCACTAACGCGCAGGCCAGAGCCATTTGCGAGAAGGCGCCCATATCCAGCTCGGCACGACTCAGCGTGGAGAGCACCAGACAAGGCGTACCGATGTTCAGAACCAGGCGCGCGATGAAATCAGTGGGGTACTGGTGACCGCTGCGCACCCAACCGTAGCCAATGCCTGCCGCTATCAGTACCGGGGCCAGAACGGCAAACAACTCGGCTAACATCTACTACTCCCGTGACGTCGAGCGAGGCATCCTAGACTGCACGAAAGGCTCGGGCAATGATGTCGGGCCCACCTACCCGCTCCGGAGCCTGCCATGCGCCTGATTCTCCTGCTTACCAGCCTGTTCACCATCCTCACCGCGCAAGCAGGTGAAATCGACCAGGCTGCCGCCATTTCAGCCCTGCAGCGCGGCGACAGTCTGCTGATCGACGTGCGCAGCGCCGAGGAATTCGCGCAGGGCGCGCTGCCCGGCGCCATCCGTATCGGTCATGAGGAAATCGCCGCACGGATTGCCAGCGTCGCACCGGACAAGGACCAGCCGCTGGTGCTCTATTGCCGTAGCGGACGCCGTTCGGCACTGGCCCAGCAGAGCCTGGAGGAAATGGGCTACAGCCAGGTGATCAACGCTGGAGCCTATGACGACTTGCTGCCACTGCTGGAGCACCACGAATGAGAGCCGTGCTTCTTCTGACCTTGATCATCCTGAGCAACGTGGTGCAGGCCGCCGAGTTCGAGGTACTGCTCACCGATGGCCGGCACGCCTGGAGCAGCAGCGAGCTGCTGAATCGCCCGCAGGCTCGCGATATCGAGATCACCGATGACGTCAGCTACAAGCGCGCCATGCACTACCGCGCGGTGCCATTGAGCGTACTGCTTGACGGCGTCACCCCCGGCGACCATCTGCAGGCCGTAGCGCTGGACGGCTTTGCCGCCGAACTGCCGGCGGCGATTCTCCTGGCCAGCGAAGGCGCCAAGGCCTGGCTGGCCATCGAAGACCCGCAGCGTCCCTGGCCGCCGCTGGCCAAGGGCAAGCCCAGCGCCGGACCGTTCTACCTGGTCTGGACCGATCCGGCCGCCAGCCATATCGGCCCCGAGCAGTGGCCCTATCAGGTTGCCAGGATTCGCCAACTGGCGCCGGTCGAGCAGCGCTTCCCCGCCCTGCTACCGGCAACGGACGCAGGCGCCGAGGTGCAGGCAGGCTTCGCTGCCTATCAGAAGAACTGCATGGCCTGCCATCGCCTCAATGGCGCAGGCGACTCCGCATTCGGCCCGGACCTGAACATCCCGCACAACCCAACCGAATACTTCGCGGGCGACTTCCTGCGCCAGTACATCCGCGATCCGCAGAGCCTGCGGCGCTGGCCGCAGGGGCGCATGCCCGGTTTCAGCGAACAGGTACTGCCGAGCGCCGAACTGGAACGCCTGATCGCCTACCTGCGGCACATGGCCCAGCGCAAAAGCAGCGCGAATCTGTAGGTCTCAGGGCGCGCCGTGCGCAGCGGTGTGGGGCCAGAGGTGCTCACAGCGCCCCGTACTCGCCCCCAGCGCCTATCGACACTTCACTGTTGCCGCACCTGCAGCAGCGGCGCGACCTGCACCTGTGCATGCATCTGCTCGCAACCACCACCACGGCGCATGCCACGCACCGGGCAGGCGTCGAGGTAGTCCAGGCCGACCGCCAGCTTGAGGTGACGCTCCGGGCGCGCCAGGCAGTTGGTCACGTCGAAGCTGTACCAGGCATCGCCGACCCAGGCCTCAGCCCAGGCGTGGCTGGCCAGATGCTCGGCATCGTCGGTGTAGAGATAGCCGGACACATAGCGCGCCGGTATACCCAGGCTACGCGCGCAGGCGAGGAAGGCATGAGTATGGTCCTGGCAGACGCCACGGCGGCCTGCGAAAGCCTCGGCCGCGCTGGTGTCCACCTCGGTGATGCCCGGTTCGTAGGCGATGTGCGCATTGAGCGCGTGCATCAGATCGATCAGGCTGGTGCGATCGGCGCGCGCCTTGCACTGCTGGGCGGCGAATTCGCGCATGGCATCGTCGGCCTGGGTCAGCCGAGTGAAGCGCAGGAACGGCAAGGCCGACTGCGGCTCGTGCTCTGCCTCGCAGGTTTCGTCGATTTCAACCTGACCACGGGCGCCGATGACGATGGACTCGTGAGGTTCATCCAGGGTCAGCACATGCAGGATGTTGCCGTACGGATCGAGCTGGGCATGCACCGGTCGCGGCAGGTCGAGCTGCCAGCTCAGTACCTGCTGGCGTTCACTGTCGTGCGGGGTCAGACGCAGGTACTGGATGCTCGCGCGCACCTGATCATCGTAACGGTAGGTGGTGTCATGGCTGATCGAGAGTCTCATGCGACCTCCAGATAGGACGTGTGAATGGTGTTGCCCAACTGACGCACCAGCAGGATGAAGTCCGTGAGCCAGGCGTGCAGGCCCTCGTCGAGCACTTCATCGATGCTGGTATAGCGCAGCCGTGCATCCAGCTCGGCGGCCAGGCGCTGCGCCGGGCGACCGTTCTCTCCCGGTAGACCGGCGAGCATTAGGTTCAGTTCTTCCATGCAGGCCCGCAGCGAGCGCGGTACGTCAGGGCGCAGCAACAGCAGCTCGGCAACCTTGCGCGTGCGCGGCGAGCCGCGGTAACTCTCGGCAAAGGCCTCGAACGAGGACAGTGCACGCAACAATGCACTCCACTGGTAATAGCTGCGCGCAGTCCGCTCTTCCAGCTCGTCGATCTCCTCGCCGAGCATTTCGTAACGCGCGTCGAGCAGGCGCAGCGTGTTGTCGGCGCGCTCGATGAAGGTGCCCAGGCGAATGAAGCGATAAGCCTCACCGCGCATGATGGTGCCGAAGGTCGCGCCGCGGAACAGGTGCGAACGTTCCTTGACCCACTCGCAGAAGCGGCTGATGCCGTAGCGCCCCAGGCCCTGCTCGGCGATACCGCGCATTTCCAGCCAGCTGGCGTTGATGTTCTCCCACATGTCGGCGGTGATTCGCCCGCGCACCGCATGGGCGTTGCTGCGCGCAGCCTGCAGGCAGCAGTAGATGCTGCCGGGGTTGCTCGCATCGAGGGCGAAGAAATGCAGCATGCGCTCGGCGTGCAACGGGCCGTGGCGCTCCAGGTAATCGTCCAGGGTGCCGGTGATCAGCAGCGGCATGGCCAGTTCGTCGAGGCCATCGCCGCGACCATCCTGCGGCATCAGCGACAGCGAATAGCTGACGTCGAGCATGCGCGCCAGGTTCTCGGCACGCTCCAGATAGCGCGACATCCAGTACAGGTCGGAGGCAGTTCTCGAAAGCATATTCAGTCCTCCACCACCCAGGTGTCCTTGGTACCGCCGCCTTGCGACGAGTTGACCACCAGCGAGCCTTCACGCAGTGCCACGCGGGTCAGGCCGCCCGGCACCAGGCGGGTTTCGCGGCCGGTCAGGACGAACGGGCGCAGATCGATATGACGCGGTGCGATGCCTCGCTCGACGAAGGTCGGGCAGGTCGACAGGCTCAGCGTCGGCTGGGCGATGTAGGCCTCTGGCCTGGCGATCAGGCGGGCGCGGAAGTTTTCGATCTCGGCCTTGCTCGCCGCCGGGCCGACCAGCATGCCGTAGCCGCCGGAGCCCTGAGTTTCCTTGACCACCAGCTCGGACAGGTTGGCCAGCACGTGGGACAGCTCCGCAGGCTTGCGGCACTGCCAGGTGGGCACGTTCTTGAGGATCGGCTCCTCGTCCAGGTAGAAGCGGATCATGTCGCCGACATAGGGGTAGATCGACTTGTCGTCGGCCACACCTGTGCCGATGGCGTTGGCCAGCACCACATTGCGCGAGCGGTAGGCCGACAGCAGCCCGGCGACGCCGAGCATCGAGTCGGGATTGAAGGCCAGCGGGTCGAGGAAGGCATCGTCGAGGCGGCGGTAGATCACGTCCACCTGGCGCGCACCGGCGGTGGTACGCATGTAGACCTTGTCGTCGCGCACGAACAGGTCGGCGCCCTCCACCAGCTCCACGCCCATTTCTCGGGCGAGAAAGGCATGCTCGAAGTAGGCGCTGTTGAAGCGCCCCGGGGTCAACACCACCACCGTCGGATTGTCCAGCGGGCTGGAGCTCTTCAATGCATCGAGCAGCAGGTTCGGGTAATGATCCACCGGCGCCACGCGTTGCGCGGCGAACAACTCGGGGAACAGGCGCATCATCATCTTGCGGTCTTCGAGCATGTAGCTGACGCCACTGGGGGTGCGCAGGTTGTCTTCCAGTACGTAGTAACTGCCGTCGCCATCACGCACCAGATCGACCCCGGCGATGTGCGCGTAAATATCACGGTGTAGATCGAGGCCCTGCATGGCCATCTGGTAGCCTTCATTGGCCAGCACCTGCTCGGCCGGGATGATGCCGGCCTTGATGATGCGCTGATCGTGGTAAAGGTCGGCGAGAAACAGGTTGAGCGCCTGTACACGCTGAATGCAGCCGCGCTCGACGATGCGCCATTCACTGGCGGGGATGGAACGGGGAATGATGTCGAAGGGGATCAGGCGCTCGGTACCCTGATCATCCCCATAGAGGGTGAAGGTGATGCCGGCGCGGTGGAACAGCAGGTCAGCTTCTCGTCGGCGCTGAGCCAGCAGATCGTCCGGCGTTTCTGCCAACCAGCGGGCAAATTCGCGGTAGTGCGGGCGGACAGCGCCGCTCGCGTCGTACATCTCGTCATAAAAGGTGCGGGCCATGCCGTACTCCTTGTCACCCGGACTTGCAGCATCCTCTGCAAGGCCCGAGCCAGCACTATTAATCCTTTAAAGTCAGTAGCTTACCTATCAAGCCAAAACATAGAGCACCATTACAGTGCATCGCAGTGTTCTCGTCATGACGCGCCGCCCCATTGCGTGGCACGGCGCACCGTGCAGGGCCACCGTCTACTCACAGGATAGCTGGAAGCCTGCTGTGTCCACCCTGAAGCGGGGCCGGACACTCAGCTGTCACATTGCGTGACCGGACGGTCAAGCGCAACCGCTTTTACGGCGCTCTGGCGGGGAAAAAGTGTCTGAATGAGAGCCTGCCGCCCAACTCGGATCGGCGGTCACTTCGCCCCCAGAAAAGCCTCGATCAACCCTGCGGCCGTCGCGAGGTGCTGCTCATGAGTGAAACCCGACGCCTTCAAAGGCTTGAGGTCATGATCGGCGGCCTGCAACCAGTGCAGCTCGATGGCCGCTGAAAGAGCATAACCCGCAACGGTCTCCTGATTGCCCAGGGCATCGCGCTGACCCTGGATGATCAAGGTTGGCGTGCGCAGTTCAGCCAGATGAGCGACTCGCGGCTTTTCAGGCTTGCCGGCTGCATAGAAGGGATAGCCGAGACAAACCAGGGCGGACACGCCCAGCTCGTCAGCCAGCAGACTGGCCATGCGCCCGCCCATGGACTTGCCGCCGATGGCCAAGGGCCCTGCGACCCGTTGGCGCACCTGCGCATGCACATCGCGCCATTGCTGCAGCAGTTGCGCCTGTGGATTGGGCGGCCGTTTGCGCCCATCCAGCCGGCGCTGCGCCATGTAGGCGAATTCGAAGCGCACCACGCGTACGCCCCGTGCTGCCAGACCCTGAGCCATGGCCTGCATGAACGGGCTGTCCATTGGCGCACCCGCGCCATGGGCGAGGATCAGCGTGCTCGAGGCCGCCTGCGGCGGTTCGTCCCACTGCCAGGGCAGTCCCTGCTCACATTGACCGGCGTCAATAAACCCCAATGGCCCTTTGCTCATGCTTGCCTCGCGTCGATATCCGTGGTGTTCATGGCCTGCTCATGCCTAGGGGTGCCACGGATGTCGGCCGCTCTGCCATAACCGTGGATGGAAGCCCAGACATGAACACAACAACCCGTTCCGCCTACAACTACAGGGTGGTTCGCCAGTTCGCCATTATGACGGTGGTTTGGGGCATCGTCGGCATGGGACTCGGCGTATTCATCGCTGCCCAGCTGGCCTGGCCCGAACTGAACTTCAACTTACCGTGGACCAGCTTCGGCCGTCTGCGTCCGCTGCATACCAATGCGGTGATCTTCGCCTTCGGTGGCTGCGCCCTGTTCGCCACCAGCTACTACGCGGTGCAACGCACCAGTCAGACCACGCTGTTCGCACCGAAGCTGGCAGCCTTCACCTTCTGGGGTTGGCAACTGGTGATCCTGCTTGCGGCCATCAGCCTGCCGCTGGGCTGGACCAGCTCCAAGGAATACGCCGAACTCGAGTGGCCGATCGACATCCTGATCACCATCGTGTGGGTCTCCTACGCGATCGTCTTCTTCGGCACGGTGATGCAGCGCAAGGTCAGCCACATCTACGTGGGCAACTGGTTCTTCGGTGGCTTCATCCTCACCGTGGCCATCCTGCACCTGGTCAACAATCTGGAGATTCCGGTCACCCTGACCAAGTCCTACTCGCTGTATGCCGGCGCTACCGACGCCATGATCCAGTGGTGGTACGGTCACAACGCCGTAGGTTTCTTCCTGACCGCCGGTTTCCTGGGGATGATGTACTACTTCGTGCCCAAGCAGGCCGGTCGCCCGGTCTACTCCTACCGTCTGTCCATCGTCCACTTCTGGGCGCTGATCGCGGTCTACATCTGGGCCGGTCCGCACCACCTGCACTACACCGCTCTGCCGGATTGGGCGCAATCGCTGGGCATGGTGATGTCGCTGATCCTCCTGGCGCCGAGCTGGGGCGGCATGATCAACGGCATGATGACCCTCTCCGGTGCCTGGCACAAACTGCGCACTGACCCGATCCTGCGCTTTCTGGTGGTGTCCCTGGCCTTCTACGGCATGAGCACCTTCGAAGGCCCGATGATGGCCATCAAGACCGTCAACGCCCTGTCCCACTACACCGACTGGACCATCGGCCACGTGCACGCCGGCGCCCTCGGCTGGGTAGCCATGGTATCGATCGGCTCGCTGTATCACCTGATTCCCAAGGTGTTCGGTCGCGAGCAGATGCACAGCATCGGCCTGATCAACGGCCACTTCTGGCTGGCCACCATCGGCACGGTGCTGTACATCGCCTCGATGTGGGTCAACGGCATCACCCAGGGTCTGATGTGGCGTGCAGTCAACGAGGACGGCACCCTCACCTACTCCTTCGTCGAAGCCCTTGAAGCCAGCCATGTCGGCTTCGTGGTGCGGGTTCTCGGCGGCGCCATTTTCTTCAGCGGCATGCTGCTGATGGCCTGGAACGTCTGGCTGACCGTACGCAGCGCGGAATCGACCGAGATGGAAGCCGCTGCGCAGTTCTCGGTAGAAGGAGCCCACTGATGAAACACGAGATTCTCGAGAAGAACATCGGCCTGATGGCCCTGGTGATGATCCTGGCGGTCAGCATCGGCGGCCTGACCCAGATCGTCCCGCTGTTCTTCCAGGACGTCACCAACGAGCCGGTCGACGGTCTCAAGCCGTACACCGCGCTGCAACTGGAAGGCCGCGACATCTACATCCGCGAAGGCTGCGTCGGCTGCCACTCGCAGATGATCCGTCCGTTCCGCGCCGAAACCGAGCGCTACGGCCACTACTCCGTAGCCGGTGAAAGCGTCTGGGATCACCCCTTCCTGTGGGGCTCCAAGCGTACCGGCCCGGACCTGGCTCGCGTCGGCGGCCGCTACTCGGACGAGTGGCATCGCGCCCACCTGTACAACCCGCGCAACGTCGTGCCCGAGTCGAAGATGCCTGCCTACCCCTGGTTGGTGGAAGACAGCCTCGACGGCAAGGACACCGCCAAGAAGATGAGCGCAATGCGCACATTGGGCGTGCCCTACAGCGACGAGGACATCGCCGGTGCCAGCGACGCGGTCAAGGGCAAGAGCGAAATGGACGCGCTGGTCGCCTATCTGCAGGTGCTTGGCACCGCCGTGAAGAACAAGAGGTAAGGGCCATGTTCGAGTTCATCGATGTGGGTACGTTGCGCGGCCTGGGTACCGCACTGGTACTGATCGCCTTCACCGCAGTCACCTTCTGGGCCTATAGCGGCGACCGCCGCGACGAGTTCAACGCAGCGGCCAACCTGCCGTTCGCCGACGACGAGCCCGATGTCTGGAGTAATGAAGCATGACAGCCTTCTGGAGCATATACATCACCCTGCTCACCGTCGGCACGATGGTCGCGCTGTTCTGGCTGATCTTCGCCACCCGCAAGAGCGAGGTGCACAAGAGCCCGACCGAACAGACCATGGGCCACTCGTTCGACGGCATCGAGGAGTATGACAACCCGCTGCCCAAGTGGTGGTTCATGCTGTTCCTCGGCACCCTGGTGTTCGGTGCGGCCTATCTGCTGCTCTACCCGGGCCTGGGCAATTTCAAGGGCCTGCTGCCCGGCTATGAGGATGGCTGGACGCAGGTCAATCAGTGGCAACGCGAGATGAATCGTGCCGATGAGCAATATGGCCCGATCTTCGCCAAATATGCCGCCATGCCCATCGAGGAAGTGGCCAAGGACGATCGCGCGCTGAAAATGGGCGGGCGCCTGTTCGCGTCCAACTGCGCGGTCTGCCACGGCTCCGATGCCAAGGGCAGCTACGGCTTCCCCAACCTGGCCGATAGCAGCTGGCGCTGGGGTGGCGAGCCGGAGACCATCAAGACCACCATCATGCATGGCCGTATGGGTATGATGCCGGCACAGGGCCCGATGATCGGCGAAGATGGCGTACGCAATGTCGCCGCCTACGTCCTCACCGAACTGGGCGGCCGCGAGCTGCCGGAGGATGCGCACGCCGACATCGCGGCCGGCAAGCAGATCTTCGCCACCATCTGCTCCGCTTGCCATACACCAGCCGGCACCGGCACCCCGGCGATGGGCGCACCGAACCTGACTCAACCCAGCGCGTTCATCTACGGCAGCAGCTTCGCTCAGCTGCAGCAGACCATCCGTTATGGTCGCAGCGGCAACATGCCAGCCCAGGGTGACTTCCTCGGCAATGACAAAGCCCACCTGCTGGCAGCCTACGTGCTCAAGCTGAGCCAGGGCGAGCACAAGTAACCCGCTTTACCGGCGACCGAAGCACGGTCGCCGGCTCCCTCCTTATATATGCGACCCAGTGTCGCACCTGCCGACCAATAGCCCTGCAATTTCCTTGACCTGGGCTAAGCTGCCTTTCAGTCGCCATCTGTCACAACTCCAAGGCGATCCTTTCTTAGCGCTGCGCAAACAGGTTGCGCCAAAAGCTGCCAGAGCTGATTCAGGTGCGCCTCGAACACCCGCTAAACGGCTCTGAAACCCTATTCGTGTCGGCACCTTGCGTTGCAATGGCTACTTGCTTTCTCCATACTTGCCGCCGATTTTTGCCCCATAAAAATCCATTAACCGTGGAACCCCTAGCATGAGCACAGCAATCAGTCAGACTGCTTATAACTATAAGGTGGTCCGCCAGTTCGCCATTATGACGGTGATCTGGGGGGTCATTGGGATGGGTCTAGGCGTGTTCATCGCCGCACAACTCGTGTGGCCAGAACTCAACCTGGGCCTGCCGTGGACGAGCTTCGGCCGTCTGCGCCCGCTGCACACCAACGCGGTGATTTTCGCCTTTGGCGGATGCGCACTGTTCGCGACCTCGTATTACGTGGTCCAGCGCACCTGTCAGACGCGCCTGGTCTCCGACGGTCTGGCTGCCTTCACCTTCTGGGGTTGGCAAGCGGTCATCGTTCTTGCGGTGATCACCCTGCCAATGGGCTACACCAGCTCCAAGGAATACGCTGAGCTGGAATGGCCGATCGACATCCTTCTGGGCATCGTCTGGATCACCTACCTGGTGGTGTTCTTCGGCACCATCATGAAGCGCAAGACCAAGCACATTTATGTGGGCAACTGGTTCTTCGGTGCGTTCATCCTGGTGACCGCGATGCTGCACATCGTCAACAGCATGGAAGTACCGGTCAACCTGACCAAGTCCTACTCCATGTACGCTGGCGCGACTGACGCGATGATCCAGTGGTGGTACGGCCACAACGCCGTGGGCTTCTTCCTGACCACCGGCTTCCTGGGCATGATGTACTACTTCGTACCCAAGCAGGCCGAGCGTCCGATCTACTCCTACCGCCTGTCCATCGTCCACTTCTGGGCGCTGATCACCCTGTACATCTGGGCCGGTCCGCACCACCTGCACTACACCGCTCTGCCGGATTGGGCGCAGTCCCTGGGCATGGCGATGTCGGTCATCCTGCTGGCTCCGAGCTGGGGCGGCATGATCAACGGCATGATGAGCCTGTCCGGCGCCTGGCATAAGCTGCGTACCGACCCGATCCTGCGCTTTCTGGTGGTGTCTCTGGCCTTCTACGGCATGAGCACCTTCGAAGGCCCGATGATGGCCATCAAGACCGTCAACGCCCTGTCCCACTACACCGACTGGACCATCGGCCACGTGCACGCTGGCGCCCTCGGCTGGGTAGCGATGATCTCCATCGGTTCGCTGTACCACCTGCTGCCGAAAGTGTTCGGTCGCCAGCAGATGCACAGCATCGGCCTGATCAATACCCACTTCTGGCTGGCCACCATCGGCACCGTGCTGTACATCGCCTCGATGTGGGTCAACGGCATCACCCAGGGTCTGATGTGGCGTGCAGTCAACGAAGACGGCACCCTCACCTACTCCTTCGTCGAAGCCCTTGAAGCCAGCCATGCAGGTTATGTCGTACGCATGATCGGCGGCGCCTTCTTCGTGACCGGCATGCTGCTGATGGCCTACAACACCTTCCGCACCGTGCGTGCCGCCAAGCCGGCTGAATACGAAGCGGCTGCGCAGATTCCCGCCGGAGTAGCTCACTGATGAAACACGAAATCATCGAGAAGAATATCGGCCTGATGGCGCTGCTGATGGTGGTTGCCGTCAGCATCGGTGGCCTGACCCAGATCGTCCCGCTGTTCTTCCAGGACGTCACCAATGAACCGGTGGAAGGCCTCAAACCCTACACCGCGATGCAGCTGGAAGGCCGCGACATCTACATCCGCGAAGGCTGTGTCGGTTGCCACTCGCAGATGATCCGTCCGTTCCGCGCCGAAACCGAGCGCTACGGCCACTACTCCGTAGCCGGTGAAAGCGTCTGGGATCACCCCTTCCTGTGGGGCTCCAAGCGTACCGGCCCGGACCTGGCTCGCGTCGGCGGCCGCTACTCGGACGAGTGGCATCGCGCCCACCTGTACAACCCGCGCAACGTCGTGCCTGAGTCGAAGATGCCTGCCTACCCATGGCTGGTCGAGAACAAGCTCGATGGTCGCGACACCGCGAAGAAGATGGAAGTCATGCGTGGCTTCGGCATCCCCTACACCGACGAAGATATCGCCGGTGCTCGCGATGCAGTGAAAGGCAATACCGAAATGGATGCGCTGGTTGCGTACCTCCAGGTTCTCGGTACTTCCATCAAGAACAAACGGTAAGACGCTATGGACATCGGGATGATTCGCGGCATCGGCACGGCGGTGGTTTTCATCGCCTTCATCAGCGTGGTGCTCTGGGCTTACAGCAGCAAGCGCAAATCGAGCTTCGACGAAGCCGCCAACCTGCCCTTCGCCGACGAAGCCGAGCCCGAGTCCAAGCGCGATCAAGACTCTTCCAGGAGCAATAACCAATGACCACGTTCTGGAGTTGGTACGTAACCATTCTGTCTCTGGGCACCATCTTCGCCCTGACCTGGCTGATCTTCGGCACCCGCAAGGGCCAGCGCCAGGAAACCACCGAAGAAACCGTCGGCCACAGCTTCGACGGCATCGAGGAGTATGACAACCCGCTGCCCAAGTGGTGGTTCATGCTGTTCGTAGCAACCATCATCTTCGCCCTCGGCTACCTCGTCCTGTACCCGGGCCTGGGTAACTGGAAAGGTCTACTGCCGGGCTACGACTACGTCGATAGCGAGAGCAAGACCCCCTTCGCGGCTGGCGTGCAGATCGCTGATGGTTCCATGCGTCACTCCGGCTGGACCGGCGTGCACCAGTGGGAAAAAGAGATGGCGCGCGCCGATGAGCAATACGGCCCGCTGTTCGCCAAATATGCCGCCATGCCGATCGAGGAAGTGGCCAAGGACGAGCAAGCCCTGAAAATGGGTGGCCGTCTGTTCGCCTCCAACTGCTCCGTGTGCCACGGTTCCGATGCCAAGGGCAGCTACGGCTTCCCCAATCTGACCGACAACGAGTGGCGCTGGGGCGGCGAGCCGGAAACCATCAAGACCACCATCCTCCACGGTCGTGAAGGCGCCATGCCGGCCCAAGGCCCGGCCATCGGTGAAGACGGCGTGCGCAACGTTGCCGCCTACGTCCTCACTCAACTGGCTGGCCGTCAACTGCCGGAAGGCACCGAAGCCGACATCGAAGCGGGCCAGAAGGTCTTCGCCGGTACCTGCTTCGCCTGCCACGGCGCCGACGGCAAGGGCACCCCTGCCATGGGCGCACCGAACCTGACCAACCCGGCAGCGTTCATCTACGGCAGCAGCTACGCGCAACTGCAGCAGACCATCCGCTACGGTCGTCACGGCAAGATGCCGGCCCAGGAAGCATTCCTCGGCAACGACAAGGTGCACCTGCTGGCCGCTTACGTCTACAGCCTGTCGCACAAGGCGCAAGAGCAGTAAGCACAGACGACTCTTTTGACAAGGGTCAATGAACGCCCGGGTCGCGACTGCTGGTCGCACCCGGGCGTTGTCTTTCAGGCGTACCATATAATCATCGTGAACTGACCCTGACCGGCATGTATCGGCCCGGGCTGCCAACCAACCGCCGTGGTATGCATTGATGAGCGAACAGATTCCCGTCCAGGACGTCACCCCTCCTTCTGCCAAGAATGCCAGCGTCGATCTCTACGCCAGTCGCGAGAAGATCTACACCCGCGCGTTCACCGGCCTGTTTCGTAATCTTCGACTCGCTGGCGGCGCCCTCCTCTTCGTGCTGTTCTTCGGCACCGTATGGATCAACTGGAACGGTCATCAGGCCGTCTGGTGGAACCTTCCCGAACGCAAATTCCACATCTTCAGCGCCACCTACTGGCCGCAGGACTTCATGCTGCTGTCCTGGCTGCTGATCATCTGCGCCTTCGGCCTGTTCTTCATCACCGTGTTCGCCGGCCGCGTCTGGTGCGGTTACACCTGCCCGCAGAGCGTGTTCACCTGGGTATTCATGTGGGCGGAGAAAGTCACCGAAGGTGACCGCAACCAGCGCATGAAGCTGGACAAGCAGCCCATGAGCGGCAAGAAATTCGGCCGTAAGCTGGCCAAGCACGGCATCTGGGTGGGCGTGTCACTGCTGACCGCGATCACCTTCGTTGGCTACTTCACGCCGATTCGCGATCTGGTCATCGAGATCTTCACCGGCCAAGCCAGCGGCTGGGCCTATTTCTGGACCGGCTTCTTCACCCTTGCCACCTACGGCAACGCCGGCTATCTGCGCGAGCAGGTGTGCATCTACATGTGCCCCTATGCCCGCTTCCAGAGCGTGATGTTCGACCAGGACACCCTGATCGTTTCCTACGATCCACGCCGTGGCGAATCACGCGGCCCGCGCAAGAAGGACGCCGACTACAAGGCCCAGGGCCTCGGCGACTGCATCGACTGCAAGATGTGCGTACAGGTCTGCCCCACCGGCATCGACATCCGTGACGGCCTGCAGATCGAGTGCATCGGCTGCGCAGCCTGCATCGACGCCTGCGACGACATCATGGACAAGATGAACTACCCCAAGGGGCTGATCAGCTACACCACTGAACACAACCTGTCTGGTCGACAGACCCACCTGCTGCGTCCGCGCCTGATCGGGTACGCTGTCGCGCTGGCGGCAATGATGGGCCTGTTCGCCTGGGCCGTGGCCAATCGCCCGCTGGTGGAATTGGACGTACTCAAGGACCGCGTGCTGTTCCGCGAGAACGAGCGCGGCCATATCGAGAACGTCTACACCCTGAAGATCATGAACAAAGCGCAGCGCGACATGACCTACCTGATCAGTGCCGACGGCCTCGACGGACTGGTCTACGAAGGCAAGCGCGAAGTACGAGCCCTGGCTGGCGAGGTGTATTCCTTCCCGGTCGAGCTGTCCATCGCCCCCGAGAAGCTGCCGTCGAGCGCCAACAACATCGTCTTCCACGTACAATCCGCGGATGACCCCAGTATCAAGAACGACGCCGACAGCCGCTTCATCGGCCCGAGCGTCCGCTGACAACGGAAAGCGCATGACCGAGCAAACACCATCGCCAGTCAAACCCTGGTACAAGCAGTTCTGGCCCTGGTTCATCCTGTTTCTGCTGGGCTACTCGGTGGTGCAGGGCCTGACCCTGCTCACCATCGCCACCAAGAATCCCCCAGGGCTGATCTCCGACGACTACTACGACGTCGGCAAGGGCATCAACCAGTCACTGGAGCGCGAGAAGCTGGCCGAACGCTTGCAACTGCACGGCGAGCTAGTGCTGGACAACGCCACCGGTGTCGCCACCCTGTCGCTGCTGGGCAACAGCAAACCGCAGCAGATCGTTCTCAACCTGATCTCACCGACCCAGCCGGAACGTGACCGCCGGGTGATCCTGCAGCCGGCCGATAACGATACTTACCGCGGGCAAATGGTCGATGAAGTCAGCGGCCGCCGCTTCGTCGAGTTGCTCGGTCAGGAAGGTAGCCAGCACTGGCGCCTGTTCGAGGAAGAGAACATCGCAGATGGCCAGACCATCATGATCGGTGACAATCCCTCCTACTGACGCTGCCAATGCCCGCCCCTACTCCCTGCTATCACTGTGGTCTGCCGGTACCTGCCGGCAGCCAGTTCCGTGCCGATGTGCTCGGTCAGACCCGCGAGATGTGCTGCCCCGGTTGCCAGGCCGTGGCCGAAGCCATCGTCGCCGGAGGCCTGGAGCACTATTACAGTCATCGCAGCGAGAACGCCGCCAACCCACAGGCGTTGCCGGCAGCCCTGCCTGACGAACTGGCGCTTTACGACCGCAGCGACGTGCAGCAGCCCTTCGTCCAGCACGAGGGCGAACTGAGCGAAACCCAATTGCTGATCGAGGGCATCAGCTGCGCCGCCTGCGGCTGGCTGATCGAGAAGCACCTGCGCGGTGTACCGGGTGTGGCCGAAGCGTACCTGAACCTGTCCAACCATCGCTTGCAGGTGCGCTGGCAGGACAGCCAGATCCCCCTGAGCCAGCTGCTCGCCGAACTGCGCCGCATCGGCTACGCCGCTCACCCCTGGCGCGCCGACGAAGCGGCCGAACGCCTGACCGCGGAAAACCGTCGACGCATGCGCGAGCTGGGCGTGGCCGGGCTGCTGTGGATGCAGGTGATGATGGCGACCATGGCCACCTGGCCGGAATTCAACATCGACCTGTCGCCGGAACTGGACAAGATCCTGCGCTGGACCAGCCTGTTCCTCACCACGCCTATCGTCTTCTATTGCTGCGGCCAGTTCTTCCGTGGCGCCCTGCGCGACCTGCGCACCCGGCACCTGACCATGGACGTATCGGTGTCGCTGGCCATCGGCGGCGCCTACGTGGCCGGGATCTGGTCGACCATCACCGGCCAGGGCGAACTGTATTTCGACGCCGTGGGCATGTTCGCCCTGTTCCTGCTCGCCGGGCGCTATCTGGAACGCCGTGCGCGAGAGCGCACCGCCGCCGCGACCGCGCAGCTGGTGAAACTGCTGCCGGCGTCCTGCCTGCGCCTGGACGACAACGGCCAGAGCCAGCGCATCCTCCTCAGCGAGCTGCGTGAAGGCGAGCAGGTGCTGGTGCAACCCGGTTCGCTGATTCCCGCCGACGGCCGCATCCTCGCTGGCCAGTCCAGCGTCGATGAATCGCTGCTGACCGGCGAGTACCTGCCACTGCCGCGCGGCATCGGTGACAGCGTCACCGCCGGCACGCTGAACGTCGAAGGTCCGCTGACCGTGGAGGTTCAGGCACTCGGCGATGCCACACGGCTATCGGCCATCGTGCGCCTGCTGGAACGCGCCCAGAGCGAGAAGCCGCGCCTGGCGGAAATCGCCGACCGCGTTTCGCAGTGGTTCCTGCTGTTCATCCTGGTGGCGGCTGCCGTGGTCGGTTTCGCCTGGTGGGAGATCGACTCCAGCCGCGCTTTCTGGGTCGTGCTCGCCCTGCTCGTGGCCACCTGCCCCTGCGCCCTGGCCCTGGCCACCCCTACCGCCCTCACCACCGCCACCGGCACCCTGCACAAGCTGGGCATGCTGCTGACCCGTGGCCACGTGCTCGAAGGCCTCAACCAGATCGACACCCTGGTGCTGGACAAGACCGGTACGCTGACCGAGGGCCGCCTCACGCTCAAGGCCATTCATCCACTGCGCGACCTCGACGAGGGCGACTGCCTGGCGCTGGCTGCCGCACTGGAGAACCGCTCGGAACACCCTATCGCCCGCGCCTTCAGCCAGGCGCCGCGCGCGGCGGAATGCGTCGACAGCCACCCGGGGCAAGGCCTGCAAGGCCGGGTCGACGAGCGCCTGCTGCGAATTGGTGAAGCCAGCTTCGTCTGCGCCCTGAGCAACCATGCCGTCCCCCCGATTGCCAGCGAGCACGGCCAGTGGCTGCTGCTCGGCGATGAACAGGGGCCGCTGGCCTGGTTCGTCCTCGATGACCGCCTGCGCGAAGACGCTGCCGAGCTGATTGCAGCGGCCCGTGCCCGCGGCTGGGCCATTCACCTGCTCTCCGGCGACAGCTCGCCAATGGTCGGCGAAGTTGCCCGTCAGCTGGGTATCGAAGATGCCCGAGGCGGCCTGACCCCGGACGCCAAGCTGGCCGTCCTCAAACAACTGCACGGGGCAGGACGTCGCGTGCTGATGCTCGGCGACGGCGTCAATGACGTCCCCGTACTGGCCGCCGCCGACATCAGCGTGGCCATGGGCTCGGCCTCCGACCTGGCGAAAACCAGCGCCGATGCCGTGCTACTGTCGAACCGCCTGAGCAGCCTGGTCGACGGATTGAAACTGGCCAAGCGCACGCGTCGCATCATCATCGAAAACCTTGCCTGGGCAACGCTGTACAATGGCCTGGTGCTGCCCTTCGCCGCCCTGGGCTGGATCACCCCCATCTGGGCGGCGGTAGGCATGTCCCTCAGCTCGCTGCTGGTGGTACTCAACGCCCTGCGACTAAGTCGGTAGTCGGCTGCTGCACTGCCCTCGGCTAACGGATCGCCGCCGGTATGCCCACCACTGCCCCAGACTCGATCCCCGGAGACCGCATGTCCGCCCTCTACATCCTGATCCCCGTCGCCATCGGCCTGGTCGGTTTCGCCATCTGGCTGTTCTTCTGGGCGGTGGACAGCGGCCAGTACGACGATCTGGACGGGCCGGCACACAGCATCCTCTTCGACGACGAGGATCCGCTGCACAAGGCCGGTGTCGAGCAGGCCCAGGAGCACAACAAGCAGGACAAACCTGATGCTTGAGCTGGCGCCGCTGCTGGTGTCCGCAGTGATTCTCGGCCTGCTCGGCGGCGGTCATTGCCTGGGTATGTGCGGCGGCCTGATGGGCGCCCTGACCCTGGCGATTCCACCGGAACAACGCGGCAAACGCCTGCAACTGCTGCTGGCCTACAACCTCGGCCGCGTCTTCAGCTACGCCCTGGCGGGCTTCGCCCTCGGCCTGGCCGGCTGGGCCGTTGCCGGGAGCAAAGCCGAGGTGCTCATGCGCACGCTGGCCGCCTTGCTGCTGATTGCCATGGGCCTTTATCTGGCGGGCTGGTGGAGCGGTCTGACGCGTATCGAAGCGCTGGGCCGCGGCCTATGGAGACATATCCAGCCCCTGACTCGGCGCTTCATGCCCGTGAGCAGCGTGCCACGTGCCCTGGTGCTCGGCGGATTGTGGGGCTGGCTGCCATGTGGGCTGGTCTACAGCACGCTGCTGTGGGCCTCCAGCCAGGGCAGTGCCGTCAATAGCGCCCTGCTGATGCTGGCGTTTGGCCTGGGTACCTGGCCGGTACTTCTGGCCACCGGGCTGGCCGCCGAGCGCATGACTGCCCTGCTGCGCAAGCGCGGCACTCGCATGGCTGGCGGCCTGCTGGTCATCCTGTTCGGTATCTGGACCCTGCCCGGGCCCCACCAGCACTGGCTGATGGGTCACTGACGCGCCCTTGATTCAAGTCAAGGCCGCAGGCCACGTGCATCCCTAGACTGGCCACAAAGCCTGTCCAGGATTATTTCCCATGCTCGACACCATCCAGTGGGACGCCGACCTGATCCGCCGCTACGATCTCGCCGGCCCGCGCTACACCTCCTACCCGACTGCCGTGCAGTTTCATGACGACATCGGCCCGTTCGATCTGCTGCATGCCCTGCGTGACAGCCGCAAGGCCAAACGGCCACTGTCGCTATACGTGCACGTGCCGTTCTGCGCCCACATCTGCTACTACTGCGCCTGCAACAAGGTCATCACCAAGGACCGCGGCCGCGCCCTGCCCTACCTGGAGAAGCTCGAGCGGGAAATCGAGATCATCAGCCGCTACATCGACCGCAACCAGCCAATCGAGCAGTTGCATTTCGGTGGTGGCACACCGACCTTCCTCAGCCACGATGAACTGCGTCGGCTGATGCAGCACCTGCGCCAGCATTTCAAGCTGCTGGACGACGACTCTGGCGACTACAGCATCGAGATCGACCCGCGCGAAGCCGACTGGTCGACCATGGGCCTGTTGCGTGAGCTGGGCTTCAATCGCGTCAGCCTCGGCGTACAGGACCTCGACCCCGAGGTACAGCGCGCGGTCAACCGCTTGCAGACCCTGGAAGAAACCCGCGCCATCGTCGAGGCCGCTCGCACCCTGCAGTTCCGCTCGGTGAACATCGACCTGATCTACGGCCTGCCCAAACAGACGCCGGAACGCTTCGCCCGCACCGTGGCCGAGATCATCGCCCTGCAGCCGGATCGCCTGTCGCTGTTCAACTACGCGCACTTGCCGGAACGCTTCATGCCGCAACGGCGTATCAGCGCCGATGATCTGCCGACTCCGGCAGACAAACTGAGCATGCTGCAGAGCAGCATCGAGCAACTGACCCGCGCCGGGTATCGCTACATCGGCATGGACCATTTCGCCCTGCCCGACGATGAACTGGCCATTGCCCAGGAAGAAGGCACCCTGCAACGCAACTTCCAGGGCTACACCACCCACGGCCATTGCGACCTGATCGGCCTGGGCGTCTCCGCCATCAGCCAGGTCGGCGATCTGTACAGCCAGAACGACAGCGATATCACCAGCTATCAGCAGACCCTGGGCAACGGCCAGTTGGCAACGCGCCGCGGCTTGCACTGCAATGCCGACGACCGCCTGCGCCGCGCCGTGATCCAGCAGTTGATCTGTCATTTCGAACTGCGCTTCGCCGACATCGAGCGCGCGCATGGCGTGGTGCTGCGCGATTACTTTGCCGCCCTCTGGCCCGAACTCGAGCAACTCGCCCGTGACGGCCTGATCGTGCTCGACGAACAGGGCATCCAGGTGCGCCCGGCCGGGCGCCTGCTGGTGCGCTCGCTGTGCATGCTGTTCGACCGTTATCTCAACGATCAGGTACGCCAGCGCTTCTCTCGGGTGATCTGAAAAAACGGGCGTCGCCGCCGGCGGCGGGAAACCCCGCCGCCGGGCGACGCCTCACCCCATAGCCAGCGTGGCAGCGGTCTGCATCTGCTCACTCGACAGACCGTTCTCGCGCATTACTTTGATCAGGTTGGCATTGGCCGAGCTCAGTGCGCTGTTGAGCGACGCAAGCTCGGTTTGCAGCCCTTCCAGCTGCTGGCGCTTGGTTTCCGCATCGAGACTCTGATCGCTCATGATCGCCTCGACCTGCGCCTGTTTCTCGACGATCTGCGCACGCAGTTCACGGATCATCTTGAGCAGGTCCTTGATCGCCTGAGGCAAATCGCTGTTGTCGATGTCCTCGTTCTTTTCAGGCTTGGCCGACATGCTCTTGCCCAGTTCGGAGAGGCTCACTCGCAACCCCTCGCGCACCTCCTCCGGGCTCCGCTCACCTGCGGTAAATTGTCGCTGAACGCCCTGAACCAGATTATTCAGTGGCCCCGTGGATGGTATGCGCATCGCGCTGCTCCCTGCTTTGGACTATGGTTCTACCTTCTTGATCGGCACCTCAAGGCCAAACTTGAGCATTCGGTCAGTCCTGATATGGCTGGCCGCCACCCGAGCCCTGCGGTACCCTTACGAACATTGCGTGTATATCCCCGGGAAGCCCAACGATGTCCGAGAGCATCAAGCTGCACAAGCAGCATCAAGCCCATTGCAAGGATTGCAGCCTGGCTGCCCTGTGCCTGCCCATCTCCCTGAACATGGAGGACATGGACGCGCTTGACGACATCGTCAAACGCGGTCGCCCGCTGAAAAAGGGCGAGTTCCTGTTCCGTCAGGGCGATACCTTCGGCTCGGTGTTCGCCGTACGCTCCGGCGCGCTGAAGACCTTCAGCCTCAGCGATGGTGGGGAGGAACAGATCACCGGTTTCCACCTGCCCAGCGAACTGGTCGGCCTGTCTGGTGTGGACGGCGAGCGCTACCCGGTTTCCGCGCAGGCGCTGGAGACCACCTCGGTCTGCGAAATCCCCTTCGAGCGTCTCGACGATCTGGCCCTGCAGCTGCCACAGCTGCGTCGCCAGTTGATGCGCATCATGAGCCGCGAGATCCGCGACGATCAACAGATGATGCTGCTGTTGTCGAAGAAGACCGCCGACGAACGCATCGCCACCTTCCTGGTCAACCTCTCCGCCCGCTTCCGCGCACGCGGCTTCTCGGCCAACCAGTTCCGCCTGGCCATGTCGCGCAACGAAATTGGTAACTATTTGGGCCTTGCGGTAGAGACGGTGTCTCGCGTATTTACCCGTTTCCAACAGAACAAACTGCTCGAAGCCGAAGGCAAGGAAGTGCACATTCTCGACCCGATCGAGCTATGCGCCCTGGCCGGCGGCAATCTCGACGTTTGAGTTCGCAGGTCATTCGCGGGCTCAATGCATTAGGACCCCACGATGATCTTTGACGAATTCAGCATCAAGACCCTGATCCGCCCGGTACCGGACTTCCCCAAACCGGGCGTCATCTTTCGCGACATCACCCCGTTGTTCCAGTCACCGCGCGCCTTGCGCATGGTCGCCGACAGTTTCATCCAGCGTTACGTGGAAGCCGAGTTCAGCCATATCGGTGCCATGGACGCACGCGGTTTTCTCATCGGCTCGATCATCGCCTATGAACTGAACAAGCCCCTGGTGCTGTTCCGCAAGCAGGGCAAGCTGCCGGCGGACGTCCTCAGCGAGGGCTACCAGACCGAGTACGGCGAAGCCTTTCTCGAAGTCCACAGCGACAGCCTCTGCGAAGGCGACTCGGTACTGATCTTCGATGACCTGATCGCCACCGGCGGTACCCTGATCGCCGCAGCCAATCTGGTTCGGCGCATGCGCGCGAGCATCTTCGAGGCAGCCGCGATCATCGACCTGCCGGAGCTGGGCGGCTCGCAGAAACTGCAGGACGCCGGCATCCCCACCTTCACCCTGACCGCCTTCGCCCTCGACGATCGCTGAGCAGACACGCCCGCCGACCGGTCAGCCGCAGGCGGGCTCCTGATTCAGCCGGGCGCGCCCGGCATCACCGACAAGCGTAAATCAGACCCCATGCAAGAACTCCAACTGAACCCATCCAGCGATTGGCGTCAGCGCCTGGGCGCCGTCATGGACGGCACGTCCGTACAACGCCTGATCACCCTGCTGATCATCGTCAACGCCGCCATTCTCGGGCTGCAGACCTCACCCGCGATCATGAACGAATGGGGCAAGCCGCTGCTGCTGCTGGACGGTCTGATCCTCGCCTGCTTCGTGATCGAATTGGCGCTGCGCTTCACCGCGCGAGGCGTCAGCCTGCTGCGCGACCCCTGGGCCATATTCGACTGCGTGGTCGTCGGCATCGCCCTGGTACCGGCCAGCGGCCCATTCGCCGTGCTGCGTGCGTTGCGCGTGCTGCGTGTCCTGCGGCTGGTGTCGATCAACCCGAGCATGCGCAAGGTGGTGCAGGCGCTGCTCGCCTCGCTGCCAGGCATGGGCAGCATCGTCATGCTGATGGGGCTGGTGTTCTACGTCGCCGCGGTGATGGCCACCCAGCTGTTCGGCGCGAGCTTTCCAGAGTGGTTCGGTAACATCGGCGCCAGCCTGTACACCCTGTTCCAGGTGATGACACTGGAAAGCTGGTCGATGGGCATCGTGCGTCCGGTGATGGAGCAGCATCCGCTGGCCTGGCTGTTCTTCGTGCCCTACATCCTCATCGCCACCTTCATGATGCTCAACCTGTTCATCGCGGTCATCGTCAACGCGATGCAGAGTACCCACGAGCCCAACGCCGAGGAACTGGCCGCCGCCGCACGCGAACAGGCGATTCTCGACGAGCTGCGTGCACTGCGCAGCGAAGTGGCCGAACTCCGCCGCAGCGCGCCGTAAACCCCGCCACTGACCCAGCCCGTAGCCTCTAGCGCTGCGGGTTGTCGCCCTCCCCCCAACAACACCCGCCTTAAGTTGGCAGCGCACAACGCGCTCACGTCCGATAGTTACATCGTTCAATGACACAGTTGGTCTGTCGAGATTAGCCACCCACGACCCCGAATGCTGTCAGCCGGAGTCGCACAACAATCGGGAGCACCAACTCCCCAGAAGAGGACTCGAACGATGAGCGCCAGCGCCACCCTGCCCCAGCCGAAATCCAGCTTTCCGGTCCGCCGCATGGACTTCAGTTTCAGCGAGACACCAAAATACTGGTTCTACGACGACCCCTTCATGAGCCAGTTCATGAACAACCTGTCGTCGCTGTTTCCCTACGGCGAGAAGTTCTTCGTCGACAGCGTGCGCGCCGTACGTGACCAAGTCACCGAGCCGCAACTGAAGAAGGACATCAGCGCCTTCATCGGCCAGGAAGCCATGCACTCCAAGGAGCACGCGGCGTACAACGACTACGCCAATGCCCACGATATCGATCTGGAACGCCTGGAGCTGCGGATCAAGGTGCTGCTGGAATGGACGACTCGCTTCAGCACCAAGAAGCACCGCCTGGCGGCCACCTGTGCCCTCGAGCACTTCACCGCGACCATGGCCGAGCAACTGCTCAAGCGCGAAGACCTCACCACGCAGATGAACGACCCCAAGCTGTATCAGCTGTGGATGTGGCACGCGATCGAGGAGAACGAGCACAAGGCCGTCTGCTATGACGTCTACCAGCAGGTCTACGGCGGCTACTTCACCCGTGTGCTGGTGATGATGCTGACCACCCTGATGTTTCTCGGCGTGATCGGCTGGTTCCAGATCCATCTGCTGCGCAAGGATGGCCAGCTGTTCAACTGGCGCAGCTGGGGCTTCGGTCTGAAGAAGCTGTTCGGCCCGCGCAACGGTTTCTTCACCAAGCTGATCGGCCCGTATCTGGATTACTACCGCCCGGGCTTCCATCCCAAGGACCACGATACCGAGACGCTGGAAAACCGCTGGCGCGAGCGCCTCGGCTTCAGCAACTGATCTCAGGGCGGCGCAAGCCGCCCTTTTCGCTCAAGTAGATTGCCCAGATGCAACTGTAGGAACGGCTTCAGCCGCGAAAGGCATCGCGGCTGAAGCCGTTCCTACACAAGCGCCCATGCCTGCACATCCCGCAGCACCGCAAGACGCCCTCAGCCCAACCGCAGCTGCCCCATGCTCTGCAGCACGCTGGCACCGGTGAAGAGCATGACGATCTGCTCCTCGGCCAGTGCACAGATCGCCTCGCGCCGCTGTGGCTGGCCGATGTAGTCCAGCGACTGCTCGAACAGGCTGCGGCTGATCAGCCCTGAAACCTGGCGCACCGCAGCCGCGCTGACGATGCCCGGCAACAGCTTGAACTCGACGATGTCTGCGGCCATGTCATCGGCGAAATCGTCCATCACCTGGCGCAGGGCCTCGCGCAGCACCGGCGAGGCCCCATGCAGTTCGCGCACGCCGAGGATGAATGCTTCGGGGTGCTCGGCGACGAAGTCGAAGAACAGCTGCACCGTCTCATGGCAGACCCGCCGCCCACGCCCCAGGTCGATACCGAGCAACTTGGGCAGCATCGGCCCTTCATCCTTCACGGCACGCTGCGCAGCCTCGCGGCGCAGATCACGTAACGGCTGACGCAGCAAGGTGGTGATCTCGCCGATCACGGTCAGACCGAGGTCGTCGACATCACGGAAATGCCGGTAGAAGGTGTTGGGGTTGAGCCCGGCCTCGCGCGCCAACTCCCGCAATCCCAGGCTGCTGAGGCTGCGACTGGTTGAGGTGAGACGTAACGCCGCCTCCATCAACAGGCGCTTGCCAGGCGCTGAACCGGCCTTGTCGCGTACCTGCGCGTCGTCGTTTTGCATCCTTACCCCTACCTAAAGTTGGCTTGTTGATCGGGTGGCTTGCCGATGAGTATACACATGTCTACCTTGGTAGACAGATGTAGACACCTACAAGAACGACAAGCAGGAGTTCGGCCATGAATGCGCCCGTGTCACCCCCTACCGCTGCCCGCCATTGCAAGATCGCCATCCTCGGCAGCGGCTTTTCCGGCCTCGGCATGGCCATTCGTCTCAAGCAACAGGGCGAGCAGGACTTCCTGCTGTTCGAGAAAGAGGCAGGCGTCGGCGGCACCTGGCGGGTGAACAACTACCCGGGCTGCGGCTGCGACGTGCAATCGCACCTGTACTCCTTCTCCTTCGAGCCGAACCCGAACTGGACGCGCATGTTCGCCAAGCAACCGGAAATCAAGGCTTACCTGGAAGGTTGCTGGGAGAAGTACCGCCTGCAGGACAAGACCCTGCTGGGCACCGAAGTGGTACAGATACGCTGGGATGAGCACGCCGAGCTGTGGCACCTGCAGGACAGCGCTGGTAACCGCTACAGCGCGCAGTTCGTGGTCTCCGGCATGGGCGCCCTGTCCACGCCTTCGATCCCCAAGCTCAAGGGCCTGGAGAACTTCACTGGCGAGGTGTTCCATTCGCAGCAGTGGAATCACGACTATGACCTGAGCGGCAAACGCGTGGCCGTGATCGGCACCGGCGCCTCGGCCATTCAGTTCGTGCCGCAGATCCAGAAGCAGGTCGAGCATCTCGACCTCTACCAGCGCACCGCGCCGTGGATCATGCCCAAGCCGGATCGCGCCATTCGCGACGGCGAGCGCACCCGTTTCAAGCGTTTCCCGCTGGCGCAGAAACTCTGGCGCGGCGCGCTGTACGGCATCCTCGAAAGCCGGGTCATCGCCTTCGCCTTCGCCCCGCGCCTGCTGCGTATGGCTCAGGGCATCGCCAAGCAGCACATCAAGAAGCAGATCAAGGACCCGGTGCTGCGCGCCAAGGTGACCCCGGACTACACCATGGGCTGCAAGCGCGTGCTGATCTCCAACGATTACTACCCGGCGCTGACCCAGGCCAATGTCGAGGTGATCACCGATGGTGTCGCCGAGATCCTGCCACACGGCGTGCGCACAGCCGACGGTCAGCAGCGCGACGTCGACGCGATCATCTTCGGCACCGGCTTCACCCCCAGCGACCCGTTGCCGCGCGGCACCGTGTTCGGCCGTGGCGGCGTCGACCTGCTCGACACCTGGCCCGAAGGCCCGGAAGCCTACAAGGGCACCATGACCGCCGGCTTCCCCAACCTGTTCTTCCTCATGGGGCCGAATACCGGGCTGGGCCACAACTCCATGGTCTACATGATCGAGTCGCAGATCACCTACGTACTCGGTGCCCTCAAGCAGCTCGAAGAGGGCCGCCTGCAGAGCCTGGAGCCCAAGCGCGAGGCGCAGGACAGCTTCAACAGGAAGATCCAGGGCACCCTCGGCAACACCGTATGGAATGCCGGCGGCTGCATGAGCTGGTACCTGCACCCGGTCAGCGGGCGTAACTGTACGGTGTGGCCGGGCTTCACCTGGCGCTACCGGATGCTGACCCGCAATTTCGATTCGCACGCTTATCACTTCAGCCGCCAACACGCCGCTCACCCGGCACAGAGCAACGCCATCGCCCTCGATGTGCAGGAGGCCACCGCATGAAATCCTTCGAGAACAAAGTAGCCGCCATCACTGGCGCCGGCTCCGGTATCGGCCGCGCCCTCGCCTACCACCTGGCGCGCCAGGGCTGCCATCTGGCGCTGTCCGACGTCAATGTCGAGGGCCTCAAGGAAACCGCCGAACAGGCGCGCAAACTCGGCGTCACCGTCAGCCAGCAGCGTGTCGACGTCGCCGACCGCGCCGCCGTCGAGGCCTGGGCCGAGCAGGTCGTCAGCGAATTCGGCCGGGTCAATGCTATCTTCAACAATGCCGGCGTGGCTCAGGGCGGCACGGTCGAAGGCAACGACTACGCCGACTACGAGTGGATCATGAACATCAACTTCTGGGGTGTGGTCAACGGCACCAAGGCCTTCCTGCCCTACCTCAAGACCGCAGGCCAAGGCCACGTGATCAACGTGTCCAGCGTCTTCGGTCTGTTCTCCCAACCCGGCATGAGCGCCTACAACGCCAGCAAGTTCGCCGTGCGCGGTTTTACCGAGTCGCTGCGCCAGGAACTGGACATGGCCGCGTGCGGGGTTTCCGCCAGTTGCGTACACCCCGGCGGTATTCGCACCAACATCGCCAAGACCGCACGGATGAACGACAGCCTGGCCAAGGTCACCGGCCAGGCCGCCGAGCAGGCACGCCAGCAATTCAACGACCAGTTGCTACGTACCACGCCAGAGCAGGCGGCCAAGGTCATCGTAGGTGGCGTGCTGGCCAACAAGCGACGCATCCTCATCGGCGCTGACGCTCGCACCCTGGACTGGATGCAGCGCAGCATGCCGGCGCTGTATCAACGCCTGGTGACCCTGTCCATGCGCCTGGCCGCCCGCTTTGCCGCAAAGCCAAGAAGCACCGACAAGGTACGTGAAGCGACCGAGTGAAATAGCAGCGGGCGCCCCACAGAGCCGGCGATTGCCGGCTCTGTGCGTTCGTCGGGCAACGCTCACAGTTACAGCATCTGGACTAAGGTAAGGGGACAGACGCACCACTCATCCACACGGCGCCGCTACCGGCTCCCAGCTGGAACCTCGCTGTAGCGTCGACACCGAGGGCGGCGCCTCGATCTACGAGGTGGCCTCATGAGCGCGCTTACCTGCACCCACCGCGACCACACTATCCACGCCAGTGTCATGGAACACCCAGGTTTGCCGACACCCTGGGCTGGCGGTTGCCAAATCACCGACCCTGCCGGCAATACCAGCAAACGGCAGACACTGCCGCTGGATTACGCCTTCATGGATGATTTGACCAAGGCCCAGCACGCCTCCATCGCCCACGGTAAGTGGCTGGTGGACCAGAAGCTGGATCATGGGCGCAACTGGCACTGACGTGAGGGCATTGCCATAGGCTGTCGCGGGGCTGCCAATGCTGTGCGCACCGCAACTCTGCACAGACATGGCCGGTGCGCGCGGCATCCCCGACAAGCCGCGCTTACGTACCCTTGCGCAGCGGATCGAGCAGCGGCTTGAGACCGTTGTGGTCGATCTCCTGCATCAGCGCCAGCAGCTGACCCAGTTCTCCCTTGGGGAATCCCTCGCGGGCGAACCAGTTGAGGTAGTGCCCCGGCAGATCGGCAATCAGCCGATCCTTGTACTTGCCATAAGGCATGCGGCGGGTCACCAGGAGTTTCAGCGCTTCGGGGTTCATCGGGTGCTCGAACGGCCGGACAATAATCCGGCCATTGTGCCAGGCATAGGGCTCGGAACGGAAAGCGCCTAGGCGCGAAGAGCTTCGCGAACGAAATCCAGGCGATCCTGGCCAAAGAACATCGCGTCACCGACGAAGCAGGTCGGCGCGCCGAATACACCGCGCTTGACGGCCTCCTCGGTGGCGGCCTTGAGCGCATCCTTGACCGCTGCTTCAGCGATCTGCGCCTGCAGCTGCGCCGTGTCGAAACCGGCCGCCACCAGCACGCCAGCCACCTTGGCCGGATCGCCCATGTTCACCCCATCGACCCAGATCGCCCGAAACAGCGCCTGCAAAACATCATCGAAGCGTTCCGGCTGATGCAGCTGCACGGCTACCAGCAAGCGCATCAGCGTCAGGGTATTGATCGGAAAATGCGGGTTGAAGCGCATCGGTACGCCGTAGCGCTCGGCAAAACGCGCCAGGTCGCGAATCATGTAGCGGCCCTTGGCCGGAATCATCGCTGGTGAGGCATTGCCCGTCGCCTGGAATACAGCGCCAAGCAGCATCGGCCGATAAATCAATTCGGCACCGGCCTCGCGACACAGATCGGGCAGCTGGGTATGGGCCAGGTAGGAGGCCGGGCTGCCCAGGTCGAAGAAGAACTCCACCGTCTTGCTCATCAGTTTCACTCGCTCGCTAGGGGGATTGTGGGCTCAGCACAGATTACCAGCGCTCCATCCAGGGCCGCAGGTCCAGCTCGAAGGTCCAGGCATCGCGCGGCTGGCTGTGCAGGAACCAGTAGCTGTCAGCGATGTGCTCGGGGTCGAGGATGCCATCCTGATCCTTCCTGGCATAGACCTCAGGAAAGCTGTCACGGATGAACGCGGTATCGATGGCGCCATCCACCACCACATGGGCCACATGCACGTTCAACGGCCCCAGCTCTCGCGCCATGCTCTGCGCCAGCGCACGAATGCCATGCTTGGCACCGGCGAACGCGGCGAATCCGGCCGCGCCGCGTAAACCGGCAGTGGCGCCAGTGAACAGGATGCTGCCACGGCCACGGGCGACCATGCGCCTGGCCACGGCCTGACTGGTGAGAAAGCCGGAGAAGCAAGCCATCTCCCAGATCTTGAAGTACTTGCGTGCGGTCTCTTCGAGGATGCTGCATGGGACGTTGGCGCCGATATTGAACACCATCACCTCGATCGGCCCGATGTCACGCTCGATGTTCTCGACCAACTCAGCCACCTGCTCTTCGCGCCGCGCGTCGGACGCGAAACCGTGCGCCTCACCGCCCTCGTCGCGGATCTGCTCCAGCAATGGCTGCAGCTTGTCCAGGCTGCGCCGGGTGACGCAGGCGACATACCCCTCGCGGGCAAAACGTCGAGCGATGGCGCCGCCGGTGGCATCCCCGGCGCCAATGATCAAAGCGACTTTCTTGTTCTCGTTCATGGCTTTCTCCATTAGCTAACGACCGTTAGATTAACGAACGTTATGCTACGCTTTCGGGCAGGTCAATCCAGCCTAGAAGGGAGTCAAGCATGCGCTACAGCGCCGAACACAAGGCCGAAACCCGCGAACGCCTGCTCGCCAGCAGTGGCGCGCTGGCCAAGCAGCAAGGTTTTGCCGTAACGGGCGTGGATGCGCTGATGAAGACCATCGGCCTGACCGGCGCAGCGTTCTACAGCCACTTCCCGAGCAAGGACGACCTGTTCGCCGAACTGATCGAACGCGAGTTGCATAACAGCCTGAGCCGACTCGGTGGCGAAGCGGGTGATGCCGGACGCGAGAAACTGCAGCGCTGCCTGAACGCCTATCTCAGCCTGGCGCATGTCGAGCAACCGGACAAAGGCTGCGTACTGCCAACGCTGGGCGCGGAGATCGCCCGTGCCGATGAGCCGGTGCGGCTGCGTACCGAACAGCAGATTCTGCAATTGCAGAGCACCTGGGCCCAGATCATCGGCAACCCGCAAATGGCCTGGACCATACTCGCGCAATGCCTGGGCAGCCTGCTGCTGGCGCGCATGATGGCCAGTGATGAATCGCGCCGCCAGGTACTCGACGCCAGCCTGGACATGCTCGAACACACATTGAAGCCTGTCAGCTGAACGCGGATGCCGTTAACCTAGACAGGTTCTTTCTGCCAGGATCACCTCATGTCGCACGCCCCGTCCCCGCTGGTTGGTGAAACCCCACTGCACGCCGCCGAGGTGCGCATCCTCGGCTGCCTGATCGAGAAGCAACTGACCACCCCGGAAACCTATCCGCTGACGCTCAATGCGGTGCAACTGGCCTGCAACCAGAAGACCAGCCGCGAACCCTTGATGAATCTGGAAACCGGTGAAGTCGGGCGCTACCTGCGCAGCCTCGAAGGCCGCAAGCTGGTGCGTCTGGTGATGGGCAGCCGTGCCGATCGCTGGGAGCAGCGCTGCGACAAGCAACTGGAGCTGGTCAAGCCGCAGACGGTCTTGCTCGGCCTGCTTCTGCTGCGCGGCCCACAGACGCTCAATGAGCTGCTCACGCGCAGCAATCGCATGCATGATTTCGACGATGTCGCCGAGGTCCAGCACCAACTGGAGCGTCTGATCGGGCGTGGACTGGCCATGCTGCTGCCACGCCAGAGCGGTCAGCGCGAAGATCGCTACATGCATCTGCTCGGCGAACCTGCTGACCTGGAAAACATCCTGGCCAACCGCCCAGCTGCTCGCGCAGAGGCTGCGGCACCTAACGACGATCGACTGGTCGAACTGGAAGCGCGCATCGCAGCGCTGGAAGAACGCCTGGCGCGCCTAGAAGGCGCGCAATGAAAGCCACACCAATGGACAAGGAGCCCAACGCGTTGAACCTCAAGACTCGTTTCAGCCTGATACTCGCCGCCACAGTGCTCGCCGCCGGCTGCAGCAGCACTACCGAGAAACCAGCCTCCAGCACCGCACCGAGCGGCCCGACTCCGGACAGCTGCACCTCGTCCGCTGTCGAGCACTTCAAAGGCCAGAGCGCGACGCCCGAACTGCTCGAACAGGCGCGTCAGCAAGCCGGAGCCAGCACCGCCCGCATTCTCACGCCGAACAGCGTGGTGACCTTGGAATACAATGGTCAACGCCTTAACCTCAACGTCGACGACCAACGAGTGATCACCCGCGTATCCTGCGGCTGATGCCATCGGGGTGCGGGTCACGTCCCGCACCACCTGGCGGACGACGCCAACCACCTTTGCACAGGCCAATGCCATGACCTCCCAAGTGGAACCCTGCGCCGAGCTGATGCTGGATAACCAGCTATGCTTCGCCCTCTATTCCACCTCACTGATGATGACCAAGACCTACAAGCCCCTGCTGCAGGCGCTCGGTCTCACCTATCCGCAATATCTGGCCATGCTGGTGCTGTGGGAAAACGAGGGCATTACCGTCAGTGAAATCAGCGCGCGCATGCTGACCGATCCCGGCTCCTTGACGCCTCTGCTCAAGCGCCTGGAAAGCGAAGGCCTGCTGCAACGCCAACGCAGCAGTCAGGACGAACGCGTGGTTCAGCTGTACCTCACCGACGCAGGTCGCGCCCTGCACGAACAGGCCAAGGCACTGCCGGCCTGCATCCTCAAGGCATCTGCCTTGAATATGGAGCAACTGGGCAAGCTACGTGACGACCTGATCGAACTACGCGGCCATCTGCAAGACGCCCTCTGATCTCTGCGATGCCAATCACCGCCTGCTCCCGCTAGAGCGCAGACGCCCCTCTTCGCGCGACATCCCGTGCGCGCCGCATGCAACGACCTCCGCTGTACCCGAGCGCTTATCCCCGCGTCATGAGCCGTTATTGCCGTTGAGCCTGGCAAGTCACCTCAGCATCTTCTACAGGGCATGGCGGCGCTCCTTGCTACGCACTTATTCCTGAAAAACAGAATCGTATAGCCAAATCTTCCATACATTTATCTTGCGCACTAATGTTTTGCGCAATACAGTTCGCTTCACGGAATTGGTTAGCGCACAAAATACTTGCAAACCAATCCATTCCCCCCAGCCGATAAGGATCAATGCCATGACCATCGAAAACGTTCTCTACCGTGCAACCGCTGAAGCCTTTGGTGGCCGTGAAGGCCGCGCCGTTTCTTCCGACGGCGTGCTCGACATCGCCCTGACTACCCCGCAAGAACTCGGCGGTGCCGGCGGTAACGGCACCAATCCCGAGCAACTGTTCGCTGCCGGTTATTCCGCCTGCTTCCTCGGCGCCCTGAAATTCGTAGCCGCCCGCGACAAGCTGACCATCCCTGCGGACACCTTCATCGAAGGCACCGTGGGCATCGGCGCTATCCCCACCGGTTTCGGCATCGAAGTGGAACTGCGCATCAGCCTGCCGGGCCTGGATCGCAACGCCGCGCAGACCCTGGTGGATCGCGCGCACATCGTCTGCCCGTACTCCAACGCCACCCGCGGCAACATCGACGTCACCCTGACCATCGTCTGACAGATCGCAGCCAGCGCTCGCGGCCATCGCCCGAGCGCGGCCCAGGAGGAAACCGCCATGAAAACCCGCACCCTGTTCGCCAATGCCCTGCCTGCCGGACTGCTCGCTCTGGCCATCAACAGCAGCTTCGCCGCCGGCAGCCCCGGCGTGGAACACAACACTCAAGGCTTCCTCGATGCCCTGGCAGCTGGCGGCGGTCAGCCGCTGGAAACCCTTGCGCCGAAGAACGCCCGCGCCGTGCTGGTGGCCGCCCAGGCCAGCGTAGAGGTGGACCTGTCCGGCATCGTCGTGGACACCAAGGTCATCCAGGTCAACGGCCAGTCGCTCACCCTCAAGGTGGTGCGACCCGAAGGTGCACGCGGCATGCTGCCGGGCTTCATGTTCTTCCACGGCGGTGGCTGGGTGCTGGGCGACTACCCGACCCACGAGCGCCTGATCCGCGACCTGGTAGTGGGCTCTGGCACGGCGGCGATCTACGTCGACTACACGCCATCGCCGGAAGCCAAGTACCCGACCGCGATCAACCAGGCCTATGCCGCGACCAAATGGGTCGCCGACAACGGCAGCCAGATCGGTGTCGACGGTTCGCGCCTGGCGGTGGCCGGCAACAGCGTCGGCGGCAATATGGCCGCCGTGGTCGCCATCAAGGCCAAGGAGGCCGGCACGCCGAAACTGCGCGCCCAGGTGCTGCTGTGGCCGGTGACCGACGCCAATTTCAACAATGCGTCGTACAACCAGTTCGCCGAAGGCCACTTCCTGACGCGCGGCATGATGGAATGGTTCTGGGACAACTACACCACCGATCCGAAGCAACGTAACGAGATCCATGCATCGCCGCTGCGCGCCAGCCTGGAACAACTCAGAGGGCTGCCGCCGGCCCTGGTGCAGACCGCCGAGATGGACGTGCTGCGTGACGAAGGCGAAGCCTACGCCCGCCGCCTGAACGCCGCTGGCGTGCCGGTGACCGCCGTGCGCTACAACGGCATGATCCACGACTACGGCCTGCTCAATGTAGTGGCTGAAGTGCCGGCCGTGCGCACTGCCCTGGATCAGGCAGCGCTGACGCTTAAGAACAGCCTCAAGTAAGTGGCTGAAAAACGAAACCCCGCTACCGTTGCCGGTTGCGGGGTTTTCTTTTGATCATCGTCCTTCGCGGCTAAAGCCGCTCCTACACATGCTGTCTTCGCGTAGGAGCGGCTGGGCGGCATTCCGCTTTAACCGCGAGCTTTGCCCGTCGCGGCTAAAACCCCTCCCACGGTACAGCAGGCTCACACAGCGCTACACACCTGCTCCCAGGTCAGATCCAGGCACTTGCGTGCTTTCTCAATCAGCTCATCCACTTCCGCCTGGGTGATCACCAGAGGCGGCGCGATGATCATGGTGTCGCCCACGGCGCGCATGATCAGGCCATTGTCGAAGCAGTGACCACGACAGACCATGCCCACGCCCACATCAGCGGAGAAGCGCTTGCGCGTGGCCTTGTCCTGCACCAGTTCGATGGCGCCGAGCATACCGACGCCGCGTACTTCGCCCACCAAGGGGTGATCGGCCAGCTCACGCAGGCGCTTTTGCAGGTAGGGTGCAGTTTCTGCCTTGACCCGCTCGACGATGCCTTCTTCCTTGAGAATGCGCAGGTTCTCCAGACCCACTGCCGCCGCCACCGGATGCCCGGAATAGGTGAAGCCGTGGTTGAAGTCGCCGTGCGCCTCGATCACCTCGAACACCTTGTCGCTGACGATCAGCCCACCCATCGGCACGTAACCTGAGGTCAGGCCCTTGGCGATGGTCATCAGGTCAGGCTTGAGGCCGTAATACTGGCTGCCGAACCACTCGCCGGTACGGCCAAAGCCGCAGATCACTTCGTCGGCGACGAAGAGAATGTCGTACTTGGCGAGGATTTCCTTTATGCGCGGCCAGTAGCTCTGCGGCGGGATGATCACGCCGCCCGCGCCTTGGATCGGCTCGGCGATAAAGGCTGCAACGTTGTCTTCGCCCAGCTCGAGAATCTTCTTCTCCAGCTGATCGGCAGCCCAGATGCCGAACTCTTCCGGCGACTGCTCGCCGCCCTCACCGAACCAGTACGGTTGCGGGATATGGGCGATGCCGGGGATCGGCAGGTCGCCCTGCTCGTGCATGAATTTCATGCCACCGAGGCTGGCGCCGGCCACGGTGGAGCCGTGATAGCCATTGTCGCGACCGATGATGATCTTCTTGTTCGGCTGGCCCTTGCACGCCCAGTAGTGGCGTACCAGGCGCAGCATGGTGTCGTTGCCTTCGGAGCCCGAACCGGTGAAGAAAACATGGTTCATGCCGGCCGGCGCCAGCTGGGAGATGGCATGGGCCAGCTCCAGCACCGGCGGATGGGCGGTCTGGAAGAAGGTGTTGTAGAACGGCAGTTGACGCATCTGCGCGCTGGCAGCTTCGACCAGTTCTTCGCGGCCATAACCGACGGCCACGCACCACAGGCCGGCCATGCCATCGAGAATCTTGTTGCCCTCGCTGTCCCACAGGTGCACGCCTTTGGCCTCGGTGATGATGCGCGGGCCTTTCTCGGCCAGCTGCTTGTAATCACTGAACGGCGCCAGGTGGTGGGCCTGGCTTAGGGCTTGCCAATGTGCGGTTTTCGAGTTGTTCATGTCGCCTCCTTCGATCCGGGACATCACAGGTACCAGCGGTATTCGCGCGGGCTGATGTCGTGCATGAAGGCCAGGTGATCCTGGCGTTTGTTCTCGCAATAAACCATGACGAACTCGCTGCCCAGGCCGGCGGCGACGCGCTCGCTGGTCTGCATGCGGCGCACGGCGTCGAGCATGTCCTTGGGAAAGTCGACGCCGCTGGCGCGGTCGTCATTCAGGGGTGCGATGGGCTCGACCTGAGCGTCGAGGCCCTGCTCGATACTCGTCAGCAGCGCCGCCAGCACCAGGTAAGGGTTGGCGTCGGCGCCTGGCAGGCGGAACTCCAGGCGCAGGTTGCGCGCGTCCGACTCGGGAATGCGCACGCAGGCGTCGCGGTCCTCGAAGCCCCAACTGGCCTGGCTGGCCGAGTTCACCTGGGCGCCGAAACGGCGGTAACTGTTGTGGTTCGGCGCGTAGATCGGCATCAGCTCCGGCAACAGCTCCAGGCAACCGGCCACGGCATGGCGCAGCGGGCGCTGCTGGTCGCGGGCCAGCAGGTTGTCACCGGCCTCGTCGTAGAGGCTGACGTGGATATGCATGCCACTGCCCGGATACTGCAGATACGGCTTGGCCATGAAGCTGGCACGATGACCATGCTTGAGCGCCACGCCACGGGTCACCCGGCAGAACAGCGCCGACCAGTCGGCAGCCTGCAGCGGGTCGGCGTTATGACTGAAGTTGATCTCGAACTGCCCCGGGCCGATCTCGGCGGTGATCACCGTGGTATCGATGCCCTGCAGACGTGCGGTCTCGGTGATGTCGTCGAGCACCTCGGCAAAGCGCGAGAGGCGTTCGATGTGCATGTTCGGCTGGTCGTCGGCATCGCCACTCAGGTCATCGCGCGGGTACTGCGGCAAGCCGTCCTTGAGCGCCTTGTCGAACAGGTAGAACTCCAGTTCGAAGGCCACCACCGGACGAATGCCGCGCGCAGCCAGACGCTGCACCACGCGCGCCAGCACCTCGCGTGGCTCGAATTCGATGGGCGCCTCGGTGCCATCGGAGCTGATCAGCATCTGCCCGAGCGGCTGGCGCTCCCAGTTCACCCGCTTGAGCGTGCCGGGAATCAGGCGCCGTGGCGCGTCCGGGTCGCCATCGTGGAAGCAGTAGTTGCCGATCTCGTAAAGCCCGCCCTGGGCGCCGAGCAGCACGCAGTTCTGCGGCAGCTTCAGGGCGCTGCCGGCAGCGACCTTCTCCAGCATCTCGATGGGATAGCGCTTGCCGTAGAAATGTCCGGGGATGTCCAGGCAGATCAGGTCGACGAAGCGCACCTCGGGGTGGGCCTGGCGAAACTGGCGGACTTCGTCGAGCAACTCGACTCGGGTGGCGTTCATTATGGTTAGTTCCGATTCACGGGAGGTCAGGTGTAGATCCACAACACCCGCGCGGGGGTGTCGCCTTGGTTGGCATAACGCAGGTGCGCGTAACTGGGCACCTGAAAGGCATCGCCGGGATGCAGCGTGGCGCTCTCGTCCTCACCCAACCACAACGTCAGTTGGCCTTCAAGCACGTAGCCGGCCTGCTCCGAGCGGTCGCTCATCTGCCGCTCGCCGCTGCTGGCACCGGGTTCGAGCAGGCTCTCGACCACCATGAAGGCGCCCTGCAAGGTGGGTGACGCCATGATGTCGGTGATACCACCGGCCAGATACAGTGTGCGGCGCTCATCTGGCCGGGTGACCCAGTCCAGCGCCTTGGGCTTGGGCAGGCTGTAGAAATAGGTGGTGGGCACATCGAGCGCCTCGGCGATGGCGGTCAGATCCGCCACAGTCGGACGCGACAGGCCGCGCTCGACCTGGGAAAGAAAGCCCACGGAGCGACCGACGCGTTCGGCCAGCTCATTGAGGGTGACTTTCTTGTGCTTGCGCAAGTCGTGGATAAGCACGGCCAGAGCCGCCATTTCCAGATTATTGTCCATGTCAGGGCTGTCCATTTCAGAAGCTGTCTCTCAGTCGGTACCAGGCCTTGCCGACGGCCTCGAGCGGCCCCGCCAGGCGCTCGCCGAACGGAAATTCGGGATTGCGTAGCTGCTGGTACAACGCCAGTTCCTCATCGTGGCCAAGGATGGCATCGCTGACCGCCCGCGCCGCCGCCAGGGTCGGCAGCACGCCGTGACCAGAGAAGCCCTGCAGCCAGTAGCGCCCGTTCTCGCCGCCGATGTCCGGCGTGCGCGCACGGGTGACATCGATATGGCCGCCCCAGGCAAAATCGATGGCCACGCCGGACAGCTGCGGGAAGACGCGCTCGAGGAAAGGCCGCGTCGCTGCCGCCATATCCTTTGGCAAACCGCCGAGGTAGGTGCAGCCGCCGCCGAATAGCAGACGGTGGTCCGGCGTGCGGCGGAAGTAGTCGAGGACGAACTGGTTGTCGGTGACGCAGGTGTTGCGCGGCAACAGTGCCTCGGCGCACTCCGCCCCCAGCGGCGCGGTGGCGATCTGGTAAGTGCCCACCGGCAGAATGCGCCGCGCCAGACGCGGCTCCAGGCGATCGATATAGGTGTTGCAGGCCAGCACCAGTTGATCGGCTTGAACACTGCCTTGCTGAGTACGCACACGGTAGCGGCCGCCATACGCCTCCTGGCTCAGCGCACGGCTCTGCTCGAAGATCTGCCCACCGGCGCGAACGAAGGCCTCAGCCAGACCGAGTGCCAGCTTGAGCGGGTTGAGGTGCCCGGCCTCAGGGTCGTAAAGCCCGGCCTGGTAGCGTTCGCTGGCGACCCACTGCGGCATCTGCTCACGAGAGACGAACTGCAGCGCACGGTGCCCCCACTTATAGGCCGCCTGCTCCTGCCACTCGTGCAGCAACGCTACGCGCCGGGGCAACACCGCCGTCCACAAATGACCACGGCGATAATCGCAATCAAAGCCATGGCGCTGGGGCAGCTCGCGCAGCTCGTTGGCCGCCCAGGCCATGCCACTCCACAGACGCCGCGCGCGCTCGATGCCAAGTGCCTTTTCCAGCGGCGGCATATCGCAGGACCAACCGAGGATCGCCTGCCCGCCGTTGCGTCCCGAAGCCGCCCAGGCCACACGACTGGCTTCCAGCAGAACGACCTGGCGCCCAGCCTCGGCCAGACGCAAGGCGGTATGCAGGCCACTGAAACCGGCACCGACCACCAGCACATCGCACTGCAAATCACCTTGCAGGATCGGATGATGCTTCAGTCGATCACTGCAGCTTTGCGCGTAGTAGCTGTCGACGTGCTCACTGGCGTGGCGAAACATAGACGACTCATGAAATTTAAAATAATTAATTTCATGAAAATCTATAGAGATAAATTCACAAAGGCAAGCCTGAGCGGCCTCAGGCAACCTGTCGCTGCAACTCCATGCTGCATTCGAGATGACTGAACAGCCCCTCGTCTATCGCCGCAGCGATTACCTGACGCAGTCCCTCGCTGCCAAGGAAAGCGTCGCGTGCCGCTGCCGAACTCCACTGCCCCTCGACCTGCCAGGTCAGCGAATCGCCATGCAGAGCAGACACACTCAGGCGTTCGCAGCCCGGAATATCCCGGCCAACCTCGTGCAAGCGCGCCAGGCATTGCCCCAGCCGGATCGAGCGGTCGTGGCGAGCGCGAACGGTCATACGGTGAATGATGCTCATGGCAACCTCCTGGAAGTGAATCAGTACATACCGGCAGCCTCAGGCTGCAAAACATGTGGCGCTGCGTCAGGCTCAGCACGAGCCGCCCCGCCAGAGGCCCTGGAGTCGAGCCAGGCAGTGGCGAGCAACAACAGCGTCAGTGGCGCGATCAGCCATCTGCTGGACAGGGCTCGCTCCCTTGATCAGGCGTTGGGGCACCGCCTGGCGGGCATTCGAGTCGGCGCAGGGAAGCCGCGATGACGACAAGGATCACGCACAAGGTCATCAGGACGTTAGTCGATTACTGGCATATTCTTGCCTAAAACTGTATCCAGCGAATTCGACACAGATCCTGCACGCGCTGCCAAGGCGCCTCTGAAATACTCGCTATTGCTGGAATTTGCCCATTACTGGCAAATATTTGCCTAATCCTGCCGCACCCCATGACTTGCCTGAAAAACCTGGCTAGGCTTCGCTGACTTTCTGGAGGCGCGCCATGCACTCACCCATCCATACCGCCACAAATCTCGACACGCCCCTTGCCGAACTGAGCCATGAAATGGCGCGCCTCGTCGAACGCTTCGTCCCCGAGGACGGCCTGCACCTCACGGCCATTCCCGGTCTGAAACTGGCGCGCGCGACGACGCCGAGCCTGCCGATGCAGACGGTGTACGACCCCTGCCTGTGCATCATCGCCCAGGGGCGCAAGGAGATCCGCCTGGGCGACGAACTCTATGTCTATGACCCGCTGAATTATCTGGTGGCATCGGTGGTGCTCCCGGTGACCGGCCGGGTCATCGAAGCCAGCCCGGAGGCGCCCTACCTGAGCCTGGCGCTGGAGATCGACCCGGCGCTGATCAGCAGCCTGCTCACCGAAATGCCGCCCATCCCGGCGCCGGATGCCGCCTCACAACGCGCCCTGTTTCTCGACCGCCTGGATCCACGCCTGCTGGATGCGGTGATTCGCCTGCTGCGCCTGCTGGAAACCCCGCGCGACATCGCCATGCTGGCGCCGTTGGCCCTGCGCGAGATTTTCTATCGCATGCTGCTCAGCCCGCAGGGCCATCGCCTGCATGAGATCGTGATCGCCGACAGCCAGAGCCAGCGTATCTCCCGCGCCATCGAGTGGTTGCGCAAGAACTTCGACCAGCCGCTGCGTATCGAGGAGCTGGCCCGTGAGGTGAACCTGAGCCCGTCCACCCTGCACCATCGCTTCAAGGCCGTTACCGCCTTCAGCCCGCTGCAGTATCAGAAGCAACTGCGCCTGCAGGAGGCTCGCCGGCTGATGCTGTGCGACAACCTCGAGGCGGCGGCGGCCAGCTACCGCGTGGGCTACGAAAGCCCATCGCAGTTCAGTCGTGAATACAGTCGCCTGTTCGGCGAGCCGCCACAGCGCGACATCGCCCGTCTGCGCCAGGCAGCGCAGAATCAGCAAGCGTCCTGATCACCGCTTTCCGTGGGAGGCGCTTGAGCGGCGAGCTTTACCGCCTCTTTAAGGCTGATCGCGGCTAAAGCCCCTCCCACAGAAGCGGCTACAACCCCATCTGCTTGGCGATGATCTCGTTCATGATTTCCCGCGTACCGCCGCCGATGGAAAGGATGCGGTTGTCGCGGTACAGGCGCTCGACCAGGGATTCGCGCCATAGAGGCCCAAGTACCGCGTCTACAGCCCCATCTGCTTGGCAATGATCTCGTTCATGATCTCCCGCGTGCCGCCGCCGATGGAGAGAATGCGGTTATCACGGTACAGGCGCTCGACCAGGGATTCGCGCATGTACCCCATCCCCCCCATGATCTGCACCGCATCGTAGGTCAGCCGGTCGGCGATATCGGTGGCGAAGTTCTTGGCCATGGAGATTTCCTTGATCACGCTCCTGCCAGCCGCCATCTGCGCAGCCTGGCGATAGGTGAACTCGCGCGATACCTCCAGTTGCGTGGCCATCTCGGCGAGGCGGTGCTTGAGCACCTGGAACTTGCCCACCGGCTTGCCGAACGCCTGGCGCTCGCGCGCCCATTTCAGGGACTCCTCCAGCGCCAGTTGCGCGGTCATGTTGGCCATGATCGCCAGGCTCAGGCGCTCACTCTGAAAGTTGGCCATGATGCAGGCGAAACCGGCGTTCTCCACGCCGATCAGGTTCTCCACCGGCACCTGACAGTCGTCGAAGAACAGCTCGGCGGTGTCCGAGGCCCACCAGCCCATTTTCTTCAACTTGTGCCCGACGCTGAAACCCGGCGTGCCCTTCTCCACCAGCAGCAGGCTGACGCCGCCGAAACCCTCGCCGCCGGTGCGCACCGCCACCGTGTAGTAATCGGCACGTACGCCGCTGGTGATGAAGGTCTTGCTGCCGTTGATGCGGTAGTGATCACCGTCACGCACGGCGCGGGTCTTGAGGTTGGCCACATCGGAGCCACCGGAGGGCTCGGTCACCGCCAGCGCCATGATCTTCTCGCCGGCCAGCACCTGCGGCACCACGCGCTCGCGCACCGTCGGCTTGGCCCACTTGAGGATCGGCGGCAAGCCGATATCCAGCGAGCCGAGCCCGGCCACCAGGCCACCGGAGCCGCTGCGCATCAGTTCCTCGCTGGCTGCCACCTTGGCGAACACGTCACCCTCATGGCTGCCGCCGTACTGCTCGGGGTAGCCGATACCGAGAATGCCCGCCGCGCCAGCCTTGAGGTACAGCTCACGAGGAAACTCCTCGGCCTCCTCCCATTCGTCGATAAACGGCAGGATCTCACGCTCGACGAAACGCCGAACGGAATCACGAACCAATTGATGGGATTCATCGAAATACGACAGAACGGCGGCCATGCGGGTACTCCCGTTATTGTTTTGGTCACCCTAACCTAGCGCTTGCTTGGTTTTCAAGCGAGCGTTTTATTCTGGCTCACGCAATGCCTTTCTCACCCGCTCACCCATCTCGTAGGCCGGCCCTTCCACCGCCTGGAAGTCACGGGTGTAGCGCTGGGCGAAGCCATCGGTGCCCCATTCGCGGTACTGCTGCACATGCCAGAGTTCATGCGCCCACAGCGCAGCATCCTGCGCGGCGGCAGCGGCGTCGCGAAACACCACCACATCGACCAGGGTCACGGCCTGCACGTCCGGGTTCTGCAGCATGACGGTAGCGGCATCCATCTCATCGGTGATACCGACGCGATAGCGCACCTCATCGAGCAAGGCGTCGTCGTAGAACGGTGCAAGCTGGGCGCGAATCATCAAAGGAATGGGCTCGGTGCCGGCGCGTAGCGCCGCCTGGCGAGATTGCAGCAACCAGGCTTCGAGACGAGCCGCGGCCATGTTCAGGCCGCCTTCGCGCACCCGCACGGGATCCGGCACGCACAGGCAGGAGGCCCCGAGACAGACCTGAACCTGCCCGCTCGGGCACTGGCTGGCCTGTACGGCCAGCGGCGCGCCAAGCAGGAGCAGCAGACTCATACGACGCAGAGTGTCAGCGATCACGGGCACTCCGGGTCCGGCGGTTGGGGTAACTACAGACTGATCGGACGGCGGCCAGCCAGGGCGTGCGCCAGAGTCCCGCCATCGACCAGCTCCAGCTCGCCACCCAGCGGCATGCCGTGGGCGATACGCGAGGCCACCAGGCCCTTGCCGACGAGAATCTGCGCGATGTAATGCGCCGTGGCCTCACCTTCCACCGTCGGGTTGGTCGCCAGGATCACCTCACTGAAGGCGCCGGCCTCGATGCGCTCGAGCAACTCGGGAATGCCAATGGCCTCCGGGCCCAGACCATCGAGCGGTGACAGATGGCCCTTGAGCACGAAGTAGCGCCCGCGAAACCCGGTCTGCTCAACCGCGTGCACATCCATCGGCCCTTCCACCACGCACAGCAAACTGTCGTCGCGGCGCTCATCCAGGCACAGCTGGCACAGCTCATCCTCACTCAGGCTGCGGCAGCGCTTGCAGTGCCCCACGCCTTCCATCGCCGCGTTGAGCGCCTGCGCCAGACGCTGACCACCGCTGCGATCACGCTCGAGCAGTTGCAGGGCCATACGCTGCGCGGTCTTCTGCCCCACACCGGGCAGGATGCGCAGGGAGTCGATCAACTGGCGAATCAGGGGACTGAAACTCATGGATGTCCTACAGGTTGGTAGCCCGGAAGCAATCCGGGGAAACAGGGCATACAAGCGCCGCGGATTTCATCCGGGCTACGCGCTCGTCTAATCCGGCGTATGTCATTACCACCACAAGCCCAAGGGGGCGTCCAGACGGAATGCAGTACAAGGCGCGAAAGGCCCCGAGCACCGGAGTTTACGTCTGTAAATGAGGATGCTCGGGGCCTTTCGCTACGCAGTAATGCGTGCCGGCTGGGCGTCACATGCTCAGAAGGGCATTTTGAAGCCCGGGGGGAGCTGCATGCCGGCCGTCATGCCAGACATCTTCTCCTGGCTGTTCTGCTCGACCTTGCGCACCGCGTCGTTGACCGCAGCGGCGATCAGGTCTTCGAGCACTTCCTTGTCTTCCTGCATCAGGCTGTCATCCAGGGAGATGCGCTTGACGTCGTGACGACCGGTCATCACCACGCTGACCAGGCCGGCACCGGACTGGCCGGTGACTTCGGCATTGGCCAGCTCTTCCTGCATCTTCTGCATTTTTTCCTGCATCTGCTGAGCCTGCTTCATCAGGCCTGCCATGCCACCTTTCATCATCTCGGTATCCTCGGTGTTCAGAATTAACTGGGGGTATCGATAGGTTCGATACTGTCATCGCGAATCTTCGCGGCGAACTGCTGAATCATTTGCTGCACCAGCGGATCGGCATGAATGGACGCCTCGGCACTGCGCTGGCGTTCGGCGCGGCGACGGGCAGCCGCCTGCGCCGGGGTTTCCTGCTCCGGCTTGCACAGCTCGATGCGCAGTTTGATGCTGCGCCCCTGCTGCTGGTTCAGCGCATCGTTCAGACGGCGCTGCTGAGTCGGGTTGAACAGCGCGCTGTGCGCGGGATCCAGGTGCAACAGCCAATCGTCGCCGTTGGCCTCGATCAGGGTGCAGTTGGCCGCGATGCTACCGGTCATGCCGCCAAGGCCCAACTGCGGGAACAACGCCAGCCACTCTGCCGCCAGACCGGTTGCCGGCTTGGCGGCCGGCAACGGCTCTTCGACCACAGGTGTCTCGGCTTCGGCGTGGCCAAAATCGTAGTCGAGCGTTTCGGCGTCCATCTCGACATAGTCGTAGTCGCCGGGCGGCGGTTCGTCATCAGCGCCATCGACGTCCACGACAGGCTGCGCAGGCGCGCTAGGCGCTGGCGCGGCCACCGCTGGTGTTTCCGGCGCTTGCGGCTGTGCACTCTCCACCTCAGGCGCAGCAGCGGATTGAACAGCCTCCACCGCAGGCTCTGCAGGCGTGGCAGTTTGCCAAGGCACATCGACAACCAAAGGAGCGACGGGCTCAGGCGCAAAATTCGCTGCCGGCGCGGCTGCGGGCTCAGCCTGCGGCTGCGGCTCGCTCACGACGGGCTCCGGGGCCGGCGGCGGCGCTACCGGGCTTGCTTCAACCGGGACGGGAGCAGGCACAGACGCTGCAGGTATGGCCATCGGCTCTGGAGCTGGAGCTGGAGCTGGAGCTGGAGCTGGCGAGGAGACCACAGGAGCAGGAGCCGGCATAGCGGTGCCGGCCACTGGATTCTGTTGGGAATCAGCAGTGGCCTGGCTGATCCCCAAGGGCTTTAGCGTGACCTTTGGCGCATCGTCGGCTCCCGCCGGGCGGAAGGCCAACATCCGCAGCAGCACCATCTCGAAGCCGCCGCGTGGCTCAGGTGCCAGAGGCAGATCACGACGACCGATCAGGCCCATCTGATAGTAGAACTGCACGTCCTCGGCCGGCAGCGCCTGGGCCAGCTGCAATACCCGCTCACGGTCGCCCTGACCATTGTCCACGGCATCGGGCAGCGCCTGAGCGATAGCGACGCGGTGCAGGACGTTGAGCATTTCCGAGAGCACGCCATTCCAGTCCGGCCCCTGCTCGGCGAGATGGCGAACCGCCTCGATCAGAGCGCGCGCATCGCCTTCAATCAGCGCATGCAGCACGCCGTAGACCTGGCCGTGATCGAGCGTACCGAGCATGGCACGCACATCGGCCGCCAGCACCTTGCCCTCGCCGAACGCGATGGCCTGGTCGGTCAGGCTCATGGCATCGCGCATCGAACCATCGGCAGCACGGCCGAGCAGCCACAGAGCATCGTCCTCGAACGGCACGTTCTCGGCGGTCAGTACGTGGGTCAGATGCTCGACCACCCGCTCCGGCGGCATGTTCTTCAGCGAGAACTGCAGGCAGCGCGACAGCACGGTGACCGGCAATTTCTGCGGGTCGGTGGTGGCAAGGAGGAATTTGACGTGAGGTGGCGGCTCTTCCAGCGTCTTCAACAGCGCGTTGAAGGAACTGGTGGAGAGCATGTGCACTTCGTCAATCAGGTAGACCTTGAAGCGGCCACGACTCGGCGAATACTGCACGTTGTCGAGCAACTCGCGGGTGTCTTCGACCTTGGTACGGCTGGCGGCATCCACTTCGATCAGGTCGACGAAGCGCCCTTCATCGATCTCCCGGCACACCGAGCAGGTGCCACAGGGGGTGGAGCTGATACCCGTTTCGCAGTTCAGGCACTTGGCGATAATGCGCGCGATGGTGGTCTTGCCCACCCCGCGCGTACCGGTAAACAGGTAGGCGTGGTGCAGGCGCTGGCTATCCAGGGCGTTGATCAGGGCTTTGAGCACATGAGTCTGGCCGACCATTTCGCGGAACGAGCGCGGACGCCATTTACGTGCAAGAACCTGATAACTCATGGAAAACCGTCATGTGAGGAAAGCAAAAGTGGGCTAATCCTAGCGGAGCAACCGGCAAATTGCATCCGCCAACCGAACCCGGTAGACGTCGCACGCGAACGCCAACAAATAGAGCTGTTCAATTCTTGAACAACCGCGTATGATCCGCCCCGTTCGTACCACGCTGTAAGTCAAAAAGGCCTTTTGCGCCCCCTCGCTGGTTTCCCGGTTCAACGTCTAGCGCATCTGCGCGCTGCCGCCCTCCCCGATCCCATCTGCTGACTGATCAGGCCGACTCGCCGTTTATCGGTGCAGTTCCTCTGCCTGCCTCCGACGTACCGACCACGACGACGAACCGTAACAATGGAACTTTATCGTGCCAATCAAGCTCCGATCGGTTGACATGCTATGGCCGCTTTTCGGCCAACCACATGGAGCTACACCACGCGCAACGAAGCGCACATGCTTTAAAGGAAAGACCTAGAAAAATGAATACTCAACATCAAGTTCAGAAAGCCATCAGCACCCTGACTCACGCCTTCGCACCGTTCGACTGCCGTATCCAGGCAACGCGCAAGGGCAGCTTTAGCTTCACCCTGGTCGACAAGACCGGTATCGCCCAGTACAGCCAGCGCCTCTACCCTGGCCAGTACAACGACGAATCGCTGCAGCAGGTGATCGAACGCACCCGCCAGTCGCTCATTGCCTGATCGACTGAACCAATCCGCCATCCCGAGGTCAAACTTCATCAACCTCAGGATGGAGTAGGACATGGAACTCACCAACCAACAGCTCGTCGATCACCTGTTCAATCCGCTGCGTGCCAGTTTCAGCTCGCCCCGCCCGGATGGCAGCATCATCCTCGCCCTGCTCGACGATAGCGACAGCACCGTCTACAGCCGCGTCCTGGCCAAGCCACAGATCGCCGACCAGAATGCCTTCGCCCAGAGCCTGGAAGAAATTCGACTGGAACTGGCCGTACGCGCAGGCAACATTCCTGCCGACCTGCGCAAGATGCTCAAGGAGCAGGACAGCGTGCTGAACTACCGCATCGCCTGAGTTCCATTTCGCGCCCAATGCAAACGCCCGATGCCAATGGCATCGGGCGTTTTCGTTTCTACGCCAGCCCTCAGGAACTGCGTAACGCCGCGCTCGGTTGCACGCCTCTGGCGGTGGCGACTTCCTCCTGATGCAGGGCCTTGACCAAGCAATAGCAGATCAGCAATAGGATCACCGAGAACGGCAAGGCCGCCACAATGGTAGCCGCCTGCAGGCCCTGCAGACCGCCGGCCAGCAACAGGGTGCCGGCCAGCGCTCCCAGACCCAGCCCCCAGATCACGCGATAACGCTGCGGCGGATTCTGGTTCCCCATCGACAGGATGGTGCATATCACCAGAGTCGCCGAGTCGGCCGAGGTGACGAACCAGCTGACGATCATCAAGGTCGCCAGGCCAGCCATGGGCAGCGTCGCCCACTCCACACCAAGGCCTTCGATGGTCTTGTACAGCACCATGGTCAGGTCGCTGTTGGCGACGCTGGACAGATCCACGCCATTGAGCTGCAGATGTACGCCGGTACCCCCCATGATCACGATCCACAGGAAGGCGCCGAGAGTCGAGGACAGCATGCCGCCCAGCACCACCTGACGCACCGTGCGACCACGCGAGATGCGCGCGATGAACATGCCCACGAATGGGCCCCAGGACAACCACCAGCCCCAGTAGAAGATGGTCCACCAGCCCTGCCACTGGCGCTCGGGGTCAGGATCGGTCCACAAGCCCATCGGCACGAAGTGCGCCAGGTAGTCGCCGATGCTGGACGCGTAAAGCCCCAGGAGGAATACCGTCGGACCGGCCAGCAGCAGGAACAGGAACAAAATGCTGCTCAGGCGGATATTCCATTCGCTGAGCCAGAGAATACCGCGGCGTACTCCGGAAACCGCCGACAGCGTGGCGACCACGGTGGTACCTGCGATCAACAGCAGCTGATTGGAGGTGGAAATCTCCCAGCCGAACATGTAGTTCAGCCCTGCATTCATCTGCGAGACGCCGAGCCCCATGGTTGTCGCCGTACCGAATAGAGTGCTGAAGATCGCCAGCAGATCCACCGCATGACCAATGGAGCCATGGATGCGCTCGCCCAGCAGCGGATACAACGCCGAGCGAATGGTCAGCGGCAGGTTGTGACGATAGGCGAAATAGGCCAGCACCAGGCCCACCAGGATATAGATGCACCAACCGTGCAGCCCCCAGTGGAACATCGTGATGCGCAAGGCGACCTGGCCTGCCTCGGGCGTACCCGCCTTGACGCCGGCCATCTCCATGAAGGGATTGCCCTGCATATGCATCAGAGGCTCGGCGATGCTCCAGAACAGCAATCCGGTTCCCACCGCCGCGCTGAATAGCATCGCGAACCAGGAAAAATTGCTGAACTCCGGCCGCTCGTCATCCTTGCCCAGGCGCAGGTTGCCGAAACGGCTGAGCCCCACCCAGAAGGTAAAGAACAGCACACCGCTGACCACCGCAACGTAGTACCAACCGAGCGAGCGCTCGATCCAGGCCTTGGCAGCGGTATAGAGACCGTTGGCCAATTCCGTGTTGGTAATGGTGAATAAAACGAAGGCGAACACCATGGCGATAGAGGCAATCGCCATGGTCGGGTTTACTCCTGCGAAGCAGCGTTCGAGGAGGGAATTGGGGCGCACGCTCACAGGCGTCTCCTTGTTCTTGTTTTGCAACCAATGGGACGTCGCAGGCACCACAGGCGATGCCAAAACGGGCCAGGCTCAGCGAGCGACCTGAGCGCCGTGACGCTCACCCATATCGCTCGTTCGAGGCTGGCCAGCCTTGCGATATATTATGGTATACCATCAACCATAATTGAGATTCAACGCCTGCTTGTTGCCAGCTATCACCTTGTCTACCGACTGACAGAAGGCAACTGCGAGTGCTTGACTTGCGCAATCGGTATTATGGTATACCATGATACAAGAACAACGACTCACCCGCCTCAGGAGCGCACCGAACATGAGTTTCGAAATCCGCAAGATCGTCACTTACCTCGAAGAAACCCGCATCGAAGGCGGCAAGGCCACCGACAAGCCGGTGACCATGGTGGGCCTGGCCGTGGTCATCAAGAACCCCTGGCTGGGTCGCGGCTTCGTCGAGGATCTCAAGCCCGAGATCAAGGCCAACTGTTCCGATCTTGGCGCCCTGATGGTCGAGCGCCTGACCGCCGCGATCGGCGGTGCCGACAAGATCGAGGCCTATGGCAAGGCTGCAGTGGTTGGTGCCGAAGGCGAGATCGAACACGCCTCGGCGGTGATCCACACCCTGCGCTTCGGCAACCACTACCGTGAGGCGGTCCAGGCCAAGAGCTACCTGAGCTTCACCAACAAGCGCGGCGGCCCGGGCACCTCGATCCAGATCCCGATGATGCACAAGGACGACGAAGGCCTGCGCTCGCATTACATCACCCTGGAAATGCAGATCGAGGATGCCCCGCGTGCCGACGAGATCATCGTCGTGCTCGGCGCCGCTGACGGCGGACGCCTGCACCCGCGCATCGGTAACCGCTACATCGATCTGGAAGAACTGGCCGCCGAGAAGGCGCAGTGATGCCAACCTTGGGCAGGAGCACGCAATGATTCGGCTCACCGCTGAACGCACGCCAGCCGGCACCAGTTACCTGGCGACCGGCCAGGGTCATCCCGTGGTGCTGATCCACGGGGTTGGCCTCAACAAGGAAATGTGGGGCGGCCAGATCGTTGGCCTGGCGCCACACTTTCGGGTCATCGCCTATGACATGCTCGGCCATGGCGACAGCCCACTGCCGGCGCCCGGCACCAGCCTGGAAGGTTATGCCGAACAACTGCGCGAGCTGGTCGAGCACCTCGAACTGCCGCGCGTCAGCGTCATCGGTTTCTCCATGGGGGGGCTGGTCGCTCGCGCCTTCGCCCTGCACCATGGACAGTTGCTGGACAGCCTGGTGATTCTCAACAGTGTGTTCAACCGCAGCGCCGAACAGCGCGCCGGCGTGATCGAGCGCACCCGCCAGGCGGCCGAGCATGGCCCCGATGCCAATGCCGAGGCGGCACTGTCGCGCTGGTTCAGCCGCGAATACCAGGCGGCCAATCCGGCGCAGATGGCGGCCATTCGCCAGACTCTGGCGGGCAACGATCCGCAGGGCTATCTGACCACCTACGAACTGTTCGCCACTCAGGACATGTACCGTGTCGAGGACCTCGGCAGCATCCAGGCCCCGACCCTGGTCGCCACTGGCGAACTGGACCCCGGCTCGACGCCAGAAATGGCACGCCAGCTGGCCGGGCACATTCCCGGCGCCCAGGTCGCCATACTCGATGAGCAACGGCACATGATGCCGGTGGAATCGCCACGCCTGGTCAACCAGGTGCTGCTGGATTTCCTGCAGCAGGCCCAGGCTTTCCAGAACCAGTCAAAAGGGATCGTCGCATGACACTCGCACGCTTCCAGATGTGCATAGACGGACAGTGGGTCGATGCCCTGTCCGGCAAGACCTTCCAAAGCCTCAATCCGGCCCTGGCCGAAGCCTGGGCAGAGCTGCCCGACGCCGGCGAAGACGATGTCGAGCGTGCCGTGCAGGCCGCCCAGAAAGCCTTCGAAAGCCAGGTGTGGCGCAGCCTCAGCGCCACGGCTCGGGGCAAGCTGCTGCGCCGCCTGGGCGACCTGATTGCCGAGAACAAGGAACACCTGGCGCAGCTGGAAAGCCGCGACAACGGCAAGCTGATCCGCGAAACCCGTGGCCAGGTCGGCTACCTGCCGGAATTCTTCCATTACACCGCCGGCCTGGCCGACAAGCTCGAAGGCGGCACCCTGCCCCTCGACAAGCCGGATATGTTCGCCTACACCACCCACGAGCCGATTGGCGTGGTCGCCGGCATCATCCCCTGGAACAGCCCGCTGTACCTCACCGCGATCAAGCTGGCACCGGCTCTGGCCGCTGGCAACACCATCGTGCTCAAGCCATCCGAACACGCCTCGGCGACCATCCTCGAGCTGGCCCGACTGGCCCTCGAAGCCGGCTTCCCGGCTGGTGTGGTCAACGTGGTCACCGGCTATGGCCCGAGCACCGGGGCCGCCCTCACCCGCCACCCGCTGGTACGCAAGATTGCCTTTACCGGCGGCGCCGCCACCGCTCGCCACGTTGTACGCGCCAGCGCCGAGAACTTCGCCAAGCTGTCGCTGGAGCTGGGCGGCAAGTCGCCGAACATCATCTTCGCCGACGCCGATCTGGACAGCGCCATCAACGGCGCCGTAGCCGGGATCTATGCTGCCTCCGGGCAGAGCTGCGTGGCCGGCTCGCGCCTGCTGGTGCAGGACGAGATCTACGACGAATTCGTCGAGCGTTTGGTCGAACGAGCCAAACGCATCCGCATCGGCAATCCGCAGGACGACGCCAGCGAAATGGGCCCGATGGCCACCGCGCAGCAACTGGCCGTGGTCGAAGGGCTGGTCGCCGACGCCCTGGCCGAGGGTGCCCGGCTGCGCCTGGGCGGCAAGCGCCCCCAAATCGACGGCAACGGCTGGTACTACGAGCCGACACTGTTCGAGTGCGACGACCACTCGATGAAGATCATGCAGGAAGAGGTCTTTGGCCCCGTGGCCTCGGTGATCCGCTTCAAGGACGAGGCCCAGGCACTGGCCATGGCCAACGACTCGCAGTTCGGCCTGGCCGCCGGCATCTGGACGCGCGACCTGGGCCGCGCCCATCGCATGGCCAAGGCCGTGCGCTCGGGCATCATCTGGATCAACACCTACCGCGCGGTATCGGCCATGGCGCCCATCGGCGGCTTCAACAACAGCGGCTACGGCCGCGAGAGCGGCATCGATTCGGTGCTGGCCTATACCGAACTGAAAACGGTGTGGATCAATCTCTCGCAGGCGCCCATGCCCGATCCCTTCGTCATGCGTTGAGAGGCCATCATCATGATCGAACCCGGCATCTATAAAGAAGTGATGGGCTCCTTCCCGTCCGGCGTCACCGTGGTGACCACCCTGGACAGCGACGGAGAGATGGTCGGCATCACTGCCAGCGCCTTCAGCGCTCTGTCCATCGACCCGGCGCTGGTGCTGTTCTGCCCCAACTACGCTTCGGACACCTACCCGATCCTGCGCGACAGCAAGCGTTTCGCCATCCACCTGCTGTGCGCCGACCAGCAGGCCGAAGCCTACGCCTTCGCCAAGAAAGGCAGGGACAAGAGCAAGGGCATCGAGTGGCACCTGAGCGAACTGGGCAACCCGCTGCTGTCGAAGGCCACCGCCATCATCGAGTGCGAACTGTGGCGTGAATACGACGGTGGCGACCACGCCATCATCGTCGGCGCGGTGCAGAACCTGATCCTGCCCGAGCAGGAGGTAACGCCAATGGTCTATCACCGCGGCAAACTGGGCGCCCTGCCGCACATCAGCTGATTTCCTTGGCCGCGCCAGCCCCCCCTCGGTAGCGGCCTTTTTTATTCGATGGCTTATGCCTCGCAGGGCGCGCCATGCGCCCTGCGACAGCTGCCATAGCCTTTGTTCATGCGCCACTTTCACGGAGCTGTCATGACCTCATTGTTCCGCCAACAGGCCTTCATCGACGGTCGCTGGCTCGATGCCGAGGACGCCTCGACCTGCACCATCTTCAACCCGGCCAATGGCCAGAAGATCGGTACGGTGCCGAACATGGGCGCCGCCGAAACCCGCCTGGCCATCGCAGCCGCCAACCGCGCCTGGCCAGCCTGGCGGACGCTGACCGCCAAGCAGCGCAGCAGCCTGCTCAAGCGCTGGCACGAGCTGATCCTCGAAAGTGCCGACGCCCTGGCACAGATCCTCACCCAGGAGCAGGGCAAGCCGCTGGCCGAAGCCAAGGGCGAAATCCTCTATGCAGCGAGCTTCATCGAGTGGTTCGCAGAGGAAGCCAAGCGCATCTACGGCGACACCATTCCCAGCCACAAGGGCGATGCGCGCATCGTCGTGAGCAAGGAGCCGATCGGCGTGGTCGCGGCGATCACACCGTGGAACTTCCCGGCGGCGATGATCACCCGCAAGGTCGGCCCAGCCCTGGCCGCGGGCTGTCCGTGCATCGTCAAACCGGCACCGGAAACGCCCTTCACCGCCCTCGCCCTCGCAGCCCTGGCCGAACAAGCCGGCATACCCGCCGGCATCCTCAATGTGGTCACGGGTGACGCCGTGGCCATCGGTGGCGAGCTGACCGCCAGCGCCCAGGTACGCAAGCTCTCCTTCACCGGCTCCACGCCCATCGGCAAGCTGCTGATGGCGCAGTCGGCCAACACCCTGAAAAAGGTGTCGCTGGAGCTGGGCGGCAACGCGCCGTTCATCGTCTTCGACGATGCCGACCTGGAGAAGGCCGTCGACGGCGCACTGATCGCCAAGTACCGCAACAACGGCCAGACCTGTGTCTGCGTCAACCGCTTCCTGGTTCAGGACGGCATCCACGATGCCTTCGTCGCACGCCTGGCCGAGCGGGTCGGCGAACTGGCGATCGGCGATGGCTTCGCAGCCGGCGTCAAGCTCGGTCCGCTGATCAACGAACGCGCCGTGCAGAAGGTCGAAGATCATGTGGCTGACGCCCTGAGCAAGGGAGCCCGGCTGGTGTGCGGCGGCGAACGTCACCCACTGGGCCACGGCTTCTTCCTGCCGACAGTGCTGGCCGGAGCCACGAGCGAGATGAAGGTCGCCCATGAGGAAACCTTTGGCCCATTGGCAGCGGTGTTTCGCTTCCACGACGAGGACGCAGCGGTTCGACAGGCCAATGACACCGAATACGGCCTGGCTGCCTACTGCTATACCCGCGATCTGGGCCGCGCCTGGCGTATGAGCGAGGCACTGGAATATGGCATGGTCGGCATCAACGAAGGGTTGATCTCCACCGAGGTCGCCCCATTCGGCGGCGTCAAATCGTCAGGCCTGGGCCGCGAAGGCTCGAAGTACGGCATCGACGATTATCTGGAGATCAAATACACCCTCATGGGTGGCCTGTAACCACAGAAGGACGAGCAGATGAGCAACGAGAAGTACGAGAAGGGCCTGGCCATTCGCACTCAGGTGCTGGGCGAGGCCTACGTCAACAAATCCATCGAGAACGCCGACGACTTCAACCGACCGCTGCAGGAGCTGGTCACCGAGTACTGCTGGGGGCATGTCTGGGGCCGCGACGGCTTATCGCTGAAAGAACGCAGCATGATAAACTTGGCCATGATTTCGGCCCTTAATCGCCCGCACGAGCTGAAACTGCACATTCGCGGCGCCCTGCGCAACGGCCTCAGCCGCGAGCAGATCCGCGAGATACTGCTGCAGGTCGGCATCTACTGCGGTGTTCCCGCAGCAGTGGACAGCTTCCGCATCGCTCGGGAAGCCTTCGCCGAAGCGGAGGCAGAAGAACAAGGCCAGCAGAACTGATGAAGGAGCACCCGCGGGTGCTCCTTCGTTGTTTTTCTACGGATAGACACACCAGAGCGGACCCTATGAAACGCCTGCCACTCGACGACAGCTTCAAGGTCAATCGCAACCCCGTCACCCTGCGCGAAATCGTGCTCGACAAGTTGCGTAGCGCCATCATGAACTTCCAATTGCTGCCGGGTGATCGCCTGGTGGAGCGCGACCTCTGCGAGCGCCTGGGAGTAAGCCGTACCTCGGTACGCGAAGCGCTGCGCCATCTGGAGTCCGAAGGCCTGGTGGAATTCGCCGGCAGCAAGGGCCCGCGCGTGGCCATCATCACTCTGGAAGATGCACGCGACATCTACGAGCTGCGCTGCGTGCTCGAAGGCCTGATCGTCCAGCTGTTCACCCTCAATGCCAAGCCCAAGGACATCCGTGCCCTGGAAAAGGCGCTGGAAGACAATCGCAAGACGCTCGAAGGTGGCGACCTGCCGCAGGTGCTCGACTCGGTGCAAGGCTTCTACGACGTGCTCCTGGAGGGCTCCGGCAACCAGATCGCCGCGACTCAGCTACGTCAACTGCAGGCGCGCATCAGCTATCTGCGCGCCACTTCGGTATCGCAGGCCAATCGCCGCGGCACCAGCAACAAGGAAATGGAGCGCATGGTCGAGGCGATCAAGAGCGGTGATCCGCTGGCCGCTCACCAGGCCTCGGTCGATCACGTCCGTGCCGCGGCCAAGGTCGCGCTGGACTACCTGCGTTCCAAACAGGCCGAGCCGGGTGAGCCGCGCGACTTCGTCACCCCCATCGCCCTGCAAGAGCCGCGCATAGGACGCTGATGCCATGCCGGCCCCGCGTTTCTGCCCGCAGTGTGGCTCAGCCGAGCTGAGCCACCGGCAACCGGAAGGGGACACGCATGCGCGACTGATCTGTGGTGGCTGCCACTACGTCCACTACGAAAACCCCAAGATCATTGCCGGCTGCATCATCGAGCGCGACGGCAAATACCTATTGTGCCAGCGCGCCATACCGCCGCGCCCCGGCACCTGGACCTTGCCAGCCGGCTTCATGGAAAACGGCGAAACCACCGAGCAGGCAGCCCTGCGCGAAGTCTGGGAAGAGTCCGGCGTGCGCGCCGAGATCCTCTCGCCCTACTCCATTTTCAGCGTGCCGCGTATCAGCGAGGTCTACATCATCTTTCGCGCCTGCGCGCTGGAGATCACTGGCGAGCACGGGCCGGAAACCATGGACTACCGCTTCTTCGCGCCCGAGGAAATCCCCTGGGATGCCATCTATTACCCGGCCATCCGGCAGATTCTCGAGCGCTACATCGAGGAGCGCCAGGCCGGTGTCTACGGCATCTACATGGGCAATGACGACACCGGCAAGGTGCATTTCATCCGCTGATCCCGCCAGTTGCGGAGTGCGGATCTGAGCCGTAACCGACGCCAGATCCCGCTGCCGGCAAGCGCCCCTCTACCCTGCCGCCGGGCAGACGCGCCAGACCGCGCAGAACCTACGCCTCGACGCCCTCGACGATGATCACTTGTGCGTTCGCCACGCCCTGGCGATGCACGCAAGCCTCCTGATACTCGGCCGAGCGATAGCAAGCCAGCGCCTGTTCATAGGAGTCGAACTCGATGACCACGCTGCGTTGTGGCGTCTCGCCGCCCTCCAGCACCTGCGAACGCCCGCCCCGGGCCAGGAAGCGCCCGCCGTACTGCGCAAAGGCCAGCGGCGCACGGCGGGTGTACTCGCCGTATTGCTGCGCATCCGTCACATCCACATGCGCGATCCAGTAAGCCTTCATCTTCACCTCCGCGGTTTGCGTTGAATATGTATTATGGTATACCACAAACCAACACTCTCCTTCATCAGGTGCCCGCCATGCCGTTCAATTCCATCGAAGAAATCATCGAAGACTACCGCCAGGGCAAGATGGTGCTGCTGGTCGACGACGAGGATCGCGAGAACGAAGGCGACCTGCTGCTGGCCGCTGAAAAATGCACGCCCGCCGCGATCAACTTCATGGCCCGCGAGGCCCGCGGACTGATCTGCCTGACCCTGACCGAAGCGCACTGCCAGCGCCTGGGCCTCGAACAGATGGTGCCCGCCAACGGCAGCGCCTACAGCACGGCGTTCACCATTTCCATCGAAGCGGCGCAGGGCGTGACCACCGGCATTTCCGCCGCCGACCGCTGCCATACGGTACTGACCGCCGTAGCCCCCGGCGCCGTGGCGGACGACCTGGTGCAACCGGGCCATATCTTCCCCCTGCGCGCCCGTGAAGGCGGCGTGCTGACCCGTGCAGGACACACCGAAGCGGGTTGCGACCTGGCCCACCTGGCCGGTTTCAGCCCGGCATCGGTGATCGTCGAAGTCATGAACGACGACGGCAGCATGGCCCGCCGTCCGGACCTGGAAGCGTTCGCTGCCCGGCATGGCATCAAGATCGGCACCATCGCCGACCTCATCCACTACCGGCTGAGTACCGAGCACACGGTCGAGCGCATCGGCGAGCGCGAACTGCCGACGGTGCATGGCACTTTCCGCCTGGTCACCTTCGAGGACCGCATCGAAGGCGGCGTGCACATGGCCATGGTCATGGGCGACATTCAGCGCGACCAACCCACCCTGGTGCGTGTCCACGTAATCGATCCGCTGCGTGACCTGGTCGGCGCCGAGTACAACGGACCGAAGAACTGGACGCTCTGGGCCGCCCTGCAAAAGGTCGCCGAAACCGGTCACGGCGTGGTGGTGGTGCTGGCCAACAGCGAATCCTCGCAGGCACTGCTCGAGCGCGTCCCGCAATTGACGCAGCCGCGTCGCCAGTTCAACCGTTCACAGTCACGCATCTATTCCGAAGTCGGTACCGGTGCCCAGATCTTGCAGGATCTCGGCGTCGGCAAGCTGCGCCACCTCGGCCCACCACTGAAGTACGCGGGCCTGACTGGCTACGATCTGGAAGTGCTGGAGAACGTCCCGTTCGAAGGCTGAACCCATGCGCCATCGATCGGCGCAGCCCAACGCCTGACATCAGGATGCGATTACGGACTTGCAGAAAGTTTGGAATACCATAATATGATATTCCATAGGCCGAGATTGTTGTCTGACGTTCAAGTCAGCAAGAGCAACAAGAAAAAACGCTCGGACACGGCCAAGCTTCAAGAAGCCTCAATGGCTGACTGCTCCCTGAAAAGCGGGCAAAAAAAGTGCCCGCTTGCGTAAAAACACAACAAACGAGGGCAAGCAAGATGGTGTTCAAGAAGACGTTCAACACGGTCATAGGCGCCGCGATCATGGGTCTGGCCGCCACGGCAGCCACGGCCAGCGAAAGCCTCAGCTTCGTCAGTTGGGGTGGTACCACCCAGGATGCACAGAAGAGCGCCTGGGCCGAACCCTTCACCCAGGAAACCGGGATCAAGGTGCTGCAGGATGGTCCCACAGACTATGGCAAGCTCAAAGCCATGGTCGACAGCGGCAACGTACAGTGGGACGTGGTCGACGTAGAAGCGGACTTCGCCCTGCGCGCCGCCCGCGAAGGCCTGCTCGAGCCCCTCGACTTCAGCGTGATCCAGCGCGACCGCATCGACCCGCGCTTCGTCTCCGACCACGGTGTCGGCTCCTTCTTCTTCTCCTTCGTGCTCGGTTACAACGCGCGCCGCCTGGGTAACCAGCAGCCGCAGGACTGGTCCGCTCTGTTCGACACCGCCACCTACCCCGGCAAGCGCGCGCTGTACAAGTGGCCGAGCCCGGGCGTGCTGGAACTTGCCCTGCTGGCAGATGGCGTGACGCCTGACAAGCTCTACCCGCTAGACCTCGACCGCGCCTTCAAGAAACTCGACACCATCAAGAAGGACATCGTCTGGTGGGGCGGTGGCGCCCAGTCGCAGCAACTGCTGGCCTCCGGCGAAGTCAGTCTGGGCCAGTTCTGGAACGGCCGCATCCATGCCCTGGAGCAGGAAGGTGCCTCGGTTGGCGTGAGCTGGAAACAGAACCTGGTCATGGCCGATTTCCTGGTCATCCCCAAGGGCGCCAAGAACAAGGACGCAGCCATGAAGTTCCTGGCCACCGCCAGCGGCGCTGCTGGCCAGGCCGAGTTCGCCAACCTGACCGCCTACGCGCCGGTCAACCTCGACTCGGTCAACCAGTTGGAGCCTGAGCTGGCCCCCAGCCTGCCGACCGCCCATGCCGCCGATCAGGTGACCCTGGACTTCGCCTACTGGGCCGAGCACGGGAACGAGATCGCCGCGCGCTGGAACGAGTGGCTGGTCAAATGAAAATCGCCGCCGCGCCGTTGACTCAGTCACCCGCCGGCGGCGCAAGCCGCCCGGCTCGCCTGCAGCGCTGGCGGGGGGCCTCCCCTCTGCTGCCGGCGCTGCTGTTCCTGATGCTGTGTTTCATCGCCCCGCTGGTCGGGTTGCTGTTGCGCGGCGTGCTGGAACCCGAGCCAGGGCTGGCCAACTACGAAGCTCTGTTCGCCAACTCGGCCTACTCACGGGTACTGCTCAATACCTTCATGGTGGCCGGTCTGGTCACCCTGATCAGCGTGCTGCTGGGCTTCCCGCTGGCCTGGGTGATCACCCTGGTGCCGCGCGGCTGGGGACGCTGGCTGCTGAGCATCGTCCTGCTGTCGATGTGGACCAGCCTGCTGGCACGTACCTATGCCTGGCTGGTGCTGCTGCAGGGCTCGGGCGTCATCAACTCGGTCCTGATGTGGGCCGGGTTGATCGACCAGCCACTGGAAATGGTGCACAACCTGACCGGCGTGGTGATCGGCATGAGCTACATCATGATTCCATTCATCGTGCTGCCGCTGCAGGCCACCATGAGCGCCATCGATCCAATGGTGCTGCAGGCCGGCTCGATCTGCGGCGCCAGCCCGTGGAGCAACTTCTTCCGCGTGTTCCTCCCGCTGTGCCGTCCCGGCCTGTTCTCGGGCGGGCTGATGGTATTCGTAATGTCCCTGGGCTACTACGTGACCCCGGCGCTGCTCGGCGGCGCACAGAACATGATGCTGCCGGAATTCATCATTCAGCAGGTGCAATCCTTCCTCAACTGGGGCCTGGCCAGTGCCGCCGCCGCGTTGCTGATCGCCATCACCCTGTTGCTGTTCTACGCCTATCTGAAGCTGCAGCCGGAATCTCCGGTCGCCTCCAGCACTGCGAGGTAAGTCATGCTGCTTTCACCCAATGCCATGGGACCGCGCCTGCGCGCGGGCCTGTTCCTGACCACAGCTGCCATCGCCGCATTCCTGCTGCTGCCCATCGTCTTCATCGTGCTGCTGTCGTTCGGTTCCTCACAGTGGCTGGTCTTCCCGCCACCAGGCTGGACGCTGAAATGGTACGAACAGTTCTTCTCCAACCCAGACTGGATGCAGGCCGCCTACACCAGCCTCAAGGTCGCGCTGCTGACTACTGTCTGCGCGGTGGCACTGGGTCTGCCCTGCGCCTTCGCCCTGGTACGTGGCAAATTCCCGGGCCGTGAGCTGCTGTACGCACTGTTCACGCTGCCGATGATCGTGCCGCTGGTGATCATCGCCGTGGCCGTGTACGCGCTGTTTCTCAAGCTCGGCTACACCGGCACGCTGCTGGCCTTCGTGATCAGCCACGTGATCGTTGCCCTGCCCTTCACCATCATCTCGATCATCAACTCGCTGAAGCTGTTCGACCAGTCCATCGAGGATGCCGCGGTGATCTGTGGCGCCTCGCGCCTGCAGGCCATCGTCAAGGTCACGTTCCCGGCGATCCGCCCCGGCATGATGGCCGGCGCGCTGTTCGCCTTTCTGGTGTCGTGGGATGAGGTGGTGCTGAGCGTGATGATGGCCAGCCCCAGCCTGCAGACCCTGCCGGTGAAGATGTGGACGACCCTGCGCCAGGACCTGACCCCGGTGATCGCCGTCGCTTCGACGCTGCTGATCGGGCTTTCCCTATTGATCATGATCGTTGCCGCCGTCGTCCGCCGGCGCAGCGAACACCGCGCCTGACCCACGAGGTAAGCGAGATGAGTGCCGTGCTCCAAGAACAATCCCCCCAGGCGCCGCTGGTCAGCCTGCGTGATCTGAACAAGCACTACGGCGACTTCGCCGCCGTCGACAACATCAACCTGGATATTCAGGAAGGCGAGTTCCTTACCTTCCTCGGCTCCAGCGGCTCGGGCAAGAGCACCACGCTGTCGATGCTCGCCGGCTTCGAGACGCCCAGCTCCGGGGAAATCCTGGTGGAAGGCAAATCGCTGATCAACGTGCCGCCGCACAAACGCGGCATCGGCATGGTGTTCCAGCGCTATTCGCTGTTCCCGCACCTCGACGTGCGCGACAACATCGCCTTCCCGCTGACCATCCGCAAACTGGGCGCTGCCGAGATCGCCAAGCGGGTCGACGCCATGCTCAAGCTGGTGCAACTCGAGCCCTTCGCCCACCGTCGCCCGGCGCAGCTCTCCGGCGGTCAGCAACAACGTGTGGCCATCGCCCGCGCGCTGGTCTACGAGCCGCGCATCCTGCTGATGGACGAGCCGCTCGGCGCACTGGACAAGAAGCTGCGCGAGGACCTGCAGGACGAATTGCGCCATCTGCACCGCCGCCTCGGCATCACCATCGTCTACGTCACCCACGACCAGGAAGAAGCCATGCGCCTGTCGCAGCGCATCGCCATCTTCAGCCACGGCAAGATCGTCGGCCTGGGCAGCGGCTACGACCTGTACCAGAACCCGCCGAACGCCTTCGTCGCGTCCTTTCTCGGCAACTCCAACTTCCTCCGGGCCAAGGCGCAAGGCGCGGCGGCGGCCACGTTCGAGAACCAGGCGCTGGCCATCCGCCCGACTGCCAACCTGCATGACGGCCAGGACGTGATAGTGATGGTGCGCCCCGAGAAAGCCACCCTGCTGACCCAGCAGGAAGCGGAACACACGCCACTGCCGGCAGGCTGCAACGAGATCGCTGCACGGGTCGAGGAAATGGTCTTCCTCGGCGACAGCCTGACCTGCAGCGTGATCACCGCAGGCGGCACCCGCATGACGCTCAAGGCGTTGTCCGGCGCAGGCGCCACTCCCCAGCCAGGCAGCCCCATACGAGTACGCTGGCAGGCCGCGGAGAGCTGCGTGTACAGCGAATGGAACGAAAGCGACCTGCTCAAGGGCGCTGGCAGTCACTGATCCACAGGCAAAACTCGGCGCCGTCTGCCAGGGCGGCGCCGATAGTGCTGAAACAGGCTAAACGTCACAAAGATCACATTGGCGTTTGACTTCACGCCGGCGAAGCATGCATTAGACAAGGCGCTGTTGCGCCTGTCCGACAATCGCGGCAAGACCGCACAAATCCAGTGGCTGCAACAGGTAGAGCAATGCAGGAAGGTGTACCGGGATATTTCTGAGCTGTACCCATAGAAAGGGAGGGGTCACATGAACAATAGGCTGTTGGCAGTGGGGGCGCTGATCGCCGCCTGCCAGTTCAATTCGGCACAGGCCGAGCAACAGACCCTGACGTTCGTCAGTTGGGGCGGCTCTACTCAGGACGCTCAGGAACAAGCCTGGGCCGTGCCGTTCGAACGTGAAACCGGCATCCGCATCAAGCAGGCCGGCCCGACGGACTACGAAAGCTTTCGCAAGATGGTCGAGAGCGGCGACGTAACCTGGGACGTGGTCGACGTCGAAGCCGACTTCGCCCTGCGCGCCGGACGTGAAGGCCTGTTGGAGCCTCTGGACCTGAAACAGGTCGCCCAGCGCCAGATCGATCCACGCTTCGTCACCATCTATGGTGTCGGCTCGTTCTACTTCTCCTTCATTCTCGGCTACAACACCCAGTCCCTGAGCGAGACTCCCTCCGGCTGGTCGGCGTTGTTCGACCTCGAACGCCACCCCGGCAAACGCGCCCTGTACAAATGGCCAAGTCCGGGTGTGCTGGAGATGGCCCTGCTGGCCGACGGCGTCGCGCCCGAAGCGCTCTATCCGCTGGATCTCGACCGCGCCTTCAAGAAGCTCGACACCATCAAGAAGGACATCGTCTGGTGGGGCAGCGGCGATCAGTCACAACAATTGTTGGCCTCTGGCCAGGCCAGCCTCGGCATGTTCTGGAACGGTCGGGTCAGCGCTTTGCAACGCGAAGGTGCAAGCGTAGGCATCGACTGGCAGCAGAACCTGGTCACGGGTGACTTCCTGGTCATTCCTCGCGGTTCGCGCAACAAGGACGCCGCCAAGCGTTTCCTTGGCTTTGCCTCCAGCGCCGCGCCTCAGGCCGACTTCGCCACACGCAGCGGCTATGCCCCCGTCAACCTGGGCAGTGCCGCCCTGATCCCGGCCAAGCTCGCCAAGGAGCTGCCGAGCTCACACGAAGCGGGCCAGATCACCCTCAACTTCAAGTACTGGAGCCGCAACGGCGCGTCCATCAGCAAGCGCTGGTACGCGTGGCAGGAGCAATAGCGCCAGCATTCGAGGACTTGCGCGCCCACCTTTTTGGTATACCATATTATCGTAATACCTCAGCAGTTCATTCAGAGGCCACTGCGATGATTCACCCCGATACCTACAAGAAAGTCATGGGCGCCTTCCCCTCCGGCGTTACCGTCATCACCACCCTGGACGAAGACGGCCAGGTCGTCGGTCTGACCGCCAGCGCTTTCAGCGCCCTGTCGCTGGATCCGGCTCTGGTGCTGTTCTGCCCCAACTACAGCTCGGACTCCTACCCGGCACTGATCCGCAGGCAGCGCTTCGCCATCCACCTGCTTTCTGCCGAGCAGCAGCATGAGGCCTACGCCTTCGCCAAGAAGGGCAAGGAGAAGGCTCAGGGTATCGAATGGACGTTGAGCGAACTGGGTAATCCGCTGCTGGCGGGCGCCACGGCGATCATCGAATGCGAGCTGTGGCGTGAGTATGAAGGCGGCGACCATGCCATCCTGGTCGGCGCGGTGAAGAACCTGATCGTCCCCGAGCAAAGCCCGGCACCGATGGTCTATTGCCGCGGCAAGATGGGCGCGCTGGCGGCCATCGCCTGACCCTCTGTGCGACCACCCCGAGGGGTGGTCGCGTCTGTTGCACGAGCGCCCAGGCGCTCGCCCTCCTCAGGTCTTGAAGCGACGCACCAACGCATTCAACTCGTCGGACAGCGCCGTCATGGTCTTCGCCTCGCTGCTGGTGGAGCTGGCCAGCTCGGCGACCTGCTGCGAATCGCCGTGGATCTGGCTGATGTGGCGATTGATGTCCTCGGCCACCTGATGCTGCTCCTCGGCGGCGGTGGCGATCTGCGTACTCATGTCGCGGATGTTGTCCACCGCATCGCGGATCGTCTCGAAACTGGAGCGCGCCTCACCCATGGCGTTGACCGTCTGCCGCGACACATCGAGGCTGGCGTGCATCTGTCGCGCCGTGTCCTGGGTGCGTCGGGCCAGGTTGCCAAGCAGACCGTCGATCTCCTCGGTAGCGTCGGAAGAGCGCTTGGCCAGCGCCCGCACCTCGTCGGCCACCACGGCGAAACCGCGGCCCTGCTCGCCGGCACGTGCCGCCTCGATGGCCGCGTTGAGCGCCAGCAGGTTGGTTTGCTCGGCGATGGCGCGGATGGTGCCCAAAATCGACTGGATCGAGTCGCTGTCCTGCTCCAGTTGCTGCATCGACTGCACCGAACGTGCGATTTCATCGCTCAGACGCGTAACGCTATCGGCCGAGGCCTGAATCTGTTGCTGTCCGGCATGCGCCTGGCGCTGACCGGCATCGGCCGAACCCGCCGCCTCGGAGCAGGCACGCGCCACCTCGTTGGCGGTCATGACCATCTCGTGGAACGCGGTCGACACCATGTCCACGGCCTCGCGCTGGCGCGCCGCCACATCTTCCAGCTCCTGGGCGACCCCGGCCGAGCTGCTCGAACTGCTGTGGATGCTCTTCGCTGCCTGGCCGATGCTGAGAATCATGTCGCGAATGGCCGCAAGGAACTGATTGAACCAGCCCGCGAGCTGCGCGGTTTCATCGCGACCGCGCACCGTCAGTTCGTTGGTCAGGTCGCCCTCACCTTGCGCGATACCTTCGAGGCCCGTGGCCACTGCCTGGATCGGGCGCACGATCATGCCGGCGAACAGTGCACCCAGGGTAGCGAAGGCCAGCGCCACGATGGCCGCCAGGGAGACGATGATCCAGGTCAGGCGTGTGGCGCTGGCCATCACCTCGCTCTTCTTGACCAGACCGACGAACTGCCAGCCCAGGCTGTCCGATGAGTAGACGTTGGCCATGTAAGCCTCGCCATTGAGGACCAGTTCCACCGAACCACTGCGCGTCGCGGCCAGCTCGGCATAACCGGGGCCGAGATCCTTGAGCGCCTTGAAGTTATGCTCGGGCTGGCTCGGATCGACCAGCACGGTGCCGTTGCGCTCCATCAGCATCAGATAGCCACTCTGGCCCAGCTTGATCTGCTTGACGATGTCGGTGAGCTGGCGCAGGGAAACGTCGATGTTGACCACGCCACCCTGCTGCCCCAGACGGTTGGCGAAACTGCGCACGGTGCTGACCAGTACCACATCGTCGGCTGCCCAGTAGTAAGCCTCGGTGCGCAGGGTCTTGTCCGGCTGCGCCATCGCCCGCTGATACCAGGGCCGCGTACGCGGATCGTAACTGCTCAGGTTCGGATCACCCGGCCAAAACGCGTAGCCGCCCTCAGTGGTACCGAGGGAAACATAGGCATAACCCGGATGACTGTTAGCCAGGCCGGCGAACAGCTCGAACACGGCACGATCCTGCGCGCCCTCGGGCTGGCTGGCTGCGTCGGCGGCCAGGTAGCGTTTGAGCCCCGCATCGATGGCGGCAAGCTGCGGATGCTTGGCCAGGTAATCGACATTCTGCTCGATACCTTCGAAGAACAGGCGCATGGCGTTCTCCACCTGCCGAATCTCGCGTCCGCTGCCATCGATGAAATCCTCACTGGCTGCCTGTCGCAGGTTAACGACCACCAGGATCGCGACCAGAATCACCGGAAGGCTGGCGATGGCGGCGAAGATCATCACCAGTTTGTGCTTGATGCTCATGAGCTGTCCTTTGTATTGAGGATCAATCGGAACCCTTGCAGATATTCCGTATTATGGTATACCAATATATAGCGATCGACGCCGCCTTGCATAGCACCCGGCCGACGTAGCGGCCCATCCAACCAGAAGCGCAACGCACGCTTCGACGCCGCCCCCGGCAGCCCAATCACAGACTCGAGGACAGCAGCATGAAATTCTCTTTGTTCGTTCATATGGAGCGCTACGACGAACAGGTCGGCCATCGCCAACTATTCGATGAACTGACCGAGCTGACGCTCATGGCCGAGGCAGGCGGCTTCTCCACCGTATGGATCGGCGAACACCACGCCATGGAGTACACCATCTCCCCCAGCCCCATGCCGCTCCTGGCCTACCTGGCCGCCCGTACCACCACCATCCACCTGGGCGCCGGCACCATCATCGCGCCGTTCTGGCACCCCATCCGCGTGGCCGGTGAATGCGCCCTGCTCGACGTGATCAGTAACGGGCGCATGGAAGTCGGCCTGGCTCGCGGCGCCTACCAGTACGAATTCGATCGCATGATGAACGGCATGCCCGCCACTGACGGCGGCAAGTACCTGCGCGAGATGGTGCCGGTGGTCAAGGCCCTGTGGCAGGGCGACGTCGCCCATGAGGGCGAGATCTGGAAATTCCCCACCGCCACATCCTCGCCTCGCCCGCTGCAGAAACCGACTCCGCCGATGTGGATCGCCGCACGCGACCCCGATTCGCACAACTTTGCCGTCGCCAATGGCTGCAACGTGATGGTCACGCCGTTGATGAAAGGCGACGAAGAAGTCGTGGATCTTAAGAACAAGTTCGAAACTGCCCTGGCCAACAACCCGAGCGTGCCGCGCCCACAACTGATGGTGCTGCGCCATACCCATGTGCACAGCGCAGACGACCCGCAGGGCTGGAAGATCGGCGCCGAAGCCATCTCGCGCTTCTATCGCACCTTCGACGCCTGGTTCGGCAACAAGCAGACGCCGGTCAACGGCCTGTTGCCGCCGAGCCCGGAAGAGAAATTCAAGGAGCGCCCGGAGTTCGAGCTGGAGAATATTCGCAAGAACACCATGATCGGCACCCCAGAGGAAATCATCGCGCGCATCCGCCACTACCAGGAACTGGGCGTCGACGAGTTCAGTTTCTGGGCCGACAACAGCCTGCCCTACGCCGAGAAGAAGAAATCGCTGGAACTGTTCATCAAGCACGTGGTGCCAGCGTTCCGCTGATACCCGCAGCCTTGCCGATCATTGCGCCTGCCGTGGCTCACGCCCGGTGGGCGCAATGCATTCAGGGCCCAGGGAAGCGATGGCAACAGCGAAGAGAACGACACACCGCCTGCCACATAACTGGCTGGAAGCGTCAGAGAAATCGGGAGATGAAAGACTGGAGGTGGACCCTACCAGCCACACCCCGGCACACAATGTTCCCGCTGTGGCTGCTCCCTTCCGGGCCTGACCAGGTTAACGGGTAATCGTTGCGAGGGGACCGGCAGGGCCACCATAACGCTGCCCGTCATTGCGACGGGCCGCGCCATTGTAACGACTAAACGCAAACTTACAACCGCTTCAAACACTTAGATACGTCGCCGCGCACGTCACACCCGAAAACGCCCCACCAACTGGGCCAGGCCAAGGGACAGTTCCGACAGGTGCTGGCTAGCCAGTGTGCTTTGTTCGGAGGTCTGCGCCGCTTCGTTGGACAGGTCGCGAATATCACTGATGTTGCGGGCGATCTCTTCGGTGACGCTGCTCTGCTCCTCGCAGGCAGTGGCGATCTGGGCGGCCATGTCGTTGATGCGCTGCACCGAATCGCCGGTCACGCTCAACGCCTGATCGACACCGGCCGCCTGCTCCACACTCTGCCGCGCTCGGGCACTGCCCGAGTGCGTGGCCTTGACCGCGTTCTGCACTCCGGCTTGCAGGCGCTCGATCATCTGCTGGATATCCTTGGTCGACTCCTGGGTCCGTGCCGCCAGCGCCCTTACCTCGTCAGCGACCACGGCGAAGCCACGCCCTTGCTCGCCGGCCCGAGCCGCCTCGATGGCCGCGTTCAATGCCAACAGGTTGGTCTGGTCCGCGATGCCCTTGATCACCGCCAGCACCGCGCCGATGTTGGCGGTTTCCTGCTCCAGGGTCTGGATCGTGTCGGAGGCACTTTCCACTTCCTGGGCCAACTGGCGAATGGAGTGAATGGTCGCGCCCACCACTCCGGCACCTTCGCGCGACTGCACCTCAGCCTGCCGCGCAGCATCGGCAGCGTTCTGCGCGTTACGCGCCACCTCGTGCACCGCCACGCTCATCTCCGTGGCGGCAGTACTGACCTGATCCACCGCCGCGTGCTCGCTGCTGATCAGCCGATCATTGGCGGCCGCCATGCCTGCCAGACTCTTGGCCGAATCAGCGACCTCGCCGGTCACACGCCCCACTTCCTTGATCAGCGGCTGCAACTTGTCGAGAAAGCGATTGAAGGCATGGCTGAGCTTGCCCAGTTCGTCCTTGGACAGCACATCCAGGCGCACGCGCAGGTCGCCATCGCCATCGGCGATCTGTTCGATGCGGTGCAGCAGGCTGTGCAGCGGACGGGTCACCAGCAGCGGGAAGCCCACCACCAGCAGCAGGCACACCAGCAGGCCGATGGCGATGATCAGCCCCTGCTGCCAGATCAGCGCCTCACCGCGAACGATGGCTTCGCTGCCAACGGCGTTGGCGGCGTTGTCTTCCAGCTCACCCAGCTTGTCGATGGCGCTGCGCGCTTCTTCGAACTGCGCTTCGCTGTCGGAAAAGCTCAGCCGGCTGGCGGCATTGGGATCACTGCTGGCCATGTCCAATACACGTAGCGAGGTCGCCTTCCAGCGTTCGTAGCCACGGTCGAACTCGGCCACCAGCGCCAGCGCCTCGCTGCCCGGTTTCAGGTCAGCGAACTTGTGCACACGGTCATAAGCCTGCTGCAGGTTCTCGGCATGCGCGGCGCGCAGAACCGCAGCGTGCGAACCGGAGTCCTCGTCGAGCAGGCTGCGCTCGGCGACGAAGGCCTGGTACAAGTCGCGGTCGGCATTGAGCAGCAGGCTGATAGCCGGCAGATGCCGATTGGTCAGCGTGGTGCTGGACTCTGCGACCTGGGTAATGCCGCGCATCCCCAGCGTGCCCATGGCCACCAGAAGCGCGGCGAGCAACAGAATGGGTACGGCAATCTTCCAGCGAAAACCCAAATCAGCGAAGACGCGTAACATGGTGGCACTCCAGCATTAGGCAGGTACCTGTAGCTTAGTCCAGCTTCGTCAGGTCGCGCCGAACCTTGCCAGAATGACGCCCCATCGCCCGCCCGTAGCGGGCGAGGTTTTTTGCTCGCGCACCGGAACCACAGGGACCGATGCGACACTAAGCCCTATCGGCAAAACCTGTCAGGCACTGCCGAGCGATCCCTTTTGTGCTAGCTTTCCCACGTTTTCGGCGGTGCAGCCTCATATCTGCCGCGCCGAGCCTCTCACCTGCAAACGGAGTTACATCATGGCAATCACCAAAGACCAACTGATCAGCGACCTGGCCGAGGCCGTTTCCCTGCCGAAAGCCACCGTCCGCACCCTGATCGATCAGCTGGGCGAAATTGTCGGCGACGCGCTGGAAAACGACGGTGAGATCACCCTGCCGGGCGTCGGCAAACTGAAAGTGAGCGAGCGTCCCGCCCGTACCGGCCGCAACCCGCAGACTGGCAAGAGCATCGAAATCGCTGCCAAGAAAGTGGTCAAACTGGTGCCTGCCAAGGCCCTGACCGACGCTCTGAACTGATTCAGAGTGCGGCCGCGACCCCATCTGGGTCGCGGCCTTCCCCTACCCTGTCTTAATCAGCCAGCACCTCGATGCTGCCGCGCATACCAGCCTGATAATGTCCGGCGATCAGGCAGGCGAACTCGAATTCGCCAACTCGGTTGAACGTCCAGATCATCTCGCCCTGTGCCGCTGGCGCCACATGCGCCATATACGCCTCGCCGTGCGCCATGCCCGGCCCCTTGAGCATCTCGGCGGCATGCTCATCCAGCGTCTGCCGCGTTCCCAGGACGAACTCGTGCATCAGCCTGCCATCGTTGTGATGAACGAAGCGGATGGTCTCTCCCTGTCTGACCTGTAACTTCTGCGGCGTGAAGCGCATGTTGTCGCCCATGCGAATCTCCACGGTGCGATCGACCTTGGCGCCCTGCCCGGTGATCCCCCAGGGCTTTTGCTCCGGCCCATGATCCATCATGTTCATCGCGCCGTGCCCGGCGTGGCTGCTCTCATCGGCCTGCACCTGCAACGCAGGCAACAGTGCAGCGAAAAGCAGGGCCGGCAAGGGACTGATACGTCGTTTCATCGGTAAATCTCCAATCATCTGTATCGTTCACGCGCGAGGGTGCGCATACGGCGTGCCGACTGCTGCAGCCGGCATCAGGCTGTGGTTCAAAGGTGTTCGATCAGGAGAAAGACAGACGGGGTGGGCGCTCGGGCATATCCGGCACCACGGAGACAAGGCGCTCGCTCAGCATCAGCGGCGGCTGTGCGCGAAGTGCATCAACGGCCTGGACGACGGGCTGGGCAAACACCACGGCACCAACGCAGAACGCGCAGAGGATGCAGGAAACGGCCTGCGCAGGATGCTGCTGGCCAGGTTGCACATCGACTACCGGCTTCATCGCAGCAGGTCGCTCGCCATGCTCGGGCATGGCATGCAGCGCGGCACCAGGGTGAACCTGCTGGCAAAGCTGCATGCCGAACGCGGCCATCGCCTGCATCGGCAAGGCCAGCATCAAGAGGCAGACTAGAGCGGTACGCAGCCGTTGGAGCATGGGGCAGTCAGTGACCAGTAGGATTGCAGACGCCGATTATCCACCCCGGGGCCGCGATAGTCCAAGCTCAGCTGGCAGCCCAAAATACCATGTTCGGGCGGCAGCGCTGCGCCCAGCGCGCGCAGGCTGCCGCCGAACAGTGATCAGCCCAGCATGGTCACGTGGCGGGGGTGACTGGCGATGCGATCGAGCCAGGCGCGGACCGCGGGGAACGCTTCCAGGCTGAAACCACCCTCATCGGCTACATGGGTGTAGGCGTACAGGGCGATATCGGCGATGGAGTAGTGCTCACCCACCAGATAAGGGGTACGCTCGAGCTGTTTCTCCATCACTTTCAGGGCCTTGTAGCCCAGCCTCAGGCAACGCGCGTGCTCCTCGCGGCGCTCCTCGGGCATCCCCAGATAAAGCTGGATGAAACGCGCCACCGCAACGTATGGCTCGTGGCTGTATTGCTCGAAGAACTGCCACTGCAGCACCTGGGTACGCAGGCGCGGCTCGCTGGGCAGGAAATCGCTGCCATCGGCGAGGAAGTTGAGGATGGCATTGGACTCCCACAGGCAGGTGCCGTCTTCGAGCTCCAGCACCGGAATCTTGCCGTTGGGGTTCTTCGCCAGGAAAGCTTCGCTCTGCGTCTCACCCTTGAGGATATCGACATCGATCCACTGGTACTCCTTGCCCAGCAGATGCAGCATCAGCTTGATCTTGTAGCAGTTGCCCGAACGATAATCGCCGTAGACCTTGAACATCGCGTTGCCCTCCCTATCAATCCTCGCGGCACGCTCGCCGCCGATCACCCTGCTTTTGTAGGAGCGGATCTATCCGCGAAAATCGCGGCTGAAGCGGAATGCCGCCCAGCCGCTCCTACAGCGGTAAAACTCAAATCACGCGCCCTGCGCGTCGCGGATAACCGCCGCCAGCCGGCGCAGCCCCTCGCTCAGACGCTCCGGGGCCACGTGACTGAAGTTCAGTCGCAGGTGCCCGGGGTTGGCGTCCGGATCGATGAAGAACGGTTCGCCCGGCATGAACGCGACGTTCTGCGCCAGCGCCGCGTCGAGCAGTGTGCGGGTATCGAGCGGCTGCTTCAGGGTCAGCCAGAAGAACAGCCCGCCCTGGGGAATTTCCCACTCGGCCAGGTCACCAAAATGCTCGACCAGCGCGCTCTGCATGGCGTCACGGCGGATGCGATAGAAGTCGCGCAGCTCGGCCAGGTGACCACGGTACTGCTCGCTGCCCAGCCACTGCAGCGCCTGCCACTGACCGACGCGGTTGGTGTGCAGGTCAGCCGACTGTTTCAGGCGCAGCAGATGCGGATACAGGTCCTTGGTGGCGATCAGGTAGCCGACGCGCAGGCCCGGCAGCAACGTCTTGGACACGGTACCGGTGTAGATCCAGCTGGCCTGCTTCAGGCGGCTGACGATGGGCGTGGCCTGGCCTTCATCGAACACCAGCTCGCGGTACGGCTCGTCTTCGATCAGGGTCACGCCGAACTCGTCGAGCAGCGCCGCCACGGCTTCACGCTTGGCTTCGCTGTAACGGGTAGCGGACGGATTCTGGAAAGTCGGGATCAGGTAGGCGAAAGCCGGCTTGTGCTTTTCCAGGCGCTCACGCAACGCCGCCAGCTCGGGGCCGTCGGCCTCCTGCGGCACACTGATGCAGTCGGCACCGAACAGCTGGAAGGCCTGCAAGGCCGCCAGGTAGGTCGGCGCTTCTAGCAGCACTTCGGTGCCCGGATCGATGAACAGCTTGGCGGCCAGGTCCAGGGTCTGCTGCGAGCCGCTGACGATCAGCACCTGGCTGGCCTCGCAGGGCACGCCCAGCGCACGCGCCTCGGCGGCAATGGCCTCACGCAGCGCCGGCTCGCCTTCGCTCATGCCGTACTGGCCCATGCTCGCCGGCATTTGCGCCCAGTCCACCTTCGGCAGCATCGGCTCGGCCGGCAGGCCACCAGCAAACGACATCACTTCCGGACGCTGCGCCGCGGCAAGAATTTCACGGATCAGGGAGCTTTTCAGGCGGGCGATGCGTTCGGAGAAGGCCATGGGATGTCCTGGGGTGCAAAAGTCATTGGAATTAAGTCAAACTGCTTGACCGAAACTACGCCGCCAAACAGAGATACGTCAATATGACTGACCTAAAAAATTTCTCCGAGAAATTTTTAACGTCGCCCGCCGAGGGCACGCAGGCCGGCCGTCAGGGCGCGCAGGTGATCAAGAACACCACGGCTCAGCAGGCCGCGATGGAAGCGTTCTTCTTCGGCTACCAGGCCTTTACCGCCAAGCCGGACGAAATGCTCGCCAAACGCGGTCTGTCACGCGTGCACCACCGCATCCTGTTCTTCATCGCCAAGTATCCGGGGCTGAACATGACCGAACTGCTGGGCTATCTGGGCGTGAGCAAGCAGGCGCTGAACATGCCGTTGCGCCAACTGATCGAAATGAATCTGGTGCAGAGCGAAGCGGCCGCTGACGACAAGCGCAAGCGTGTACTCGGCTTCACGCCCGAGGGTGCCAAACTGGAGCAGGCCCTGCGCCGCGAACAGGCGCGCCTTCTGCAGCGCGTGTTTGGCGAGATGGGCGAAGACGCAGTGCAGGGCTGGCTGGCCGTCAACCACGCCCTGGCGCGAGGACGTACCTAGAAGGCGCCGCCGCAGCTCAAGCCACGGCGGCGCGGCAGCCTACTGCGCGCGCAGCTCACTGGCCCCGCGAAAGAACACCAGCCCCTGCGCCACGCAAACCGCCAGTGCCGGCAATATGGCTAGCGGCAACAACAGCACACTGGCGAACATCACACCACTGGCAATAGACAGCCAGGCCAGGATCCGCAGAGAGGCGTACGCCAGCCTCACCTTGAGCAAGCGAATACCGAACCAGACAATGCCAAGTCCCATCAGTACCATCAGGCCCAGGTAGGCGATGGTCAGCACGCCAAGTGTCTTGAACACCTGATCCCCGACCATGAAGTCCATCGCCCCGCTGACCAAGGCCAGCACAACGATGATCCAGACCGGCCAGCTCAACCCCTGCGCCGCAAAACGCTGCTCGATGAAGCTCTTGAGCCGGATCAGCAAGTAGTTGCCCAATAACATCAGCAACAGGCTCAGCCAGCGGGTATAGCGCTCGACTTGTTGCCCTTCTGCCTGGCCCAGCCAGTTGCTGGCGAAAATGACGCCCAGCATCAGCGCACTGCCCAACGCCGACATCAGCGCCAACCAGCCAAGCACCTGCAGCTGACGCACACTCCAGCCTGGAAGCTGCCGCACCGGCAGGTCATCGATCAGTTCGACCTGCGGAGCACTGTAGGGGTTATCCGGTTGCATGGGGCTTCCTTGTCCGCAAAAGCGCAAGGCTAACCAGAGATCAGCCGCTTGCCCAGCCCGACTGTACGGCCCAACCCGGCCATGGCTGTACCGCGACGCCGCCGCGGCCGCGCAATAGGCTTTGCCAGTCACCGGAGAACGACCATGTCCACCGAACTGCTGCTCGCCTTCATCGCCTTCGCCTTCGTCACCTCGATAACGCCGGGGCCCAACAACATGATGCTGCTCGCCTCCGGGGTGAACTTCGGTGTGCGCCGCAGCATTCCGCACATGCTCGGCATCAGCCTCGGTTTCATGCTGCTGGTGGCCGCCGTGGGTCTGGGCCTCGGCCAGGTGTTCCAGCGCTTGCCGGTGCTGCACGATGTGCTGCGCTATGTCGGCGCCGCGTACCTGCTTTACCTGGCCTGGAAGATCGCCCAGTCCGGCGCGCCGCAAAGCCGTGAGAACCCCGAAGCCAAGCCGTTCACCTTCATACAGGCAGCGGCCTTTCAATGGGTCAATCCCAAGGCCTGGATCATGGCCATCGGCGCCATCACCACCTATACACCGCAGGATGGCTTCTTCAGCAACGTGCTGCTGATCGCCGCCCTGTTCGCACTGGTCAACTGCCCCAGCGTGGGTTTGTGGACCGTGGCCGGCAGTATGCTGCGCAAGTGGCTGAACAACCCACGTGCGCTGCGCGCCTTCAACATCGGCATGGCCCTGCTGCTGGTAGCCTCGCTCTATCCCATCATCGTCGACACTGGAATGTTCTGATGCAAGACGCCCTCCCTACTCGTCTGCGCCCACTGGCAGACACCTCGACCTCGGCCGTGGTCGCCGGCTTCATCGCCATGCTCACTGGCTACACCAGCTCCCTGGTGCTGATGTTCCAGGCTGGCCAGGCGGCCGGTCTCAGCAACGGGCAGATCTCCTCGTGGATCTGGGCACTGTCGATCGGCATGGCGCTGTGCTGCATCGTGCTCTCGCTGCGCTACCGCGCGCCGGTGATGATCGCCTGGTCCACCCCTGGCGCTGCGCTGCTGATCACCAGCCTGCCGCAGGTGTCCTACGGTGAGGCCATCGGCGCCTATATCCTGGCCTCTGGGCTGATCGTGCTGATCGGCCTGACCGGCACCTTCGACCGCCTGATGCGCCGCATCCCCGCCTCCATCGCCGCGGCTCTGCTGGCCGGCGTGCTGTTCAAGATCGGCCTGGAAATCTGCGTGGCGGCCGAGCAACAGCCGATTCTGGTGATAGCCATGCTGCTCGCCTACCTGCTCGGCAAGCGTCTGTGGCCGCGTTACGCAGTGCTCTGCGCGCTGATCGTCGGCAGCGTGCTGGCTGGCGCCTTCGGCCTGCTGGACTTCACCGGCTTCCAGCTGCAGCTGGCCACGCCTGAATGGACCACTCCCAGCTTCTCGCTGGCTGCTGCGATCAGCATCGGCATTCCGCTGTTCATCGTCGCCATGGCCTCGCAGAACCTGCCAGGCATGGCCGTGCTGCGCGCCAATGGCTACGACGTGCCCGCCTCACCGCTGCTGACCAGCACCGGCCTGATGTCGATCCTGATGGCGCCGTTCGGCAGTCACGGCATTCATATGGCTGCCATCAGCGCCGCCATCTGCGCCGGCCCGGAGGCCCATGAAGACCCACGCAAGCGCTACACCGCGGCAGTCTGGTGCGGAGTGTTCTACGCCATCGCCGGCATCTTCGGCGCCACCCTGGCCTCGCTGTTCTCGGCGTTACCGGCGGCGCTGATCCTGTCCATCGCTGCGCTGGCCCTGTTCGCCTCGATCATCGGCGGGCTGACTCAGGCCATGAGCGAGCCCAGCGAGCGCGAAGCGGCGCTGATCACCTTCCTGGTCACCGCCTCGGGCATGACCCTGGCCGGCGTGGGCTCGGCGTTCTGGGGCATCGTCGCCGGCCTGCTGACCCTGGCGATCCTCAACGCGGGCAAACGCACGGCCTGATTCCGAGGCTCATGAAAAAGGCGCCAGATGGCGCCTTTTTCATGTTCATGGCCGGTCGATCAGATCGCCGTGGCGCCACCATCTACCGCCAACGCCTGACCAGTGGTGAACGCCGCATGGTCGCTGCACAGATAGAGCACGGCAGCCGCGATCTCTTCGACCTTGCCGATGCGCCCTACCGGGTGCATCGCGGCAGCGAACTCGGCCTTCCTCGGATCGGCTTCGTAGGCACGGCGGAACATGTCGGTGTCGATCACGGCCGGGCACACCGCGTTCACCCGCACCTTCTTCTTCGCATACTCGACCGCCGCCGACTTGGTCAGGCCGATCACCGCGTGCTTGGAGGCTGCATAGATGCTCATCTTCGGCGCAGCCCCCAGGCCGGCTACCGAAGCGGTGTTGACGATGGCGCCGCCGCCCTGGGCCAGCAGCAACGGGATCTGGTGTTTCATGCACAGCCACACGCCCTTGACGTTGACACCGATGATGGCGTCGAACTCGGCCTCGCTGCCGTCGGCCAGCTTACCCTGCTCGATCTCGATACCGGCGTTGTTGAAGGCGTAGTCCAGGCGGCCGTACTGCGCCACGGTAGCGTCCATCAGCGCCTTGACCTCGGCATCGCGGGTCACGTCGCAACGCACGAAACAGGCCTCGCCACCGGCTGCGCGAATCAACTCGACGGTGGCTTCGCCAGCAGCCACATCGACATCGGAAACCACCACTTGGAGTCCTTCGCCAGCGAAGGCCAGGGCGGTGGCTCGGCCAATACCGGCGGCAGCGCCGGTGACCAGGGCGACCTGGCCGGAGAACGTCATGCTCATGTCTGCTTCCTCGCAGCGATTCTCGTTGAATTGGCGAGGAGTCTAGCCAGGCGACAGCGCGCAGAGCAGCACTATCAGACTCTGGAGTAGCAGGTCATGCAAAGCGCTGATGGCGCAGCGCTCTGCCTAACGGTAAATGGCTCAGCCTTGCAGTTCGGCAACCACTGCGGCCAGCGCCTGCGCCGGGTCGGCGGCCTGGCTGATCGGGCGGCCGATCACCAGATAATCGGAGCCGGCGTCCAGCGCCTGACGCGGGGTGAGGATGCGCTTCTGGTCGTCTGCACTGCTGCCGGCAGGACGAATGCCTGGCGTCACCAACTGCAGGCGCGGCTGCGCAACCTTCAGCGCGCGGGCTTCCTGCGCCGAACAGACCAGACCATCGAGCCCGGCATCGGCAGCCAGGCCAGCCAGGCGCAGCACCTGCTCCTGCGGCGGCACGTCCAGGCCGATACCGGCCAGATCCTGCTGCTCCATGCTGGTCAGCACCGTCACGCCGATCAGCAGCGGCTTGGCGCCAGCGAGCTTGTCCAGCTCGTTACGGCACGCCGCCATCATGCGCAGGCCGCCGGAGCAGTGCACGTTGACCATCCACACGCCCATTTCCGCTGCGGCCTTGACCGCCATCGCCGTGGTGTTGGGGATGTCGTGGAATTTCAGATCGAGGAACAGCTCGAAACCCTTGGCCTGCAAGGCCTCGACCACTTGCGGACCACTGCGGGTGAACAGCTCCTTGCCGACCTTGACCCGGCACAGCGCCGGATCGAGCTGATCGGCCAAAGCCAGAGCGGCATCACGGCTGGGAAAGTCGAGGGCGACGATGATCGGGGTTTGGCAGGCGGGCATGGGCGGGTCTCGAACAGGATGAAAAACGCCGCGCATTGTAGCGCAAAGCGTGCTGGCGCTGGTCGCGACTGAAGCCCGACTCCAGGCGGGTCTGTAGTCCGGATGCAATCAGGGCCTTTGGCTTCGGCACAAAGGCATCGCGGCATTGCGCTTCAGCCGCGAAAGATCAGGGCAGCCAGACGCTCAGGCGATCAAACGTTCACGCAGGCGCCCAAGCATGCCCATCAGGCTGCCCACCTTTTCCTGTTCACGTTCGTCACGGGGCACCTCGGCCAGGCGACTGACCATCTGCTGCGGCTGGGTACGCCAGAGCTGCGCCTGTTCGGCAGCGGCTTTCAGCCCCTTCTCGAACAAACCACGACGAATGGGCTTGGGCAGGTAGCGGAAAACCTGCGCCTCGTTGACCAGACGCAACAGCGCCTGGGTGTCCTGAAACGGCGTGACCACCAGGCTGAGCAGCCGTGGATGAGCCTGTGCCAGCGTCTTGAGCAACGGCGCGGTATCATCACCCGCCAGCTTGAGGTCACTGACCAGAATGTCCACGCTCTCGTTGTTGAGCTGCAGCATGGCCTCGGCCAGGTTGCGCGCGCGCAGCAGGCGGTGCCCGCCCGCGGCACAGAACTCGCCGACCACGTCGAGGGTGCCCTGCTCATCATCGAGCAGCAGGAGCGACAGCGGTGCACTCAACGCCTCGCTGGCCACGGCTGGCAACGGCAACGCCTGGCGTACCGCCAGTTCGGCGGCCTGACGCAGGGTGAAGGCCATCTCCTGCGGGTCCCAGGGTTTGGTCAGGTAGCGGAAGATGCCGCCATTGTTCAGCGCCTCCACCGCCGCATCCAGATCGGAATAGCCGGTCAACAGAATGCGCAGCGTGTTCGGCGCGATTTCGCGTGCTTCAGCCAGCAACTGTGCGCCACTCATCTGCGGCATGCGCTGATCGCTGACCAGCACATGAATCTGCTCCTCGCGCAGGCGCTGTAACGCGCGTAGCGGGTCGCTCTCGGTCAGGACCTCGTAATGGCGGCGAAACTGCATCGCAAGGCTACGCAGAATGCGCTCCTCGTCATCGACGAAGAGAATGCGAACGGGTGCAGACATCAGGCGCTCCTTTTCATGGCGACGGTAGCGGGCAGCGGCAGGCTGATCAGAAAACGCGTGCCACGCCCTGGTTCGGAGGCAACGCGAATCTGCCCGCCGTGGTCCTGGACGATCTTGTAGCTGATGGACAAACCAAGCCCGGTGCCCTGGCCGACCGGCTTGGTGGTGAAGAAGGGGTCGAAGATCTTCGCCATGACCTCGGACGGCATACCGCGTCCGTTGTCCTGCAGCGAGATATGGATGCCCTGCTCATCCGCCCAACTGCGAATCTGGATGCGCCCCAGGCCATCGATGGCCTGGGCGGCGTTGGTCAGCAGGTTGAGCAGTACCTGGTTGATCTGCGACGGCGCGCAGGCGATGCGTGGCAACTCGCCGAGCTGCTGCACCACCTCGACCTTGTCCTTGATGTGGTTACGGGCAATCAGCAGGGCGCTGCGGATGCAATCGTTGAGGTCGACCTCCTCGCTCATGGCGCGGTCGAGACGAGCGAAATCCTTGAGCCCTACCACCAGCTCGGCAATCTGCTCAAGGCCGTACAGGGTGTCACCATAGAGTTGCTGCAGATCCTCGGCCAGCAGCTCCGGCGCCGCGTGCTGGCGGGCCTGCTCGGCAACCTGCAGCGCCTGAGCGAGGCTCGCCTCGTCGCAATCGGGGTCGTTCAGGCACTGCCCCAGTCGCGCCTGCGCAGCGGCCAATTCGAACAGCGGCTCGCTCAGTTCACGCAGCAGTTGCACGTTGTTCTTCACATAACCCAGCGGCGTGTTCAGCTCGTGGGCGACGCCCGCGACCATCTGCCCGAGCGAGGCCATCTTCTCCGATTGCAGCAACTGCGCTTGGGACTCCTTGAGGTCCACCAGCGCCTGACGCAGCACGCGGTTGCGCTGGGCGACGCGCGCCTCCATGGCCTTGAGCAGGTCCAGCACCGTGCCCTGGCCGCAGTACCCGCCCTGAGCATCAATCAGGATGAAGTCTTCGGTGATCGGGTACTGCAACTGCGCGGTGACCTGTTTGGCAGCATCCTCGAGGCTGGTTTGCAGACTGACGATCAGCGGCGCTTCGTTCATCACCTCACCCACCGGATGACGACCACGCAGGTCGCGCCCGAAGCGCTGCATGAAGATGTCCTGCAGCGTGGCGCGGCTGACCAGACCAAGCGGCCGATTGTGCTCGTCCACCACCGGCAAAGAGAGAAAGGCGCGGTGTTCCGCCGCCAGGAACAGATCGGCGACTTCATTGATGCTCATCGATGCGGCGAGCGGCGTGACGGCTCGCATCAGCGATTGCAGCGCTCTGGCATGGGTCACGAACGGCCTCCCCGTGCTATTGGAAAGCCAATATTCAAGCAGTGCCAGGTTGCCATCATGTGACAGGCATCACAGGCCTCTGCGCCTGCAAGCCGTACAGCGCCGCGCTCGCAGCTGCAGATGCCGCAGCAGCCAGCCTGACAAGCAGGTTGCGAGCGGGTATGGTGGAAGTCCAACCCACGAGAGGAATCGATCATGCCCTGGTACGCCTGGCTCATCCTGATCCTGGCCTTGGGCTCCATTCTCGGCAGCATCTTGATGCTGCGTGACACGGCGAAGAAACTGCCGTTGACCGAGGAACAGCTCAAGCGCATCCACGAGCGCAATATCGAGCAGGACGCCAAGGATCGCCGCGAAGGCTGAGTGCCCTCTTCACGCCTGCCCCCAAACGGCCTGCTAGACTGCGCCTCCTTCCCCGAGGAGGCGCCATGCCCCTGCATCTGCGACTGCTGCTACCCGCTTTCACCCTGGCGCTGGGTCATGCGCTGGGCTTCATCGATCCCATCGGCCTGGTACTTGGCGCGGCCGCCAGCGCGCTGATTCTGCTCGGTGATCGGCGCCTGCCGGATGGCGCCTGGCGGATTCTGGTGCTGGCCAGCGGTATCGCACTGGCCGCACACCTGGTACCTGGTTTCAGCCCCTGGGCACTGTGGCAGCCACGCTCAATCAGCCCTGACGCACCGCCCTATGCCTTGCGCCTGTCCTGGGACAAACTGCTACTCGGTAGCGCCCTGCTGGCCTGGTGGCTGGGGCAACCGTCCAAGCCCGCGCGCTCCGTGCAAGGTGCGGCACTGAGCTGCCTCGTTACGCTGCTGGCGGTGCCAGTGCTGGCGATGCTGGTCGGTCTGCTGGCGTGGCAGCCGAAATGGCCGGAGGGCCTGCTGCTGTGGTTACTGGTGAACCTGGGGGTGGCCGTACTGGCCGAGGAGCTGTTGTTTCGCGGCGTGCTTCAGCCTGCGCTGGTCAACCGCCTGGGGACCTGGCCTGGCCTGTTGCTGACAGCAGCCCTGTTCGGTGCCGTGCACCTTCCCTTCAGCCCACTGTTCGCCTTGCTGGCAACCCTAGCTGGCCTCGGTTACGGCCTGGCCTTCCACTACAGCGGCCGCCTGAGCCTGGCGATCGCGCTGCATGGTGCCGTCAATCTTCTGCATCTGTTGCTATTGAGCTATCCGCTACGACTGCTTTGACCTCGATACGGTAAGGCGAAAAGATGCGCTGCAACTCGCCATCGGCGCGTAGTTTGTCGAGCAATGCGGCGAAGCGCTCAGGGCTGATCGGCGCGCCGCCGCGGATCATCGCATGATGGCGGTAGACCTGATCGACGCGCTCGGAAATCAGCAACTGGCGCGCATGCTCACGATTGCGCTTGATGAAGTCGTAGAGATTGGAGCGCGTCACCAGTGCGATATCGGCACGGCCCCGCACCACCATCAGCAGGTTGCTGTCGTGTGAATGCCCGAGATTGGCGTTGAAGGTACGGGTGAGGAAGTCCGGGTCACTGTTGAACTGGGCGAAGCCATAGTGATAACCGCGATACAGGGCCAGGCGCTTGCCTTCGAGTTGGTCGAAGTACTCCTGGCCACGCAGTTCCTCGTCGCGGGCAACGAACAGCTCGGCGTCTTCCAGGCCCATGTCGACAGCGGCGGCATCGATGCCCTGCCAGCCCCAATCCGGATTCTCGAAAATCGCCATGTCGATGCGTCCGCGCTGCAGGTCGTCGAAGCGACGCACGATAGCCGTGGGCACCATGGTGAACTGATAGTCGCCCTGAGCTCGGTTGAGCGATTCGAGCAGTTGCGGCAGAAGCCCGCTCGACTCCAGCGAATTGGACTTGATCACGTAGGGAGGAAAATACGCACCGCCCACCTTGACCACTTCGGCAGCACAAGCGTAACCCGCGAACAGGAAACCCAGGGCAATCCAACATCCATGAATCCAGTGCCGCAAGTGCCGCATGTCGAATCCCCAAAAATTCCTTCTTTTAGTGTGATGCAGCCTACTCCAGTCTCTCCTGACCGACCAGATGGTTTTTCGCTACACAGACACTTTGTTGCGCAATGCCAGACGATAACTCCCAAGTTCCCCGGGTAGCCCGCACTGGCCCGGGGTCAGCCCCGTGAACAGGCGGAATATCGCAGCAAATACCTGCCCGCCAGGCTGACGCAATGGTAAGGAGGCACAAGCGACTCAGGCGTCCTTGCACACCAGTGACAGCGCTTCTTCGGCCAGTTGATCCAGACTCATCGGCCCCTGCGGTCGGAACCAGGTGTTGGTCCAGCTCAGGGCGCCGGTGAGAAAACGCCGCTGAATGAACGGATCACCCTTGAAGTAACCCGCGTCGCGCGCCTCGCCAAGCACCTCCAGCCAGATCTGCTCATAGGTGTCACGCAACGCCAGCACCTGCGCCTGGCCCTCTTCCGACAGCGAACGCCATTCGTAAACCAGTACCGCCATGGCTTCACCGGTACCGCCCATGATCGACTGCAGCTCGCAGCGGATCAGCGCCAGCAAGCGCTCACGCGTGCCCCGCGCCGAGGCCAGCGCATCGCGCATCAGCGCGGTGTTGTAGACGATGGTTTCCTCCATCACCGAACGCAGGATTTCCTCCTTGCTCTTGAAGTGATGAAAGATGCTGCCCGACTGAATGCCGATGGCCGCGGCCAGATCACGCACGGTGGTGCGCTCGTAGCCCTTGCTGCGAAACAGATGGGCTGCCATCTGCAACAGCTTGCCGCGCGCGCTCTGCGGATCGGTCACCTGGCCACTTTCGACCAACTCCTGCATCACGGCCTGGGCTCTGTGTTCGTCCACGCTGACTGCTCCCCTTAGTTGCCCTGCTCGGCGATTGTTCTGATGAATTCTTCATGCTGCCGGCAAGTGCTTGTCTTGCTTGATGAAATGTATGCGGCGGCAGGCAACCAAGCAAGCGCTTGGGCGCATTTTTGGCCAGTTTGCCCTCTTCTGCCGCTTTTCAACCAAGCGCTTGCTTGGTAATGTCGGCTCACCTTCTCAATGTGTGCCGGGCCAATTCCAATGAGCAAAACCGTACGCATCGGCTGCGCCTCCGCATTCTGGGGCGACACCTCCACCGCCGCCGCCCAGTTGGTGCGCGGTACCGACCTGGGTTATCTGGTGTTCGACTACCTGGCCGAGATCACCATGTCGATCATGGCCGGCGCGCGCATGAAGAAGCCGGACGACGGCTACGCCCGCGATTTCGTCGAAGTGCTCACACCGCTGCTGGGCGAGCTGGCGGCGAAGAACATCCGCGTCATCAGCAATGCCGGCGGGGTCAACCCGATGGCCTGCGCGGCCGCCCTAAGCGCTGCGTGCGAACAGGCCGGGGTAAAGCTGAAGATAGCCGTGCTGCACGGCGACAACCTGCAGCCCCAGCTCGGCGAGTTGGTCAAGGCCGGCACCCGCGAGATGTTCACCGGCGCCGCACTGCCGCCTTTCTGCGTTTCGGTCAACGCCTACCTGGGCGCACCGGGCATCGTCGCCGCGCTGGAACTGGGCGCCGACATCGTCATCACCGGTCGCGTAGTCGACAGCGCCGTGGTCAGCGCCGCGCTGGTGCACGAATTCGGCTGGGCCTGGAATGATTACGACAAGCTGGCCCAAGCGGCACTGGCCGGGCACATCATCGAGTGCGGTGCGCAGTGCACCGGTGGCAACTTCACCGACTGGCGCGACGTGCCGGACTACGAGCACATCGGTTTCCCCGTCGTCGAAGTCGAAGACGACGGTCGCTTCGTCGTGACCAAGCCGGAGGGTTCCGGCGGCTTGGTCACGCCTTTTACCGTTGGCGAGCAGATGCTCTACGAGATCGGCGACCCACGCGCCTATCTGCTGCCGGATGTGATCTGCGATTTCACCCAGGTCGAGCTGAGCCAGGTCGGCGATAACCGCGTACAACTCCAGGGCGCACGCGGCCTGCCGCCCACCGATCAGTACAAGGTCAGCGCCACCCACCCGGACGGTTTCCGCTGCACCGCCAGCTTCCTGCTGGCCGGCATCGACGCCGTGGCCAAAGCCGAACGCGTCGCCCAGGCGATCATCAACAAGACCGATGAGCTGTTCGCTGAACGCGGCTGGGGCCGTTATCAGGAGGTCAGCGTCGAGCTGCTCGGCAGCGAAGCCACCTATGGCGCCCAAGGCCGGCGCCGGGATAGCCGCGAGGTGGTGGTGAAGATCGCCGCGCGCCACGCCAGGAAGGAAGCGCTGATACTCTTCTCCCGCGAGATCGCCCAGGCCGCCACCGGCATGGCGCCCGGTCTGACCGGCATCGTCGGCGGCCGCCCCACTGTCTACCCGGTGATCCGGCTGTTCAGCTTCCTGGTGGACAAGAGCGCCTGCAGCCTGGAAGTGGAGATTGACGGCGAGCGCCAGCCGGTCGCCCTGCCCCAGGTCGATGGCTTCGATCCGGCGCAGCTCCGTGCGCCCGCCGCGCTGCCCGTGCCGATGGGCGAAGCCGACGCCGCAGTGCCGCTGATCCGCCTGGCCGTGGCCCGCTCCGGCGACAAGGGCAACCACAGCAACATCGGCGTGATGGCGAGAAAGCCCGAATACCTGGCGTGGATAGCCGCTGCACTGACGCCTGAAGCCGTGGCCAACTGGATGGCGCATACCCTGGACGCCGAGCAGGGCCGCGTTAGCCGCTGGTACCTGCCAGGCAGCCACAGCCTCAACTTCCTGCTGGAGAACGCGCTGGGCGGTGGCGGCGTTGCCAGCCTGCGCATCGACCCGCAGGGCAAGGCTTTCGCCCAGCAACTGCTGGAATTTCCGGTGCCAGTGCCCAGCGCGCTGGCTGAAGCGCTGTAGGTGCTAATCGTAGGGTGGATGACGCTTCATCCATCCACCGGCTTCTGGTGGAAAACGCTTCGCGGTTTTCCACCCTACATGCTGTAGGAACCGAGAAGGACAATAAGAACCATGAGCTACGACTCCGTATTCAAACCTGGCCTGTTCGCTGACCAGACCATTCTGGTCACTGGCGGCGGCAGCGGCATTGGCCGCTGCGTAGCCCACGAACTGGCTCACCTCGGCGCCCACCTGGTGCTGGTCGGGCGCAAGCAGGACAAGCTGGAGAAAACCTGCGCCGAGATCATCGAGGACGGAGGTAGCGCCAGCTTTCAGGTCTGCGACATCCGCGACGAAGACGCGGTCAAGGCCATGGTCGCTACGGTGATTCAGGAACGCGGGCGCATCCATCAGCTGGTCAACAACGCAGGCGGTCAGTTCCCCGCGCCGCTGATCGGCATCAACCAGAAAGGCTTCGAGACCGTGGTGCGCACCAATCTGGTGGGCGGCTTTCTGGTCGCCAAGGAAGTCTTCCTGCAGAGCATGAGCAAGCACGGCGGCAGCATCGTCAACATGCTCGCCGACATGTGGGGCGGCATGCCCGGGATGGGGCACTCCGGCGCGGCCCGCGCGGGCATGGAGAACTTCACCAAGACTGCGGCCTACGAATGGGGCCACGCCGGTGTGCGAGTCAACGCCGTGGCGCCGGGCTGGATCGCCTCCAGTGGCATGGACACCTACCCCGAATCGATGAAGAACATGATCCGCAACCTCAAGGATCACGTACCGCTGCAGCGTATCGGTAGCGAGTCCGAGGTGGCCGCGGCCATCGTTTTCCTGCTCAGCCCCGGCGCCAATTTCATCAGCGGCAACACCATCCGCATCGATGGCGCCGCCAGTCAGGGCACCCGTGCCTGGACACTGGGCAAGGCGAAAAACAGCGAGTCCTACAACGGTTTCCATCGGGCCTACCTGCCCGACGTGCTGAAAGATCAGGAGTAAGGCGATGCCTGTGATCCAATCGGAAATCGATGTGCATGGCGCAGCCTTCGCGCAGAACCGCGAAGCCATGCTCGCGGCCATCGCGACCTTCCGCGATGTCGAACAGAAGGTGTTGGACAAGGCCCAGGAGGCCAAGGCCAAGTTCGACAAACGCGGCCAGTTGCTGCCGCGTGAACGCATCAGCCTGCTGCTCGATACCGGCGCGCCCTTTCTCGAACTGGCCTCGTTGGCCGGCTACAAGCTGCACGACGACAAGGATGGCAGCCAGGCCGGCGGCGGCCTGATCGCCGGTATCGGCTACATCGCCGGGGTGCGTTGCCTGGTGATCGCCAACAACAGCGCGATCAAGGGCGGCACCATCTCCCCCAGCGGCCTGAAGAAGTCGCTGCGCCTGCAGCAGATCGCCTTCGAGAACAAGCTGCCAGTGGTGACCCTGGCCGAGAGCGGCGGCGCCAACCTCAACTACGCCGCCGACATCTTCGTCGAAGGCGCGCGCGGCTTCGCCAACCAGGCGCGCATGTCGGCCATGGGCCTGCCGCAGATCACCGTAGTGCACGGCTCCAGCACCGCTGGCGGGGCTTACCAGCCGGGCCTGTCGGATTACGTGGTGGTGGTGCGCGGCAAGGCCAAGATGTTCCTTGCCGGCCCTCCTCTGCTTAAAGCAGCCACCGGCGAGATCGCCACCGACGAGCAACTCGGCGGCGCCGAGATGCATGCTCAGGTCGCCGGCACCGCCGAGTACCTGGCCGAGAACGACGCCGACGGCGTGCGCCTGGCACGCGAGATCATCGCCATGCTTCCTTGGAACCAGCAGTTGCCGGCGCGTCCGACGAAGACCTGGCGCGAGCCGCTGTACCCGACCGAGGAACTGCTCGGCCTGGTACCGGCCGACACCAAGAAGCCCTACGACGTGCGCGAGATCATCGCGCGCCTCGCCGATGGTTCGGAATTTCTCGACTTCAAGAACGAGTTCGACAGCCAGACCGTCTGCGGCCACCTGCAGATCGAAGGCCAGGCCTGCGGCCTGATCGGCAACAACGGCCCGATCACCTCGCAGGGCGCGGCCAAGGCAGCGCAGTTCATCCAACTGTGCGAGCAGAGCAACACGCCGATCCTGTTCTTCCACAACACCACCGGCTTCATGGTCGGCACCGAGTCCGAGCGCAGCGGCGTAATCAAGCACGGCTCGAAGATGATCCAGGCCGTGGCCAACGCCACCGTGCCCAAGCTGACCATCGTCGTCGGCGGCTCCTACGGCGCCGGCAACTACGCCATGTGCGGCAGAGGACTGGATCCGCGCTTTATCTTCGCCTGGCCCAACAGCAAGACCGCCGTGATGGGCGGCGCCCAGGCCGGCAAGGTGCTGCGCATCGTCACCGAGGAGAAACACGCCAAGGAAGGCAAGGAAGCCGATCCGAAAATGCTCGACATGCTGGAGACCGTGACCGCACAAAAGCTCGACAGCCAGTCCACTGCACTGTACGGCACCGCCAGCCTGTGGGACGACGGCCTGATCGACCCGCGCGACACGCGCAAGCTGCTGGGCTTTTTGCTGGACATCTGCGCCGAAGCCAACTTGCGACCGCTGAAGAAGAGCAGCTTCGGCGTCGCGCGTTTCTGACCTCAATACAAGATCCGGTGCGCACGGCGCACCCTACGGAGAACAACAATGATCTTTACCCAGGAACACGAGGAACTCCGCCGCACCGTGCGCAACTTCGTCGACAAGGAAATCAATCCGCATGTCGACGAGTGGGAAAAGGCAGGCCATTTCCCCATCCACGACATTTTCAGGAAGGCTGGCGAGCTGGGCCTGCTGGGCATCTCCAAGCCGGAGAAATTCGGCGGCATGGGCCTGGACTACAGCTACTCCATCGTCGCTGCCGAAGAGTTCGGCACCATTCATTGCGGTGGCATCCCCATGTCCATCGGCGTGCAGACCGACATGTGCACCCCGGCCTTGGCGCGCTTCGGCTCCGACGAGTTGCGCGACGAGTTCCTGCGCCCGGCCATCAGCGGTGAGATGGTCGGCTGCATCGGCGTCTCCGAAGTCGGTGCCGGCTCCGACGTGGCGGGCCTGAAGACCACCGCGCGCAAGGACGGTGACGACTACGTGATCAACGGCAGCAAGATGTGGATCACCAACTCGCCCTCCGCCGACTTCATCTGCCTGCTGGCCAACACCTCGGACGACAAGCCGCACGTCAACAAGTCGCTGATCATGGTGCCGATGAAGACGCCGGGCGTCAGCGTCAGCCCGCATCTGGACAAGCTCGGCATGCGCAGTTCGGAAACCGCCCAGGTGTTCTTCGACAACGTGCGCGTACCACAGCGCTACCGCATCGGCCACGAAGGCGCCGGCTTCATGATGCAGATGCTGCAGTTTCAGGAAGAGCGCCTGTTCGGCGCGGCCAACATGATCAAGGGCCTGGAGCACTGCGTCGACACCACCATCGACTACTGCAAGCAGCGCCACACCTTCGGCCAGCCACTGATCGACAATCAGGTCATTCACTTCCGCCTGGCCGAACTGCAGACCGAGATCGAGTGCCTGCGCGCGCTGGTGTACCAGGCCACCGAGCAGTACGTGAAGGGCCGCGACGTGACCAAGCTGGCGTCGATGGCCAAGCTCAAAGCCGGTCGCCTGGGCCGTGAGGTGTCCGACGCCTGCCTGCAGTATTGGGGTGGCATGGGCTTCATGTGGGACAACCCGGTGTCACGCGCCTACCGCGACGTGCGCCTGGTCAGCATTGGCGGCGGTGCCGACGAAATCATGCTCGGCATCATCTGCAAGCTGATGGGCATTCTGCCTGGGAAGAAAAAATAGTCGGGAACGATTTTTAACGTCGCGTAGCGACGGCCCGGAGGGTGGCCGCCAGGAACGGCAGGCCATAAAGAAAAGCTGAACGTAGGGTGGATCACGCTCTATCGATCCACCATGACGGTGGACGTAAAAGGCGACGTCCACCCTACGCAGCGTAGGTGCGGCCTGCGCCGCGAACCACCGAAATCAAGGGTGTATCCATGAGCGACCTGCCCCACTGCGAAACCCTGCTGCTCAACCTCGAAAATGGCGTGCTGCACATCACCCTTAACCGCCCGGACAGCCGCAATGCCATGAGCCTGGCCATGGTCGGCGAACTGCGCGCCACCCTGGAAGCGGTGCGCCATGAGCCGAACGTGCGCGCCCTCGTACTGCGCGGCGCCGGCGGCCACTTCTGCGCCGGTGGCGACATCAAGGACATGGCCGGCGCTCGTGCCAAGGGCGGCGACGCCTACCGCGAGCTGAACCGCGCCTTCGGTGCACTGCTGGAAGAGGCCCAGGCCGCACCGCAGGTAGTGGTTGCCGTGCTGGAAGGTGCTGTACTGGGTGGCGGCTTCGGCCTGGCCTGCGTATCCGATGTGGCCATCGCCGCCAGCGGCGCCAAATTCGGCCTGCCGGAAACCACGCTGGGCATCCTGCCGGCGCAGATCGCCCCCTTCGTCGTGCAGCGCATCGGCCTCACCCAGGCGCGCCGCCTGGCCCTGACCGCCGCCCGCTTCGATGGTGCCGAGGCCCTGCGCCTGGGCCTGGTGCACTACTGCGAGCACGATGACGCCGCCCTGCAACAGCGCCTGGCCGAAACCCTGGAACAGATTCGCCAGTGCGCGCCCCAGGCCAACGCCCAGACCAAAGCCCTGCTGCTGGCCAGCGAAAGCGAAGCCCTCGGCCCGCTGCTCGACCGCGCCGCCGAACAGTTCGCCGCCGCCGTCACCGGCGCCGAGGGGATCGAGGGCACCATGGCCTTCGTGCAGAAGCGCAAGCCCAAGTGGGCGCAGTAATAGCTCCCCTCTCCCAAAGGGGAGAGGGAACAAATAGACCGTAGCCCGGATGCAATCCGGGAACGCTCACCAAAATGATTCCCCGGATTACATCCGGGCTACGTAGAGCAGGAGCACGAAGATGCCCGCATTCAACAAGATCCTGATCGCCAACCGCGGCGAGATCGCCTGCCGGGTGATGCGCACCGCCGTCGAGCTCGGCTACCGCACCGTGGCGGTGTACTCCGAGGCCGATGCCGACGCCCGCCACGTACAGCTCGCCGACGAAGCCGTGTGCATCGGCCCGGCCCAGGTCAACCAGTCCTACCTGCGCATCGAGGCCATCATCGAGGCCGCGCGCAAGACCGGCGCCGACGCCATCCACCCCGGCTACGGCTTCCTCTCCGAGAACGCCGACTTCGCCCGCGCCTGTGAAGCAGCCGGCATCGTCTTTATCGGCCCGACCGCTTCCGCCATCCACCTGATGGGCAGCAAGCGCCTGTCGAAGATCGCCATGCTGGAAGCCGGTGTGCCCTGCATTCCCGGCTACGAAGGCGCCGCCCAGGACGACGAGACCCTGGCCAGCGAAGCCGAGCGCATCGGCTACCCGCTGATGATCAAGGCCAGCGCCGGTGGTGGCGGTCGCGGCATGCGCCTGGTAGAGGAATCCGCCGAACTGCTGGGGCAGATCCGTACCGCCCGCTCGGAGGCGCAGAATGCCTTCGGCTCCGGCGAGCTGATTCTCGAACGCGCGGTGATCCGCCCACGCCATGTCGAAATCCAGGTCTTCGGCGACCAGCACGGCAACATCGTCTACCTCGGCGAGCGCGACTGCTCGGTGCAGCGTCGCCACCAGAAAGTGGTCGAGGAAGCGCCCTGCCCGGTGATGACGCCCGAACTGCGCCGCGCCATGGGCGAGTCGGCGGTCAAGGCTGCAGCCTCGGTCAACTACGTCGGCGCCGGCACCGTGGAATTTCTGCTCGATCAGAGCGGTGAGTTCTTCTTCCTGGAAATGAACACCCGCCTGCAGGTCGAACATCCGGTCACCGAACTGATCACCGGGCAGGATCTGGTGGCCTGGCAGATTCGCGTAGCGGAAGGCCAGCCCCTACCGTTGCAGCAGGAAGAAATCTGCCTCAGCGGCCACGCCATGGAGGTGCGCCTGTACGCCGAGGACTCGGCCGCCGGCTTCCTGCCGCAAACCGGCCAGGTGCTGCGCTGGGAGCCCGAACTGCTGGCCGGTGTGCGCATCGATCACGGCCTGGTCGAAGGCCAGGCCGTCACCCCCTTCTACGACCCGATGCTGGCCAAGGTCATCGCCTATGGCGCAACCCGCGACGAAGCCCGGCGCAAGTTGGTACGCGCGGTCGAGCAGTGCGTGCTGCTGGGCGTGAACGGCAACCAGCGCTTTCTCGCCAACCTGCTCAAGCACCCGCAGTTCGCCGCTGGCAACGCCACCACGGCCTTTATCGCCGAGCATTTCGAAGGTGACACCAGCCTGCAGCCGCATAGGGCCAGCCTGGCTGAACTGGCCATCGCTGCCGCCCTGCTCTACCAGACCTCGGCCAACGCCCGCGCGCACCAGCCCGGCCTGTCCGGCTGGCGTAGCGCCGGCAGCGCGCCCTGGCGCTTCGTCCTCAAGCAGGGCGAGCACAAGCACGCCGTGGAACTGGACGTGATCACCAGCGGCCAGCAAGCGCAGCTGTGCGTGCGCCGGGGCGAGGAGCAAGTGTCCTTGCGCCTGCTGGCCAGCGATGGCCGCTGGCTGACCCTGGAACTGGACGGCGTGCGCCGCCGCCAGGCCTACCACATCGAAGACAAGCGCCTGTGGCTGTACGCTGAGCACGGCAACCTGGAACTGCTGGACGTCACCCACGAACCAGCCGGCGGGCAGAGCGCCGCCAGCAGCGGCGCAGTGAAGGCACCGATGGATGGCGCCATCGTCGAGGTGCTGATTGCCGAAGGCGCCAGCGTCAGCAAGGGGCAACTGCTGCTGGTGCTGGAAGCAATGAAGATGGAGCACCCGCTCAAGGCCGGCGTCGACGGTATCGTTCGACGCGTTGGTGTGAGCCAGGGCGACCAGGTGAAGAATCGCCAGCTGCTGGTGGAGATCGAAGCTGTAGAGGCTTGATATATCACTGTGGGAGGGGCTTTCGCCGCGAGCGTCGTTCATCGCGGCTAAAGCGGATCGCCGCCCGGCCCTTCCCACGCCCCCATAACAACAAGAAGGAGCACGCCCATGTCACTGTCCGGCAAAACCCTGTTCATCACCGGCGCCAGCCGTGGCATCGGCCGCGAGATTGCACTCAAGGCCGCCGCCGATGGCGCCAATATCGTCATCGCGGCCAAGAGCGCCGAACCGCACCCGAAACTCGAAGGCACCATCTTCAGCGTCGCCGCCGAGGTCGAAGCCGCTGGCGGCAAGGCCCTGGCGCTGCAGCTGGATGTGCGTGACGAAAAGGCCGTGGCGGCGGCCATGGCCCAGGCCGCCGAGCATTTCGGCGGCATCGATGCGCTGATCAACAATGCCGGAGCGATCAAGCTGGTGGGCGTGGAGAAGCTCGAAGCCAAACGCTTCGACCTGATGTACCAAATCAACACCCGTGCGGTGATGGTCTGCAGCCAGGCGGCCCTGCCTTATCTTAAAAAAAGCGCGGGCGGGCATATCCTCAACCTCTCCCCGCCGCTCAACCTCGACGCCAAGTGGTTCGCCCAGCACGGCCCCTACACCGTCACCAAGTACGGCATGAGCATGCTCACCCTGGGCATGAGCGAGGAGTTCAAGAAGTACGGTATCAGCGTCAATTCGCTGTGGCCGAAGACCATGATTGCCACCGCCGCCATCGAATTCGAGCTGGGCAGCCGCGATGCCTTCAAGCGCGCGCGTACCCCGGCGATCATGGCCGACGCGGCTCACGCGATCCTGGCCAGCGAAGGTCGTAGCATCAGCGGGCGCCTGCTGGTCGACGAGGACATCCTGCGCGAACAGGGTCTCAGCGACTTCGAGCAGTACCGCTTCGATCCCGCAGGCGGCAGCCTGGTGCCCGATCTTTTTATCGATTGAGCACTGCTGCCCCCCTTCGTAGCCCGGATGCAATCAGGGGATTGGCTTTCTCGATCCCCTGATTGCATCTGGGCTACGCCTTAGTGGGCGCGGCCTATTTGCCGATCTGCCCTCGCCCGCATGCGCCAGGGCCATGGCTGCGCCCAGCCAGGCTGACTAGAGTCAGGGCTCGCCTCCAATTCATGACACCAAGTGCGAGCCCCATGAGCCAAGCCGATCTGATTTCGCCCTTCCGCTTCCTGGCCCATCTACCGCAGCACCTGCCGCGTGTGCCGCGCATGCTGCGTGGCCTCTACTACGCCGGCATCCGCAACCGCGAGAAGAACCTGTCACTGGCCTGGGCCCTGCAGCGCGCCGCCGAACGCTACCCCGAACGCCCGGCGCTGATGGATGAAAACCGCCAGCTCAGTTACCGCGCCTTCAATGCCTGGGCCAACCGCCTGGCCTGGACATTCAAGGCCGAGGGTGTCGGCCATGGCGACGTCGTCGCGGTGATGCTGGAAAACCGCCTGGAACTGCTGGCGATCCTCGCTGCGCTGAGCAAGCTCGGCGCGGTCGGCGCCCTGATCAACACCACCCAGCGCGGCAAGGTGCTGGCGCATAGCTTCAACCTGGTCAAACCCGGCTTTCTGGTGATCGGCGACGAACTGCGCAGCGACTTCGAGGAAATAGCGGCGCAGCTACACGAACAGCAGGCTCGCCGCTACTGGATCGCCGACCAGGACTGCCTGCACGACCCGGGCCAGGCGCCAGACGGCTGGTTCAACCTCATGCAGATCGCCAGTGGACAGGCCGAGGGCAACCCGCCGGACAGCCTGCGCGTACGCATGAAGGACGCCTGTTTCCTGATCTACACCTCCGGCACCACCGGCCTGCCCAAGGCCTCGATCATGAGCCACGGCAAGTGGATCAAGGCCTACGGCGGCTTCGGCCATTCCGGCCTGACCCTGAGCGAACGCGACGTGCTCTACCTCACCCTGCCCTGCTACCACAACAACGCCGTCACGGTGTGCTGGAGCGCAGTGCTGGCCGGGGGCGCGGCCATCGCTTTGCGCCGCCGCTTCTCCGCCAGCGCCTTCTGGAGCGACGTGGCGCGCTATAACGCCACCTGCTTCGGCTATATCGGCGAATTGTGCCGGTACCTGCTCAACCAGCCCGTGCACCCGGCAGAACGGGGCAACAGCCTGCGCTGCATGATCGGCAACGGTCTGCGCCCGTCGATCTGGGCCGAGTTCAAGCAGCGCTTCGGCGTCGAGCAGATCACCGAGTTCTACGCCTCCAGCGAAGGCAACATCGGTTTCACCAACGTCTTCAACTTCGACAACACGGTGGGCTACACCCCGGCCACCTACGCCATCGTCCGCTACGACCTGGAAAACGACCGACCCCTGCGCGGCAGCAACGGCTTTCTGCAGAAGGCCGACAAGGGTGAAGCCGGTCTGTTGATCAGCGAGATCAGCGCCAAATGGCCGTTCGACGGCTACACCGATCCGGCCAAGAGCGAGTCGGTGATCCTGCGTAACGTGTTCAAGAAGGGCGACGCCTGGTTCAACACCGGCGACCTGATGCGCGACATCGGCTGCAAGCACGCGCAATTCGTCGACCGCCTCGGCGACACCTTCCGCTGGAAAGGCGAGAACGTTTCCACCACCGAGGTGGAAAACGTGCTCGGTGCCTTCCCCGGCGTGGAGGATGCGGTGGTCTATGGCGTGGAGATTCCCGGCACCAACGGCCGCTGTGGCATGGCCGCGCTGCGCCTGGCGCCCGGCTGCGAACTGGACGGCACGGCACTGGCCAGCCATCTCGACGCGGAGCTGCCGGCCTACGCCGCGCCGCTGTTCATCCGCCTGCTCGGCGAGGTGGAAACCACCGGCACCTTCAAGTACAAGAAAACCGATCTCAAGCAGGCCGGCTACGCCCCGAGCCAGGTCGACGGGCCGCTCTACGTGCGCCTGCCAAGCTCGGCGAGCTTCCAGCCGCTGGATGCCGACACGCATACGGCCATCGAACTGCAAGTGCATCGGTTCTGACGCGAGAGTACGCAAGGCGCAGAAGAAACGCCGTGCCTCGGCGCCCTACTGCTTGAACTCGAACTGCAGCTCGGCGCCCTCGATGGAATCCCAGTAATCGTCCACTCGCGCGTTGTTGATCAACTTGCCGCTGATCTGGAACGGGCTGACATCCTCGGGTTTCTCACCGAACAACGGTGGCAGCAATGGCGAGATTTCTTCCTGGGTTTCGCTTTCCAGCGCCTGCTCGAACAGCTCCTGCGGGACGCTCAGATCCAGCGCCAGCTTCGACTCGGGCAGCGCCGGTTTGGAGGACGGCGTAGCAGCGGGCTTGGGCCTGGCAGCGACGCTCGGTTTGGCGGGCGATGCTGCGGGCTTCTCATCGACCACCTTGAGCGCTGGCACGGGCTCGGCCTTGGCAGGCTCAGCGGCCGCTTGCGGTGCTGGTACGGACTGCTGCGCAACAGGTTCAGGTGTACGCTCGCAAGCGCTCAAGCAACCCAGACACAGCAACAGGAAAATGGTTTTACGTATCATCGGACTAAAGCAGTTTGATCAGTAACGCGCCCATGCTCCTCCGCCTGGGCGCGCCTGACAAGCCGACTTACACGACTTTTACCTCTTGCTTCCTGCATCGGGCTGCTCGGCCGCCAGGTGGGCGAGTTCGGCCTCGACATCCAATTGCGGATAGTCGGCCTTGAGCTGCTCCAGCAGCCGCTGCGCCTGCTCCTGCTCGCCCGCCCTGCGCAGCTCCAGCAACCGTAGCAACGCCTCGCGCGGCTCGCTCTGCATCACCAGCTCGGCCATGGGCGCAAGCGCGGCAGCACTGGCCATCGGAGCATCGGCCATCGCAGCCTGCGGCGCCGAGCGTGCCATTTCCTCACTCCTCATGCGCGCCTGCGGTACGGCCATACGCGCTACCGATTCGCTCTCGGCAGCGCGCTTGGCTGCCATCGGCGCGGGCGCCGGTGCAACGGGGCTCATCACCACGCTGGGCGGCACGGCATCGAAGGCATCTGGCGTCTGCTCCAGTGTGCGCCAGGTCAGGCTGATGCCGATACCGACACAGGCCAGCCCGGCTATGGCCACCGACCAGCGCTGACGGCCGCTGCCGAACAGCCAATGGTGCAGACGCTGCGCCCAAACAGCTTCCGCACTGTCGGGTCGATGCGCGTTGCCAGCCGCCGCGCTGGCAGCCGCCAGGATGCGTGCATCGAGCTCAGCCGAGGGCTCGCCGCTGCCATGGGCACGGAAATGCGCCAGCAGCGCCTGTTCGTGATCCAGTGGTTCTCGTTCATGGGTCATGCGGACAACTCCTCGGTGGCCAGCAGCCGGCGCAGCTTCTGCAAGGCATAGCGCAAACGGCTCTTGACCGTCTCGGCCGGCGTGCGGGTCAACTCGGCAATCTCGTTCAATTCCAGGTCGCCATGGGCGCGCAGCAGGAACACTTCGCGCTGGTCTTCCGGCAGGTCGGCCAGCGCCGCCTGCAGCCGCTCCCTCTCGCGACTCAGGCTCCAGTGCTGCTCGGGGCCCGGCTGCGAGTCGGCCTGGGCATGCAGGCCCTCATCGTATGGGTCATGCCCAGCCTGATGGCGGCCCGCCTTGCGCCAGTGGTCGATCAGGCGGTTACGCGCAATCTGGTACAGCCAGGTCTTGAACAGCACCGCCTCGCGCTGCTCGCTCTGACTGCGTACCAGGCTCATCCAGGTCTCCTGGAACACTTCCTCGGCCAAGGCGTGATCGCCGCACAGGCCGAGCAGAAAGCGAAACAGGCCCAGTCGGTGGCGCTGGTAAAGCAGGTTGAAGGCCGCGGCATCGCCGCGGCGGTAACGCCGCAGCAAGGCGGCGTCGTCATCCGTGAAAGGTGCGTTCACTGCTGAACTCGTGCGGGAGTGGAAGGCGGAGTGTGCAGGCTCTGGGCGATTTCGGCCAGTTGGATGAACTCGCCACGCAGCCCGAAGCGATCCTCGCCCTTGGCCGAGCGCGCCAGCTCGATGCTCTGCGCCAGGTCGAAGTCGCCGGTGTAGCGCCCGTCCTTGAGCTGCTGGGCGAAGGCCGCGACCGCCGCCGCAAAGCGCAGGTCCTCACTGGCAGACGCCACTGGTTTGGCCTCGGCACGCGCGATAGGCCGCTCCAGCAGGCGGCTGGCCGCCTCGCCCGGGGCCTTGTAACGAATCCGCAGCCAGGCCAGTTCGCCGCTCTTGCGCGCGGGCTGAGCGCTCACCTGATAGCGCAGCGGCTCCAGCCAGCCCTTGCCGCCAGCCGGGACGATCTCGTAGAGCGCGGTGACGGTATGCCCGGCGCCAATGTCGCCTGCATCGACCTTGTCGTTGCTGAAGTCCTCGCGCTTGAGCGCACGGTTCTCGTAACCCAGCAGGCGGTACTCGCTGACCTCGGCCGGGTTGAATTCCAGCTGCAGCTTCACGTCGCTGGCCACCGTGGCCAGGGTCGAGCCAAGCTGATCGACCAACACCTTGCGCGCCTCACGCAGGTTGTCGATGTAGGCGTAGTTGCCGTTGCCGGCATCGGCCAACTGCTCCATCAGGCGTTCGTTGTAGTTGTCCACGCCGAAACCCAGGGTGGTCAGCGAGACGCCGCTCTTGCGCTTGTCGGCCGCCAGTTGCTTGAGGCTGTCGAAGTCGCTGATGCCAACGTTGAAGTCACCATCGGTGGCCAGCAGGATGCGATTGATGCCGCCGTCGATCATATGCTTGCTCGCCTGCTGGTAAGCCAGCTGAATGCCGGACTCGCCCGCCGTCGAACCGCCGGCGCTGAGCTGATCGATGGCCGCACGAATCTTCGCTTTGTCGCTGCCGGGCGCGGAATCCAGCACCACCTGACTGTCACCGGCATAGGTGACCAACGACACGCGATCCTGCGCGCGCAATTGATCGACCAGCAGCTTCAGGGTGCCCTGCACCATTGGCAGCCCTTCACGACGATGCATCGAACCGGACACGTCGACCAGGAACACCAGGTTGGCCGGCGGCAACTCCTCGACGCTGCGATCCGACGCCTTGATGGCGATACGCAGCAGGCGCGTCTGCGGGTTCCATGGCGTCACCGCCAACTCGGTGCTGACACCAAAGGGCACATCACCTTGCGGCAGCGGGTAGTCGTAGGGGAAGTAGTTGACCAACTCTTCCAGGCGCACGGCGTCCTTCGGCGGTAGCTGCCCGCCATTGAGGAAGCGCCGCACATTGGCGTAGCTGCCGGTGTCGACGTCGATGCTGAAGGTGGACACCGGCGTCTCGGCGACGGCGAATACCGGGTTGTCGGCATAGGCCTGGTACTGCTCGCGCGACTCGTCACGGTAGCCTGGCGGCAAGGTGTCGGCGATGGGCGCGGGGGCATAGGCCATCGACGCCATGCGCTTGTGACTGGCCTCGGCAGTTACGGGCGCGGCCACGCGTTCACGCAGCAGAGAGGTCGCCGGCGACACGCTGGTCTTGGCCTCAGGTTCCGGACCCGAGGCACTGCAGGCGGCGAGCAGCAGCAAGGCACCAGCCGAGAAACCGGCGGCGAACGGACGAACGAATAGCGGGCAATGAGCGAACATGGTGCAGCTCCTGAGCAATGGTACGAAACCTTCGCTCAGGTAGACGCAACCCTGTGCCGAAGCGGGTTAAACCGCGACGCTTTTTTCTCAGCCTTCCCAGGCAGTGCCCGTCTCCTGGCACAACTGCGTGGCCAGCATGCCCAGGGTCATCAGCGCCCTTTCGGCCTCACGGTTCCAGGGGATACCGCAGTTGAGCCGCACACAATGGTTGAACTGCTCGGTATTGCTGAAGATCAGCCCCGGTGCGATGGAAATGCCCTGCTGCAAGGCGCGAACGTGCAGATCCTTGGTGTTGACCCGCGCCGGCAGGCTGACCCAGAGGATGAAACCGCCCTTGGGCCGGGTCATCTGCGTGCCGACCGGGAAATACTGCTGCACCGCCAGCTGGAACGCGCTGAGATTCTTGCGGTACTCCTGACGGATATGCCGCAGGTGGCGGTCATAGCCACCATTTTCCAGATACGCCGCCACCGCCATCTGGGTAACGCTGCACGCCGAATGGGTGGAAAAGGTCTGCAGGCGCTGAATCTCGTCCTGGTACTTGCCGGCGACGATCCAGCCGATACGCACACCCGGCGACAGCGTCTTGGAAAAACTCGAGCAGTAGATCACCCGACTGTCGCGGTCATGGGACTTCAACGACTTGGTCGGGCCCTGTTCGAACATCAGCTCGCCGTAGATATCGTCCTCGACGATCTGGAAATCGTAATCGCCAGCCAGTCGCAACAACTGACGCTGACGCTCCTCGGGGATGGTTCCGCCCAGTGGGTTGGACAGCCGCGCCGTCAGTACCAAGGCCTTGATCGGCCACTGGTTGGCCGCCAGTTGCAGGGCCTCCAGGCTGATGCCGGTAGTCGGGTCGCAGGGGATCTCGATGACCTTGAGTTCCAGCAGATCGGCCAACTGCAGCAGGCCATAGTAGGTCGGCGACTCCACCGCAATCAGATCGCCCGGCTTGGTCAGCACGCGCAGGCTCATCTGCAGCGCATCGACGCAGCCGTGGGTGATCACCACCTCGGACGGATCGACCACCACGCCGGCATCGCGCATGCGGATCGCCACCTGGCGACGCAGCGGCTCGAAACCGGGGCTGAACATGTAGCTGAACGCACGCGGGCTGTGAAAGCGGGTGACCTTGGCCAGTTGCTGATGCAGCGCACGCACCGGCAGGTAGTCGACATGCGGCACCGCAGCGCCCAGCGGGAACACCCCCTCGCGACGCGATTCGGTGAGCACCTGGTTGATGATGCTGGCGCGAGTGACCAGCCCCGGGCGCTCCACCCTGGCGATATCCGGCGTCGGCGCGGTCAGTGCGGGGGTCTGATGCACGTAGAAACCGGACTGCGGCCGGGCGCGGATCAGGCCCTGGTCTTCGAGATTGGCATAGGCCTGCAACACCGTGGCGTGGCTGACGTTGAGCTGCGCACTCATCTTGCGCACCGAGGGCACCCGCTCACCCGGCTGGTAGACACCACGACGAATATCCTCGGCCAACTGTTGGGCGATGCGTTGGTAAAGCAACAGATTGGTCATGGCCGGGTCCTCGGGTTCACTGAACCATAACAGTAATCTATTGCTACATAATTGTACCGGCACAGATAAAACAATTTTTCGCCCGCAGCACTGTGCCGGATGGCGACGTCCTCACGCCGCCCCCATCGCCCCTCGATTCAGAGCACAAAAAAGCCCCGGACCATGCCGGGGCTTCTTATGCGGCGGACATTCAGCGTTCGGCGCCGAGCTGGCCTCGCTCGTCGGAGAAGACGATCTCCACCCGCCGATTCTGCGCCCTCCCACGGGCGGACGCATTTTCCGCGACTGGGAAGTCGACGCCGTAACCGGCCACCTGAATACGCTTGGCATCCACGCCCAGGTCGACCAGCAGGTCGGCCACGGCCTGAGCCCGCGCGCGGGACAGCTCGAGATTCTCGGTAGCATCGCCAGTGTTGTCGGTGTAGCCCTCGATCCGCACCCGGCGCTGCGGGTTGATCTGCAGGAACTGCACGAGCTTGAGCACCGTGCGGTTGGCTGCCGGTTGCAGATCAGCGCGGCCGGCATCGAACAGCATGTCGCCCAGGGTCATCACCAGGCCGCGCTCGGTCTCGCTGGTGGCAAGACTGACCATCTGTTCTTCCAGCCAACCATTGTGCTGCTGCACGCTCATCAGCTTGGCCTCGCGCAACGTCAGTTGCAGACGCTGGCGCTCCAGCTCGAGCTTCGCCGCGCGCTCCTGATTGAGACTGATATCGCTGTGCTGCCGGGCAATCGCGGCATAGCGCTGACTGAGGTAAGCGTAATGACGCACATCGTCGCCACTGCCCCAGTAGCTGGACAGTCGCTCGGCACGGGCCAGCGATTCGCCTGCGCGAATCACGTCCTTGGGCGCTGCACGCAGGACGCTGGGGTCTTCCTTGACCGACTGGAAGCTCAGACGCGCCTCTTCCAGCGCCTGCTCACTCGCCACCTGATTGGCCGCACAACCACTGAGCAAGACACCGATCAGCGCCAGGCTGCCCAGGTTACCGAAAACCTTCATCACATGGCCCCCAGCTGCTGGCGCAGGCGGCCGATACGCAGATTGAGTTCGTTCAACTGCTCCCGCCCCTTGGCGTTGAGGTGCTCGGCCTCGGCCAGGCGCGCGTCCAGTTCGGCCTGTTCGGCGAGCTGGCGCGCCTGCTTGTTTTCATCGTCCTGCATGGCGGCCTGGGCCTGCACGAACTTGTCCTCAGCCTGGCGCAATGACTCGGATTGCTCGCTGACCACACCAAGGGACTTGGTCTGCGCCAAGGCCTGTTCGGTCAGCCGCAGCTGTTCGGTAGGCGCGGGGTCGCTGGCGCAGGCCGTCAAGCCCAGCGCCAGCAGCAAGGGAAGGGTTCGATTGATCACGAAAATTTCCTACTGAGTGACGTCGCCAACCGGGTCGGGCTGCATCTGCTGTGCCTTCCAAAGCTCGAGATTGCTTTGCAGGAGTTGCTCAGGCAGGCCGGCGGAGACCATTTCTGTCATCTTGCGAGCGAGCTGTCCGCGCAACCAGGGTTCGTTGCAGGCCGAGTTGTGCGACAGGGTGAGGTAGAGACCTTCACTCGAGATCGGCGGATCCAGCACCTCGAGGTCATCGTCCATACCCAGCGTTTCGGCTAGCGCCAGGCCGGGATAGTGCTCATAAAGCACATAGTCGGTGCGGCCGAGCAGCAGCTTCTGGAACGCCTGAGTCAGGCTGGAAACGCCCTCCAATGTCAGGTTTTCCTTGGCAAAACTGTCGAACTGCTGACCGAAGCTGTTGCCCACCAGGGTATCGCCCTTGTGCCCCTGCAAGTCGATCCAGCTGCCATAGGGGAAGGCTTCGTCCTTGCGCACCCAGACCACGCTGGGGGTGAAGAAGAAAGCCGGATGCACGTAATCCATGTGCTCCAGACGCGGCAGGGTGACAAAGGCGCCGGCGAGCAGGTCGACACGGCCGGTGCGTACTTCGTCCTGCGCCCTTGACCAGGGGCCGGTGTAAATCACGTCGATCACGACACCAAGCTCCTTGGCCAGGTGCTTGAGCAGGTCGGCGTTGGCCCCGATCAGTTGCTGCGGGTTCTGCGGGTCACGCCACAGGTAAGGCGGATACTCCGGGTTACCGGTCGCCACCAGGCGCTCGCATTTACCAGCGGCGAAGCCAACCGCCGGCATCAGGACCAAAGAGCCCCACAGCAACAACGACTTAAACGGACAACGCTTAGGCATCGGCTACTCTCGGTTCATGCGTTGATCGGCAGGATGACGAAGCACCCCGGAAACCTTCTGTGTTCATGCTAGCTTAATGGCGCTGCCATAATAATTAGCGATAAGGACGCGCCATGAAAAAACTGCTGCTCTCGCTACTGGTGCTGCTACTGGCCAGCAGCGCAATCCTTTACTTCGCTCCCGCGACTCAGCTCACGGCCCTGCGCCTTCTGGAGCAGGAGCGCGCCGGCCTGAGCCACGAGCAGCTACGTGTCGGCGATCTTAACATTCATTACTACCGGGGAGGACCGAGCACGGCCGAAACCCTGGTACTGATCCATGGCTTTGCAGCAGACAAGGATAACTGGCTGCGCTTTTCGCGCCACCTGAGCAACGACTACCAGGTGATCGCGCTGGATCTGCCAGGCTTCGGCGACAGCGACCATCCGACCGGCAGTTATGACGTCGGCACCCAGGCCGAGCGCCTGGCCAGCATCCTCGAAGCGATGGGCATCGACAAAGCCCACGTGCTGGGCAATTCAATGGGCGGGCATATCGCCGCACTCTACGCGGCCCGTTATCCGCAGCGTGTCAGTTCGCTGGCCCTGTTCGACAATGCCGGCATCGACGCCCCCCACAAGAGCGAACTGTTCCAGCGGCTGGAGAGCGGCGCTGCCAACCCGCTGGTCGTGCGCAGCCCGCAAGACTTTCAGCGCCTGCTGCAGTTCGTCTTCGTCGAGCCACCCTATCTGCCGGAGTCGCTCAAGCAGTATTTGGCCGAGCAGAGCATGGCCAACGCAGCGCACTACGATCAGGTTTTCCAGCAACTGGTCGAACGCTACATTCCCCTCGAGCCCGAGCTGCCCAAGATCCAGGCACCCACCTTGCTGCTGTGGGGCAGGCAGGATCGCGTGCTGGATGTATCGAGCATCGACGTCATGCAGTCGCTACTAGCCAAGCCCAGCGTGGTGATCATGGATAACGTCGGTCACGCACCGATGCTCGAACGCCCCGAAGAAAGTGCCCTGCTCTACCGCCGTTTTCTCGACGGCCTGAAGTAACGGATTCGCAGGCAATAAAAAACCCGCTCACCAGAGCGGGTTTTTCTGTAGCGGGAAAAGCGGTTTAGACCAGCTTTTCCAGCTCCGGTACGGCTTCGAACAGGTCAGCAACCAGACCGTAGTCTGCCACCTGGAAGATCGGAGCCTCTTCGTCCTTGTTGATCGCAACGATCACCTTGGAGTCCTTCATACCGGCCAGGTGCTGGATCGCGCCGGAAATACCGACGGCGATGTACAGCTGCGGCGCGACGATCTTGCCGGTCTGACCGACCTGCATGTCGTTCGGTACGAAGCCGGCGTCGACCGCAGCACGAGAAGCGCCGACAGCTGCGCCCAGCTTGTCAGCCAGGGCATAAAGGTGCTTGAAGTTGTCGCCATTGCCCATGCCACGGCCGCCGGAAACGACGATCTTGGCAGCGGTCAGTTCCGGACGATCGGACTTGGCCAGTTCTTCACCGACGAAGGACGACTTGCCGGCATCGGCCGGGCCGGAGACAGCCTCGACAGCAGCGGAGCCACCTTCGGCAGCAGCGGCATCGAAACCGGTGCTACGTACGGTGATCACCTTGATAGCAGCACTGGACTGCACGGTAGCGATGGCGTTACCGGCATAGATCGGACGCTTGAAGGTGTCGGCGCTCTCGACCGAGATGATCTCGGAGATCTGGTCGACATCCAGCGCAGCAGCGACGCGCGGCAGGATGTTCTTGCCGTTGCTGGTAGCAGCAGCCAGGATGTGGCTGTAGCTCTTGCCCAGCTCGGCTACCAGCGGCGCGACGTTTTCCGGCAGCTGGTGCTCGTAGGCAGCGTTGTCGGCAACCAGAACCTTGGCCACGCCAGCGATCTTGGCAGCAGCTTCGGCAGCAGCGCCAGCATTGGCACCGGCTACCAGAACGTGAATGTCGCCACCGATCTTCTGCGCCGCAGCAACGGTGTTCAGGGTAGCGGCAGCCAGAGCGGCATTGGTGTGTTCAGCGATAACCAGGATAGTCATTTAGATTACCTTCGCCTCGTTCTTCAGTTTCTCGACCAGTTCAGCCACGGACTTGACCTTGATGCCAGCGCTGCGGGCAGCCGGCGCTTCGACTTTCAGGGTCTTGACGGTGGAGGCGGTGGAAACGCCCAGAGCATCCGGGGTAACGGTTTCCAGCGGCTTCTTCTTGGCCTTCATGATGTTCGGCAGCGACGCGTAACGCGGCTCGTTCAGGCGCAGGTCGGTGGTGACGATCGCCGGCAGGTTCAGCGCAACGGTCTGCAGACCGCCATCGATCTCACGGGTGACGTTGACCTTGTCGCCGGCCACCTCGACCTTGGACGCGAAGGTGCCTTGGCCGAAGCCAGTCAGGGCGCCCAGCATCTGGCCGGTCTGGTTGTTGTCGCTGTCGATGGCCTGCTTGCCCATGATGACCAGCTGCGGCTGTTCCTTGTCGACCACTGCCTTGAGCAGCTTGGCCACGGCCAGGGAATTCAGCTCGTCAGCGGACTCGACCAGAATGGCGCGGTCGGCACCCAGAGCCAGCGCGGTGCGCAGTTGCTCCTGAGCGGTAGCCGGGCCGATGGTGACGACAACGATCTCGCTCGCCACGCCCTTCTCCTTCAGGCGTACGGCTTCTTCCACGGCGATTTCGCAGAAGGGGTTCATGGACATCTTGACGTTGGCGAGGTCGACGCCGCTGTTGTCCGCCTTGACGCGAACCTTGACGTTGTAGTCAACCACTCGTTTGACAGCTACAAGAACCTTCATGGATTCCTCGTTACTCTCCGGTGAATAAGAATGTCGCCCAGGCGAGCCTGGCCAGTGATGCAAAATTGGCCGCAACCAACCTTTCAGCTCAGACGGCGAGCGCAAAACCGCCCGTATCTTGACCCCGCGGCCTGGCCCGGTCAATACAGCGAACCGGCCGGTCATCCGCGATGTAGTACGATTCTAACAGGCCTACAGAAAATTCAAACAAACGTTTGTATTGGCCCGCTGAGAGGGTGTAGATATAATGCCCACGCCGTGCTTAGGGAGCGAGCCGCGCCCTCCCCTATAAAACATCGAAGAGCCTTGAGTAGGAGATAGCCTGTGGAACGCGAATTTATGGAGTTCGACGTCGTCATCGTCGGCGCCGGCCCATCCGGACTGTCCGCCGCCTGCCGACTGAAGCAGAAAGCCGCTGACGCGGGCCAGGAGATCAGCGTCTGCGTGGTCGAGAAAGGCTCCGAAGTTGGCGCTCACATCCTCTCCGGTGCGGTCTTCGAGCCGCGCGCCCTGAACGAACTCTTCCCCAACTGGAAAGAGCTTGGCGCCCCGCTGAACACCCCAGTCAAGCGCGATGACATCTATCTGCTGCGCGACGCTGACAAGGCTACCCGAATTCCTGACTTCTTTGTGCCGAAAACCATGCACAACGAAGGCAATTACATCATTTCCCTGGGCAACCTGTGCCGCTGGCTGGCCCAGCAAGCCGAAAATCTGGGCGTGGAAATCTACCCGGGTTTCGCCGCTCAGGAAGCACTGATCGACGAGAACGGCGTAGTGCGCGGCATCGTCACCGGCGACCTGGGTGTCGACCGCGAAGGCAATCCCAAAGAGGGCTACTACACCCCCGGCATGGAACTGCGTGCCAAGTACACCCTGTTCGCCGAGGGCTGCCGTGGCCATATCGGCAAGCAGCTGATCAACAAGTACAACCTCGACAGCGAAGCCGATGCCCAGCACTACGGCATCGGCATCAAGGAAATCTGGGACATCGATCCGGCCAAGCACGACCAGGGTCTGGTGGTACACACCGCCGGTTGGCCGATGGACATCATGGGCACCGAGAACACCGGCGGCTCCTTCCTTTATCACCTGGAGAACAACCAGGTGGTGGTCGGCCTGATCATCGACCTGTCCTACGCCAACCCGCACCTGTCGCCGTTCGACGAGTTCCAGCGCTACAAGCACCACCCGGTGATTGCCAAGTACCTGGAAGGCGGCAAACGCGTTGCCTACGGTGCTCGCGCCATCTGCAAGGGCGGCCTGAACTCGCTGCCGAAGATGGTCTTCCCCGGTGGCGCGCTGGTCGGTTGCGACCTGGGCACCCTGAACTTCGCCAAGATCAAGGGCAGCCACACTGCGATGAAGTCCGGCATGCTCGCCGCCGACGCCATCGCCGAAGCGCTGGCAGCCGGCCGTGAAGGCGGCGACGAACTGACCAACTACGTCGATGGCTTCAAGGCCAGCTGGCTGTACGACGAACTGTTCCGCAGCCGCAACTTCGGTGCAGCCATCCACAAGTACGGCGCCATCGTCGGTGGCGGCATCAACTGGCTGGACCAGAACATCTTCGGCGGCAAGGCGCCCTTCACCCTGCACGACAACAAGCCGGATTACGCCTGCCTGAAGCCGGCCGCAGAGTGCACGAAGATCGCCTACCCGAAACCGGACGGTAAACTGAGCTTCGACAAACTGAGTTCGGTGTTCCTTTCCAACACCAACCACGAAGAAGAACAGCCCTGCCACCTGAAGCTCACCGATCCGAGCATTCCGCTGGCGAAGAACCTGCCACTGTACGACGAACCGGCGCAGCGCTACTGCCCGGCTGGCGTGTATGAGGTGGTGACTCAGGAAGACGGCGAGAAGAAGTTCCAGATCAACGCGCAGAACTGCGTGCACTGCAAGACCTGCGACATCAAGGATCCGGCGCAGAACATCACCTGGATCGCCCCGGAAGGCACTGGCGGCCCGAACTACCCCAACATGTAATTCGGCGCGGCATGAAAAAGGCTCCTTCGGGAGCCTTTTTCTTTATGGCAACTGCAGCCGCAGCTGCCGGTGTCGAGCCGCCACGCTCAATCCTGATAGATCATCTTGCGGCTCATGCCGCCATCGATGACGAACTCCTGGCCGGTGACGAAACCGGCCGCATCGGAGAGCAACCAGGCCACCTGTGCCGCGACATCCTCCACGGTACCGACACGACCGACCGGGTGCTGCGCATGATCGAACACCGACAGCGGCTCCAGGCGCTGCTGCGACGGATCACGGGCATCGATCCAGCCCGGACTGACGCAATTGACCCGCACCTCCGGCCCCAGGCTGACCGCCAAGGCATGAGTGAGCGCCACCAGGCCGCCCTTGCTCGCGGCGTAGGCCTCGCAATCGGCTTCGGACTGACGGGCACGCGTCGAGGCAATGTTGACGATGGCGCCGCGATGACCGCGCAGGTAAGGCGCGCAATGTTTGGCCAACAGCATCGCGCCGGTCAGGTTGACCGCCAGCATGCGGTTCCAGCGCTTGAGATCGAGCGACTCCAGCGGTGGCGTGTGGGGATCGGAGAGCGCCGCATTGCATACCAGCGCATCGAGACGACCGAACTGACCGAGCACCTCGGCGACACCGACACTGACCTGATCTTCCTTGGCCACGTCCATGGCCACGAACCAGGCATTATCACCCAGCGCACGCGCCACCCTGGAACCACGCTCACGGTCGACGTCAGCCAGCACCACCTGCCAGCCCTCGGTGATCAGCCAGGCACTGATGCCCAGACCAATGCCACGTGCAGCGCCGCTGACCAGTGCAACGCGCCCATTATTGGGCGTGTCGTCGTTACCCCACTCGAACATGCTCAGAGTGCAGCCAAGCCGCGCGCCAGATCCGCCTTGAGGTCTTCCAGCTCCTCCAGGCCCACGGCAACGCGAATCAGGCTGTCGCTGATCCCGGCATTGGCACGCTCCTGCGGAGTCAGCCGGCCATGCGATGTGGTGGCCGGGTGAGCGATGGTGGTCTTGGTATCGCCCAGATTGGTGGTGATCGAGATGACACGGGTGCCATCGATGACCTTCCAGGCCGCCTCGCGCCCGCCCTTGACCTCGAAACTGACCACCGCACCAAAGGCGCTTTGCTGCTGCTTCGCCAGTTCGTGCTGCGGATGACTGGGCAGGCCAGCGTAGTAGACACGCTCGACCTGCGGCTGCTGTTCCAGCCACAGCGCCAACTGCAGCGCGCTCTCGCTCTGCGCACGCATGCGGATACGCAGCGTTTCCAGGCCCTTGACGAACATCCAGGCGTTGAACGGGCTCAGGGTCGGCCCAGCGGTCCGCAGGAAACCGACCACTTCCTTCATCTGCTCGCTGCGACCTGCTACCACTCCGCCCAGGCCGCGGCCCTGGCCATCGATGTACTTGGTCGCCGAATGCATGACGATGTCGGCGCCGAGCTTCAACGGCTGTTGCAGCGCGGGCGTGCAGAAGCAGTTGTCCACCGCCAGCAACGCACCCTGCGCATGGGCTATTTCAGCCAGGGCAGCAATATCCACCAACTCGGCCAATGGATTGGACGGCGACTCGACGAACAGCAGCTTGGTATTGGGTTTGACTGCAGCCTGCCAAGCCTGCAGATCGGCCAGCGGCACATAATCGACTGCGATGCCGAAACGCTTGAGGTACTTCTCGAACAGGCTGATGGTCGAGCCAAATACGCTGCGCGACACCAGCACATGGTCGCCGCCACTGCACAGGCTCATGACGATGGCGAGGATCGCCGACATGCCCGAAGCGGTGGCCACCGCCTGTTCGGCGCCTTCCAGTGCCGCGATGCGCTCCTCGAACGTGCGCACGGTGGGGTTGGTGTAGCGCGAATAGACGTTGCCCGGCACTTCACCGGCAAAACGTGCGGCGGCATCAGCCGCCGTGCGGAATACATAACTGGACGTCAGATACAGGGCTTCGCCATGCTCCCCTTCCGGCGACCGGCGCTGGCCGGCGCGAACCGCCAGAGTGTCGAAGCCGACGCCATCCAGATCGCTGTCGAGCCGGCCCGCTTCCCATTCCAGTGTCATCTCTCTACCTCACGAATAAGTAGCCCGGACGCAATCCGGGAACTTCAGTGTGACATTCCCCCGGATTGCATCCGGGCTACGACCGAGGGCAGGCGTCCCCTGCCCCCGTGCATCAGTTGTTGTACAGATCGATGATCGCGCTGACCGCCTGCGACTTGGCCTTGCTGGCATCGTTGCGCGCCTGCTCGATCCTGTCCAGGTAGGCCTCGTCGACGTCACCGGTCACGTACTTGCCGTCGAACACGGCACAGTCGAAGTTGTCGATCTTGATCTTCTTGCTGCCGCTGACCGCTTCGATCAGGTCAGACAGATCCTGATAGACCAGCCAGTCGGCACCGATCAGCTCACAGACCTGTTCGGTGGTCCGACCGTGCGCGATCAACTCATGCGCGCTGGGCATGTCGATGCCGTAGACGTTCGGGTAGCGCACTGCCGGAGCGGCCGAGCAGAAGTAGACGTTCTTCGCACCCGCCTCGCGAGCCATCTGGATGATCTGCTTGCAGGTGGTGCCGCGCACGATCGAGTCGTCCACCAGCATCACGTTCTTGCCGCGGAACTCCAGCTCGATGGCATTGAGTTTCTGCCGCACGGATTTCTTGCGCGCGGCCTGGCCAGGCATGATGAAGGTACGGCCGATGTAGCGGTTCTTGACGAACCCCTCGCGGAATTTCACGCCGAGGTGGTTGGCCAGCTCCAGCGCTGCGGTGCGGCTGGTGTCGGGAATCGGGATGACCACGTCGATGTCGTGATCCGGACGCTCGCGCAGGATCTTGTCGGCCAGCTTCTCGCCCATGCGCAGACGCGCCTTGTACACCGAGATACCGTCCATGATCGAGTCCGGGCGCGCCAGGTAGACGTGCTCGAAGATGCACGGCGCGTACTTCGGGTCGGTCGCGCACTGACGGGTGTACAGCTTGCCTTCTTCGGTGATGTAGACCGCCTCGCCCGGGGCCAGGTCGCGAATCAGGGTGAAGCCCAGTACGTCCAGCGACACGCTTTCCGACGCGATCATGTACTCCACGCCCTCGTCGGTGTGGCGCTGACCGAATACGATCGGGCGAATGCCGTTGGGGTCGCGGAAGCCGACGATGCCGTAGCCGGTGATCATCGCCACCACGGCGTAACCACCCAGACAGCGCTCATGCACGTGGGTGACGGCGGCGAACACGTCTTCCTCGGTTGGCTGCAGCTTGCCGCGCTGGGCCAGCTCGTGGGCAAACACGTTGAGCAGCACCTCCGAGTCGGAGTTGGTGTTCACATGGCGCAGGTCGGACTCGTAGATCTCCTTGGCCAACTGCTCGACGTTGGTCAGGTTGCCGTTGTGCGCCAGGGTGATGCCGTAGGGCGAGTTGACGTAGAACGGCTGCGCCTCGGCCGAGCTGGAGCTGCCAGCCGTCGGATAGCGCACGTGGCCGATGCCCATGTGGCCGACCAGGCGCTGCATGTGGCGCTGCTGGAAGACATCGCGCACCAGGCCGTTGTCCTTGCGCAGGAACAGGCGACCATCATGGCTGGTGACAATACCGGCAGCATCCTGGCCGCGGTGCTGGAGGACGGTCAGCCCGTCATACAGCGCCTGATTGACATTCGATTTACCGACGATACCGACGATGCCACACATGTGCCACGACCCCTGCTAGATAATTCAGGCTAATTCAGCGACCGACGCAGCGGTTAATCCGCATCGGCCACTCTTTTAAAGCAGATCGGCTGGGTGAGCCGCTCCACCGCTAAACCACTGATCGGACCACCCCAGAATGAGGTTCTTCGACCAGTCGGCGACCATCAGAAAATGCGGCACCAGTTGCGACTGCTGCCACCATGTATCTTGTTCAACCGGCGCCAGGCTGATCAGGCCGACCAGCAGCACGACCAGCAAGCCACCGCGTGCGGCGCCGAATACCATGCCGAGAAAACGGTCGGTACCGGACAAGCCTGTCACACGGATCAGTTCGCCAATCAGGAAATTGACCAGGGCGCCCACCAGCAAGGTGGCGATGAAGAGAATGGCACAGGCCGCAATCACCCGTGCAGAAGGCGTTTCGATAAATTCGACGAGATGCTGGGCCAAGGCGCCACCGAACATCCAGGCGACCACACCCGCGATGATCCAGGTCAGCAGCGACAGTGCTTCTTTGACGAAGCCGCGCTTGAGACTGATCAAACTAGAAATGGCGATGACGGCGACGATCGCCCAATCGACCCAGGTGAATACCACGGTGCGGCCTACCAGCGGAAAAGGCGGAGCATTTTAGCAGAGCCCGGCGGTTGGAGTAACCGGGCTTTGCAAAGTCCTACGTTCAACCCGCTTCAGGCTGAAAGCGCACCACAAAACCGCTGAGCTTGTGCTGACGATTGAGCTGATCACGCAGGCGCTCGGCCTCGGCGCGCTCGATCAGCGGGCCGACGAACACGCGATTCATGCCATCGAAGGTACGGATATAGGCGTTGTAGCCCTGGCTGCGCAGGGTTTTCTGCAGATTCTCGGCACCACTACGGCTGGACAGACTGGCCAGCTGCACCGACCAGCTGATCGGCAGGCTGTTGGCATCCAGACGTGCGTCAGGCTTGGCCGGCGTCGCGCTGGCTACTTGCTCGGTCTTGGCCGGCTCGGGCTTGCTCGGCTGAGCAGCAGGCGGCGGAGTTGCCTTAGGCTGCTCAGGGACTTCGACGACCTGAGGCTCGATCTCATCGACCGGCACAGGCTCCTGCGGCAATGCTTCGGGCTCGACCACATCGGCAGGCTCGACGACGATTTCGGCAGCGACCGGCGCCTGCGGCATTGCCGGAGCGTCCACCACCACGCGCCGCATCTCGTCCTCGCGCGACAGCAGCATCGGCACGAATATTACCGCCAGCGCGACCAGCACCAGAGCACCGACCATGCGCTGCTTGAGCCCCTTGTCCAGCATTGCCATCCCCCAATCCCCTTATCAAGCCGGGCGGGCCAGCCAATCCAGAGCCTCGGCCACGCAGAAAAACGATCCGAACAACAGTATTTCGTCACCCGCAGCAGCCAGCTCGCACTGCGCCTCCAGCGCGCTACGCACGCTCGCGTGCAGCACCACCTGCGCGCCCTGCCCTCGCAGATGCTCGGCCACCTCGGTGGCGTCGCGTGAGCGCGGTGTATCGAGCGGCGCCACGGCCCAGCCAGCGACCTGACTCAACAACGGTGCCACGACACCAGGCAGATCCTTGTCGACCAGCAAGCCGAACACCGCCCAGCGCTTTCCGCTCAATGGACGACTCTCCAGACGCTGCGCCAGGTAGTCGGCCGCATGGGGATTATGCCCAACATCGAGCAACAGCGTGAGCGACTTGCCTCGCCAGTTCAGCGTGCGGCGATCCAGCCGACCCACCACGCGAGTGGCGAGCAGGGCCTGAACGATCTGCTGGTGATCCCAGGGCAGCGGCAGCAGTGCGTAAGCCTGCAACGCCAGAGCGGCGTTTTCCATCGGCAGGTCGAGAAGCGGTAGCTGCTGCAATCGCAGCATGCAACCGCGCTCGTCGAGCCCATGCCAGGACCAGTCCTGCGCGCCCACGCTCAGGTCATAGTCGCGCCCACGCAGGAACAGAGGTGTGTCCAACGTCGCCGCCTGCCCCAGCAATGGCTGCGGAGGGTCGAGATCACCACACAACGCCGGCTTGCCGAAGCGCATGATCCCGGCTTTTTCGAAGGCGACCGACTCACGGGTATCGCCCAGCCAGTCAGCGTGGTCCAGACCAATACTGGTGATCAGTGCCAGATCGGCATCGACCAGGTTCACCGCATCCAGGCGCCCACCCAGGCCGACTTCGAGCACCACGGCGTCGAGCTGAGCACGCTCGAACAACCAGAAGGCCGCCAGCGTGCCCATCTCGAAATAGGTCAGGGAAATCTCGCCACGCGCAGCCTCGACCGCGGCAAAGGCCTGGCACAGCTCTTCGTCGCTGGCTTCACAGCCATCCACGAGCACGCGCTCGTTATAGCGCAGCAGATGAGGAGAACTGTAAACGCCGACGCGCTGCCCCTGGGCAGCGATCAGGCTGGCGAGAAAGGCACATGTAGAACCCTTGCCGTTGGTGCCGGTGACCGTGACCACCAGCGGCGCAGGCTTGCCCAGCCCCAGGCGCCGCGCCACCTCGCGCGAGCGCTCCAGGCCCATTTCAATGGCCGTGGGATGCAACTGCTCGAGGTAGGCGAGCCACTCGCCCAGGCTACGTGCGGTCATGCAGTGGCCGGCAGGAAAACCGGAGAGGGGCGGTTCATCATCTGCGCGAGCAGACGCGCCAGGCGCGGACGCAGCTCGCTGCGCGAGATGATCATGTCGATCGCGCCATGCTCCAGCAGGAACTCGCTGCGCTGGAAGCCTTCCGGCAGCTTCTCGCGCACGGTCTGCTCGATCACGCGCGGACCTGCGAAACCGATCAGCGCCTTCGGCTCGGCGACGATGACGTCACCGAGCATTGCCAGACTGGCGGAAACGCCGCCATATACAGGGTCGGTCAGCACGGAGATGAACGGCAGGCCTTCTTCACGCAAACGCGCCAGAGCGGCGGAAGTCTTGGCCATCTGCATCAGGGAAATCAGCGCTTCCTGCATGCGCGCACCGCCAGAAGCGGAGAAGCACACCAGTGGGCAACGCTTCTCCAGTGCGACGTTGGCCGCCTGGACGAAACGCTCGCCGACGATGGCGCCCATGGAGCCACCCATGAAGGAGAACTCGAACGCGCAAACCGCGATCGGCATGCCCTCGAGGGTACCGCTCATGGAGATCAGCGCGTCCTTCTCGCCGGTCTGCTTCTGCGCACCAGCCAGGCGATCCTTGTACTTCTTGCTGTCGCGGAACTTCAGGCGATCAACCGGCTCCAGGTCGGCGCCAATCTCCTCACGACCATCGGCATCGAGGAACAGGTCGATGCGAGCGCGAGCACCGATACGCATGTGGTGATTGCACTTGGGGCAGACGTCGAGCGTCTTTTCCAGCTCAGGACGATAGAGCACAGCATCACAGGACGGACATTTGTGCCACAGGCCCTCGGGTACAGAGCTCTTCTTCGCCTCGGAACGCATGATCGAGGGAATGAGTTTGTCTACCAACCAGTTGCTCATGCTGTCATTTCTCCATAACCGTTGGTTCGGATGAACGCCTCGTCATGAAACGTCCATCTCCAGCAATTTTTCTCTGCCGCATCCAGCACCCGTCGCAGCGGGCCATGGCGGCGTGACAGGCTAATTGACGGCCCCGCCTCAATCGCCGTCACATTGCGTGTCACGCACCGCCTGCACGAATGCGTGAATCTTGTCTGCATCCTTTATGCCTTTACTGGCCTCGACCCCGCCGCTGACGTCGACAGCATAAGGTCTGACCTGGCGAATCGCCGCCGCGACATTGCCGGCATCGAGACCACCGGCCAGAACGATGGGCCTGCCAGAGTCCTGCGGCACCAGCGACCAGTCGAAAGCGGCGCCAGTGCCACCAGGCACGCCTTCCACGAAAGTGTCGAGCAAGATGCCTCGTGCACCAGCGTAGGGCGCCATCAGGGTCGCCACGTCCTCACCGGGGCGCACACGCAGCGCCTTGATATAGGGACGGGCGTAGCCTTCGCAATCAGCGGGCGACTCGTCACCATGGAACTGCAGGAGATCCAGCGGCACCTGCTGCAACACAGCCCGCAGGGCTTCACGCGGCATGTCGACGAACAGACCGACGCAGGTCACGAACGGCGGCAGGGCCCGAACGATCGCAAGGGCCTGCTCGACGCTGACGGCACGCGGGCTCTTGGCGTAGAACACCAGGCCGATGGCGTCGGCGCCCGCCTCTACAGCGGCCAGCGCGTCCCCTACCCGGGTAATGCCGCAAATCTTGCTGCGCACGCGCATTCGTTTCACACCCTTGTATGTCGAGCGCCGGATGGTAACAAAGGCTCAGCCCCGCCGCACATCCGCGAGACCGGAGAGAAAATGCGGGCCGAGATAACGTGACGGCAGGTCGAACTCCTCCGGGTACTCCACCTGCACCAGATAGAGCCCATAAGGATGAGCGGTCACGCCACCACTGCGGCGCTCCGCGCGCGCCAGCACTTCGCCGATCCACTCAACTGGCCGTTCGCCCGCGCCAATGGCCATCAACACACCGGCGATGTTGCGCACCATGTGGTGCAGGAAGGCGTTGGCGCGAATATCCAGCACGATGAAACAACCGTGCTCGATCACTTCCAGGTGGTGCACGGTTTTGATCGGCGACTTGGCCTGGCACTGACCGGCGCGGAACGAGCTGAAATCATGGGTGCCGACCAGCGCTCGGGCTGCTTCACGCATGCGCGCCACATCCAGCGGCCGATGATTCCAGGTCACCTCTTCGGCCATGTGCGCCGGGCGAATCGGATCACTGTAGATCACGTAGCGATAGCGCCGGGCCATGGCACTGAAGCGCGCATGAAAATGCGCCGGCATCACCTTGGCCCAGGTCACGCTGATGTCCTTGGGCAGGTTCAGATTGGCCCCCATGATCCAGGCATGTAGCGGCCGCTCTACGCAGGTGTCGAAATGCACCACCTGGCCACTGGCATGCACCGATGAATCGGTTCTCCCCGCACAGTGGATATTGACTGGCGCCCCACCCGCCACCTTGGACAGCGCGTCCTCCAGGCAACCCTGAATAGACGCGACATTGCCACGCTGACGCTGAAAGCCGCAATAACGCGCACCCCGGTATTCAAGACCAAGGGCAACTCTGGAAAAGCCAGCGGCCGCCATTTCGGCGGCCGCTACAGGTACTGCTTCAGACATGGAATCGATCAAACCAACTTGGAAATCATCTCGCGAGCTTCTTGCTGCTGCATGTCGCTACCCTCGGCCATGACCTCATCGAGAATATCGCGTGCGCCCTCGGTATCACCCATGTCGATGTAGGCACGCGCCAGGTCGAGCTTGGTCGCGGTCTCATCGGTGCCGGAGAGGAAGTCGAAGTCATCGTCACCTTCGAGCTCGCTGGACAGACCATCGACCGGCGCCAGCGGAGCGCTCTGCGGCTCCTCGAAGTCAGTCGACAGCTGATCCAGCTCGGCGCTCACTTCATCCAGCTGCGCGGCGAAGCTGCCTGGCTCTACATCCGCCTGCGCCGGGGCTTCGTCTTCGAGCGACAGGTCGAAGTCAGCCGGCAGATCAAGATCGGCAGCCGGGGTTTCTTCCGGCAGATCAAGGCCCAGATCGGACAGGTCATTGGCGGGCGGGCTCAGCGGCGCCTCATCGTCGAGGCTCAGCAGGAAGTCATCGGCTTCGTCGCTGGAAGTCGCAGCCGGCTCATCCAGATCCAGGCTGAACGCGGACAGGTCATCGGCAGGCTGCGACAACTCGACCTTGTCATCATCCAGCGCCAGATCGAAGCTCAGATCGTCATCGGAGGCAGCGGCCGGAGCAGCGGGCTCGTCGACCAGGCCAAAGTCCAGATCATCTTCCAGCGAAAGAGGCGCTTCTTCAGCCTTGGCAGACTGAAGATCACTCTCCAGGTCGGCCTCGAGATCATCAAGGCTGAGGTCGAAGGCGTCATCCAGGTCACCATCATTGGACGCAGGCGCTTCGGCTGCAGGCTCATCCAGACTGAGATCATCCAGGCTGAACTCGCTCATGTCGTCATCGGCGGCCGCAGCGGCAGCTACGGCGCCAGCACCACCGGCAAAGGCGGCAATAGCCGGGTACTTGGATTTCAGCTGCTCGGCCTCGGCATTCACACCACCGATTTCACGCAGCTCATTGTCCTGACGTGCGAAGCCTTCGCGATCACCCAGCTCGGCGTAGACTTCCATCAGCTTCAGACGCAGATCAGCACGATGCGGTTCGTCGTTGATCGCGTTCTGCAGCAGTTCCGCAGCCTGATTGAAGCGACCGTAGGCGATGTAGATGTCCGCCTCGCCCAGCGCGTCTCCCGTCTGCGCCGTAACGCGTTCTTCACCGGCAGTCTGAGCGGCATGGGCTGGCTCATCATCGAGGCCGGCGAAGCTGTCTTCAGGCATGTCCAGATCGGAAGCGAACGCCTGATCCTGCGACAGATCATCGGCCAGCTCATCTTGCAGCTCGGCCTCCTTCATGGCGTTGCGACGCGACAGCGCCATCAGCCCCACCAGCAGCAACAGAAGCACGCCACCGCCAGCCAACCCCAGAGTCATGGGATTGGCCATCAGATCATCGATAAAGCTCTGCGGGGCTGGAGCCGGCGCTGGTGCCGGGGCAGCAGGCTTGGTTTCTTCAGCTGGCTTGGCCGGGGCAGCAGGCTCAACGGCAGCAGCCGGCTCACTGGCCGGCTGTTCGGTGGCGGCGGCGCTGTCTTCGACAGGCGCAGCCGGTTCCTCGGAATAATTGTAATCAGGCGCCGCCTCCTCAGGCGGCGTAGTGGGCGGCGTTGCCGCCTCCGTCGCAGGCGGCGCAACCTCAGGTGCCGCTGCCGGAGCTTGCTCCGCGGGAGTTTCCGCTGCGGGCTCTTCAGCTGGCGTTGCCGCTGGAGCCGCGGACAGATCCGCCTGCAACTTAGCCATCTGGCTATCTTTCAGCTCAACCAGTCGCTGCAGCTTGTCCAGCTGACTTTGCAGATCACTGACGCGGCTTTGCAATTCGGCATTTTCGCGGCGCGTCGAATCCAGGCTTTCCTGAGTGACTGCGAGCTTGTCTGCCAGCGCCTTGCTGTTGGTCGAACCAGTATCGCTACCGCGTGTGGATTGACCCGCCTCGGCGGCAACCAGCTTGAGGCTGTCACCCGCCTCGGCGGTCGCAGGTGCGGCGCCGGCCGCAGTGCGGCGAGTGGCATCCAGCTGACGCGAAGCGACGGCACGACCTTCGCGCCAAGCGGCGTTCTGTTCGGCAACCTGAGCGATGGCTTCAGCGTTGCTGCGGCTACGAACCTGCTGTTCATCCGGCAGGCGCAGCACCTGACCGCTCTTCATGCGGTTGATGTTTCCCCCGATGAAGGCATCAGGATTCAGGTCCTGAATGGCCAGCATGGTCTGATTGATCGAACCGCCGCCGACGCGCTGAGCGATCTCCCACAGCGTGTCGTTGGCAGTGGTTTTGTACTCGTTACCGGAAATGGCGCGCGATGCCGGTGCCGGAGCGACCGGGCGCGGTGCGGCGGCTGGTGCAGCACTGCGTGGCGCTGCCGGAGCTGCAGAGGGGCGCGGCGCAGGCGCGGCGATCGGCAACTGCGGCGCAGCGGCAACGGTAGTTTGCGGAGAATAAAGCGGCGGATCGAGCAGCAGCGTGTACTCACGCAGCAACCGTCCATTCGGCCAGAGCACTTCCACCAGGAAGTTGAGGTAGGGTTCGCGGACAGCCTTGCTCGAGGTGACGCGAATCACGCTCTTGCCGTTGGGCTTCAGGACGGGAGTGAACTTGAGGTCGGTCAGGAAGTACTGGCGATCTACACCAGCTTTGACGAACTCTTCAGGAGACGCGAGACTCGGAATCACCTCATTCGAGGCCAGGTCACGCACCTCCAGCAATTCGATTTCCGCTACCAACGGCTGATTCAGCGACGATTGCAGGGTAACTTCACCCAACCCCAGCGCATGCGCCATACCGGAAGACAGCGCGGAAGCAGCTGCGATTGCCAGCACCAGTTTGCGAACCCGAACCATAGCGTTATCCCTTGTTTTATCTTTTTTCTCGGCATGCGAGAAGGTCTTGATAACTGCTGCCTGCCTCCGCTCCAAGAGCGGCTCCCCATTCAGCAATCAACTCAGCCAGTATTGCCAAGCTAGAAAGATTCTTCAAATTTCTAGGTAAGTATCTTTTACAGATAGTGTTTTATCAATAACTCCGCTATTTGCACAGCATTCAAGGCAGCGCCTTTTCTTACATTATCAGACGCAATCCACAAATTGAGTTGCTTTGAATCGCTCACGCCACGACGAACACGCCCAACATAGACCTGATCCTGACCCACTGCATCGCCAACTGCCGTCGGGTAGTCACCCGCCTCGACCAGCTCGATGCCCTGCGCCGCTTCGAGCAACTTGCGTACCGCGAGCAAATCGATATCCGCATCGCCCTGTACGGCAACTGCCAGGCTGTCACCGAAGAACACCGGCACCAATGCGCAGGTTGCCGCCACCGAAAGCTCAGGCAAACCCAACAATTGCTGTAACTCGGCCGCCAGACGCTTCTCCAGTTGGGCATGCCCCTGATCGTCAACCTCACCGACCTGCGCCAGCAGGTTGAAGGCAATCTGCCGATCTACCGTTTTCGGCTCCAGCGGGCGAGCATTGAGCAGCTCTGCAGTTTGCCGCGCCAACTCCTGTACACCAATGCGCCCCAGGGTGGAGATCGACAACATGGCGGTTACCTGCAATTGCTGCGGCCGCAGCGCAGGCTTCAGTGTCGCCAACACCAACGCGCAGGCAACCGCAGAAGGCGTAGGTGCACTGACGCACCAGGGCTTGCTCAATGCCGGCAGCCCTTCAACACCAAGCTCGGGCATCACACAAGGCGCCTGATCCAGTGACAAGGCGCCGCTCAGATCGACAAGGCAGCACCCTGCAGCAAGCGCCCGCTCACGATAAGTGCGCGTGACCTCGCCCCCTGCGGCGAAGAACGCCAATTGCACCTGGGCAAAATCGAATGCATCCAGCGAGCGAACCCGTACCTGGCGCCCCCGAAACGACAGGCTCTGACCTGCCGACTCGCTGCTCGCAAGCAGGTGCAGGTCCTTGAGTGGAAACTCGCGCTCTTCTAGCAGTTCGACCAGCGCTTCACCGACGCTACCGGTAGCGCCGATCAGGGCAACATTGATGGACTGACTCATGGAGGGCACCTGTGACGCAGAAGGAGCGGCACTGTAACCGCGCCCCCTCGCCCAGGCAATCGACTTGGATACCCCAGAAAAGACAAAGCCCCTCTACCGAAGTAGAAGGGCTTGGCTTGACTCGGGATGCGACCGCCGCGCTTAGCGCTCCAGCAGAATCCGCAGCATACGGCGCAGCGGCTCGGCAGCGCCCCACAGCAGCTGGTCACCCACGGTGAACGCGCCCAGGTACTGCGAACCCATGTTGAGCTTGCGCAGACGGCCGACCGGAACGCTGAGGGTGCCGGTCACGGCAGTCGGGCCAAGATCGCGGATGGAATCTTCGCGATGGTTCGGCACCAGCTTGACCCAGGGATTGTGCTGACTGATCAGGCCTTCGATATCGGCCATCGGCACATCCTTGTTCAGCTTGATGGTCAGTGCCTGGCTGTGGCAACGCATGGCGCCGATGCGCACGCAGATACCATCGACCGGGATCGGGCTCTTGAAGCGACCGAGGATCTTGTTGGTCTCGGCCTGGGCCTTCCACTCTTCGCGGCTCTGCCCGTTCGGCAGCTCCTTGTCGATGTAGGGGATCAGACTGCCGGCCAGCGGCACGCCGAAGTTGTCCACCGGGAAGCTTTCGCCACGCATGGCTTCGGCGACCTTACGATCGATGTCGAGGATGGCACTGGCCGGGTCGGCCAGCTCATCAGCGACGACGCCATTGATCGCGCCCATCTGCTTGATCAGTTCGCGCATGTTCTGCGCACCAGCGCCAGAAGCGGCCTGGTAGGTCATGGCACTCATCCACTCCACCAGCCCGGCTTCGTACAGACCGCCAAGGGCCATCAGCATCAGGCTGACGGTGCAGTTGCCGCCGATGTAGTTCTTGGTACCGGCGTCCAGCGCCTGATCGATCACCTTGCGGTTGACCGGATCGAGCACGATCACCGACTCGTCATCCATGCGCAGGCTGGAGGCAGCATCGATCCAGTAGCCCTGCCAACCGGCTTCACGCAGCTTGGGGAAGACTTCATTGGTGTAGTCGCCACCCTGGCAGGTCAGGATCACATCCAGACCTTTCAGGTCATCAATGCTGTAGGCATCTTTCAGCGCAGCGATGTCCTTGCCAATGGCCGGGCCTTGGCCGCCGACATTGGAGGTGGTGAAGAACACCGGCTCGATCAGGTCGAAGTCCCGCTCTTCCAGCATGCGCTGCATGAGCACGGAACCGACCATGCCACGCCAACCGATCAGACCTACACGTTTCATAACGACTACACCTATATAAACAGCCCGCCGGAACCACCCCGGCGGGGCTGGGAAGATTACAGACTACGCAGTGCTTCGACTACTGCATCACCCATGGCAGCGGTACCGACGCGGCTCTTGCCTTCGGACCAGATATCACCAGTACGCAGCCCCTGATCCAGCACCAGGCTCACGGCTTTCTCGATGGCATAGGCAGCGGCCACCTGGCCGAAGCTGTAACGCAGCATCATGGATACCGAGAGAATGGTGGCCAGCGGGTTGGCGATGCCCTTGCCGGCGATGTCCGGCGCAGAGCCATGACACGGCTCGTACATGCCCTTGTTGTTGGCGTCCAAGGATGCCGACGGCAGCATGCCGATGGAACCGGTCAGCATCGACGCTTCGTCGGATAAAATGTCACCAAACATGTTGTCGGTGACCATCACGTCGAATTGCTTGGGTGCGCGCACCAGTTGCATGGCGGCGTTATCGACGTACATGTGGCTCAGTTCGACGTCCGGATAGTCCTTGGCGACCTCTTCGACCACGGCGCGCCACAGCTGACTGGATGCCAGCACGTTGGCCTTGTCCACCGAGCACAGCTTCTTGCCGCGCACGCGGGCCATGTCGAAACCGACCTTGGCGATACGGCGAATTTCGCTCTCGCTGTACGGCAGGGTGTCGTAGGCCATGCGCTCGCCGTTTTCCAGCACCTTGCTCTCGCGCGGCTGACCGAAGTAGATACCACCAGTCAGCTCGCGGACGATGAGGATGTCCAGGCCGGCGACCACTTCCGGCTTGAGGCTGGAGGCCTCGGCCAGTTGCGGATAGAGGATGGCCGGACGCAGGTTGCCGAACAGGCCCAGCTGCGAGCGGATCTTCAGCAGCCCGCGCTCGGGGCGGATGGCCGGATCGATGGTGTCCCACTTCGGCCCGCCAACGGCACCCAGCAGTACGGCATCGGCAGCCTTGGCGCGGGCCAGGGTCTCGTCGGCCAGCGGCACGCCATAGCGATCGATGGCGGCGCCACCCAGATCATCGAAGCTCAGCTCGAAACCCAGGGCGTACTTGTCGTTGGCCAGGTTCAGCACCTTGACCGCCTCGGCCATGATTTCCGGGCCGATACCATCACCTGGGAGAACCAGAATCTGCTTGCTCATTGCATTCCTCAATCTATCCGCAGGGTGGATGACGCTATTTTCATCCACCGCAACCCGGCACACTGGATGGATAAAGCACCCTCCAGCCTACCCTGATGTATTACTTGATCGCGCCGAACAGCCAGGGGCTGCTCTGCTGGTATTGGGCCTCGAAGGACTTGATCGCTTCCTGATCCTGCAGGGTCAGACCGATGTCGTCCAGACCATTGAGCAGACAGTGCTTGCGGAAGGCATCGACCTCGAAGCTGTACTGCACGCCATCGGGGCGAGTCACGGTCTGCGCCTCGAGGTCGACGGTCAGCTGGTAACCCTCGGTGGCCTCGGCCTGCTCGAACAGCGCATCGACCTCTTCATCCTTGAGGATGATCGGCAGCAGGCCGTTCTTGAAGCTGTTGTTGTAGAAGATGTCGGCGAAGCTCGGTGCGATCACGGTACGGAAGCCGTACTCGTCCAGCGCCCACGGTGCGTGCTCGCGCGAGGAGCCACAGCCGAAATTCTCACGGGCCAGCAGCACACTGGCGCCCTGATAGCGCGGGAAATTCAGCACGAAATCCTGGTTGATCGGACGCTTGGAGTTGTCCTGGTTCGGCTGACCGACATCCAGGTAGCGCCACTCATCGAACAGGTTGGGGCCGAAGCCGGTGCGCTTGATCGATTTCAAGAACTGCTTGGGAATGATCTGGTCGGTGTCGACGTTGGCGCGATCGAGCGGGCAGACCACGCCGGTGTGTTGGGTGAAAGCTTTCATGTGCGGTCTCCTCAGGCCTGGATCAATTCGCGAACGTCGATGAAACGACCGGTCACCGCAGCAGCGGCAGCCATGGCCGGGCTCACCAGGTGGGTGCGACCACCGGCGCCCTGACGGCCTTCGAAGTTGCGGTTGGAGGTCGAGGCGCAATGCTCGCCACTGCCGAGCTTGTCCGGGTTCATCGCCAGGCACATGGAGCAGCCCGGCTCACGCCATTCGAAACCGGCCTCGATAAAGATCTTGTCCAGCCCTTCGGCCTCGGCCTGCGCCTTGACCAGACCGGAGCCTGGCACCACCAGCGCCTGCTTGACGGTCGCGGCGACCTTGCGGCCCTTGGCCACCTCGGCAGCAGCGCGCAGGTCTTCGATGCGCGAGTTGGTGCACGAGCCGATGAACACGCGATCCAGCTGGATATCGGTGATCGGCTGGTTGGCGGAGAGGCCCATGTACTTCAGCGCACGGGTGATCGAGTCCTTCTTCACCGGGTCGGCTTCTACGGCCGGATCCGGCACGTTCTGGTCAACGGCCAGCACCATCTCCGGCGAGGTGCCCCAGCTGACCTGCGGCTTGATGTCTTCGGCCTTGAGCTCGACCACGGTGTCGAACAGCGCATCGGCGTCGGACACCAGGTTCTGCCACTGCGCCACGGCCTTGTCCCAGTCGCTGCCCTTGGGCGCGAACGGGCGATCCTTGACGTAGGCGATGGTTTTCTCGTCCACCGCCACCAGGCCCACACGGGCACCGGCCTCGATGGACATGTTGCAGATGGTCATGCGCCCTTCCAGCGACAGGTCGCGGATTGCGCTGCCGGCGAATTCCAGCGCATGACCGTTACCACCGGCGGTGCCGATCTTGCCGATCACGGCCAGGACGATGTCCTTGGCGGTGACGCCGAATGGCAACTTGCCTTCGACACGCACCTGCATGTTCTTCATCTTCTTGGCCACCAGGCACTGGGTAGCGAGCACGTGCTCGACTTCCGAGGTGCCGATGCCATGGGCCAGCGCACCGAAGGCGCCATGGGTGGAGGTGTGCGAGTCGCCACAGACCACGGTCATGCCCGGCAGCGTGGCGCCCTGCTCCGGGCCGACCACGTGAACGATGCCCTGGCGCACGTCGTTCATCTTGAACTCGAGGATGCCGAAGTCGTCGCAGTTCTCGTCGAGGGTCTGCACCTGGATACGCGAGACCTCGTCGGCGATGGCTTCGAGGCCACCCTGACGCTCGGCCTTGGTGGTCGGCACGTTATGATCGGGAGTGGCGATGTTGGCGTCGATGCGCCACGGCTTACGCCCGGCCAGACGCAGCCCTTCGAATGCCTGCGGCGAGGTCACTTCATGGAGGATGTGACGATCGATGTAGATCAACGAGGAACCGTCGTCACGACGTTTCACTTCGTGCATTTCCCAGAGCTTGTCGTAGAGCGTCTTGCCAGTCATCAGCCTTACCTCATCAGCGCCTTTTGAGCACCTCTGGAAACTGCCTGCGTTATCACCGCGCGGCGTCAGAAGTGCGCTTTTCTATGCCTGGGCGAAAAAATGGCCCTTCGGCTTATGGGGAGAATGCTATGGCCGGGCACGAAATAACTCAAATTCATATTTTTTATTCAAAGGATTCCACGGAGGAATGTATGCTCGGTGCATCATCCCTTACCCGGAGCGCCCCATGGATCTGGCCAACCTCAATGCCTTCATCGCTATCGCCGAGACGGGCAGCTTTTCCGAAGCGGGCGAGCGCCTGCATCTGACCCAGCCCGCCGTCAGCAAGCGCATCGCCGGCCTGGAACAGCAGCTGGGTGTACGCCTGTTCGACCGCCTCGGTCGGGAGATCGGCCTGACCCAAGCCGGCCGCGCCCTGCTGCCACGCGCCTACCAGATCCTCAATGTACTGGACGACACCCGCCGCGCGCTGACCAACCTGTCCGGCGAGGTCAGCGGCCGCCTGACCCTGGCGACCAGCCACCATATCGGCCTGCACCGCCTGCCTGCCCTGCTGCGTGCCTTCACCCGCGCTCACCCGCAGGTGGCGCTGGACATCCAGTTTCTCGACTCGGAGGTGGCGTATGAAGAAGTGCTGCATGGCCGCGCCGAACTGGCGGTAATCACCCTCGCCCCGGAAACCCGTGACCCCATTCGCGCCACCGCGGTATGGGACGACCCGCTGGATTTCGTCGCCGCACCGGAACATCCGCTGGCGCGTAGCCAGGCAATCAGCCTGGCCGATGTCGCACAGCACCCGGCCGTCTTCCCCGGCGGCAACACCTTCACCCACCACATCGTCCAGCGCCTGTTCGAAGCCCAGGGCCTGACGCCCAACATCGCCATGAGCACCAACTACCTGGAAACCATCAAGATGATGGTGTCCATCGGCCTGGCCTGGAGCGTGCTGCCGCGCACCATGCTCGACGAGCAGGTCGCCCGCCTGCCGATACCGGGCATCCAGCTGACCCGCCAGCTGGGCTACATCCTGCATACCGAGCGCACGCTCTCGAATGCCGCACGCGCATTCATGGATCTGCTCGATAGCCAGCGGGACGATCTTGCATAGGCGACCAACCTGCGACTAACGTGGCGTTACAACGATAAGAAAATGTCTACATGCCATTAATGCCCGCCCCGCGCACCGCGCACTCCTGAGGAAGGTTCGGCCATGTCCAGATCGACTGACCAGACCCCACCCCTACCACATATACCGGCGATGGATCCCGCCGAATTCGAGCAGACCTGGCAGGACGCGCCGCGTCTGCTAGCGGCACTGAATGGCGCCCAGCTCGGCACCTGGTACTGGGACATTCGCAGCGGCCAGGTCAGCTGGTCTCGCGGCGCCCAGGCCCTGTTCGGGCTGGACCCCAATCGCCCGATGACGCGCGAACTGCATTACATCGAACTGATCCCCGAAGAGGAACGCGCCGAGGTTCTGGCCAAATTCAACGCCATCCTCAAGGGCGAGCAGATCGCCAACGCCCTGCGCCATCGCATCCGCTGGCCGGATGGTAGCCTGCACTGGCTGGAGATCACCGGCAGCCTGCAACGCGAGGCCGACGGCCGCCCGCGCATGTTCGGCGTGATCCGCGACATCAGCGCCCAGCAGGAACGTGCCGACGCCCTGCGCGCCTCCGAGGAGCGCTTCGCCAGCCTGTTCCGCCTGAGCCCCGACATCATGATGCTGGTACGTTACGACGACAGCGAGATCATCGAGGTCAACCAGCACTTCACCCAGGCCTTCGGCTGGACGGCCAGCGAAATTCTCGGCCGCCCTACCCTCGATCTGAACCTCTGGGTGCACACCAGCCAGCGCAACCAGTTGCGCGAGCAGGCGCCGCAGAGCCGCGAACCGGTGATCCAGGAAGTCCAGCTACGCACACGCAGCGGGGTGATTCTCGACGGCATCCTGTCGAGCCAGTACATCGAACTGCAGGGTGATCGCCTGATGCTCTGCACCTTCCTCGACACCAGCGAGCGCAAGCGGGCAGAAAACGCGCTGCGCGCCAGTGAGGAAAAATTCGCCAAGGCCTTCATGCACACCCCTGACGCGATATCCATCACCGACCGTGTGACGGGCCGCTTCATTGAGGTCAACCCCAGTTTCGAACAGCAATTTGGCTGGAGCAGCGCCGAAGCCGTGGGCCGCACCTCCCTCGAGCTGGGCGTCTGGGCGGACCCGAATGACCGCCAGCGCATGCTCGAAGCGCTGCAGAGCGGACGCCTGAACAACCTCGAAGTACGCCTGTTCAGTCGCGACGGCAGGGTCACCACCAACCTGTTGTTCGGAGGCGAGATCGAACTGAACGGCACCAGCTACCTGGTACTCACCGTGCGCAACATCACCGAGCAACGCGCGCAGGAGCAGGCGCTCAGTGAGAGCAAGCAGCGCCTGCGCCTGGCCCTGGAGTCCGCCGACCTGGGCACCTGGGACTGGCACATTCCCAGTAACCGACTGTTCGCCAGTGCTCGGGCGTCACAGCTGCAGGGCCTGGAGTCGCTACCATTCGAGGGTGCCTTTCTCGACTTCTTCCGCCAGGTGCCGATGGACGATCGGCGCGGCCTGCGCCAGAGCTACCAACAATTGGTCGAGCAGCGCCGCAGCCACTATCAGGTGACCTATCGGGTCCTGCGGGAAGATGGCGGCCTGCGTTTTCTCGAGAGCACCGCCAAGCTGCAACTCGACGATGCCGGCCAGCCGCTGCGCATGGTCGGTACGCTGGTCGATATCAGCGAGCGGGTGCTGCGCGAACAGCGCCTGCAGGCCTCGGAAGAGAAGTTCGCCAAAGCCTTCCACTCCAGCCCCGATGCCATCACCATCACCGAGCGTGATAGCGGCCGCTATATCGAGATCAACGAAGGCTTTACCCGGATTACCGGCTATCAGAGCGCGGAGGTAATCGGCCGCACGGTGCACGAGCTGAACATCTGGGCCTACCCTGAAGAGCGCATACGCATGATCGAGCACCTGACCCAGCAGGGCCAGGTGCTGCACATGGAAATGCACGGTCAGCACCGCGATGGCGAGGTGCGCCTGGTCGAAGTCTCGGTGCAACCTATCGAACTCAATGGCGTGCCTTGCCTGCTGCTCACTGCGCGCGACATCAGCGAGCTCAAGCAAGCCCAGGCACAGGTCCAGCACCTGGCCTACCATGATGCGCTGACCAACCTGCCCAACCGCGCCCTGCTGATGGATCGCCTGACTCAGCAGATCGCCCTGCTCAAGCGCCACGACCTGCGCGGCGCCCTGCTCTTCCTCGATCTCGATCACTTCAAGCACATCAACGATTCGCTCGGCCACCCGGTCGGCGACTCCGTGTTGCGCCTGGTCACCGCACGCCTGGAAGCCAGCGTACGCCTGGAGGACACCGTGGCACGCCTGGGTGGCGACGAATTCGTCGTGCTGCTCTCCGGTCTGGAGGGCAAACGCTCGGAAGTCACCCGCCAAGTACGCCAGGTCGCCGAAAAGCTGCGCCATCTGCTGGCCGAACCGATGCTGCTGGACGGCCACCGCCTGCAGGTCACCCCGAGCATCGGCGTCGCCCTGATTCCCGACCATGGCAACACCCCGGCAGATCTGCTCAAGCGCGCCGATATCGCCCTGTACCGCGCCAAGGACTCCGGGCGTAATGCCATCCAGCTGTTTCGCAGCACCATGCAGGACGCCGCCAGCGCCCGCCTGCGCCTGGAAAACGATCTGCGCCTGGCCCTGGCGCGCGGCGAATTCGAGCTGCACTTCCAGCCCCAGGTCGATGCCCGCGATGGCAAGGTGGTCGGCGCCGAAGCCCTGCTGCGCTGGCAGCATCCGCAACTGGGTCCGCAGTCGCCCGCGCAGTTCATCCAGGTTCTCGAGGAAAGCGGGCTGATCGTCGAAGTCGGTGGCTGGGTGCTGGTCGAGGCCTGCCACTTCTGCTCGCGACTGCTGGCTGACAACCTGATCGATGGCGAGCGCTTCAGCCTGTGCGTCAACATCAGTCCCCGGCAGTTCCGCCAGCACGACTTCGTCGAACGAGTCGCAGGCAGTCTGCGCGACAGCCAGCTGCCCAACGCCATGCTCAAACTGGAAATCACCGAAGGCATCGTCATCCAGAACATCGACGACACCGTCGGCAAGATGCTGCGACTGAAGAAGCATGGCGTCAGCTTCGCCATGGACGACTTCGGCACCGGCTACAGCTCGCTGACCTACCTCAAGCGCCTGCCGGTGGACATGCTGAAGATCGACCAGTCATTCGTGCGCGACGCCACCAGCGACCCCAATGATGCCGAGATCATTCGCGCCATCGTGGCCATGGCCCGCAGCCTGGGCCTGGCACTGATCGCCGAGGGCGTCGAGCAGCAGGACCAGCTGGACTTCCTGCAAACGCAGGGTTGCCACCTCTATCAGGGCTACCTGTTCAGCAAACCGCTACCGCAGGATATTTTTCGCGAGCTGCTGGGCAACCAGAAAGCCCAATGAAAAAAAGGCGCCCCGCAGGGCGCCTTTCTCGTCAGCTATCGGCTCAGTTTTCCAGCGCCGGACGCTGGCTGCCGATAGGAATGCGCTTGGCCTTGGCCTCTTCCGGCACGATGCGCTCCAGCTCGACATGGAGCAGACCGTTGACCAGGTCAGCCCCCTTGACCTCGATATGGTCGGCCAGGCGGAACGACAGCTTGAAAGCGCGCTGGGCAATGCCCTGATGCAGGTAGCTGATGCTCTCGGCGCTGCGGTCACGCTTGTTGCCGATCACGGTGAGTACGCCCCGCTCGACCTGCAGTTCCAGGTCACTCTCTTCGAAGCCGGCAGCCGCAACCACGATGCGGTAGTGGTCCTCGCCATGCTTCTCGACGTTGTAGGGCGGGTAGGAGCTGCCGGCATCGTTGCTACGCAGGGCAGACTCGAAAAGATCGTTGAAACGGTCGAAACCGACGGACTGGCGAAACAGAGGGGCCAGGGACAGTACGTTGCTCATGAGTAATCTCCTGAAAATTTCAGCAAGTGTCATATCGCGGAACCCGACTTCGGCATCCCGCAGTCACTTATCTGAGGTCGCTCGGAAATTTTTCAAGAGCCAGGAAATCGCACCCTACGTAGGCAGCGCCAGCAACTGATCGATACGCTGACAATCCTGCTCGCGGCGAACCTCGGCGAACAACGCGACAGCCTGCGGATAGGTGCGCGTGAGCATCGCCAGCCATTGCTTCAGGCGCCCCGGCGCATAGCGCGGCACCAACTTGCGCCGCGCCTGCTGCCAGAAGTCGAGCAGCAGCGGCTGCAGTTCGGCCCAATTCATTTCCTCCGGCTCGCCACCGGCCCTGACGGCAGCGATCTGCCGCGCCAGCCCGGGGCGGGAAACCAGCCCTCGCCCCAGCATGATGTCGTCCACACCACTGATCTCGCGGCAACGGCGCCAGTCGTCCAGCGTCCACACTTCACCATTGGCGAATACCGGCACGCCGACCACATCCTGCACGCGCGCCACCCACTCCCAGTGAGCCGGCGGCTTGTAGCCCTCGACCTTGGTCCTGGCATGCACGACGATCTGACTGGCGCCGCCCTCGGCAAGCGCTCGTGCGCAGTCCAGCGCCCCCTCCTTACCCTCGAAGCCCAGGCGCATCTTCGCAGTGACCGGAATCGCCGCCGGCACCGTGCGCCGCACCTCACGGACGATGGCATGCAGCAACTCCGGCTCCTTGAGCAACACCGCGCCACCTCGCGACTTGTTCACCGTCTTGGCCGGGCAACCGAAGTTGAGATCGATCACTGGCGCGCCGAGCGTGCAGGCGAAGGCGGCGTTGTCCGCCAGACACTGCGGATCAGAACCAAGAAACTGCACGCGCATCGGCGTACCGGCCTGCGTGCGCGAGCCATTGAACAACTCGGGTGCCAGCTTGTGATAGGTGGCAGCCGGCAACAGCCGTTCGCTGACGCGAATGAACTCGGTGACGCACCAGTCGATGCCGCCGATGCGGGTCAGCACGTCGCGCAGAATCTCGTCGACCAGCCCTTCCATGGGCGCCAGGGCGATTTGCATGAGGTTGTCCGGAAAAATGGGGCGCACAGTTTAAGGGGTCGCGCACGACGCGCAAGATGGGCCACACTGGTTCATCGTCAAACAGGAAAACTCACCATGCGTTATCTCGCGCTGATCGTCCTGGGTATCTGTTGTCTGGACGCGCAGGCCAACGATGGGTTGCCAGGCAACATCGCCCCCATGCCAGCCGATCCGGTTGCCGATGCGCCGGCCCGTCTGATACTCAGCCGCGACATGAATGCACCGAATGCCTGCGACGTGGAGATCTACGTCAACCGGCAGGTGGTGGCGAAACTTGGCCCCGGCGAGCACACCAGCCTGGACCTGCCCAGCGGCGAGTTGAGCGTCGCCGTGGCCATGTCGCCAGATGGCTATTGCGGCGGCCTCGGGCCGGACGTGGCGCAGTCCGTCATCCTGCAGCCCGGCGAAACCCGCCAGTTGGCCGTCATGGTCGAAGCCGAGCAGGTGTTTCTCGCCCCGCTCAATGACTGAGCGGCCTTACAGCTCCAGCGGATAAGGCGGCATCAGCGCCTTGCCATAGCCCTCGACGAATTCCGCCGGCATGCGTTTGGGGCGCCCACTGGACAGCTCGATGCAGACGAAGGTGGTCTTCGCGCGCAGCAAGGTCAGGCCATCCTCCGGGCGCACCAGCTGAAAACGTCGATCCATCTTCAGACGCTGATCGGACTCGACGATCCAGGTTGCCATCTGCAGATGCTGACCTTCGTAGGCGCTGGCCAGGTAGTCGATCTCATGACGCACCACCGCCATGGCGCGGTCCAGACGGCGATACTCCACCAGGTCCAGCCCGAGAAACTGCGAGTGCCGCCAGGCGCAACGCTCCAGCCAGCTGACGTACACCGCGTTGTTGGCATGGCCAAGGCCGTCGATGTCCTCCGCGCTCACTTCGATATCGATGACGAAGGGGTTGGGCAACTCCCAATTCATGACTGTACCTCCAGGTTTGCAGCCTGCACGCAGCAAGCTGAGCGATCCGGTTTCTGGCGTGACCGCGCATCCTCGGCGGCGTTCGATCAGATGCCGCATGATACGCGGCGCAGCCTCTCCCTGCAGTGCGAGCTTTCATCGCACCATCGTCGCGCGCCATAATGCAGCGCACTCGCCCGCGAGCCCGAGAACGAGCAATTGACTGCCATCCTGCGCCTATTGATGCTTCTGCTAGTGCCAGCGCTGACCTGGGCGCAAAGCATGCCGTTGCCGATCGGCCAGACGCCGGCGCTGCCCGGCCCCTACATGGAGTACTGGGAAGACTCTGGCGGTGGGGCCGACATCACCGATGTCCGTGCGCTACCCGATTCTGCCTGGCAGGCGGTAGCACGGCGCGATGCCAGCTTCGGCTACAGCGGCAACAGCTACTGGCTGCGCCTGGACGTAAACAACCCGCATAAACGCTCGCTTGGCTGGGTGCTGTTGATCGGCAATCCATTGCTCGATCAACTCGACGCCTACGGCCTGGACGGCAAGCGCATCTATCGCGCCGGCGACCAGCGTCCCTTCGACTGGCGCTGGGTCGAACACCGGCAGCTGGTCCTGCCCCTGCATGTGAAGCCAGGCGAGCAACAGCGCATCTGGCTGCGCATGCAGACCGACGGCTCGGCCAACCTCAGCGCCAGCCTGATGACACGCGAGGCCTTCGACCATCAGGAACAACGCAGCCTGTTGCTCCAAGGCCTGTTCTTCGGCGCCCTGCTGGCGATGCTGATCTACAGCCTGAGCATTTTCTGCATCACCCGCGACCGCAACTACCTCTGGTACAGCCTGTTCGTCGCCAGCTTCGGTCTCTACCAGTTCATCCAGCTCGGCTTCGCCCTGCAATGGTTGTGGCCCAACGCCCTTGCCTGGCATCAACTGAGCTTCCCCTTCAGCTCGGCACTGGCGACGCTGTGCGGCATTCACTTCACCTATGGCGTACTGGAGCTGGGGCAAGCGGCCAGGCCCTATCGCTGGAGCGTCAATGCACTCAAGGCCGGCGCCTGGCTGGTGCTGGGCATGGCGCTTTTCGGGCCCTACGCGCCCGCCCTGATCGGCAGCTTCGTGCTGGTCGCGGCCTGCGCCCTGGCCGCCTTCGTCATCACCCTGCTGCGCTGGCGCGGTGGTTACCCGGCTGCGCGCCTGTTCGCCCTGGGCTGGTTCGTGCTGATCGCCGCCAGCCTGGCCAGCATCCTCACCGGCACTGGGCTGCTGCCGTACTCCCAGCTGACACAGCACGCCCAACAGATTGGCGGCCTGATCGAAATGACGGTGTTCTCCATCGCCCTCGCCTCGCGCATTCGCCTGATACAGGACGCCGAACGCCAGGCCCAGGCCAAGCTGATAGAGCAGGAGCGCCGCCTGCGCAACGAGCAGACCAAGCACCTGGAACTGCAGACACAGATCAGCGACAGCCTGGAGCAGCGCGTACAGGAGCGAACCTCAACACTGCAGGACACCTTGCAGCAGCTATCCAAGGCCAACATGCGGCTGGCCGAGCTGAATCGCCGCGACGGGCTGACCGGCCTGTTCAACCGCCAGACACTCAGCGAAGAACTGACGCGCGCCTGCGCCCGTGCCGAGCGCAGCCGCCAGTCGCTGGCGGTCTTGATGCTGGATCTGGATCACTTCAAACAGGTCAATGATCGCTACGGCCATCTCGCTGGCGATGCCTGCCTACGCCATGCAGCCCAGCGCATCCAGCAGCGCCTGCGCAGCAGCGACCTGCTGGCGCGTTTCGGCGGCGAGGAGTTCGTCGCCTTGCTCGACAGCACCGACCTCACCGGCGCGCTCGACCTGGCCGAACAACTGCGCGAGGACCTCGCGCGCAATCCCTGCTCTTACCAGCAGCAGTCGATAGCACTGAGCCTGAGTATCGGCCTGCACGCCGCAGTGCCGAGCGACCCTGGCTGCGCAGAGCACTGGCTGGAGCTGGCAGACCGCGCCCTGTATCGCGCCAAGGCGGGCGGGCGCAACCGCGTGGTCAGTTACGAGGCCAGGGCCTTCAACGACGCCTGAGGCACGTGCTCCAGCAGCTTGAGCACGGCCTGCAGGATCAGAGGATCACTCAGCAAGCGCTGATGTCCGCCTGCCGGCAGACGCAGCAACTGACTGTCGAACCAGGCCTCGTGGATCAGATCGGCCTCGCCCACCGGCACGACCGGGTCATCCTCGGCATGCACGACCAAGCCTGGCACGTCCAACTGGTAACGCTGCACATCGAGATGGGCCGCGGGAATGCCTGCCGTCGTTTCCACCTGGCGAACGAAGTGCGCTCGCGCCTCCGCCGGCAGGCCCATGAACCGCGCGAAGCCGCGCAACACACCCAGGATGCGACTTGGCGCAGCAATGGTCACCAGGGTCTCGCTGCGCAAGCCCATTTGCGTGGCCAGCAACACGCTGGCGCCCCCCATCGAGTGACCAATCACTGCGCGTAACGGCGGCAGTTCACTGGCGGCCTCGAGCAATGCACGTGCAAACAGCACCACATTGGCCTGACGCCCAGGCGAACGGCCATGGGCAGGCGCATCCAGCGCCACGACGCCATAGCCGGCGTCGACCAGACCGTGGATCAGCTGCGCGAACTGGGTTGGACGCCCTTCCCAACCATGCATCAGCAGCACCGTCGGCCCGCTCCCCCAGCGCAGCGCTGACAGGCCAAAGCGCAGGGTGATGCGCTCGGCACTGGCCAGCAACGGCAGCTCCCAGTCCCGCGGCGGCAGCCTGCGCGGCGTCATGAAGCGCTCGCGCAAGCGGCTGGCGATCAATTGCGGGGCTACCCTGCCCAGCGTAGCGTTGACACCTCGCACCCAGGTCATCTGATTCATCACCTTGTTCCTCTCGCTCGATTTCAGACAACTGCCGCCTTGGCGGCCCGCAATACCCGGTCGGACAGCTCGCCAGGCCCCAATGCCCGAGCCAGCGCCAGACCACCGATCATCAGCGCCAGATCAGCCAGCGCGACATCCGCTTCCTCCGGCGTGGCGCTCATATGCGCCGCCATCAATTCAGTGTGCTCGGCCAAAGACTGACGAAAGCCCGCCGACAAACGCGAGATTTCCGCCAGCGAACTCGGCAGCGGGCAGCGATCCTCAGCATCGTCACGGTGCCTGCGCGAGAGATAGAACGCCGCCAGCAGCACCCGACGCTCCCTGCCAGACAGGCGCTGATCGCACTCGGCAAAGCGCTCGCGCCTCAGCTCGAGCAACTGGCGGAAGGCTTCGAGCATCAGTGCGTCCTTGCTGGCGAAATGCGCATAGAAACCGCCCACCGTCAGCCCCGCCGCCGCCATCACTTCAGCTACTGCCGGGTCACTGGGGCCACGCTCGGCGAGCACACGGCCAGCTGCGGCGATGATGCGTTGACGGGTTTCGCTTTTACGCTCGTTCATGACCATCGCCTTAATATGATGCATGCAATATTACATCCATCATATTAACTTGCAAGCCGCTACCGAGACCGCTGGTCCGCCTGGCTAAACCGCCACCTGAGGATTCAGAAATAAAAAACGCGCAAACAAAAAGGGGCCACCTCGTAAGAGGTGGCCCCTGGGTTCCGCAAATGCGGCAAGAAAAATGGCGTCCCCTAGGGGACTCGAACCCCTGTTACCGCCGTGAAAGGGCGGTGTCCTAGGCCACTAGACGAAGGGGACGAAACCTTCGAACGACAAGGCCAGCACTAGGCTGGCCTTGTGTGTGATTGGTGGAGCTAAACGGGATCGAACCGTTGACCTCTTGCATGCCATGCAAGCGCTCTCCCAGCTGAGCTATAGCCCCGAAACCTTGCGGTCGGTTCGCAACACTTGCGCGCTGCGTCTGGAATATGGCGTCCCCTAGGGGACTCGAACCCCTGTTACCGCCGTGAAAGGGCGGTGTCCTAGGCCACTAGACGAAGGGGACAAAACCTTCGAATAACAAGGCCAGCACTAAGCTGGCCTTGTCAGTGTTTGGTGGAGCTAAACGGGATCGAACCGTTGACCTCTTGCATGCCATGCAAGCGCTCTCCCAGCTGAGCTATAGCCCCGAAACCTTGCGGTCGGCTGCAACGCCTCAGCGTTGCGGCTGGAATAAGTGGCGTCCCCTAGGGGACTCGAACCCCTGTTACCGCCGTGAAAGGGCGGTGTCCTAGGCCACTAGACGAAGGGGACGCAAGACCCTGATCGTGAACCGACTCGCATCGATTCTGGCACTCCCTAAGGAGCCGAGATTGGTGGAGCTAAACGGGATCGAACCGTTGACCTCTTGCATGCCATGCAAGCGCTCTCCCAGCTGAGCTATAGCCCCATCTCGAGGACGGGGCGCATGTTAAGAGCGCCCCGATTGCCTGTCAACAACATTTTTCCTGCCGGCCCAAAGTTTTTGCCACTAGAACAATTACTTAGAACCCACGGAGGATAAAAGTTGAGTGTAGGAGGGACTTTCGACTCTGGCATCCTGCTTCGTTCTACCTCCTGCATCCATGCAGTCGTAGCCGCGACAACACCAGCCGTCGCGGCTAAAACCTCTGCTACAGGTTCACGCCTCAGCTCAGTTGATGGCCGCCAGCAGCTTCTCCCACTCCTTGGCCTCTTTCTTCGAGGTGCCACCGAGCAGCTCCAGCGCCTGGCGCAGACGGAAACGAGTCAGATCCGGGCCGAGAATTTCCATGGCATCGAGTACCGATATCGAGCTGGCCTGACCGGTGATCGCGGCGAACATCAGCGGCATGGCATCACGCAGCTTCAGCTCCAGATGCTCGACCACGGCCTGGATGCAGCCGGTGATGCGCTCCTTTTCCCACTGGCGCAGCGACTCGAGCTTCCACAGGATCAGCTGCATCAGCTGGCGCACCTGATCGGCCGAGAGCTTCTTGTGCTCGAACAGCTTGGCATCCAGGTTCAGACCACCAGAGAAGAAGAAACCGGCCAACGGTGCGATCTGGCTGAAGGTTTCCACCCTGCCCTGTACGTGCGGCGCGATCTTCATCAGGTATTCAGGATTCAACGCCCACTTCTGCACTTCAGCGGCAAAGGTTTCCACCGGCAGCTCACGCAACCACTGGCCATTGAGCCAGGACAACTTCTCCAGATCGAAGATCGGCCCGCCCAGCGACACACGGTTGATGTCGAAGTGCTCGATCATCTCAGCCAGGGAGAACTTCTCGCGCTCGTCCGGCATCGACCAGCCCATGCGGCCGAGGTAGTTGAGCATGGCCTGCGGCAGATAGCCCATGCGCTCGTAGAAGGTGATGCTGGTGGGGTTCTTGCGCTTGGACAGCTTGCTCTTGTCCGGATTGCGCAGCAGCGGCATGTAGCACAGCGCCGGCTGCTCCCAGCCGAAATATTCGTAGAGCTTGATCAGCTTGGGCGCCGAAGGCAGCCATTCCTCGCCGCGCAACACGTGGGTGATGCCCATCAGGTGGTCATCGACCACGTTGGCCAGGAAGTAGGTGGGCAGGCCGTCAGCCTTCATCAGCACCTGCATGTCCATACGATCCCATGGGATCTCGACATCGCCACGCAGCATGTCCGGCACTACGCAGACGCCCTCGCTCGGCACCTTCATGCGCACCACGTGCGATTCGCCCGCAGCAATGCGACGCTGTGCCTCGGCCGGCTCCATGTGCATGCAGTGACCGTCGTAACGTGGGGTTTCCTTGTTGGCCATCTGCTGCGCGCGCACTTCATCAAGGCGCTCGGCGGAGCAGAAGCACGGGAAGGCATGGCCCTTGGCGACCAGCTCGTCGGAGTATTTCTTGTAGATCTCGCCACGCTCGCTCTGCCGATACGGGCCGTGCGGGCCACCGACGTCCGGGCCCTCGTCCCACTCGATGCCCAGCCAGCGCAGGGCATCGAAGATCTGCTGCTCTGATTCGCGGGTCGAACGCAACTGGTCGGTGTCTTCGATACGCAGGATGAACTGGCCACCGTGCTGGCGAGCGAAGCACAAGTTGAACAGTGCAATGTAGGCGGTGCCAACATGAGGGTCGCCGGTTGGCGATGGCGCGATACGGGTACGGACGGTGGTCATGAATGCTCTCGGAAGGAAGACACGAGGTTTGAATCAAGCGGGCGATGTTAGCAGGCCGGCGGCCCCTGGCTCCAGCAACCCGCCACGGGTGATGGGCAAGCTGGCGATCAGGAAGTCGAGGAAGGTCTTGACCTTCATCGCCTGGAAGCGCCGCGACGGGTAGATCGCGTAGACCTCGCCCACCGGCAGTCGCGCTTCAGGCAACAGTTCGACCAGGCGCCCACTGCGCACCGCATCCTCGCTGATCATCACCGGCAGCCCGGAAATACCCGCGCCAGCGAGGGTCGCCTCACGGGCGAAGGTGATGTTGTTGCAGGTCATCACCCGCTGACAGGGCAGATGCTCGCCCAGCAGCGGCCAGTAGCGCGGGGCATCGTGCTGCAGGAGGATCGCCCGATGCCCCTCCAGCTCGGCGACACTGCGCGGCGTACCATGCGCAGCCAGATAGGCAGGGCTCGCGCACAGGCGCCGGCCGCTCTCGAACAGTTTGCGCGCAATCAAGGTGGAATCCTGCGGCTGGCCGACCTGGATGGCGATGTCCACGCCCTCCTCCAACGGATCCACGGCGCGCGAGGTCAACTCGACCTCGGCATCGATCTGCGGGTACTGGCGCATGAACTCGCCGAGCACACGCCCGAGGAACAACTGGCCGAACTCGATTGGCGAAGTGATCCGCAGCAGCCCCGAGGGCTCGCGCTGCAACTGCATCACCGCCTGCTCGGCCTCGGCGAAGTCGAGCATGATCTGCCGACAGCGCTCGTAATAAGCCTGCCCGACTTCGGTCAGGCGCAACTTGCGCGTGGTGCGATTGAGCAGGCGCACCCCAAGACGCTCCTCGAGCAGCGCGATGCGCCGGCTCACGGTCGACTTCTGCATACCAAGATGGGTCGCAGCCTGGGTGAAGCTGTGACACTCCACCACCCGGGTAAAGATCAGTGCATCATCAAGCCCCATCATTGTTCCTCATACGCAACAAAGCATGCCGGACCTAGAGTCTACTAGCGCAAAGGGAACACTGTTAAATTTACTTGCATTTCCCTGCCGCGTCCCGAGCCTCAAGCATGCCCGTCAAACTGCAACGCCGTCTTTTCGTCTTCGTGATCCTGCTGGTGCTGATCGCTGGCGCCCTGCTCGCCCACTGGCTACTGGTCGGCCGTTACCACGAGAGCACTGACAACGCCTATGTGCAGGGCGAGATCACGCGCGTCTCCAGTCAGTTGAACGCGCGCATCGAGAAGGTGCTGGTACGGGACAATCAGCCCGTGGAAGCCGGCCAGTTGCTGGTCGAATTGGAGAACAGCGATTTTCGCCTGGCCCGCCAGCGCGCCCTCGCCGCCCTGGAAACCCATCGGGCCGAACGCGCCCAGGCGCAAAGCAAGCTCGACCAGCAAGCCAGCCTGATTGCCGCCAGCCAGGCCGACGTCGCGGCCAGCCTGGCGACTCTTGATCGTGCCAAGCTCGATCTCGGCCGCGCGCAGACCCTGCGCAAGCCTGGTTATGTCTCCGAAGAACGGGTCACCACACTGGCGGCCGACAACCGCGTGGCCCGCTCGCAGGTGGCCAAGGCTCAGGCCGACCTGCAAGCGCAGCGTCAACAGGTCGCCAGCCTGGACGCCGAGCTCAAGCGCCTGGACGCGTTGATTCTCTCCGCCCAGGCCGATCTGGAGCAGGCCGACCTCAACCTGTCGCGTACGCAGATCCTTGCGCCGATCAGCGGCATCGTCGGCCAGCGCTCCGCGCGTGAAGGCCAGGTGGTACAGAGCGGCGCCTATCTGTTGTCGCTGGTGCCGGACCAGGACATCTGGATCCAGGCCAACTTCAAGGAAACCCAGATCGGCCGCATGCGCCCGGGGCAGAAGGCAGAGCTGCTGTTCGACAGCTACCCGGACACGCCCATCGAAGGCCACATCGACAGCCTGTTCGCAGCCTCCGGCGCGCAATTCAGCCTGCTGCCGCCAGACAACGCCACCGGCAACTTCACCAAGGTGGTGCAACGCATCCCGGTCAAACTGACCTTCGCCGCCGACAACCCGCTGCGCGGACTGATTCGCCCCGGCATGTCGGTAGACGTCAGCGTGGACCTGCGCAGCGACGACAGCCATGGCGGGTGATGCACTGATCCGCGCGACGGCAGAGCCCAGCCGCCGCGACTGGATCGCCGTGATGAGCGCCATGCTCGGCGCCTTCATGGCGGTGCTGGACATCCAGATCACCAACTCCTCGCTCAAGGACATCCAGGGCGCGCTGTCCGCGACACTGGAGGAAGGCTCGTGGATTTCCACGTCCTATCTGGTGGCCGAGATCATCATGATCCCGCTGACCGCCTGGCTGGTGCAGCTGCTCTCGGCGCGGCGCCTGGCGGTCTGGGTGTCGGTGGGATTTCTGATCGCCTCGCTGCTGTGCTCCATGGCCTGGAGCCTGGAGAGCATGATCGTGTTTCGCGCGCTGCAGGGCTTCACCGGCGGCGCACTGATCCCGCTGGCGTTCACCATGACGCTGATCAAGCTGCCCGAGCATCACCGCGCCAAGGGCATGGCCCTGTTCGCCATCACCGCCACCTTCGCCCCTTCCATCGGGCCGACACTGGGCGGCTGGCTGACCGAAAACTGGGGCTGGGAATACATCTTCTACATCAACGTGCCGCCCGGTCTGATCATGATCGCCGGCCTGCTCTACGGCCTGGAGAAGAAGGCGCCGCACTGGGAACTGCTGAAGACCACCGACTACGCCGGCATCGTCACCCTGGGCCTGGGCTTGGGCTGCCTGCAGGTGTTCCTCGAAGAAGGGCATCGCAAGGACTGGCTGGAGTCGCAGTTGATCGTGGGCCTGGGCAGCGTGGCGCTGGTCAGCCTGATCCTATTCGTCATCCTGCAGATCTCCCGCCCCAACCCACTGATCAACCTCGGCGTACTGCGCGAACGCAACTTCGGCCTGGCCAGCATTTCCAGCCTGGGCCTGGGCGTCGGTCTCTACGGCTCGATCTACGTGCTGCCGCTGTACCTGGCGCAGATCCAGGGTTACAACGCCATGCAGATCGGTGAAGTAATCATGTGGATGGGCGTGCCACAGCTGTTCCTCATCCCGCTGGTGCCCAAGCTGATGAAGATCATCTCGCCGAAATGGCTGTGCGCCCTGGGTTTCGCCCTGTTCGGCGCGGCGAGTTTCTTCTCCGGCGTGCTCAACCCGGACTTCGCCGGCCCGCAGTTCAACCATATCCAGATCGTCCGTGCCCTCGGCCAACCGCTGGTGATGGTCACGGTGTCGCTGATCGCCACGGCCTACATCATGCCGCAGGATGCCGGCTCGGCCTCCAGCCTGTTCAACATCCTGCGCAACCTCGGCGGCGCCATCGGCATCGCCCTGCTGGCCACCCTGCTCGACGCTCGGGCCAAGGTCTACTTCGACTACCTGCGCGAATCCATCGTGCCGACCAACCCGCAGGTGGAGGAGCGCCTGCACCTGCTGACGCAGACGCTGGGCAGCGAACAGGCGGCCCTGGCCAAGCTCAGCCAGATCGTGCATGAACAGGCGATCATCATGGCCTACAACGATGCCTTCCATTTCATCGGCATCGCCCTGGCGGTGAGCATGCTGGCGATTCTGCTGACGCGAAAGCTGCCGCAGAACATGGCAGGCGGCAGCGCGGCACATTGAGACGCCTACCACGTAGGGTGGATGCCGCCTTTTTACATCCACCAGATGGTGGATCGATTAAGCGTGATCCACCCTACTTCGGCCTCTCATCTGTAGGAGCGGCTTCAGCCGCGAACTCAGTCGCAAAGTGAATGCCGTTTTTACATCCGCCGTGGCAATGGATCGATAAGGCGTGATCTACGCACGGGAACACGTGGAACCGTGGGAGGGGCTTCAGCCGCGACCGTCGCCGCTAAAGCGCCTCCAACACTCACTGCCACATCACACCTGCAACAGCCGATCCCTCAGCTTCTGAATCTCGTCACGCAACTGCGCCGCGGCCTCGAACTCCAGATCGCGCGCCAGGGCATACATCTTCTCTTCCAGCTGGCGAATGCGCTTGGTGATCTCGCTGGGCGAGCGCAGCTCGGCCTCGTAACGGGCGCTCTCCTCCGCCGCCTTGGCCATGCCCTTGCGCTTGCTGCTGCGCGCGCCCGGCACGACGGCGCCCTCGAGGATGTCCTTGACGTCCTTCTGCACGCCCTTGGGTACGATGCCATTGGCCTCGTTGAAAGCGATCTGCTTGGCGCGGCGGCGTTCGGTCTCGCCGATGGCGCGCTGCATCGAGCCGGTCATGTTGTCGGCGTACAGAATCGCTCGGCCGTTTAGGTTGCGCGCCGCGCGGCCGATGGTCTGGATCAGCGAGCGCTCGCTGCGCAGGAAGCCCTCCTTGTCCGCATCGAGGATCGCCACCAGCGACACCTCGGGCATGTCCAGGCCCTCGCGCAACAGGTTGATGCCCACCAGCACGTCAAACGCGCCCAGGCGCAGATCGCGAATGATCTCCACCCGCTCCACGGTGTCGATGTCCGAGTGCAGATAGCGCACCTTGACGTCGTGATCGCCCAGATAATCGGTCAAATCTTCGGCCATGCGCTTGGTCAGGGTGGTGACCAACACGCGATCCCCCGACGCCACCCGCAAGCGGATCTCCGAAAGCAAATCATCGACCTGAGTGCGCGCCGGGCGCACCTCGATCTGCGGGTCGACCAGGCCGGTCGGTCGCACCAACTGCTCCACCACGCGCCCGGCATGCTCGGCCTCGTAGGGCCCAGGCGTGGCAGAAACGAAAATGGTCTGCGGGCTGGCCGCCTCCCACTCCTCGAAGCGCATCGGCCGGTTATCCAGCGCCGACGGCAGGCGGAAGCCGTATTCCACCAGGGTCTCCTTGCGCGAGCGGTCGCCCTTGTACATCGCGCCGACCTGCGGCACCGAGACATGGGATTCGTCGATCACCAGCAGCGCCTCGTCCGGTAGATAGTCGTACAGAGTGGGCGGCGGCGCGCCAGATGGGCGCCCCGAGAGGTAGCGCGAGTAGTTCTCGATACCGTTGCAGTAGCCCAGCTCGAGGATCATCTCCAGATCGAAGCGCGTGCGCTGTTCCAGGCGCTGCGCCTCCACCAGCTTGTTCGCCCCACGCAGGTATTCCAGGCGTTGCTGCAGCTCGACCTTGATGTGCTCCACCGCCTCCAGCAGGGTTTCGCGCGGCGTGACGTAGTGACTCTTGGGATAGAAGGTGAAGCGCGGCAGTTTCTGGATCACCTCGCCGGTCAGCGGATCGAAGGCGCTGATGCTCTCCACCTCGTCGTCGAACAGCTCGACGCGAATGGCCTCGAGATCCGATTCCGCCGGAAAAACGTCGATCACATCACCACGCACACGGAAGGTGGCGCGGGCAAAATCCATGTCATTGCGCGTGTACTGCAACTCGGCCAGACGGCGCAGCAAGGCGCGCTGATCCATCTTGTCGCCGCGGTCGAGGTGCAGCACCATTTTCAGGTACTCCTCGGGGCTGCCCAAACCGTAGATCGACGACACGGTGCAGACCACGATGACGTCCTTGCGCTCGATCAGCGCCTTGGTCGCCGACAGGCGCATCTGCTCGATATGATCGTTGATCGACGCGTCCTTCTCGATGAAGGTATCCGACGACGGCACGTAGGCTTCCGGCTGGTAGTAGTCGTAGTAGGAGACGAAATACTCCACCGCGTTGTTCGGGAAGAATGCCTTGAACTCGCCGTAGAGCTGCGCGGCCAGGGTCTTGTTCGGCGCCAGCACCAGGGTCGGGCGCTGCACCTGGGCAATCACGTTGGCGATGGAAAAGGTCTTGCCCGAGCCGGTTACACCCAGCAGGGTCTGGTGCGAAAGACCGGCCTCCAGCCCCTCGACCATCTGCCTGATTGCCTCGGGCTGATCGCCGGCAGGTTTGAAGCGGGTCACTAACTGAAACTCGGACATGCACACCTCGACGAATGACTGTGACGCATCCGCTCGGACTGCGTCAAAAGCCATGAATTGCGGGGCGATCCGGCGATAGGTCCAGGTAGAGTCGAATTACCTGGCAAAAGGCCTTAATTCAGGGCTTTGCGCTGTCGCCCCCTGGATTCAGGGTCGTTATACTAACGCCCCGATTACGCGCCCCCTAGCGCTTTTGTCGGGGACGCCTGGCCACCCACCCCTCACTCGAGTTGCCACACCCATCATGAGTCTCTTCTCTGCCGTCGAAATGGCTCCGCGCGATCCCATCCTGGGCCTCAACGAAGCATTCAACGCGGACACCCGCACTACCAAGGTCAACCTTGGCGTGGGCGTCTATTACAACGAGGAGGGGCGAATTCCGCTGCTGCGCGCCGTCGCAGAAGCCGAAAAAGCGCGCATCGAGGCCCACGCACCGCGTGGTTACCTGCCGATCGAAGGCATCGCCGCCTACGACAAGGCCGTGCAGGAACTGCTGTTCGGCAAGGGCGCTGCCCTGATCGAAACCGGCCGTGTGATCACCACCCAGGCCCTGGGCGGCACCGGCGCACTGAAAATCGGCGCTGACTACCTCAAGCGCCTGCTGCCAGACGCCACCGTGGCCATCAGCGATCCGAGCTGGGAAAACCACCGCGCCCTGTTCGAGTCCGCCGGCTTCCCGGTGCAGAACTATCGCTACTACGACCCGTTCAGCAACGGCGTGAACCGCGGCGGCATGCTCGAAGACCTGCGTAACCTGCCAGCACGCTCCATCGTCGTGCTGCACGCCTGCTGCCACAACCCGACCGGCGTCGACCTACAGCTGGAAGACTGGAAAGCCGTGCTGGAAGTCCTGCGCGAGCGCGAGCATGTGCCCTTCCTCGACATCGCCTACCAGGGCTTCGGTGACGGCATCGACCAGGACGCCGAAGCCGTGCGCCTGTTCGCCGAGTCGGGCCTGGAGTTCTTTGTCTCCAGCTCCTTCTCCAAGTCGTTCTCGCTGTATGGCGAGCGCGTCGGCGCCCTGTCGCTGGTCACCGCCAGCCGCGAAGAATCGACCCGCGTGCTGTCGCAGCTCAAGCGCGTGATTCGCACCAACTACTCCAACCCGCCGACCCATGGCGCCACCGTGGTCGCCAACGTACTGAACAGCCCCGAACTGCGCGCCATGTGGGAAGCCGAGCTGGGCGAAATGCGCGACCGCATTCGCAGCATGCGCCTGGCCATGGTCGAGCAACTCGCCGCACTGGGCGCCAAACGCGACTTCGGCTTCGTCGCGCAGCAGCGCGGCATGTTCTCGTACTCCGGCCTCACCGTGGAGCAAGTCGAGCGCCTCAAGGAAGAGTTCGGCATCTACGCCGTCGGCACTGGCCGTATCTGCGTCGCCGCGCTGAACCAAGGCAACCTGGACAGCGTCACCCGCGCGATCCATGCCGTGCTGTAAGCCCTGGCAATGAATAAAAACGCCGGCCCATAAGCCGGCGTTTTTATTTGTATCGAACAACTGTAGGAGTGGCTGGGCGACATTCCGTTTCAGCCGCGATCCACCAACACTGTCGCGGCTAAAGCCCCTCCCACGATAGCGACGCAGAACCAACCGTATCCACACTATGCAGAAGCCGCCACAAAGTGTTGACTTCTCTTTTTTAATCAGTAACATACGCGCCGTTGTTCCGCGATAGCTCAGTCGGTAGAGCAAATGACTGTTAATCATTGGGTCCCTGGTTCGAGTCCAGGTCGCGGAGCCAAATTCAAGAACCCAGCCTAACTGCTGGGTTTTTTATTGCCTACGGACTCTCACCAGGGACTGCGTCCCAGGTTATTCGCTCCACTCTCCCCTTCGGGGCCGCGCTGAAGCGCGTTCAGCTGCGCTGTCGAGTCCAGGTCGCGGAGCCAAATTCAAGAACCCAGCCTAACTGCTGGGTTTTTTATTGCCTGCGGACTCTCACCAGGGACTGTGTCCCAGGTTATTCGCTCCGCTCACCCCTTCAGGGCCGCACTGAAGCGCGTTCAGCTACGCTGTCGAGTCCAGGTCGTGGACTCGGTCATACCGGGGCTTTTTTGTGCCTGCGGAACGCTTTTCGCAGGGCTTGCCGCCTTCCCCACGACAATTCGTGCACCCTACAAACACAAAAGGCCGGTCAGAGACCGGCCCAAACAGAAACGCCGCCAGGCGTCAGTTCACACTCAACTTGTCGCGATTCTTCTCCAGCGTCGCTTCACCAATCCCCTTCACCTCAAGCAACTCATCGACCGAAGCGAAGTTACCATGCTCCTCGCGGTACGCCACGATCGCCTGCGCCTTGGTCGCACCAATACCCAACAACTCACGCTGCAGTGTTGCAGCATCGGCGGTATTAAGATTGACCACAGCTACCTGTGCCAGCTGAACGGCAGCAGGCTTGGCACTTTCGGTTTTCGGAGGTTCAGCTGCGGTAGCAGCCAGAGAGAAAGAAGCGAGAACAGCAAACAGCAGGGAGGATAGACGGAGTTTTAGCATGATTGCATTCCTTTGTCGTATGTAGATCCAAGTGCGGTTTCAAGCCGCACTAAAATCAACCTAGACGCTATCTCCCAGCTGTCAAATCATCACCTCAACGCTCCCGGTTTCGGAGATGAATCCAGTCGACGATCTCACCTTCCGGCACATAACCATGCACTGTTTCACGAAGAAGCACTCGCACGCGAGCGTAATCATCCTCACTGACCGCAGCCAACAACTCCTGCAAACGGGCCTTGAGCTCACCCCAGGGCAACATGTCCTCTTCCGCGCGCATGATCATCGGATGTTCGGTCGGCTTCACGTCCTCGCCAATCAATAGCTCCTCATAGAGCTTCTCGCCCGGACGCAACCCGGTGAACTCGATGGATATATCGCCATGAGGAGTACGCTCATCCCGCACACTCAAGCCGGACAGCCGAATCATCTTTTCGGCGAGATCGGCAATCTTCACCGGCTCGCCCATATCCAGCACGAAAACATCACCGCCCTGCCCAAAAGAACCCGCCTGGATGACGAGCTGCGCCGCTTCGGGGATCGTCATGAAATAGCGGGTAATGTTCGGATGCGTCACCGTCACCGGCCCACCGAGCTTGATCTGCTCCCTGAATAGCGGAATGACCGACCCGGAAGAACCAAGCACATTACCGAAGCGCACCATGGTGAAACGGGTCTTGTTGACGTGATGAACACCCAGCTCATCACCGAACAACAATGGTGCAGATTCACGGCTCAGCGCCTGCAGCACCATCTCAGCCAAGCGCTTGGTGCTGCCCATGACATTGGTCGGCCGCACCGCCTTGTCAGTGGAGATCAGCACAAAATTGGCAACACCCGCCTTGATCGAGGCCTGCGCGGCATTGAGCGTACCGACCAGGTTATTGAGCACACCCTCGGCAACGTTATGCTCGACCATCGGTACGTGCTTGTAAGCAGCCGCGTGATAAACGGTGTTTACACGCCAAGTCTGCAGAATATCGAACAAACGCTCGAAGTTACGGATAGACCCGAGAATCGGCACCAGCTTGATCGGCAGTGACTCCCGCTCGATTCGCTGCTGCAACTCACTGTGGATACTGTAGAGATTGAACTCGCTGTGCTCGAAAAGCAGCAACGTACGAGCGCCGCTCGCCAGGATCTGCCGACACAGCTCCGAACCAATGGAGCCGCCAGCGCCGGTCACCAGCACCACCTGATTTTTGATGCAGCGCTCGAACAGATCCTGTCGAGGCGGCACAGCATCACGGCCCAAAAGGTCGGCGATATCGACCTCCTGAAGGTCTTCGACCTTTACCCGGCCGCTGGCGAGATCCATAAACCCAGGGATGCTGCGAACATGCAGCGCGTAAGGCTCCAGCGCTTCGAGAATTTCTCGCCTGCGTGCCCGGGGAATAGAGGGCATTGCCAGCAAAACCTCTGTCACACCCGTTTCATCGATCATTTGCTGAATATGCTTGGGCGTGTAAACACGCAACCCCGCAATCGTGCGAGTCGCAATACCGGAATCATCATCAATGAATGCAGCCGGACGCATCGCTTTACCCAAACGCAAAGCTGCTACCAGCTGATTACCAGCCGCCCCGGCTCCATATATGGCGACCTTGGAAGTGCCTGACTCGACATCGCGCCGGCGGGCGATCGGTTCGAACCAATCCCCTATGAAGAACTGGCGCATGGTCAGACGCAAACCACCCAACAGCAGCAGGCTCAGCCACCAATAATTAAAAACCATGGACCTTGGAACGAGCGCTGTCGGGCCGCGATACCAATAAACCGCCAGAGACAACACCAACGCAGACAAGGTAACCGCCTTGGCTATCGTCACAAGGGCGTCATTGCCTACGTAGCGCATTACTGCACGATACATCCCCAATCTGATAAAGATCGGGAGAGCAATTGCAGGCGCCAGTAAAAACAGCCAGCCATGACCAGAAAAAGGTCTGGCAGCATCCAAATCTCCCATGCGAACGGCAAACGACAGCCACAGCGCCATCCAAATAAGTAGCACGTCAACAGCAAGTTGAAGAACACGCTTTTGCCGACGAGACAAATGCAAAAGAGATTGGCGTAATAACTCTATTCGTCGACGAATCATCTCAACACCTCAATCCCTGGCAATTAAAGCCTGGCCAGGCTTGATAACTAAACCTGGCTCGATAGCGACACCATATCCAGCACTGCAGCCTGCCTGCAGCCAAGCAGCTTCACCGACCGCGACTCCCCCAGCCAAGCAGACACCGACACCAAGATGCGCATAGTCGTCCAAAGTCGCATCATGGTCGACCACCGCTCCCGCGTTGACGATCACCCCTTGCCCCAACCGAGCCTCAGTGCCGACGACTGCCAGTGACATGATGGCTGAACCGGGCCCGATCGAGGCTGAAGGACTCACACAGGCACGAGGGTGAACCACGCTGACCAACGCAATGCCAGAGGCCGCTATCTTTTCTTGCCAGGCACGGCGCAGGCCATTATTACCAACCGCGGCGATAGCTCCGTCGGTTGCCTCTGCATGTTCAGTCAAATGGCTCAGACCGCCGACCACTGGCAGGCCAAAAACAACCTTCAGCTCAGGCCATCTATCGTCGAGAAAAACCACGTGCTGCCACTCCCCAGAGAGTAACGCCGCCTCGGCAACAGCCTTGCCGTGACCTCCAGCCCCAAGAACAAGCAATCTACGCAACTGGCTCATCTCCGCTCCAGTTCGCCAGCACGAAACTTGATAGCCAGCGCAATCAAAGGCAGGTAAGCCAGCAATAGTCCGATCAAACCATCGCCGCCTTGCGCCACCCAGACTGCCACAGGTAACAGCCAACAGAGATTGATCGCAGCAACCGCCAGAGTAACCGGTAGATGCCGGCCAAACTGACGCGAAGCGTATTGATACGCATGGCTTCGGTGAGCTTCATAAACCCTGTCGCCGCGCAGTAAACGCCGAAGGAGAGTAAAGGTCGCGTCCACCACAAAAACACCCAACAAGATCAGCCATCCCCACAGCAAGGATTGATCGATCCACGCCGCTTGCAAGGAAAGCACACCAAGCACGACACCCAGAAAGCCACTACCCGCATCGCCCATGAAGATTTTTGCAGGGGGGAAATTCCAGTAAAGAAATCCTGCCACCGCAAATGACAACAACAGCGGCAGCACTGCGGCATCGGTATACCCGTGGAGGACATACAACAGGGCGCCCCCCAAGCACACACAGATTGCCTCGATGCTGGCAATGCCGTCGATTCCATCCATGAAGTTGTAAAGGTTGAGCAACCAAACCAGATACAAAGAGGCCAGCAAATAACCCAGCCAACCAAAATCAATTGAGTGACCAACCATTACCAGCGGAGGCAGCCCACCGAGCCAGAAGAGTGCCCAAGCAGTAGCAGCGAAATGTCCGAGCAAACGCCAGCGGGCGGCAATGTGACCGTGGTCATCCAGGAATCCCAGCAATGCAATTGCCGAACCCGAGCCTAGCAGCGAGTAATAAATCTCCGCTGGCAGATCCAGACCTGTAGCGGAGGCAACACATAAGCCCAGGAGGAATGCCACCACAATGGCGATGCCTCCTCCACGAGGAGTGGGTTGAGTATGCGAGCTACGCGCGTTGGGCATATCCATCAGGCTACGGGCCAGCGCGTAACGGCGCAGCAATGCCGTAAGCCCCCACGCCACGACAGAGATGGCCACCATCAGAACCATAACGTTCATCTAGAGAGTTCTTTTAAATAGTGCGCAGCTGTCTTAGCTAGCGCTTGATCAACCGTAAAGGGAGGAGTCCAACCCAATCGCTCACGCGTCTTGTCCATGTTGATCTGTAGCGAACCACACAGGCGCTGACTCAACTGGCGCCGTCCAAGCATGATCGCAACCCGCTCAATCAACACCTGCGGTACTGGCAAGAGCCGCGCCGGGCGCCCGAGAGCGGCACTCAGGCGACGCAGCAACTCGCTGGTAGATAGATCCTCGCCGTCGCAGACCAGAAAACGCTGTCCGCTGGCCCCTGGATGGGTAAGGCACACAACCAACAAGTCCACCAGATTATCCAGTGCAACCAGACTGCGGCGGTTATCTATGGCACCGAGGGGCAACGGCACCCCTCGCTGCAACCAGCGCATCATACTCAAGAAGTTGGCCTTGACCCCGGGGCCATAGATCAAAGGCGGACGGACGATGACCACTTCCAGCCCTGTTTCAGCGGCAAGGGCCAGCAACTCATCCTCCGCCTCTCGCTTTGAGATGCCGTAAGGGTCCGTCGCATTCGAAACATCATCGGCTCTATAAGCCTGCCCCGGCAGAGTCTGCTCACCGTTGACTTTGATCGAGCTGACGAAGACGAAACGTCGCACGCCCGCCGCCACGGCCTGACGAGCCAGGCGAAGCGTACCCTCGACGTTGGCTCGACGAAACTCCGCCAGTGGATCGGCGGCCTGCTCATGCATCACATGCACCCGCGCCGCACAGTGAATGACCGCATCCACATCCGCGAGCGCCTGCGACCAGTCGGCCTCAGCCTCCAGCGAGGGAGCCAGGCAGTACTCCACCCCGGCAAGTGGAGCAACCGGCGCCTTGCGCTGAGCACAGCGCAACCGATGCGAACCGTCGGCCAGCAGACGCGCCTGTACAGCGCGGCCAACGAAGCCGCTGGCGCCAGTCAGCAGAACACGCATGCTCAGTCCTTGCGCCAGACAGTACGGTTCACGTAGTCGGTATAACTGAGCACCACCCGCACCACCTGCAGCGATACTGGACCGCCCTCGTAGTCCGGCACCAGCGGGATCATTCGTTCACCAGCCTGATGCTGACTGGTGATGACCCTGACCGCAGACAACACCGAATCCTTCTTCAACCCGCTCATGATCAACGTGCCCTGATCCATACCCTCGGGGCGCTCATGAGCATTGCGCAGCGTTACCGCAGGCAGGTTGAGTAGAGAGGCTTCCTCGGTGATGGTGCCGCTGTCGGAAAGCACGCAGAAGGCGTTCATCTGCAGCTTGATGTAATCGAGCAGACCGAATGGCTTGGAGAAGCGGATCAGTGGGTGATCCAGCGATTCTCCCAGCGCCTCCAGTCGCTTACGTGTACGAGGATGGGTCGAGACAATCAGCGGGAAGCCATACTCGTCGGCCAGCACTCGCAAGGTGGCAAGCAGATCGCGCAGGTTGTCCGGAGTGTCGACGTTCTCTTCACGATGGGTGCTGACGATGAAGAACTTTCCGGCCTCGAGCCCCTCACGAGTGAGCACGTCGGAGGCCTCGATCTTTGGCCTGTAGTAATCCAGCACCTCATGCATGTGCGAGCCAGTCTTGATGATGGTCTCAGGGCGAATGCCCTCGGCGATCAAATAGCGACGGGCATGCTCAGTAAGCACCAGGTTAATGTCGGAGAGATGATCGAGCACCTTGCGGTTGAGCTCTTCCGGAACCCGCTGATCAAAGCAGCGGTTGCCCGCTTCCATGTGGAAAACCGGAATTTTACGACGTTTGGCAGCGATTACCGCCAGACAGGTATTGGTATCGCCATAGAGCAGCAACGCATCAGGCTTTTCCAGTTCGAATACGGCGTCCGCCTTGGCAATCACCTCGGCGATGGTCTGTGCGGCAGTTTCGCCGGCGGCACCGAGAAAGTGATCGGGCTTACGGATCTCCAGATCGTCAAAGAAGACCTGGTTGAGCTCGTAGTCGTAATTCTGCCCCGAGTGCACCAGCACGTGGTTGACCTGGCGGTCCATCTCGGCGATCACTCGGCTCATCTTGATCAGTTCCGGGCGGGTCCCGACCAGTGTCATGACCTTAAGCATCGAGCTGCTCCTTGATGTAATCGAGCTTCAGCAGGAGCTCCTTGATGCCGGGTATGTCCAGACGATGGGTATTGTGCGAGGTGTAGTCGTCCAGCTCGGAGATCTTCTCCTCGCCCTCGACGAAGTATTTCTTGTAGTTCAAATCGCGGTTATCGGCTGGAATGCGGTAGTAGCGCCCCATGTCCTCGGCCTTGGCCATTTCCTCGCGCGATACCAGCGACTCGTAAAGTTTCTCGCCATGCCGAGTACCGATGACTCGCACCGGGTTGTCGTGGCCGAAGAGCTCCTTGAGCGCCTGGGCCAAATCTCCGACGGTTGAGGCGGGCGCCTTCTGCACGAACAAGTCGCCCTGCTCGCCATGCTCGAAGGCATGCAGCACCAGGTCGACCGAGTCTTCCAGCGACATCAGGAAACGCGTCATCTGCGGGTCGGTCACAGTCAGCGGCTCACCGCCGCGCAATTGATCGATGAACAGAGGGATTACCGAACCGCGCGAAGCCATAACGTTGCCGTAACGGGTAGCACAGACCACGGTACCGCCCTCGGGAATCATCCGCGACTTGGCGACCATCAGCTTCTCTGCCATGGCCTTTGAAATACCCATGGCATTGATCGGGTACACAGCCTTGTCAGTCGAAAGCACCACCACGCGCTTCACACCGCTGGCGATAGCGGCATTGAGCACGTTCTCGGTACCGTTGACGTTGGTACGCACCGCTTCCATCGGGTAGAACTCGCAGGACGGTACCTGCTTGAGTGCCGCCGCATGGAAGATGTAGTCGACGCCGACCATGGCCTGTTTGAGGCTGTCGTAATCACGAACATCGCCGATGTAGAACTTGACCTTGTCGTTGGCCAGGGCGATGCGCATATCCTCTTGCTTCTTCTCGTCGCGGGAGAAGATGCGAATCTCGCGCACATTGGTATCGAGGAAGCGCCGCAACACCGTATGGCCAAAGGAACCGGTGCCACCGGTGATCATCAATACCTTGTTGTCGAACATAAAACCTTCCAGAAGGTAAACATAGCCAAACAGCTATGTGGATTCTCTTTACAGCGAATAATAGCGCTGCTCATACATACGCCGGATCAGCTCTGGCCATGCCGGAGCGACATAACCTGTGGCGTCACGAAAACGCGAGCCGTCCAGCGATCTATCTATCATCAGCGCATCGTCGGGGCTAATACCAACCTTATTGCCGTACTGCGCCGCAACCAAACCAAGCAGCTTGAACTTGTCGATCGGCGCGGCGGCAACATGATACAGACCATTGAGTCGTGGGTGCGGAATCACGAAGTCCTTAATTACCCGCGCTAGTTCCGGCGTTGGCAGACCAGAGAAGATCGCCTTGGTAAAGCCCCTGACATTGCCCTGCTGCGACAAGAACCAGTCCACCAGCGCGTGGCTTGAATCAAGTTCGTGACCAATAATTGAAGTGCGCAGGGTGATCGCGTGCGGTAAATCATGCAGCTCGCCAATGTATTTGGACTTTCCGTAAAGATCCTCGGCATCTGATGGGTCACTTTCTCGATACAACCCCTTACGCCCGGAAAAGACACAATCAGTGCTGACATGAATGAGCCTTGCACCGACCAACTCGCATAGATGCGAGAGACGATGCGGCAGCATGGCATTGATCGGCAGTGCGGTCAGCGGATCCTTAGCATGGGATAGGTGCTTTATTAACCCGACACAATTGATAACCACGTCAGGCCTCACCCGGGCTATGACAGAGGTCAACGTATCTTGGTCCAGCACATCAATGCCACAGAGCAAGCGCGCATGGCTGCCCTGCGGAAAGTGATGCAGGGCAGAAGCACTGCGCAGCGTGCCCCAGGCCTGGTAAGCCGCATCGGCAGAAAAAACGCGAAAGACGGCATTGCCGAGCATACCGGTGACACCCAGGACGAGAACCTTCATATCATTCACAACCTTTGCTGAAAGGCGTTCCCGCCATATACTTCACCAAGATTTCAACCTGCCGCTCCATCTCAAAATTGGCATCAAAATAAGCCTTGCCAGACCGGCCCATGGTCATACGCTCCGCCCCCCCCATCTCTTTGATACGTCGAATGTTAGCCACCAGCGGCAGCACCTGTTCGGCCGGCGAGGCGAGGCCTGCGTGCGCCTCGCAGACCACTCGCCCCCCCTCGCCATTCATACAGGCGATGATTGGTCGACCAGCGGCTAGGTATGCCTGAATCTTGCTGGGGATGGTCTTTGCGAAGGCCGGTTCATTGTTCAGCGATACAAGCAGGGCAGAAGCGCGCTCGAAGATCTGCGGCATCGCCTCCATGGGGAAGCGTCCTGGCAGTACAAGATTATCCAGACCATGCGACTGCTGCTGTGCCTTGAGCCAGGCCAGGCGGCTACCGCTACCCACCAGAACCAGACGGATATGCGGATCATCTCGCAGATGAACCGCCGCCTGCACGATGGTTTCCAGCGCCTGTGCTGTACCAAGGTTACCGGCGAAAACAACGCAGAAATATTTTTCGAGCATCTCAAGCAACTCGCTAGGTATCGGCGCCACGTCATTCGGGCTGCTTACATCCATGGAGTTGGGGTAGTACTGAATCTTCGCGTGGTCAGCGTAGTGCGCCACCGGTTCGACGAACGCCCGCGACTGCACCAGCAGGATGTCGCACGGGCGGTAGATAGCACGCACCATCCAGCCCACCGCACGCAACAGATACGGATTGCGCACGAAACCCGTGGCCGAGAGACTCTCCGGCCACAGGTCCTGCACCCACAGGACCAGTTTCGCCTTCTTCAGCCACTTGAGCAGGATTGCCGGAATCGCCTGAGTGATCGGCGATGGCGCAAATACCAGAATCGCGTCGAACTGGCGCCCTCGCAGCATCCATGGCAGGCACAGCAGACCGCTGAATACAAAGGACAGGTAATTGAGGATCAGATTCTTCGCCCCACCCTGCCCGCGCGGCCACAGCGGCACCCTTAGTACGTCGATGCGTCCCAAGTAGCGTTCGCGCTGGGTACCTGCGGCGCGGTAGCCATCGAAGACCTTTCCATCGGGATAGTTGGGCTTGCCGGTGGCGACCACCGCCTCGTGGCCCTGCGCGTCGAGCGTCCGCACGATGTCATTAATGATGAAGCTTTCCGGCCAGAAGTACTGGGAAAGCACCAAGATACGCATTTCTCAGCGCCCCTTTGGTGTTGAAGCAAGTCTACGATAAATACCAAGCATATGCGCAGCATTGGCCTCGATCGAAAAGGTCTGCTCGGCCCACCCCCTAGCCTGCTCACCAAGTCGGCCACGCAGCTCAGTATCTTGCACCAGTCGTTGAAGGGCATCAGCGATCAGGGAAGGTTCCGGCTCAGACACCGCCAGTCCAGTCACTTCATGCAACAAGGCATCGGGTAATGGGTCCTTTACAGCTACAACACTCGGCACACCATAAAAAGCCGCTTCGAAAACCGGACGCCCGGCAGCATCAAGATGCGAGGGAAAACACAGGATATCCAGTTGCGGATAGAGCTCGCGGACATCGCTGACGAAGCCAAGCATTTTGACGTGCCCCTGCAGTCCTTCTCGTTGGATCAAAGCTTCCAGCTCTGCACGCACGTCGCGCGAAAAACCTAACTTGCCCAGAATCCAGGCTTTGAAACCGGAGAGCTGACGAGCATTTTCGCCGGCAATCCAGCACTCGACAACTACCCCCCGGTCCCTCAACAGGCACATAGCTTCAACCAGCTCAAAGATGCCTTTCAGCGGGATCAATACGCCCAGAAATCCGACGCGAACTACGGAGTCCGCAGGTCGAATAGACGCCATTGAATGCTGCTCGACACTCAAGCCGTTATGAACGATGTATACCTTAAGATCGCTCGCCAGAGTTGCAGCAACCGTGTGATCAATAGCAACTACAATGTCAGCATGTTTTCTCAACAGCCTATTGATCAACGCTGTACGCCACCCCGTACCGGGTTTGCGCTGCAAGGACCGTACATGAACAACCAGGGGCACACGCAACATCCACTTGGCAACGACACCGAGTGGCAACAAGGTGATCTCGTTGATATGAATAAGATTGAAAGACTCGCAACGCAGTTTCCATAGCCCCCGGAGAGAAAACGGCAGCAACAGCAACTCGCGCAGCAAAATCAGCCAGCGCACCCTGCGATAATAGCCGTAGCGCGTATTGTCAAACTGGCTGAGCCCTTTTACGGCTCGAACATCCAGTCCAATGGCACTAAATGACTTGACCACAGGCCCTTCTGGCGTCAATACGGTTCCTTGAACGCCACTTGTTTTCAGAAGAGAGAACAGCTCAATCAAACTCTTAGATGCGCCACCGAAAGCCGCAGCGGGGTGTAAATACAAAACTTTCAATAGACACCGCCCATTCACATAGTCATCCACGCTCTCCAGCCACACGCAATCAGGCAGAACGCCTCATCTGGTAAAGCTTGCGGATGAAATCCCAGGCGAAACGTTCACTGGGATAAGCGTCGTGCGGTTTACCAGGACGCCGCAGATACTCTTCAAGCTGGTTCTCGGACCAAGCCATTTTTTTCAAGAAATATTTGCGGTCACGCTCCAGTTCCTCAGGCGAGGCATAAGGAGAATCCTGCAGATACGTCAGTGCCTGTTCGCGACTCATCTGGCCACTCATCACCAGCGTCGAGAGATGCAGCTTGCGTTTATCCACATCGAATTTTTCTGGAAGGATGTAACCCTGATAGAAACGTGTGAAGACCGATTCATAGTGTTTATAGGGATAACGCTTGTAGGCATATTCCTGCTCAAGCAGCTCCAGGGCTGCTTCCTTCTGGTAGTCGTAAAGGTCGAGAAATGATGCCCACTGAATTCCACGTACGACGCGGTTGTACACGTAGCCAAGCGTTCCCATGATCGGGAAGGTTCGGATCCGCACCGAATTGCGCCGAGCGATCGCCTTGATGTTGCGCTTGTCCCACTTGCGCCAGTTCCACCCCTCCGGCATCGGCATTCCTTCCGTAGCGGAGTTGCTTCCCGACAGGATGTACTTAATGCCGTAGCGCCGCGCCTGCTCGTAGTTCACCGCCAGCATCGCGTTGTCGTAAAGCAACTCCACATCGATAACATCGGCGTCGAAGAATGCCTGCATCAGGCCCTTGTACTCAGGCCAGTCGATAACGTGGGTGTACAGGTCAACACCGAGACGGGTGACCAGATTCTTGATGTTGTTGACCGCCAGCTCAGAATTCCAGTTGTTGTCCATGTGCACGGCCAATGGCCGCAAGCCTTCGCGCAGGGCTAGATGAAGCACATAGGAGCTATCCACTCCACCGGAAAGACCGATGATGCAGTCATATTTCTTACCCTTGCCAGCCTTCTTCACTTTGTCCACGAATGCCCTGCGCTGCTCCGCTCGCTCGCGCTCGGGGGCGAAGACCACGCCGTTGACGCGCTGCTGGAAATAAGTGCAGTAGCTGCAAACGCCCGCTTCGTCGAAAGTGATTGCGGATGCGCTGTCGTCCATCACACACCGCGAACAGATCCTGCGTTCTTTAAGAAACATCCTTACCTCTGAAAATCGACTCGAGCTCTGAATAATTGGGGTAGCTGATCAGCACCGCACGATGCGGCCCCTGCAACACGAACAGGCTGCCTGCAGCGACCGCAGAAGCACCCGTCTCGATCGCCTCCACGAAATGCCCTAGCTCCGCAGCACCACCCAGGGCTATCAGCGGCACATCTACTGCATCAGCAGCCGCCTTGATCAGACGCAGGTCATATCCCTGCTGCATCCCGTCACGATCCACGGAGTTGAGTAGGACCTCGCCAGCGCCGGCGGATACGATCGAACGGAGCGTTTGAAGCCAGTCTGCGGACAGTGCCCGACGGGAAGACGAAGACCACAGACGATAACGCCCCAGCCAGTCACGCTTGATATCAATGGAAACAACCACGCTCTGGCTGCCGAAGCGCTGGGCGATCTCCGTGACCAGCGCCGGATTCTGAAGTGCCGACGTCTGCAGCACAACTTTCTCTACACCGGAAGAGAAGATTCGCCGCGCCTGCTCGATCGTGGATATCCCGCCACCGTAACCAAGAGGCATGAAGCACTCGCCAGCAATGCTATCGATCAGCGCATAGTCCGGCTCACGCCCCTGCCGGCTGGCGTCGATGTCGAGCAACACCAGTTCATCAACTTCCTTTTCATTGAAGATGCGGATGGCATTGATCGGATCGCCGATGTACTTGTGCTTGCCGAACTTCTGGGTTTTTACCAAGCCGCCGTCGCGCAAAAGCAGGGCCGGTATCACACGATGCTTGAGCACCTCATACCTCCAGGAAGCGACGGAAGAGTTCCACGCCGAATCGATGGCTCTTCTCAGGGTGAAACTGGAAGCCCCAGATATTTGCATGGCGAAAGGCAGCCACGAAGGTTTCGCCGTATTCGCATTCCAGCAACACATCCGCAGGATCAGCGCATTCGACCCGGTAGGCATGCACGAAGTAGAAACGCCGCGGATCGACCGATGCTGGTAACAGCTCATCCGCACGCACCTGTCGCACCTCGTTCCAGCCCATGTGCGGTACCTTCAGCCGCGGGTCGCTGGGACGAAAGCGTCTTGCCTGTGCGTCGATCCAGCCGAGCCCCGGCTCCTGGCCTTCTTCGCTGCCGCGAGTCAGCAACTGCATGCCCAGACAGATGCCCATGAGGGGTACCCTGCGCTGATGCACGGCCTGCTCCAGCGGTCCGATCCAGCCCCCCTGACGCAAGCTGCCGATGCCGTGGTCAAACGCACCAACGCCCGGCAAAACGAGCTTGGCGGCACTGTCCAGCTCATCTGGCGTGCGGATGATGCGCGCCTCGCCACCCACGTGCTGGATCATGTTGACGACCGAAGCCAGATTGCCGCAGCCATAGTCGATCACTGAAATTGTCTGTACGGCCAAAATTCGCTACCGTTTGAAGTAACTTCACGGATTGCCGGCCCATGGCCGACCCGCATAATTTAGGGGCGCAAGGATACGCTTTTTGCAGTTCCTTGACCGCCCGACGTTGGTTCAGCCCGACGCTCCCAAGGCATGGGCCAGATACTTCCGGAAATTGCCGGCCCAGCCAGGCGCCCAGATCTCCTCCGCGAGCGCCTCTGTTTGCGCAGACCGGGGTGCCTGCAGCGCCTCCACCAGCGCCCGAGCATCAGCGAAGCTACAGAATGGATGCTGCGGATAACTGAAGCGCGCCTTGGCGGTCTCCCAGAGCAATACCCTGCCCGCTATTCCCTGTGCCTCAAACAGCCCGGTAGAAACCTCTCCCACGACAGCGTGAGCCGTGGCAAACGAGCTGTAGATATCCCGATTAGAATCGATCAACACATCACCCGCGCGTCCTTCGGGAAAACGCAACTGGACCTCGGCACGTTCCAGCGGATGCGGCCGCAACACGATGCGGTAGTGGCCACGCAGCAACTGCGCCAGTTCCTGGGACAGCGCCAGATAAAGTGAAAATTCGATTCCATCGCCGAGCAGCAGGATATCCGTCTGCGCCCCCTGAGCCGGCGAAATGGACCGGCGCTGCTCGCTATAATGCGGGTTACCAATCACCCATTTCTGCACCGGTACATTGATCTGGCTGTTCCACCAGGCGCCGTACCCCAGGAAGTCATGCGGCAGGCAGGCGCGGTACGCCTCGCTCTCTCGCAAAACAGGGGCATAGCAATAGGCGTCGTGGCCGCCGGACACCATTCCGTGCTGGGGCTCAGCCACGCGGACGCCCATCTCACGCGCGACCTGATTGAAGAGCGCAAAATCCCCGTAACAGGCCTGTTCCAGCAGTACCAGGCGGGGTTGCACCCGTTCCAGCAGGCGGCGATAGGCATATTGCATGACGGGCAGTCGCGCCAGCTTGCGCGCCAGCATTCCGACGAGCATGTCCATATTCGAATCGGCGATAGTCAGCCCCAGCAACTGCGCGGTCCGCTGCCTCGCGTATTCGAGCAGTTCACGCGCGGCTGCCACGTGACGGTCACGCATCAGAAGGCGACCCGTTAGCGTGATTGCGCCCTGCCAGGGCAGCCAGTAGGCGACTCGCTGGTTCCAGCGCGGGTACGGTACATGCCAGTCCACAACGCCTTCGACCATCACCGTGTCTGTGGGGGACTCCTGCGCCAGATAGTCGGTGATGCGGTTGAACCAGCGACCCTCTCGTTGAAAATGTCCGGCACCGGTGCCGATCACCAACACCTCACCGCGCATCCGACCCTGCTGCAGATTGTGTCCGAGCACTCGTGAAAGTGCCCCGAGCGCCTGCCGGCGCGGCACTGCCGGCACGGCCGCGACCAGTGGCGCCTGCTGGTAGTAGAGGTCGGAAATCAGCTGACGCAGGAACTGATTGCGCACCAATGGCCAGAGCAGCGCGCCGCTGTGCGGACAACGAAACTCAAGGAACACCGGATCGTTTTCGATCTCGATCAACTGGGCAAGACTGGGCTGCGTCACTAGATGAGATCCCAGCTGATGGGGGTGCCTCGCTTGATCGCCTGCTTGGCATGCTTGCCGATGACCTGCTCGAAGTACTTCGGCGGCAACCCAAGACCGGGGCGAATAATACGGACATTGATTGGCGTCAGCAGCTCACCTGCGGCGATGTCTTCACTGGCGTATATGGAGCGGCGGAACACCCGGCTCTTTTCCTCGGCAGCAGTAGCGCCATAGCTGACGCGACCCAGCGACTGCCAGGCGCGCTCGGTTTCGACGACCAGTTGGGCCATCTCCTGCGGTTCCATGGAGAAGGCGCTGTCGACCCCGCCCTCGGCGCGGCTCAGGGTGAAGTGCTTCTCCACCACGCTTGCGCCAAGCGCGACAGCCGCTACGGACACGCCGACGCCCATGGTGTGATCGGAAAGACCGGTTTCACAGCCGAACAGCTCGCGCAGGTGAGGAATGGTCAGGATGTTGGTGTTCTCCGGTGACGCCGGATAAGTGCTGGTGCACTTGAGCAGGATCAGGTCCTTGCAACCGGCCCGCCGAGCGGCACGGACAGTCTCGTCCAACTCGGCGACCGTAGCCATGCCGGAGGAAATAATCATTGGCTTGCCGGTCGCAGCCACACGGCGGATCAACGGCAAGTCGGCATTCTCGAAGGACGCGATCTTATAGCAAGGCACGTCCAGCGACTCGAGAAACTCCACAGCCTTGTCATCGAAGGGTGTGCTGAAAGCGATCATGCCCAGCTCCCGCGCCCGGTCGAAGATCGGCTTGTGCCATTCCCAGGGGGTGAATGCCTCGCCATAGAGCTTGTACAGAGAGGTGCCAGCCCAGAGGCTATTGGAATCGCCGATATGGAACTCGCCCTCATCCAGATCCAGCGTCATCGAATCCGCCGTGTAGGTCTGGATCTTCAGAGCATGAGCACCCGTGCGGGCAGCTGCCTCGACGATCTGCAGCGCACGCTCCAGCGACTGGTTATGGTTGCCGGACATCTCGGCAATGACGAAGGGCTCGTGGTCACGGCCAATGCAACGGTTTGCGATCTTGATTGACTCAGTCATAGTTCAGGCAGCTTCTTTGAAAACAGCGTGTTGTCGACGTCATAGCCTGCGGCCATGAACAACCCCTTGGAGACGGCGTTGCCACCCATGACCTGAGCATGCAGCTGCCGCACTTCGCGACGATGCTCCATGAGCCAGTCCTCGGCACTTTGCAACAGATCGCCCCCGCGACAGCGCACTGGCCTTTCGGGGACGAGATAAATGGATACTTCGGCCAGCTCAGCGTCGATGTCGAAGCGTACGACACCCACAGCCACCCCGCCCTGCAGGCCAACCAGCAGCTTGCGCCGAGGATCGTCAAGCACGCCGGCGAACCAGCGACAGTGGTCTTCCCAGGCAATCTCTTCACGGTTGCGCGAGACAGCGCGGATCGAGGGGTGATTGCGCCAGCGGAACAGATGCCCGGAGTCTTCTGCACACGCCTCGCGCACGCTCAGCCCACTGCAGCCCATGCGCGTGGCCAGACGCTGAGCGCCCAGGCCATCCACGGCAGCCATGCCTGCCCGGGAGATCAACTGGCGCAAGGCAGCGCTGTGCAGCAATGCCTGCAGGTGCAGGGCAAGAGTCGCCTGCACGTCCGCACCGGCCTCGGGTGCATAAACCAGGCCCTGTGCGGCCGCATCGGCCAGCTGGCGTGTCTGGTTATCCGCTGCACTCAGCGCCAGGGTGGGCAATCCAAGGCTGCAGCGCTCCCAGGTCGCCGTACCGCCCGCCCCGATGGCCAGATCGGCACTCGCCATCAGCTCAGCCATTCGCGGGGTCTGCACATGGCAACGATAACCCTGGGTCTGACACAACGACTCGATGGCAGCGCGCTGCGGATGCTGTACGCCAAGCACCACGTCCACCTCGAAACTGGCCGGACCAACGTCTGCCAGCGCCGCCAGCGCCTGCCCGGTGAAATTGCGCGCGTCGACACCACCAAAGAACACCAGTACGCGCCTGACCTGGGTCCGAGGATCGGCCAGAGTTTCACGCAATTCCCGGAACTCATCGCGCAGCAGGGCGAACTTCGGCCCGAGCAGCTGATGACAGGTCTGCGGAACCTTGTCGGAGTAGCGCGTCTGCATGTCCTGATACAGGTTCTGATCGAGCAGCAAGTCGCAGTCGTGCCGACGGTCCGCCAGGTCATCGATCACCAGGATCTTTCTGGCGGCCTGCCGCAGCTGAGTTTCCCAACGGCAGTCCAGTGCGTAGTGATCGACGATCAGCCAGTCATGCAACTGGCCCTGCAGCTCCGCCAGGCAGTCGGCAGCATCGCTGTTCTGATCGCAGCCCAACCAGCTAGAGTGCGCCAGGTCACCCACGCAGGTGCCAGCCTCGCGCACAGGTAGATGACGCAGGGTGTGACCCTGACACCGAACCAATTCCTGCAGATGCGCCGGCAAATCACGGCTGAGAAAAACGCATTGCACGCCGCGCTTGAGCAGAGTGTCGGCCAGCGTCAGACACCGCATGAAGTGCCCGGTTCCGATCTTCTCACTGGCATCAACGCGCAGAACCACCTTCACGGATTCGCCTCACCGACGAAATTGCGCCGCACTGGAATACCGGCAGCCTGCATCGCCGTTTTGGCCCCGGCTGGGGTGAGCTCAGTGAAGTGGAAGATACTAGCTGCGGCAACTGCCGATGCGCCTGCCTGCTGTACCACATCGACCATGTGCTGGTAGCTGCCAGCGCCGCCGGAAGCGATAACCGGAATATCCACGGCGCGAGCGACCCGCTCCACCAGCGCCAGGTCGTAGCCCGCCATGCTGCCATCGCGCTCAATGGAGGTTAGCAATATTTCGCCAGCGCCTCGGTCGGCCAGCTCGCGCGCCCAGGCCAGCACCTCGCGCCCCGTATCTTGCGTCCCGGCGTGACTGAAACATCGGTAGCCACCAACGTCCAGTTGGCGCACATCGATGCTTGCAACCACGCATTGCGCGCCAAATCTTGACGCGGCCGCATCGATCAGCGAAGCATCAGCATAGGCCGCACTGTTGATGGCGATCTTGTCGGCACCGCTGTGCAGCAACGCCAACACCTGCTCCAGACTGCTGATGCCACCACCCACGGTCAGCGGCACCGCGCACTCCTCGGAAAAATCGTTGACCGAGTCATGATCCGGCAACTCGCTCTCCAGAGTGGCGTTGATATCCACCAGGATCAGCTCGTCGACATCACGGGCGTTGTAGACCTTGACCGCCGGCAGTACCGGCCCAACGCGACGCCAACTATCGAAGCCAACACCCTTGACTAGGCCCAGGCCTTTCCACAGCAGCGTCGGTATGACACGAACCTTCAACATGGCGAATAACTCAGGAAATTGCGCAACAGGCGGCGGCCCGCCTTGGAGCTTTTCTCCGGATGGAACTGACAGCCGAACACATGATCGCGGCGCACGGCAGCCGTCAGATCGACGCCGTAGGGCACGCTCGCCAGCAAGTGCTCACGCAGCTCGGGAACGAAGGCGTAGCTGTGTACGAAATAGAAATCAGCAGCAGACGGAATGCCTTCGAAGAGAACATCTTCCTGCACGTGGCAAACCTCGTTCCAGCCGATATGCGGAATGCGCAGTGTGCAACCCAGCGCATCCAGCCGGCGCACCTGCCCAGGAATCAACCCGAGACCGGGCGTGACGCCGCCTTCGTGACCTTCCCCGGCAAGCATCTGCATGCCCAGGCAGATTCCTAGAAGAGGCTTGCCCTGTTCACTAACTAGCTCGCGCAGCGCATCGCTCCAGCCCCCCTGATCCAGGTGCGCCATGCCTTCGGCAAAGGCACCTACGCCAGGTAGCACAATGCGATTGACGTCATAGAGCGCCGACGGGTGATTAGCGATCAGCGGCTCGGCGCCCAGCTCTTCAAAGGCCCGGCGCACCGAGCCAAGATTGCCCATCCCGTAGTTGACGATGGCGATCTTCATGGATTGTCGTGATTCAGCTTTTCGAGGTTGCCATGCCGATCCTTCACTAGCGCACCCGACGCATCACGCTTGAAGATCTTCTTGTTGGTGAAGCGGTCGCAGATCTTGATGAACTCGTCGGTGGTCATTCCTAGCGGCTCAAGGATATCTGCCAACGATTTGCCCAAGTAGCTCCAGGGGAATTTTCCGTCACGCGCCTTGACGATCTCGATGGCGTCCTGACGCGTGATACGACCCCGCCGCACGTGCAGGCAGGCGATGTCAGTCGCGCGGGAAAAGCCGAATTTCAGATACTTGAAGTAGTCGTGGATGCCGGTCTGGTGGTTGTCCAGGTTCTCGTAATTCACCATAGAGCCTTCGACCGGTTCGTCGTAAGTAACGAAGCCATTGGCCTGGGCGATCAGTGCATTCGACAGGCCATCCCAGGGCAGGTAATGACCGAGGAACAGGCCGGTCACGCCGACTCGCTGCAGCTCCGCGTCGGATGGGTACTGATACGGCAACAGATGGCGTTGCTCGATGCCGTAGGTCTCGGACAGGTCCGAGACGCGCAAGCCGAGCAGGCCGCCAAATTCTTCCAGCCAGCGCCGGGTCAGGGTGTTGTTCTCGGTCGCCGCTGCCGGGCCGCCATATTCGTTCTGCGAGTTCTCGCCCCAGACGATCAGAGGCACGTTGTACTGCACCGCTGCACGCACCGGGATGGTGAAGATGCCGACATGCTCCGGCCAGGAAATATCACCCACCTCGGTCAGGCCAATGCGATTGAGCTTAGCGCGCACCAGAGGGTTGGGCGAGAACTCGACGTGATCCACGCCCAGACGCTGCAGGTTCTCGATGTTTCGCCGACCGAGCTCACTCAGGTCGCAAGTGGTAGAGGTCACGCACAGCGGATTGAGGCCAAGCTGCAGCATGCGAATCACCTGATAGGTGCTGTCCTTGCCGCCGCTCACCGGAACGATGCAGTCCCAGTTGCTGCCGTGCCTCCGGTACTTCTCCAGTAGCGTCAGCAGCTCGTTCTTGCGCTGGTCCCAATCGACTTCCTTGCGTTTCTCGTATGAGCGGCAGGCATTGCAGACGCCCTCCTCGTCAATGTGCAGATCCGGCTTGGTATGCGGCATCACGCAACGAACACAGTACTTGAGCATCTCAGGCCCCCTTTTCCATCAGGAACCACGTGATGTCGTCCTGCGGGAATGCAGGATCGCGACGATAGGCGAAGCCATAATCGACCAGTTTCAAGTCCGGATACTTGTCCATCATCTCGCCAGCGAAATCGCGCTTGAACAGCCGGTCGGCGTGCCCGCGGTAGGAAATCGCCACCGGCGAGGGGTTGTAGTACTCGCATACCAACACAAAGCGACGGGACGCGGTGTAGAGCTTCTCGTAAACCACCGGCAACATATCCGGATTGATGTGGATGAGCACACCCTTGATCAGGGAAAGGTCCACCTGCTGCTCGACCGGGTAGTTGAAAATCGAACCTTCGTAGACGTTGTCCTGGCCTATGTGCGAGCGCAGCTGGGCAGCAGCGTCGGGATTGATCTCGACACCATGCAGGGCCACATCTGGATACAGCAGCTGCAGGGCGCGCAGGTTCATCCCGATGTTGGCACCAAACTCGACTGCCGAGCTGACCCGCCCCGCCTGCTTGAGGGCCTTGGTGAAGAAATTCAGATTGGAAGCCAGCAACTGCTGGCTATCGTTACGGCCGATGTACTCGGAGCCGAACTCGCCCGCCCAGAAGCCTTCCTGCGGCGTCACATAATCCGATGCACTCATTGTGTCTGGTCACTCGTCATTTGTTTGAAGATCATTTCAGCGCAAATCCAATCGTCCATGTCATCGATGTCCTGCACTCTCCAGCGTGGTATAGCGACCGGCATCGAGTGACGATCAAAAATTCTCAGGCCTTGCGTCCAGGCACCGGGGCGCCCCCAATAGAACTGCGCGGCGTCATGCAAAGCCACGGGTAAATCCTGGGAGCGTGTAGAGAAGTACCCTGGAAACAGCATGGCGAGCCCGCCTTCGGGCAACGCCTGGAAGGCGCGATAGACCGACGGCGAGAACTCGGCGACCGAGAAAGCATATGCCCAATCGCCCGATTGCAAAACCTCAAGACCGCGCTTCAGGTCTTGCGCACGTATCAGCGGTGCAGTGGCATAGATGCAGCAGACCGCGGCCAATATCTGGCCCTGGGCTTCGAGCCAGCGCGTGGCATGGGCAATGACCTCGGTGGTGCCGGCATAGTCGTCGGACAGCTCCTGCGGGCGGACGAAAGGCGCCTCTGCGCCCCATTCACGCGCCACCTCGGCAATCTCCTCATCGTCAGTGGAGACGATGATACGCTCGAACAAACCGCTCTGCTGCGCCGCCAGGATCGACCAGGCAATCATCGGCTTTCCACAGAAGGCTTTGATGTTCTTGCGCGGGATGCGCTTGCTGCCCCCGCGCGCCGGAATGACCGCAACGTTCAAGACAATGCCTCGCGCAACAGATCGACCACACACTGCTGCTCTGCATCGGTCAGGTCATAAAACAGCGGCAGGCTGAAGGCCTCGGCAAAATAACGCTCCGCCTCCGGGAAATCCCCCGCCTTGAACCCAAGCTCGCGGTAGTAGGGCTGTGTATGCACCGGGATGTAGTGAACCTGAACCCAGACATCCGCAGCGCGCAAACTGGAAAATACCGCAAGACGCCGCTCCGCCGCCACACGAATCGGATACAGATGCCAGGCCGATTCTTCGCTTGGCTGCGGCAAGACGGTGGGCAGGTCAGCAAGCAATTCATGGTACTGCCGCACCAGCTCCCGCCGCCTGGCGATGAACTGCGGCAGACGCGACAGCTGGCTCTGCCCGAGCGCAGCCTGCAGATTGGTCATTCGATAGTTGAAGCCCAGCTCGATCTGCTGGTACTCCCAGGGTCCCTGAGGAGCGCTGACCATCTCGTCGCTAGCCTGGGCGATGCCATGGGTACGCAAACGCACCAAGCGCTTCGCCAGGGTGGTGTCGTTACTCAGCAACATACCGCCTTCACCGGTGGTAATGATCTTTACCGGATGGAAACTGAACACGGTGACATCACTGTACTGGCAGGCACCTACCGGCACACCTTCATGACTCGCACCGACGGCGTGGGAGGCGTCCTCGATAACGCGGAATCCATACTCCTTGGCCAGTTGCCCGATAGCGCGCATGTCGCAGCTGCGCCCGGAAAAATGCACTGGGATCACCACCTTCGGCAGGCGCCCATCCAGGCGGGCGGCCGCCAACTTCTCGGCCAGGCGCTCCACGCTAATGTTCAAGGTTTGCGGATCAATGTCGACGAAATCCACATCCGCACCGCAGTAACGCGCGCAATTGGCACTCGCAACGAAGGTATTCGGGCTGGTCCAGACCAGATCGCCCGGACCTACATCCAAAGCCAGGCAGGCGATATGCAATGCGGCGGTGGCATTGCTCACCGCCACCGCATGCCTGGCCTGACAAGCCACAGCGACGGCCTGCTCGAAGTTCGTGATACCCGGCCCCTGAGTCAGCCATTCGGAACGCAGGACATCGACCACTGCGGCGATATCGTCATCACTAATATTTTGTCGACCGTATGGAATCATTTTATAAACTCAAATTTTAGTTACGAACCGCGCGTTCCCAACAAAGAAAAGAAAGCTTTCCCCCACGGAACAGGGCAAACCGACTGACACAACCGAAGCGCGCCATAAAAGAAAACCACCTGAATGAAGCAATACCCAATCGCAGCTCCGACAGCACCGAGAGCAAGCACCATCAGATACGTCACGCCGAGATTAAGCACGCCACAGAAAAATGTAAGCTTTGATAACAAAACCGTCTTCTCTGAATAAAAAATAAAACCAGAAATCACGTAATACATACCTAAAAAAGCATTACCAACACCGATCAACTGAGCAACAATTAAAGATTCATAATACTCACGACCAATAAAAAGCTTATAGATCAGAGGAACAAAGAAAAAAAATACAGACGAAAGTAATAAAAACCCAGAAAAAATCAAAATACACTGACGAGCCAACGCCAAGTCAGCCTTACCACCCAACCGTTGTAACTCCTTTAACAAATAAGGACTAAATGCCTTATTAAAAGCATCAGCCAACAGAGCGACAACCATCCCAACTTGCGCACCGACAACATAAGAGCCGGTCGCCGCCAACCCTATCACAGCCACGAGTATAAAACGGTCAGAAATCGCCGTCATCATACCGCCCAAAGAATGAGGAATTAGGGGAATCCCGAATTTCAGAGATGCCCTTATATACTCCCTATTAATATGCCGCGATGCCAACCCACTCCAAAACAGACTAAATAAAGATAATGCGCCAAAAATAAAAAGCGCGAACAATACCCCCCATCCTCGACCCTCCCACCCCATACCCACAAAAATGACCAACCAAAGAGAAAAACCCAAATTAAACAATGTTTGAAGAATCTGAAAAAAACCATAGCGAATCGCCACACCCTTAATCTGCCACATCACCAGCCTAATATTAATTAAAGCCTGAAAACCTGCCCCCAAAACCGCAAGCAACAACCAAGTTTCAGGCAAACCAACTAGATCTGATAAAAACTCACTCAACACCCAAACGACCGTCAAGACTATAGTCGTACTACATGAAAGGACCACAAGGCAACTCCCAACAAATCGGGGATGATCTGTCTTCGCACTAAAATAACGGACGCTTACTGCACCATGCAGACTCAACCCAGTGAACGCCGAAAAAACAGTGATGATCGTAGTAAACATTGCCACCAGACCATATTCCGCCGGCGCCAGAACCCTGGTGAGCACTGGCAGCAGCAGAAAGGGGATAGCACTGTTGATGACATTCGCCAGAGCGTAAGTAGCGGTGGAGTTTACCAGCCGTTTCAATGCTGTCATGCGCTTCGCTGCAACTGTTCTTGCAGCGCATCTATCACCGACCGCTGCTGCTGTTCATACAGATATGGATGTATCGGCAGACTCATGACCTTCTGCGCGACCGCATCGCCTACCGGCAAACTTGCCCCGTCGTCCTTCACCGCCGGCTGGCGGTTGAGCGGAATGGGGTAATGCACGGCGGTGGGTACGCCTGCGGCCTTGAGATGCTCCTGCACCTGATCACGCGCTTCGACCTGCATAGTGAACTGGGCCCAGGCGCTGAGGTTGTAGTCTTCGACGAAAGGCGCGGCGATGCCGACCTCTCCCAGCAGACGCATGTAACGCTGGGCAGCCTGTTCACGCAGCTCCAACTCGCGCGGAAAGATTTCCAATTTGGGCAGCAGGATTGCCGCCTGCAGGGTATCGAGACGACTGTTCACACCGACCCGCACATGGTGATAACGACGATCCTGACCATGACGCGCGATCTGGCGCATTACCTTGGCCAATTCGTCATCGTTGGTAAAGATTGCTCCACCGTCGCCATAGCAACCCAAGGGCTTACTTGGGAAGAAGCTGGTGCAGGCAATGGTGGTCAAATTGCACGAGCGCTTGCCCTTGTAGGTGGCACCGAAGCTCTGCGCGGCGTCCTCGATCACGGGGATGCCATGCCGAGCAGCGATGGCATTGATCGCATCGAAGTCGGCGCATTGGCCATACAGCGAAACAGGAATGATCGCCTTGGTACGCGGCGTAATAGCCGCCTCGAGCAAGTGCGGATCAAGATTGTAGGTGCGCGGATCGACGTCCACGTAAACCGGCTTGGCTCCTAGCAGAGCGACGGTCTCGGCAGTGGCGATATAGGTGAAGCCCGGCGTGATGACCTCATCGCCCGGGCCGATGCCCAGTGCCATCTGTGCAATCTGCAGCGCATCGGTGCCGTTTGCCACGCTGATGCAGTACTTGACACCCACGAAGACTGCGAGCTTTTCTTCCAGCTCTGCCACTTCCGGACCAAGAATGTACTGACCATGCGCCAATACGCGCTGGATATTGGCATCGATCTTGTCTTTGATCAGCGCCTGTTGTGCCTTGAGATCGATGAATTCGATCACTGCGCTTGCTCCTTTCTCACAATGCCACCCTCAAGCACATAGCGCTCTCCGGAGTGAATGCATGGCGCACTCCCCTCCCCGGTAAGCGGCAGATCCAGCTGCTCGCCATGCTCGCTCATCCAGCCTATATGCCGGGCAGGAACCCCAACCATCAGTGCATAGGCCGGCACATCCTTGTTGACTACTGCGCCTGCGCCTATGAAAGCGAACTCCCCGATGGTGACGCCACAGACAATGGTGCAGTTTGCACCTAACGTGGCGCCCTTCTTCACCAAGGTGTCTCGATATTCGCTCTTGCGCTCGATCAGCGAACGCGGGTTGTAGACGTTGGTGAAAACCATACTAGGGCCGCAGAAGACGCCTTCCTCGAGTGTGACGTTGTCATACAAAGAGACGTTGTTCTGGATCTTGCAATGATCGCCTATCAGCACCTTGTTACCGATGAATACGTTTTGCCCCAGGGACACACCTTTACCAATCCGAGCGCCCGCGCATACGTGAACGAAATGCCAGATACGCGAACCTTCGCCGATCTGTGCACCTTCATCGACGATGGCGCTGGGATGCTGGTAGTGGCTCATAAGCTCAATCCAGCAGGCGCGCAAGGAACGGGTGATCTTCACCGTTCTGAGCGCGAGTAGCGGCCAGGGTACGGATGGTCTCCACGGTTTCCACGCAGTGGCGAGCATCCTCGATTCCATATCCATTGCCATCGAGAATGGCCTGGTAGCTGACAGTGTGCAGATCCGTGAAGCCCTCGGAAAACTCGATCTCGATACCATCGCAGGTGATGGAGCGGTAAGTCGGTTTCTTGCCCTTTACTGCATCAGGCAGATCGTTCGCATCAATGGAGAGGAACCAGCGAACGCGAGCATTTTCGTACTCCAGGTAACCGGTAGCCTTGTAGTTATCGACGTAATGCACCACGTTGCACTGCAGCGCGCCGAAAATGAAATGCAGCATGTCGAAGAAATGCACACCGATGTTCGTGGCGACACCAAAGGATTTGCGCGGGTCGCCCTTCCAACTCTCCATGTACCACTTGCCGCGGCTGGTAATGTAAGTCAGCTCGACCTCATGCTTGTGCGCTTTGCCGCCTGCCTCTACGCGCTGCTTAAGATCGATGATCGCCTGATGATGCCGGAGCTGCAGTATGTTGTAGAGGCGTTTGCCCGTCTCGCGCTCGACCAATGACAGGTCGTCGAGCAAATCGCTGGTCGGCACCAACGGCTTTTCACAGATAACATCGCAGCCAAGACGCAGACCGGCGGTGATGTGAGGATGATGCAGATAATTCGGAGAGCAGATCGAGACGTAGTCGAGCGCAGTCGAGGGGTCACGCTTAAGACGCGATACGTAATCGTGGAATCGCTCGAACTCGGTGAAAAACTCGCTTTTCGGCGAAATACTGTCGATGATACCAACCGAGTCGTTGATATCGTAGGCACAGACCAGTTGGTTGTCGGTGTCCTTGATAGCGCGCATATGGCGCGGAGCGATATAGCCGGCAGCGCCGACGAGAGCGAATCTTTTCATGATGGTGTCTCGCAAGGGGTAACGGGCCGCCATACATACAGCGCATGCCAACCCGTAAGCAGGATCAGGCCTTGATGACGTTCGGGTACGGAGCGCGATACTTGCCACGAGTATCGACGATAAGCCGCGCATTAGTTTTGATCAGTTCGTAATCGAAACGCTCATGATCAGTGGCTAGGACCACCGCATCGAAGCTGGCGATATTCTCGGCAGTCAGAGCCTCGCTGCTCAGATCAAAATGATGCTCACGCATCGGCGGGAACGAAGGCACGTGCGGGTCGCTGTAGGCAACGACGCCACCTTTTGCCTGTATAAGCTCCATGATCTCCACCGAGGGAGATTCACGCATATCGTCTACGTTTTTCTTGTAAGCGATACCCAATACCAGGACACGACTGCCCTTAAGTGCCCGCCCACGATCATTCAAACCATCCATAAGCTTGCCGAGCACATACTCTGGCATGGCTTGGTTGACCTCGCCTGAGAGCTCAATGAAGCGGGTATGCAACCCGTACTCACGCGCTTTCCAGGTTAGATAGAACGGATCGATCGGGATACAGTGCCCACCCAGGCCCGGCCCTGGATAATACGGGGTGAATCCAAAGGGCTTGGTCGCAGCAGCATCGACTACCTCGAAGATATCGATACCCATGCGATCCGCGACGACTTTCATCTCATTGACCAAGCCAATGTTCACCGCACGGTGAATGTTTTCCAGCAACTTGGTCATTTCCGCGGCTTTCGTCGAGCTAACCGGCACGACCTGGTCGATTGCCTGCTCATACAGGGCAATACCGACCTGCAGACACTCAGGCGTATGTCCGCCAATCACTTTGGGGATAGTTCTGGTTTCAAAATCAGGGTTGCCTGGGTCTTCACGCTCAGGCGAATAAACCAGAAAAATGCTCTCGCCGACCTTCAGGCCTGTTGATTCGACACGCGGTAGCAATTCTTCTTCTGTAGTACCGGGATAAGTGGTGCTTTCCAAAGAAACCACTTGCCCAGCACGGAGGTACGGCGTGATCGCGTCCGTCGTATTGATCACGAAGCTCATGTCAGGCTCGCGATACTTGTTGAGCGGAGTCGGTACACAGAGAATCAATGCATCGCACTCGCTGGCTCGGGCAAAATCGCAGGTCGCCTCAAAACCACTGGTACGCGCCTTCGATATGTATTCACTGGGAATATGCTCGATGTAGCTCTGCCCAGCATTTAGCCTGTCAACCTTGACCGTATCGATATCAATGCCGAGCACGCGAAAACCGATGGCGTTGTAACGCAGCATCAGCGGCAAGCCGACATAGCCGAGACCGACGATCCCTACCAATGCGTCTCGACTTTTGAATTTATCGATATACGCCCGCAGCGAATCAGTCTTCACTATTACACCCCATCAAAAACTTCACGGAATCACTATTTTTAAAGCTTTGTCAGCGGCGCCGTAGCGCTGCTGCAGAACCGTTGAGAATTGCTGCTTGGCTTCAGCCTCGCCATGCACGATACGAACCTCTGACGGCCAGTGCGTCATTCTGGTAACAAAACTAACCAGCCCCTTCTGATCTGCATGAGCGGAATAGCCGCCTATGGTATGCACCTGAGCCCGAATGTCATAGCGCTGTCCGTCAAATTCCACATAGCCACTACGCGGGCCGAAGCGCTGAATCTGCCTCCCTGGCGTGCCGTCTGCCTGATAGCCGACGAAGAGCACATCATGCCGCTCATCATCCAGCATGGCCTTGAGGTAGTTGACGATACGTCCACTGGAGCACATGCCGTTACCAGCGATGACGATAGCCGGCTGAGCGGTTTGCGTCAGGCGGTTGACCATAGCCAGGTGAGCCCGGTGGCTGTCGACCGTAAGCAGATTACGGAAAGCCAATGGGTTACGCCCCCTGGCCAAACGCGCCTTCGCCTCCGAGTCCCAAAACCGGTCAAGCTCGCGATAAACCGAGGTAAACCGGCTGGCAAGTGGAGAGTCGAGAATGATCGGCAGACCCGCCCAGTCGAGCACCGGAGTTTTGGATTTTTTCGAACGGGAAGCACCTGACTGAGCATCTGCCGACGCCTTCAGCGCTCTGCGATGAATAATGTCCTCAAGCTCGTATAGCAGCTCCTGTGTACGACCAATACTGAAAGCCGGGATGAGAATCGTGCCCTGGTTGCTCAGTGCATGTTCGAGCACTTTTTCCAGACGCGTACGACGACTGCGGCGATCTTCGTGCAGGCGGTCGCCGTAGGTGCTTTCGATGACCAGAATATCGGCTTTATATGGGGCTTTAGGTGCCGGGAGGATTGGCGCATGAGGTGCGCCCAGGTCACCAGAGAACACGATGCGTTTCTTCTCGCCTGCCTCGGGGTAGTGCAGGTCCACTTCGACGTAGGCCGAGCCAAGGATGTGGCCAGCGCGCTGCAGGCGGATGCGAGCGTTGAGCTGCTTCGTGTCGATCAGGGTAAACCACTGCTTGTAGGGCAAGGCAACGATGCGCTGTTCGATCAGTTTAAGGTAGCGCTCGACCTGTTTTTGGTCGCGACTGAAACCAAGCTTGAAGGCATCCTCGAGGACGATGGGCAGCAACTTGGCCGACGGCTCACTGCAGAGGATCGGGCCTTTGAAGCCAGCAGCTAACAAATAGGGAATGCGGCCAACGTGGTCGATATGGACATGAGTCGCGACCAGAGCTTTGATGCCGGCCAGAGCGAAATCGATGGCGAGCTTGCCGGCGCCCGCACGGCCTTCAGGGGAAGTTTCAGCGCCTTGAAAGAGGCCGCAGTCGATCAGCAGCGCATGCTCATCATCCATCTGTAGCTGATGGCATGAGCCCGTAACGCCAGTGACAGCGCCATGGTGAATAATGGAGGGGTACCGCACAGGTCAATCCCTTAACGCTAGAAGCCTAAAGGGACTCAGCCCAGTAGTGCGGACGAAGATTCAAGCCTTGCGAATTAAGAGGGCGGAGAATCGCCACTCTTTGAGCAACACCGTGAAAACCCGCACATTTTGCCGGATTTCAGCTATTTCGCAAGCGTGACAGAGAGATGACGCCAGCGAATCAGTGAGTGAACGTTACAGAGGATTATTCATCCTCATTGACCCGATCCCGCAGCTCCTTGCCCGGCTTGAAGTGCGGGACGAACTTGCCGTCCAGACGCACGGACTGACCCGTCTTCGGGTTGCGCCCTACACGAGGTGCGCGGTAGTGCAGCGAGAAGCTGCCAAAGCCGCGAATCTCGATGCGATCCCCTGTAGCCAAAGCCTGAGACATTTGCTCCAGCATGGTCTTGATGGCCAGCTCGACATCCTTGGAGGACAGCTGACCTTGGTGAGTGACAATTCTTTCGATCAACTCCGACTTGGTCATGGTTTTCCCTTCTTTTTCAAGCGGCTAGAAGACTCGACGGTTCGGTTGTAGCACGCTGATCAGCTTTTGAACAGCCTGAAAAACAAGGCGTTAGCACAACATTGGGAGTAAACACCCATATAGCGATTTCATTAGTGCCGGCTACAAGGAGATAGCACGCCGCTCTTTAAAGATGCGAGCGAAGAAATGCATTCTCGAGGACCGACGCCAGGAAGCAAGCCGAGACACGCAAAAAGCACTAAAGGAACCCCAAAACGAAAAAGGGCGACCCGAGGGCCGCCCTTTTCTTCGATGAATTACCCGAACTTAGTTCTGGTTTTCCATCTGAGCACGGATCAGATCACCAATGGTGGTCGGGCCGGTGCTTTCAACGTCTTGCTTGTTACGCAGTTCCTTCATCGCATCCTTCTCGTCTTCAACGTCTTTCGACTTGACGGACAGGCTGATGACGCGGGACTTGCGGTCGACGCTGATGATCTTCGCTTCTACTTCGTCGCCTTCTTTCAGGACGTTGCGCGCGTCTTCAACGCGGTCACGGCTGATTTCGGAGGCTTTCAGGGTAGCTTCGATCTCGTTGCCCAGGTCGATGATGGCGCCCTTGGCGTCTACTTCTTTCACAACGCCACGGACGATGGTGCCCTTGTCGTTGATGGAGACGTAGTTGCTGAACGGATCGTCTTCCAGCTGCTTGATGCCCAGGGAGATGCGCTCGCGCTCCGGGTCAACCGACAGGATGACGGTTTCCAGCTCGTCGCCCTTCTTGAAGCGACGCACAGCTTCTTCGCCTGCTTCGTTCCAGGAGATGTCGGACAGGTGAACCAGGCCGTCGATGCCGCCGTCCAGACCAATGAAGATACCGAAATCGGTGATCGACTTGATGGTGCCGGAGATCTTGTCACCCTTGTTGAACTGACCGGAGAAGTCTTCCCACGGGTTGGTCTTGCACTGCTTGATACCCAGGGAGATACGACGACGCTCTTCGTCGATGTCCAGAACCATGACTTCCACTTCGTCGCCGACGTTGACGACCTTCGACGGGTGGATGTTCTTGTTGGTCCAGTCCATTTCGGAAACGTGTACCAGGCCTTCCACGCCCTCTTCCAGCTCGGCGAAGCAGCCGTAGTCGGTGAGGTTGGTGACACGGGCAACAACGCGGGTGTTTTCCGGGTAACGAGCCTTGATGGCAACCCATGGGTCTTCGCCCAGTTGCTTCAGGCCCAGGGATACGCGGTTACGCTCGCGATCGTACTTCAGAACCTTGACGTCGATCTCGTCGCCAACGTTGACGATCTCGGACGGGTGCTTGATGCGCTTCCAAGCCATGTCGGTGATGTGCAGCAGACCATCTACGCCGCCCAGGTCAACGAACGCACCGTAGTCGGTGAGGTTCTTGACGATACCTTTGACTTGCTGGCCTTCCTGCAGGGATTCCAGCAGAGCTTCGCGCTCGGCGCTGTTCTCGGCTTCCAGGACGCTGCGACGGGAAACGACAACGTTGTTGCGCTTCTGGTCGAGCTTGATGACCTTGAATTCCAGCTCTTTGCCTTCCAGGTGAGTGGTATCACGCACCGGACGGACGTCAACCAGGGAGCCCGGCAGGAACGCACGGATACCGTTGACGTCAACGGTGAAGCCGCCTTTGACCTTACCGTTGATAACGCCCTTGACCACTTCTTCAGCGTTGAACGCAGCTTCCAGAACCAGCCAGGATTCAGCGCGCTTGGCTTTCTCGCGGGACAGCTTGGTTTCACCGAAGCCATCTTCAACCGCGTCCAGCGCGACGTGGACTTCGTCACCGACCTTGATGGTCAGCTCGCCTTGTTCGTTGAAGAACTGGTCGAGCGGGATGACGCCCTCGGACTTCAGACCGGCGTGGACGGTAACCCAGTCACCGTCGATGTCGACCACGATACCGGTGATGATGGCGCCCGGCTGCATGTCGAGGGATTTCAGGCTTTCTTCAAATAGTTCTGCAAAGCTTTCGCTCATGTTGATTCCTGTTGATCAAGGGCGGGGATTCGCCCAAACCACATTCCAGACCATGTGGGTTCGTTCATGTAAAAAGAGGCCTACGGGACAAGGACTGGTCTCCCGTATGCCTCCTTGCGAGTTCGTCGATTTAAGGCAACCGAGAACCCTTAGCCGGCGAGATCGCGATCAGCAACCTCGCTCAGAATTCGTTCAAGCACTTGCTCGATGGAAAGTTCGGTGGAATCCAGCACGATTGCGTCGGCTGCCGGCTTGAGCGGAGCCACCGCACGCTGGGTATCACGCTCATCGCGTGCCCGTATCTCATCAAGAAGACTCGCGAGATTAACATCATCGCCCTTGGCCTTCAACTGCAGGTAACGGCGACGGGCACGCTCCTCGGCGCTGGCGGTCAGAAAAACCTTCAGCGGCGCGTCGGTGAACACCACCGTGCCCATGTCGCGGCCGTCGGCCACCAGGCCGGGCGCTTCCCGAAAAGCGCGCTGGCGCTGCAGCAGCGCTTCGCGCACGGCCGGCAGCGAGGCAACCATGGAAGCGCCCGCTCCCACCTGCTCGTTACGAATGGCATCAGTCACCTCCTCGCCTTCGAGGATGATGCGCTTGTCGATGAACTGCACATCGAGATGCGCCGCCAATTGCTTGAGCGCCTCTTCGTTGGTCAGGTCGATGCCATGGTTACCGGCAGCGAAGGCTAGCAGACGATACAGCGCACCGGAGTCGAGCAGATTCCAGCCCAGCTGTTTGGCCAGCAACGCACAGACGGTACCCTTGCCTGACCCGCTCGGCCCGTCGACGGTGATTACCGGGGCAGTCATGCGTTGCCCTCTACAGCCACTTTGATCCCCACTTCCGCCGCCAGGGCGAGGAAGTTGGGGAAGGAAGTGGCGACGTTGGCGCAGTCGTGGATACGAATGGGTGCACTGGCGCGCAGCGAGGCAACACTGAAAGACATGGCGATACGGTGGTCACCGTGCGCCCAGACTTCGCCACCGCCGATAGCGCCGCCTTCGATGACGATGCCGTCCGGCGTGGGCTCGGCCTTGACGCCAAGGGCGATGAGACCGTCAGCCATGACCTGAATACGGTCGGACTCCTTGACCCGCAGCTCTTCGGCCCCACGCAGCACCGTACGCCCTTCGGCACAGGCAGCAGCGACGAACAGCACCGGGAACTCGTCGATGGCCAGCGGCACCAGATTTTCCGGAATGTCGATGCCCTTGAGCCTGGCTGCACGAACACGAATGTCCGCCACCGGCTCGCCCCCCACTTCACGCTGATTTTCCAGGGTGATGTCGCCACCCATCAGCTTGAGAATGTCGATCACGCCAGTACGGGTCGGGTTGATGCCGACGTGCTCCAGCACCAGCTCGGAGCCTTCGGCGATACTCGCCGCGACCAGGAAGAACGCTGCCGAGGAAATATCGGCCGGCACCTCAATGCGCGTCGCACTGAGTTTGTGCCCGGACTCGACGCAGGCGGTGCTGCCCTCAACGCTCACCGGGTAGCCGAAGCCACGCAGCATGCGCTCGGTGTGGTCACGGGTCGGAGCCGGCTCGGTCACGGAGGTCTTGCCGGCGGCGTAAAGCCCAGCCAGCAGCAGGCAGGATTTGACCTGGGCACTGGCCATCGGCATGTCGTAGTCCATACCGGTCAGGCGCTGGCCGCCCTTGATATTCAGCGGCGGGCGACCTTCCGGGCCGGTCTCGATCACCGCCCCCATCTCGCGCAGCGGCCTGGCCACACGATTCATGGGGCGCTTGGACAGCGAGGCGTCACCGGTCAGGGTGGTGTCGAACGACTGAGCGGCCAGAAGCCCAGAGAGCAGGCGCATGGAGGTGCCCGAGTTGCCCATGTACAGCGGGCCGGCTGGCGCCTTGAGGCCATTGAGACCAACACCGTGGATGGTTACGCGACCATGGTGTGGCCCCTCGATGACGACGCCCATATCACGGAACGCCTGCAGCGTGGCCAGAGCATCTTCGCCCTCGAGGAAGCCCTCGACCTCGGTAGTACCCTCGGCCAGCGAACCCAGCATGATCGAGCGGTGCGAAATGGATTTGTCACCAGGTACGCGGATACGTCCGGACAGGCTGCTACCGGGTTTTGCCAGGAAAATCAGATCGGTCGAGTGCATAGCGTCCACATAGGCCCTACGGGCCAGAATTTTGCTGAAATGTTCGCGGGCAACGCGGGCGCGAGTGAACACGCCCAGCAGTTGATGCCCATCCCCGGCGTCGACCGCGTCGCGCAGAGCGTCGAGGTCGTCGCGAAATGTATCCAGTGTGCGCAGCACCGCCTCGCGATTGGCGAGGAAGATGTCGTGCCACATCACCGGATCACTGCCGGCGATCCGCGTGAAGTCGCGAAAACCGCCAGCGGCGTAGCGGAATATTTCCAGGTTCTCGCTGCGCTTTGCCAGCGAGTCGACCAGGGTGAAAGCCAGCAGATGCGGCAGATGACTGGTTGCAGCCAGCACCTGATCGTGATGCTCGACTGCCATCGACTCGACATCCGCGCCCAGCTCGCGCCACAACCCCTCGACCAGGGCAAGAGCCGCCTGATCGCTGTATTCGCAAGGCGTCAGGATTACCTTGTGCCGACGGAACAACTCGGCGTTGGCCGCCTCCACCCCGCTTTGCTCCGAGCCCGCGATGGGATGACCAGGCACCAGCCGCACAGCCTTGCCGGAGAATGCCTGACGCGCAGCGCGCACGACATTGCCCTTGGCACTGCCTACGTCGGTCAGCACGGCGTTGCCAAGATCGAGCCCGGCCAACTCGGCCAACACTTTCTCCATGGCCAGGATAGGCACAGCCAGCTGAATGACCTCAGCCCCCTGACAGGCGGCAGCCAGATCACTCTCGCAACGATCGACCACACCCAACTGGACCGCCAGACGACGTGATTCAGCATCCAGATCGACACCAACCACCTCGCGACACAAGCCGCGCTCGCGCAAGCCTTTGGCGAAGGAACCGCCGATCAGCCCCAGGCCGACCACCACCAGGCGGCCGATCTTAGGGGTGCTCGATTGCATTGCAGTGACAGTCACGCCGACAGCACCTTGGCCAGGGCCTCGAGGAAGCGTGCATTCTCTTTCGGCAAACCGATGGAGACCCGCAGATAATTCGGCATGCGGTAACCGGCCATCGGTCGCACGATCACCCCTTCACGCAGCAGCGCCTGGTTGATCGCAACGGTGTCGCGCGCGAAATCGACGGCGATGAAGTTGCCCTTGGAGGGAATCCAGCTCAGGCCCAGCGCACGCAAGCCGTCTTCCAGCTGCTGCATGCCGGCATCGTTGAGACGACGACTTTCAGCCAAATACGCGGTATCGGCCAGCGCTGCACAGGCAGCGGCCAGGGCCAGACTGTTTACGTTGAACGGCTGACGTACGCGATTGAGCACATCTGCGATGGCCGGCGAGCTGATCGCATAACCGACGCGCAGCGACGCCAGACCATAGGCCTTGGAGAAGGTGCGCGAAACCAGCAGATTGGGGTAGCGCGCCAGGTAATCCAGGCCGTCCGGCAGCTCGTCGCCCTCGGCGTATTCAATATAGGCCTCGTCCAGCACCACCAGCACCGACTCTGGCACCTTGGCCAGGAAGTTTTCCAGGGCCTCGGGACCGAACCAGGTGCCGGTCGGGTTGTTGGGATTGGCGATGAACACCACGCGCGTGTTGTCATCAATGGCGGCAAGCATCGCCTGCAGGTCATGACCGTATTCCCTGGCCGGCACGATCTTGCCCTGTGCGCCAACGGCCTGGGTGGCGATGGGGTACACGGCGAAGGCGTAGTCGCTGAACACGGCATTGAGGCCCGGCGCCAGGTAAGCACGGGCAACCAGCTCGAGGATATCGTTGGAGCCGTTGCCCAGGGTCACCTGCGCCGCATCGACGCCGTAACGCGCGGCCAGGGCGCTCTTGAGGGTGAAGCCATTACCATCGGGATAACGGGTCAGTTCGTCCAGCTCGGCGCGAATCGCCGCCAGCACCTTGTCGCTGGGGCCGAGGGGGTTTTCGTTGCTGGCCAGCTTGACGATACCGGCCGGGTCGAGCCCCAGCTCACGGGCCAGCTCATCGACCGGCTTGCCCGGCACATAAGGGGACAGTTTTTGCACCCCTGGCTGGGCCAGGGTCAGGAAATCGCAACTCATTACACAACCTCATTGTCTCGACCGAGCACCACAGGCTTCGCAGGAGCGACGTCAGTCACGAGTATCGCGGCTAAAGCCGCCCCTACAACGGCGCGGTTTTACAGCACCGCCTTCGGATAGGAACCCAGCACCTTCAGCGCCACAGCTTCCTGCGCCAGCTTCTCCAGCACATCCTTGATCAGCGGATCGCGGTGATGACCGACGAAATCGATGAAGAACACATAGGTCCACTTGCCGCTGCGCGACGGGCGGGTTTCGATACGGGTCAGGTCGATACCGTTGTTGTGGAACGGCACCAGCAGTTCGTGCAGCGCGCCCGGCTTGTTGCGCATGGAGACGATGATCGAGGTCTTGTCGTCGCCAGTCGGCGGCACCTCCTGGCTGCCGATGATGAGAAAACGCGTGGAGTTGTCCGGGCGATCCTCGATCTTCTCTGCCAGCTTGGTCAGGCCATACAGATTGGCCGCCATGTCGCCGGCAATGGCCGCACTGTTCCACTCGCTCTTGACCCGCTTGGCGGCATCGGCGTTGCTGGAAACCGCCACGCGTTCGACATTCGGATAGTGCGCATCCAGCCATTTGCGGCACTGCGCCAGCGACTGGGCATGGGAGTAGATGCGGGTGATCTTGTCGGTCTTGGTGGTCTCGCCCACCAGCAGGTGATGGTGAATGCGCAGCTCCACCTCGCCGCAGATGACCATGTCATGCTCGAGGAAGCTGTCCAGTGTGTGATTGATCGCGCCCTCGGTGGAATTCTCCACTGGCACCACGCCGAAGTTCACCGCACCAGCGGCCACTTCACGGAACACCTCGTCGATGGCCGCCATCGGCACGCTGATCACCGCGTGCCCGAAGTGCTTCATCGCCGCGGCTTGGCTGAAGGTACCTTCCGGGCCGAGGTAAGCCACTTTCAGCGGGTTTTCCAGGGCCAGGCAGGAGGACATGATTTCGCGGAACAGCCGCGCCATTTCCTCGTTGCCCAGCGGCCCCTGGTTGCGCTCCATCACGCGTTTGAGCACCTGAGCCTCGCGTTCGGGACGGTAGAAGACCGGCGACTCGCCCTCCTTGAGTTCCTTCATCTTCACCCGCGCCACTTCTTCGGCGCAGCGCGCGCGGTCGCTGATCAGCTCAAGAATACGCTCGTCGAGGTTATCGATACGAACCCGCAGCGCTTGCAGCTCCTGCTCAGAGATTACATCCGTCATTAGCCGTGCTCCTTCTCGAACTCGGCCATGTAGGCCACCAGCGCCTCGACCGCATCCAGACCGACAGCGTTATAGATGGAGGCACGCATGCCGCCTACCGAACGATGGCCCTTGAGGTTGAGCAGGCCACGCTCATCGGCGCCAGCCAGGAACACCTTGTCCAGCTTCTCGTCCGCCAGGCGGAACGGCACGTTCATCCAGGAGCGCGCGTTGTGGGCGATGGGGTTGCTGTAGAAGTCGCTGCCATCGATAGCCTTGTACAGCATGTCTTTCTTGGCGCGGTTGATGCGTTCCATGGCCTCGACACCGCCCTGCTCCTTCAGCCACTGGAAGACCAGGCCGGACAGGTACCAGGAATAGGTCGCAGGTGTGTTGTACATCGAGCCATTGTCGGCCGAGACCTTGTAGTCGAGCATGGTCGGGCAGCTGGAGCGCGCACGACCGAGCAGGTCTTCGCGCACGATCACCACCACCAGACCACTGGGACCGATGTTCTTCTGCGCGCCGGCGTAGATCAGGCCGAACTGCGACACATCGGTAGGACGCGAGAGGATGTCCGAGGACATGTCCACCACCAGCGGCGTGTCACCGGTCTGCGGCACCCAGTCGAACTGCAGACCACCGATGGTCTCGTTGCTGCAGTAATGCACGTAGGCGGCATTCTTCGACAACTGCCAGTCGTTCTGCCCGGGGATGGCGAAGTAGTCATGCGCCTTGGCGCTGGCGGCGACGTTGATCGCACCGTAGCGACGGGCTTCTTCGATGGCTTTCTTCGACCAGATACCGGTTTCGACGTAGTCGGCCACGCCATCTTCCGGCAGCAGGTTCAGCGGAATCTCGGCGAACTGCTGGCTGGCACCGCCCTGCAGGAACAGCACCTTGTAATCGTTGGGCACAGCGAGCAGATCGCGCAGGTCCTGTTCGGCCTGACTGGCGATGGCCACGTACTCGTCGCTGCGATGGCTCATCTCCATCACCGACAGGCCCTTGCCTTGCCAGTCGAGCATCTCGGCCTGGGCGCGTTGCAGTACAGCGGTCGGCAGCGCGGCCGGGCCGGCGCAGAAGTTAAAAGCTCGCTTGCTCACGTCTGTCTCTCTCAGATTCACAGAACGCCACCACCAGGCGATGGCATGTCCAAACTGTCTGCCGTGCCGTGGGAGGGGCTTTAGCCGCGACTATCGCCGCTAATCGGAACGCCGCCCGGCCCCTCCCACAAAGCCCGACTTTATTCCTCGCTGCCTTCCTCGGCGTCGGCAACCGGTGCTTCGGCGTTTTCGGCGACTTCAACGCCCTCTTCACCTTCGACCAGTTCGTCCTCGTCTACCGGAGTCGGCTCCTGCACGCGCTCCAGGCCAACCAGGGTCTCGTCCTTGGCCAGCTTGATCAGGGTCACACCCTGAGTGTTACGGCCGGAGCTGGAGACCTCGTCGACACGAGTACGCACCAGGGTGCCCTGGTCGGAAATCAGCATGATTTCCTCGCCGTCCTGCACCTGGATGGCGCCGACCAGCTTGCCGTTACGCTCGCTGGTGACCATGGCGATTACGCCCTGGCCGCCACGACCACGACGCGGGAACTTGCCCAGGCCGGTGCGCTTGCCGAAACCGCGTTCGGAGGCAGTGAGGATTTGCGCACCGGACTCCGGAATCAGCATGGAGATCAGTTCCTGATCCTTGCCCAGACGCATGCCACGCACACCACGCGCGGTACGGCCCATGGTGCGAACCTTGCTCTCGGCGAAACGCAACACCTTGCCGGCATCGGAGAACAGCATGACTTCCTTGGCACCGTCGGTGATGGCGGCAGCGATCAGGGTGTCACCCTCTTCCAGCCTCAGGGCAATCAGGCCGGCGCTACGCGGACGGCTGAACTGCACCAGCGGGGTCTTCTTCACAGTACCGAAGGCGGTGGCCATGAAGATGAAGGCGCCTGTCGGCTCGGCGACCAGTTCAGGGGTTTCACCCTCGACTTCTTCGACTTCCTCGGCTTCGACCACTTCGACGGCTTCGCCTTCGATCACCACGCCTTCGTCGTCCAGGTCTTCGTCAGCACCGGCGCTTTGCTGCAGGGCTTCGAGGTCGATCTGCAGCATCGCGGTGATGCGCTCGCCCTCGTCCAGCGGCAGCAGGTTGACAAGCGGACGACCACGGGCGGCACGTGAAGCCTCGGGAATTTCGAAGGTACGCAGCCAGTACACCTTGCCCTTGCTGGAGAACAGCAGCAGGGTCGCGTGGCTGTTGGCCACCAGCAGGTGCTCGACGTAGTCCTCGTCCTTCACGCCAGTGGCGGACTTGCCCTTACCGCCGCGACGCTGCGCCTCGTAGGCGGCCAGCGGCTGACTCTTGGCATAGCCACCGTGGGAGATGGTGACGACACGCTCTTCCTCGGTGATCAGGTCGGCAATGGTCAGGTCCTGACGCGAGGCGATGATCTCGGTACGGCGCTTGTCGCCAAACTCGGCCTTGACCTTCTCCAGCTCCTCGCGGATGACTTCCATCAGGCGCTCGGGGTTGGTCAGGATGCGGATCAGCTCACCGATCAGAGCGAGGATTTCCTGATACTCGGCCAGCAGCTTCTCGTGCTCCAGACCGGTCAGGCGGTGCAGGCGCAGCTCGAGGATGGCCTGAGCCTGCTCCGGGGACAGGTAGTACTTGCCGTCACGCAGACCGTATTGCTCATCCAACCCTTCCGGGCGGCAGGAGTCGGCACCGGCACGCTCGACCATGGCTTCCACGGCGCTGGAGGCCCAGGCCGTGGCGATCAGGCGTTCCTTGGCCTCGGCCGGGGTCGGCGAGCTCTTGATCAGCTCGATCACCGGGTCGATGTTCGACAGCGCGACCGCCTGGCCTTCGAGAATATGGCCGCGCTCGCGGGCCTTGCGCAGCTCGTAGACGGTACGCCGGGTCACCACTTCACGACGGTGACGGACGAATACCTCGAGCATGTCCTTGAGGTTCATGGTCTTCGGCTGACCGTCGACCAGCGCCACGACGTTGATGCCGAACACGCTCTGCATCTGGGTCTGGGCGTAGAGGTTGTTGAGCACCACCTCCGGCACCTCGCCACGGCGCAGTTCGATCACCACGCGCATGCCGTCCTTGTCGGATTCGTCACGCAGCTCGGTGATGCCTTCGATCTTCTTCTCCTTGACCAGCTCGGCGATCTTCTCGATCAGACGCGCCTTGTTCAGCTGGTAAGGCAGCTCGGTCACCACCAGTTGCTGGCGACCGCCGACCTTGTCGATGTCCTCCACTTCGACCCGGGCGCGCACGTAGATGCGCCCACGGCCGGTGCGATAGGCCTCGATGATGCCGGCACGGCCGTTGATGATGCCCGCAGTGGGGAAGTCAGGGCCGGGGATGTACTGCATCAGCTCATCGACGGTCAGCTCGGCGTTGTCCATCAGCGCCAGGCAGCCATCGATCACCTCGGTGAGGTTGTGCGGCGGGATGTTAGTGGCCATGCCCACGGCGATACCGGACGAGCCGTTGACCAGCAGGTTAGGCACCTTGGTCGGCATTACCGCCGGAATCTGCTCGGTGCCGTCGTAGTTGGGCACCCAGTCGACGGTTTCTTTTTCCAGGTCGGCCAGCAGTTCGTGGGCCAGCTTGGTCATGCGCACTTCGGTGTATCGCATGGCAGCGGCGTTGTCGCCGTCGACCGAACCGAAGTTGCCCTGACCGTCGACCAGCAGGTAGCGCAGGGAGAAGTCCTGCGCCATACGCACGATGGTGTCGTACACCGCCGTGTCGCCGTGCGGGTGGTATTTACCGATCACGTCACCGACCACACGGGCGGATTTCTTGTAGGGCTTGTTCCAGTCGTTGCCCAGCTCGCTCATGGCATAGAGCACACGGCGGTGGACAGGCTTCAAGCCATCGCGCGCATCCGGCAGCGCACGCCCGACGATCACGCTCATCGCGTAGTCGAGGTAGGACTGTTTCAGCTCGTCTTCGATATTGACCGGGAGGATTTCTTTGGCCAGTTCGCCCATGAGAAGCCTGGTTCCTTTTTCTGGTGAAACTCCGCGTCATTCTTCCTGAACGCCATGGAGCACGTCGCGATAGCCTCAGGCCATCAGCGACTCACGACAAATCAACGAGTTATGTCACGATTCGATGCAGTGAAGGCGGCTTTAGTCAGCCCCCTTGAAAACTGCCGGAGATTACCACAAAGCGTGCCACACACCTACCCCGCAGAGGGGCGTGCGCGGCAGGTTCAGTGCAGGCGCTTGCGGCACATCAGTTGCGCCATCTTGGCGCTGTCGGGACGCTCGACCACCCCCTTCTCGGTCACGAGGTAATCGACCAGATCTGCGGGCGTCACATCGAACACCGGATTGACCGCAGGCACGTCCGCCGCCACGCGCTGCCCCGCCACCTCCAGCAACTCACGACCATCGCGCTCCTCGAGCAGGATGTCTTCGCCGCTTTCCAGGCTCATGTCGATGGTCGAACTCGGCGCCACCACCATCAGGCGCACACCGTGATGCATGGCATTGACGGCCAACTGGTAGGTGCCGATCTTGTTGGCAACGTCGCCATTGGCAGTGATGCGATCAGCCCCGACTATCACCCAGGTAATGCCCTTGGTCTTCATCAGGTGCGCTGCCGCCGCATCGGCATTGAGACTGACCGGCACGCCATCGCCAGCCAGTTCCCAGGCAGTCAGCCGGGCGCCTTGCAGCCAGGGGCGGGTTTCATCGACATAAATATGCTCGACGAGGCCCTCCAGGTGCGCCGCGCGGATCACCCCGAGCGCCGTGCCAAAGCCGCCAGTGGCCAGGGCGCCGGCATTGCAGTGGGTCAGCAGCACCTGCGGGTTGCCCTGATGCTTGCGGATCAGCTCCATACCCAGCTGCGCCATGGTCAGATTGGCTTCGCGATCGCTGACATGAATACCGATCGCCTCGGCTTCGAGCAGCGCCAGAGCGTCATCGCCCGCCTTGATCCGCGCCAGGCGTTCACGCATGCGCTGCAACGCCCAGGACAGATTGACCGCGGTGGGGCGTGCGCGCTCGAGACAGGCAAAATCAGCGTCCAGCGCCTCACGCCAGTCACCGCCCACCTGCAGCCGAGCACGGGTGCCCAGCACCAGACCATAGGCTGCAGCGATGCCAATGGCCGGCGCACCGCGCACCACCATGTCGCGAATCGCATCCGCCACTTCGGCAGCGGAGTCAAAGCGCAACCAGGTCTGCCGATGCGGCAGCAGGCGCTGATCGAGCAAATACAACGCACCGTCGCGCCACTCGATTGCCTGAACCCTCTCCACCGCCAGCAATTGCTCGCGCATCACGCACTCCATCCTGCACCGCCAAAAAATCGCCGATTATACGCAGACTGGCAGGCACCAACCGAACAATCCGGCAGCCCCTCACGGCTTCAAGCTGCGCGCGTTCATCTATACACTGGCGACCTTCCCTGCACCGATCAAGCCAGACGGACAACCCTCCATGCCCGAAGCCCCTCTCGACCTGTTGCTGCTGCCCACCTGGCTGGTGCCCGTGGAGCCGGCGGGCGTGGTCCTGCGCGATCACGGCCTGGGCATCCGCGACGGACGCATCGCACTGATCGCTCCGCGCGCAGAGGCGCTGCGCCACCCCGCGACACAGGTGCGAGAGCTGCCACAGTGCCTGCTCGCCCCCGGGCTGATCAACGCTCATGGCCATGCAGCCATGACGCTGCTGCGCGGCATTGCCGATGACCTGCCGCTGATGACCTGGCTGCATGAACACATCTGGCCAGCCGAAGGGAAATGGGTCGACGAGGATTTCGTCCGCGACGGTACCGACCTGGCCATCGCCGAACAGATCAAGGGCGGCATCAGTTGCTTCTCCGACATGTATTTCTACCCGCAGACGGCGGTCGAGTGCGTGCACAAGTCAGGCATGCGGGCACAGATCACGATCCCGGTGCTGGACTTTCCCGTGCCCGGCGCCCTCAATGCCGACGAGGCGCTGCGCAAGGGCCTGCAACTGTTCGATGACCTCAAGCAGCACCCACGCATCCGCATCGCCTTCGGCCCGCACGCGCCCTACACCGTCAGCGACGACAAGCTCGAGCAGATACGCGTGCTGGCTGACGAGCTGGATGCCGGCATTCATATGCACGTGCACGAAACCGCGCAGGAAGTGGCCGAAGCCGTCAGCAAACACGGCGAGCGCCCACTGGCGCGCCTGGCGCGCCTCGGCCTGCTCGGCCCGCGCTTTCAGGCCGTGCACATGACCCAGATCGATGACGAGGATCTGGAGCTGCTGGTGGAACACAACTGCAGCATCGTGCATTGCCCCGAGTCCAACCTGAAGCTGGCCAGCGGCTTCTGTCCGGTCGAACGCCTGTGGCAGGCCGGCGTCAATGTCGCCATCGGCACCGACGGCGCCGCCAGCAACAACGACCTCGACCTACTCGGCGAAACCCGTACCGCCGCCCTGCTGGCCAAGGCCGTCGCGGGCTCGGCCACCGCCCTCAATGCCCACAGCGCCCTGCGCATGGCGACCCTGAATGGCGCCCGCGCACTGGGACTGGACACACAGACCGGCTCGCTGGAACTGGGCAAGCTGGCCGACGTGGTCGCCTTCGACCTTTCCGGCCTGGCCCAGCAACCGATCTACGACCCGGTATCGCAGCTCGTCTACGCCAGCGGCCGCGACTGCGTGAAACACCTTTGGGTGGGCGGCAAGCAGCTGCTGGACGATGGGCGCCTGACCCGCATGGACGAAAGCGAGCTGATCGCCAAGGCCAGGGAATGGGGAACCAGGATTGCCCAAAGGCAGCCCGGATGAAATCCGGGAAGAATACAGCCGCCCCGGATTGCATCCGGGCTACGCTCTCGAAACGACTGCGACAAACTGACATACATTGAACGAATCCGCGCCGCCCCACGCCCGTTCTTAAACTGGCAACATAGCGGCAGCACGCTTTCCACGCTTTGAATAGAGATGCTTATGAGCAACGTCGACCGCGCCGAAATCGCCAAATTCGAGGCCCTGGCACACCGCTGGTGGGACCTTCAAAGCGAGTTCAAACCTCTGCACGACATCAACCCGCTGCGGGTCAACTGGATCGACGAGCGCGTCGGCCTCGCCGGCAAACGTGTGCTGGACGTCGGCTGCGGCGGCGGCATTCTCAGCGAAGCCATGGCCCAGCGGGGCGCCACTGTCATGGGCATCGACATGGGTGAGGCGCCGCTTTCGGTCGCGCAGTTGCACCAGCTGGAATCCGGCGTGGAAGTCGACTACCGGCAGATCACCGCCGAAGCCCTGGCCGAGGAAATGCCGGGCCAGTTCGATGTCGTCACCTGCCTGGAGATGCTCGAGCACGTACCCGATCCGTCCTCGGTCATCCGCGCCTGCCACAAGCTGGTCAAGCCGGGCGGCCAGGTGTTCTTCTCCACCATCAACCGCAATCCCAAGGCGTACCTGTTCGCCGTGATCGGTGCCGAATACATCCTGCGCCTGCTGCCACGCGGTACCCACGACTTCAAGAAGTTCATCCGCCCCTCCGAACTGGGCGCCTGGAGCCGCGCAGCCGGGCTGGAGGTCAAGGACATCATCGGCCTGACCTACAACCCGCTGACCAAGCACTACAAGCTGGAAGCTGACGTCGACGTCAATTACATGATCCAGACGCTGCGCAAGGAGTAGCCCGCATGCGTTTGAAAGCAGTTCTTTTCGACATGGACGGCACCCTGCTCGACTCGGCGCCGGACTTCATCGCGATCACCCAGGCCATGCGCGCCGCCCGGGGCCTGCCGCCCCTGGCAGACAAGGCCATTCGTGACCAGGTATCCGGTGGCGCACGCGCCATGGTCGCCTGCGCCTTCGACGCAGCCCCGGACTCGGCAGCCTTCGAAGCCCTGCGTCAGGAGTTTCTGGAGCGCTACCAGCAACACTGCGCCGTGCTCACCCGCCCGTTCGACGGCATCGAAGCCCTGCTCGACGACATCGAACAGGCACGACTGCTGTGGGGCGTTGCCACCAACAAGCCGCTGCGCTACGCCGAACCGATCATGCAGGGCCTGAATCTGGCGGGGCGCTCGGCGGTACTGGTTTGCCCCGACCACGTCGAGCAGAGCAAACCGGCGCCGGACATGCTGCTGCTCGCCTGCCAGCAAATGGGAGTCAAACCCGAGGAAGTGCTGTTCATCGGCGACGATGCCCGCGATATAGAGTCCGGCCGCGCCGCCGGCTGCCGTACTGCGGCGGTGACCTACGGCTATATCCACCCCGAAGACAACCCGCGCAACTGGGGCGCCGACGTGGTCGTCGACCAGCCCCAGGAGCTGCGCGCGATTCTCGACCGCGCCCTGTGCAGCTGCTGAAGGTATAAAGCGGGCGCCGCCCGTCGTCAGGCTACTTGGCGGGTCAGGCCCGCCGCACCAATCAATGCTCCCCGAAGGACCCAGAACATGTTCGATTACACCGCCCGCCCAGACCTGCTCAAGGATCGCGTCATCCTGATCACCGGTGCCGGCCGCGGTATCGGCGCCGCCGCCGCCAAGACTTTCGCCGCCCACGGCGCGACCGTGCTGCTGCTGGGCAAGACCGAAGCCAACCTGAGCCAGATTTATGACGAGATCGAGGCGGCCGGTCACCCGCAGCCGGTGGTGATCCCCTTCAATCTGGAAACCGCCCTGCCGCATCAGTACGACGAACTGGCGGTGCTGATCGAGAACGAATTCGGCCGCCTCGACGGCCTGCTGCACAACGCTTCGATCCTCGGCCCACGCACGCCGCTGGAGCAGCTGTCCGGCGATAACTTCATGCGCGTGATGCACATCAACGTCAACGCCATGTTCATGCTCAGCAGCACCCTGCTGCCGCTGCTCAAGCTCTCGGAGGATGCCTCCGTCGCCTTCACCTCCAGCAGCGTCGGGCGCAAGGGGCGCGCCTACTGGGGCGCCTACGCGGTATCGAAGTTTGCTACCGAGGGCCTGATGCAAGTCATGGCGGACGAGCTCGACGGCATCGCCAGCGTGCGCGCCAACAGCATCAATCCGGGCGCGACCCGCACGGCCATGCGCGCCCAGGCCTACCCAGGAGAGAACCCGGCTACGCGCCCGCTGCCCGAGGACATCATGCCGCTCTACCTCTACCTGATGGGCCCGGACAGCAAAGGTGTCAACGGCCAGGCATTCGACGCGCAATAGGGCCCAGGCCATGGCCCGCTGGCAATCAACGGGCCATGGCACGACAGAAATCCGCCGCGCCCCTTGCCGGGCGGCAGCACATTGCCAGCACCACCGTCAGACAACCGGCAATCGCTTGCCGGCCCCGCCCTGAAAAAACAGCTAATAAGCTGATTTAAAAGACATTTTATCTATCTTGAACCACCTGGCATGAAATTCGCTCTAACCCTCTCGTCGCACCATCGCGCCAGAGGTTCAGCTCCATGGTCCCCCCCAGCCAGTCCAACACCATCGATTTCGACGCTGCCAAATTGCAGCGTCTTGGCTTTACCGGCACGCGCAACCTGCCGCTCAAGCCTGCCAGCCTGGTCGAGCTGCGCCACCAACTGAGCCTGCAACTGCAGACCAGCCTGGACGTGGAACGGATCCTCACGCTGTTCTTTCGCGAAGTGCAGCGCCTGGTGCCACTCGATGCATTGGCCTTCCAGCATCCGTCGCACGATCTGCGCCTCGAGCTGGGCGAGCGCGCGCCTCATTCGGCCGGCTACCGCCTGAGCCATGAGGGCGAATACCTGGGCGAGCTGATTTTCCGCCGCAAGCAGCGCTTTGCCGAAGATGAATTGACCCAGCTGGAATCCTTGCTGGCCAGCCTGCTGTTCCCGCTGCGCAACGCCCTGCTCTACCGCACGGCCCTGCAAAGCGCGCTGCGCGACCCGTTGACCGATACCGGCAATCGCATCGCCATGGACCAGGTGCTGCAGCGCGAGGTGGATCTGGCCCGCCGCAACCTGCAACCCTTGTCGCTGCTGATGCTCGACATCGACCACTTCAAGAGCATCAACGACAACCACGGGCATGCACTTGGCGACGAGGTGCTGAAAGCGGTGGCCCAGACCCTGAAGAACCAGCTGCGTAACATCGACATGGTCTTTCGCTACGGTGGCGAGGAATTTCTGGTCATTCTCTCCGGCACCAACCGCGAAGGGGCGGCGCTAGTGGGCGAGCGCCTGCGCTTTGCGGTGATGGAGCTGCAATGCCTGGATGCCGGCCGCCCCATCGAAGTATCCATCAGCCTGGGCTGCTCCAGCCTGCTGCCGGGCGAGTCGAGCGAAAGCCTGTTGCGCCGCGCTGACAACGCGCTGTATGTCGCCAAGCGCGAAGGTCGCAATCGCCTGTCCATGGCGGGCTGAAAAGCTGCTCTGCATAGCCCGGATGCAATTCGGGCCAGAATGAAAAAAGGGACTCCGCGGAGTCCCTTTTCGTTGCTCAGCGCTTGCGGCCGAAGCCAGGGCGCTGGCCGTCACCAGACGGCGGGCGCTTAACAGGCGTGGCCGGGCGTGGCTTGCGCGCCGGACGATCGGCCAGCTCAACGGCCGGACGCGGCTGGCGCTTCTTGACGTCACCCGGACGCTCCGCAATGGGTGCGCCACGACCATTCTCGCGACGCTCACCACCCTCTTTACGCGGGCCACGCGGCGTACGCTGCTCGGCTTCCTCGCGGCGCGGAGCACGGCTCGGGCGAGCGTTTTCGGCGCCTGCCTCATCTTTCGCCGGACGCAATACACGCTTGCCACGCACGTCCACCGGTTTGGCCGACTTGCGCTGCAGGCGGTCGAGCTTCTCGCGCGTCTTTTCCTTCATCGCCGGCAGTGCCTGCGGAGTCAGGCCGACTTCGGCGCTGAGGATGTCGACTTCGCGCTGGTCCATTTCCCGCCAGCGGCCCATGGTCAGTTCGGATGTCAGGAACACCGGACCGAAACGCACGCGCTTCAGACGGCTCACTACCAGTCCCTGGGACTCCCACAGACGACGCACCTCACGGTTGCGCCCTTCCATGACCACGCAGTGATACCAGTGGTTGAAGCCTTCGCCACCGGGCGCTTCCTTGATGTCGGTGAACTTGGCCGGGCCATCCTCGAGCATCACGCCGGTCTTGAGGTTTTCCAGCATTTCCTCGGTCACCTCGCCACGCACACGCACCGCGTATTCACGGTCCATCTGATAGGAGGGGTGCATCAGGCGGTTGGCCAGCTCACCATCGGTGGTGAACAGCAACAGGCCGGTGGTGTTGATGTCGAGGCGACCGATGTTGATCCAGCGCCCTTCTTTGGGACGCGGCAGGCGGTCGAATACGGTCGGGCGGCCTTCCGGGTCGTCACGGGTGCAGATCTCGCCGTCCGGCTTGTTGTAGATCAGCACGCGGCGTACCGAGCCGGTGATTTCTTCACGCTTGAGCAAGCGGCCATCGAGGGCGATGGCGTCGTTGGCATCGACGCGCTGGCCCAGGGTCGCGGCAGCGCCATTGACCTTGACCCGCCCTTCGGCGATCCAGGTTTCGATTTCGCGGCGCGAAGCCAGCCCGAGACGGGCCAGGACTTTCTGCAGTTTCTCGCCTGCAGGACGCGGTTGTTCGTGCTCAGTCATCTTGGGCACCTCCCGGTGTAGTAAAGGATGATCGAAGGGCGCGCATCATACGCACTACAGCGCTCTTAGGGTAGCCGAGGCTCGGCCAGGCGACAGCGAAAAGCGCAGAACGGCGCGCTTTACGAATTCCGGCGTAATCAGAACTTGCGCCGCCCGGTCGCCTCCAGCGCCAGCAGTCGCATATCGGCCTCGGCCAGCAGAAGCAGACGCTCGCCCTTGCCCAGGCGCTTCCAGCCCTTGATTTCCTGGCGACTGCGGCCGCAACCGAGGCAGATGTCCTTCTCGAACTCACAGACCTTGATGCACGGGCTCTTGCTCATGGGATCTCCTGAAACGGCAGGATCGGATGGGCGCAAGGATAAAGGCCGGGCAAGCGGCAGCGAGATTGAAGTATTCGATAAACGGCTTAAACGCGCTCAATGCAACGACTGATCGCCGTCCAGGTCGGCCAGGTCATCTTCGACTGCTTCATCAGACTCACCTGCCTCGTCTTCCTCGGCCAGGCGCAGGTCATCGAAATCGGTCTTGAGCCCTTGCTCCATGGTATCCAGCTCGGCCAGCAGGCTGCGGAAGCTGGTTTCCTCACGCGGCTCGACGGCCTCGCCATCTTCCTGCAACGCCAGATCGACGCGCGCCTGCAACCCAGCCGGCACCTCCGCCTCGTCGTCCAGCGCCAGTTCAGGCTCCGGTTCCAGCTCGCGCAAGGCGGCGAGCGGCGGCAGTTCGTCGAGGCTTTTCAGGTTGAAGTGATCGAGAAAGCCCTTGGTCGTGGCGAACATCGCCGGGCGCCCCGGCACGTCGCGATAGCCCACCACACGAATCCATTCACGCTCGAGCAAGGTCTTGGTGATGTTGCTGTTGACTGCCACGCCGCGCACATCCTCGATCTCGCCGCGCGTGATCGGCTGGCGGTAGGCGATCAGCGCCAGGGTTTCCAGCAAGGCGCGGGAATAACGCTGTGGGCGCTCCTCCCAGAGCCGGCCGACCCAGGGAGCGAAGCGCTCGCGCACCTGCAGGCGGTAGCCCGAGGCCACCTCTTTCAACTCGAAGGCACGCCCCTCGCAGGATTGGCGCAGGACTTCCAGCGCGGCCTTGAACTGCTGCGGCTCGGGCCGCTCACCCTCCTCGAAGAGTTCGAAAAGGCGTTCGAGCGACTGCGCTTTGCCGGAAGCCAGTAAAAAGGCTTCGAGCAATTGGGCCAGGTCTTTGGGGTCGTTGAGGTTCATTCGGCACGGGCTCGGACGTGAATGACGGCGAATGGCTCATTCTGCACCAGCTCGACCAGGGATTCCTTGATCAATTCGAGCACCGCCATGAAGGTCACGACCACACCAAGCCGCCCCTCCTCGGCCGCGAACAGTTCGACGAAAGGCACGAACGCTCCGCCTTTGAGGCGTTCCAGCACCTCACTCATGCGCTCGCGGGTAGAAAGGGCCTCACGGGTAACCTGATGGCTTTCGAACATGTCGGCGCGGCGCAGCACTTCGGCCATCGACAGCAGCACTTCCTCCAGGCTGACGTCCGGCAGCAGCTTGCGCGCCCTGGCTTCGGGAGCATCGAGCCTGGGGACGGTGACGTCACGGCCGACGCGTGGCAGTTCGTCGATACCCTCGGCAGCCGCCTTGAAGCGCTCGTATTCCTGCAAACGGCGGATCAACTCGGCGCGCGGGTCGTCCTCTTCCTCCTCGGCTTCGGCCGAGCGCGGCAGCAGCATGCGCGACTTGATTTCGGCAAGCATGGCGGCCATTACCAGGTATTCGGCAGCCAGTTCCAGGCGTACCGAATGCATGAGCTCGACGTAGCCCATGTATTGCTTGGTGATCTCGGCGACCGGGATGTCGAGGATATCGATGTTCTGTTTGCGAATCAGATAGAGCAACAGATCCAACGGCCCCTCGAAGGCCTCGAGAAAGACCTCCAGCGCGTCCGGGGGAATATAGAGGTCCAGCGGCAGCTCGGTGACGGCCTCGCCATAGACCAGGGCGAACGGCAGCTCCTGCTGGGCACCGGCCTGGCTGTCAGCGGCTGGCGTGGCGGGCTCACTCATCGACGGGCGCTCCTTCAACGATAATTAAGGCCCATGGCCAGACGCACTTCGGCCAGGGTTTCACGCGCCTCGTCACGCGCGTGCTCGGCGCCTTCGGCAAGGATGCTGCGCACCAGGTCCGGGCTGTCCTCGTAGTCGATGGCGCGCTGCTGCAGTGGTATCAGCTCGGCCTGCAGAGACGAGCACAGCACGCTCTTGCAATCGAGACAGCCAATCGAGGCGGCGCGACAGCCCTCGACCACCCAATGCAACTGCTCGTCGCTGGAATACAGCTGATGCAGCGGCCAGACCGGACAACGCTGCGGCTCACCCGGATCGTCACGGTGCACCCGCGCCGGATCGGTGGGCATGCGTCGCAGTTTTTCCTCGATCTCGGCGTCGCTGTCGCGCAGGAATATGGCGTTGCCGGTGGACTTGGCCATCTTCTGCCCATCCAGCCCCGGTACTCGCGAATACTCCGAGATCATCGGTTGTGGCTCGGCCAGGATCACCTTGCCGCCGCCTTCAAGGTAACCGTACAGACGCTCCTGATCACCCAGGGTGATGCTGGTCTGCTCCTTGAGCAGGGCGCGCGCCGTCTCCAGCGCCTGGGCATCACCTTGCTCCTGGTAGGCCTTGCGCAGGTTGGAGTAGAGCTTGCCGACCTTCTTGCCCAACTTGCCGATGGCAGCTTCGGCCTTCAGTTCGAAATCCGGTTCGCTGCCATATAGGTGGTTGAACCGTCGCGCCACTTCGCGGGCAAATTCGATATGCGGGAGCTGATCGGCACCCACCGGCACTTGCCCGGCACGGTACAGCAGAATGTCCGCCGCCTGCAGCAGCGGGTAGCCGAGAAAGCCATAGGTGGAAAGGTCCTTGCCGCTCTGGCGCTCCTGCTGCTCCTTGTACGACGGCACACGCTCCAGCCAGCTGAGCGGGCAGATCATCGACAGCAGCAGATGCAGCTCGGCATGCTCCGGCACCTGCGACTGCACGAACAGCGTCGCGGAGCTGGGGCTTACCCCTGCAGCCAGCCAATCCACCGCCACGTCCATGACGTGTTGGGAAAGCTGGCCGGCTTCGGCGTAGTCGGTGGTCAGTGCATGCCAGTCGACGATGCAGAAGAAGCAGTCGTACTCGTGCTGCAACTTGACCCAGTTCTTCAGCACACCATGGTAGTGCCCGAGATGCAGACGACCGCTCGGACGCATCCCTGATAGCACCCGACGCTCGGAGTCGTTAAAGCTCAAACCGTTCTATCCATAATCCAGACAAGATCGCGGAGTATAGGGTAGCCGCAGCCACAACGGAAAACGCTGCGTCAGAGATCGTTGAAGGGCGTCGGGTCGCCGCAACCGACGCGCACGACTTCAGGGCTTTCGTCAGCAAGATTGACCACGGTAGAGGCCTCCAGCCCGCCAAAGCCACCATCGATGATCAGGTCGACGTGATGCTCGAGGATCTGGCGCATTTCATAGGGGTCGGACATCGGCAGCTCATCGCCCGGCATGATCAGGCTGACGCTCATCAACGGCTCGCCCAACTGCTCCAGCAACGCCAGGGCGATGGGATGACTGGGAATGCGGATGCCGATGGTGCGACGCTTGGGGTGCAGCAGCATGCGTGGCACTTCGCGGGTGGCGCTGAGAATGAAGGTGTAAGGGCCCGGGGTGTGATTCTTCAGCAGGCGGAAGGCGGCAGTATCGACCTTGGCGAATAGGCCGATCTGCGAAAGGTCGCGGCAAACCAGGGTGAAGTTGTGCTTGTCGTCGAGCTGACGCAAACGGCGAATGCGCTCTACCGCATTCTTGTCGCCGATGGCGCAGCCCAGTGCGTACGAGGAATCGGTGGGATAAACCACCACACCGCCGCTGCGAATGATTTCCACGGCCTGTTTGATCAGGCGTGCCTGTGGGTTTTCCGGATGAATCTGGAAAAATTGACTCACACTTGCTCCCTGCTCATGAAGTGACAGCGGATGGCTGTTCATGTTCGAAGCGCTCCCAGAGCGCGGTCAGGTCATCGGGCAAAGGCCGGTACATGCCCAGCTCGGACCAGTCGCCCGGCGCATGGAAATCGCTGCCGACACTGGCCATCAAGCCGAACTCACGCGCCAGAATCGCCAGGCCTCCGACTTGTTCGGCCGGCTGCATGCCATTGACCACTTCCAGGGCATGGCCACCGGCCGCCGCGAATTCGGCCACCAGGCGTCGACGCTTACTGCGAGTAAAGTCGTACTGCCACGGATGCGCCAGGCTGATCCAGGCGCGGGCCGAACGCAAGGTGGCAATGGTTTCTTCCAGCATGGGCCAATGCTGCTTGACGTCGCCCAACTTGCCCGAGCCCAGCCACTTGCGAAATGCCTCGGCACGGTCACGCACATGACCGGCACGCACGAGAAACTCGGCGAAGTGCGGCCGCGCCGGCGCGTTACCGCTGTCACCGAGTTCCTGCTGGACGGCTCGCGCGCCCTCCAGCGCCCCCGGCATGCCTTTGGCCGCCAGCCGGCGATCGATCTCCTCGGCACGCTGCCAGCGCCCGTGATGCAGCGCCTCGATGGCCGCTCGCAGCGCCGGGGCGTCACGCTCGAAGGCATAGCCCAGTACATGAATGGTCGCCCCACCCCAGGTACAGGACAACTCGATGCCATTGACCAACTGCATACCCAACGGCTCGGCAGCACGGTGCGCCTCATCGAGGCCTTCCAGGGTGTCGTGATCGGTCAGTGCCAGCAGCCGCACACCCCGCTCATACGCCCGTCCCACCAGTACGGAGGGGGCCAGGGCGCCATCGGAGGCGGTGCTGTGGCAGTGCAAATCGACAATCATGGCGGCGCTTTCGTTGAGTTTGATGTTTGTTATTATGCCCCACATTAGCGCCAAGGCTGTTGCCGTGTGGCGTAAATGGATACCGCTACAAACCGCTTGCGCGGCCACCACCCTGTTAAAAACCGGCTAAAAGTGCTTATTACAGCTCGTAAACTGCGCTTCTTCGTCTGTTTTTGCGGGGCCGCCATCGGTATTGTACTGACTGCCTCACCTAAGGTTTCTAGCGGCACCCAAATGCTTCTTCCCTCCGCGCTTCGACCCCCAATAAGGATTGAGATGCTCTACGCCATCATCGCCACCGACGTCGAAAACTCCCTGGAAAATCGCCTGGCTACCCGCCCCGCTCATCTCGCCCGTCTGGAGCAGTTGAAGCAGGAAGGTCGCCTGCTGCTGGCCGGCCCGCATCCGGCTGTCGATAGCAACGATCCAGGCCCAGCGGGTTTCAGCGGCAGTCTGGTGGTTGCCGAGTTCGAATCCCTCGAAGCCGCGCAGAAATGGGCCGATGCCGACCCTTATCGCGCAGCCGGCGTGTATGCCAATGTCGTGGTCAAACCTTTCAAGAAAGTGCTGCCCTGAGGGACTGTTTACAAAGCAGCCAGCGCAGGCCAGGCAAGGCAAGGCGCAACCACCAGCGGTCTCAACTCAGACGACGGCTGGCCCGAAAAAGCGCGGTGTACGAGTTGTACATGAGCACTTTCAGGCTGATTCCACGCAGCCTGGCCGAACGCAGCAATTTGTAAATATCCTCCGACAGAGCGCCACCTACGCTGCTCTTGCATAAAAGGAATCGCGATGCGCTCGATCCCGCTATCCCTGCTGGTCACCCTGCTGCTGAGCTGCGCGTCGCTACAGGCAGAAGAAGAACTCGCCCAGCCACAGGCTCCGGCGGCAAGCGTCGACAATCAGCGCCAGGAACTGGAGCAACGTCTGGCGCAAAGCGAGCAACTGCGCAACGAGCAGCAAGAGAGCAGTACCGTGCAACTGCAGCGCCTGCGCCAGGAAAACCAGCGTTTGCGCGTGCAACTCAAGGAAAGCCAGGCACAGAGCCAGCCGCGACTGCTTAGCGAGGAGCAGACCTGGTTTGCCCTCGGCGCTGCCCTGAGCCTGGTCTCGGTGGTGTTCGGCGCCCTGCTGCGCGGTCGCCGCAAGACCCGCCGCGAGTGGATCAACTGAGCCATGAGCCGCCTGCTGCTGATCGATGATGACCAGGAACTCTGCGAGCTGCTGGCCAGCTGGCTGACCCAGGAGGGCTTTCAGGTCACCGCCTGCCACGAGGCTGCGGGGGCCCGCCAGGCTCTCCTCACGCAGGCACCTGACGCCGTGGTGCTCGATGTAATGCTGCCGGACGGCAGCGGCCTGGAGTTGCTCAAGCAGCTACGCGGCGAGCATCCGGAGCTGCCAGTGCTGATGCTCTCCGCCCGCGGCGAGCCGCTGGACCGCATCCTCGGGCTGGAGCTGGGCGCCGATGACTATCTGGCCAAGCCCTGTGATCCGCGCGAGCTGACTGCGCGTCTGCGGGCCGTGCTGCGCCGCACCGCGCCCGCACCGGCCAGCAGCCAGCTGCAGCTGGGCGACCTCAGTTTCAGCCCCAATCGCGGCGTGGTCAGCATCGGCGAGCACGACATTCCCCTGACACTCTCCGAAAGCCGTTTGCTCGAAGCCCTGCTGCAGCAACCGGGCGAGCCGGTGGACAAACAGGCCCTGGCGCAACTGGCGCTAGGCCGCAAGCTGACGCTCTACGACCGTAGCCTGGACATGCACGTGAGTAACCTGCGCAAGAAGCTCGGTCCGCACCCTGACGGTCGCCCGCGCATTCTCGCCCTGCGCGGGCGTGGCTACTACTACGCGCAGTGAGCACACCTGCGTGCAGCGTAAATAAGCCGCAACATCGTCTTTACCCAAGCTTTACCCACGCCTGACTGCCCTTGACCTTGACCGCCGCATAATGAGCCCATCCGGTCGTTACCGGTTTCGAGACAAGGAGAATCACCATGCGCAAGACCCTCACCGCCCTGCTGCTCGCTGCCACGCTGCCGACCCTGGCCTTCGCCATGCCCGAGGCAGGTCCACGCCACCATGAGCGCGACCACGGCATGTTCAAGGAGCTCAACCTGAGCCAGGAGCAGCGCCAGGAATTCCGCAAACTGATGGGCGAGCAGATGAAGACCCATCGCGACATCACCAAGCGCTACCTGGACAAGCTGCCGGAAGCCGAGAAACAGGCCATGAAGAAGGAGTTGGACAAGGCCCGCGCCGATCAGCACAAGGCGCTGCGTGACCTGCTCAACCCCGAGCAGCAGAAAGCCTTCGACGAGCACCAGAAGAAAATGCAGGCCCGTCGCGCCGAGATGGCCGAGTTCAAGGCCTGGAAGGCCGAGAAGGACAGCAAGACCAACTGATCCACTCTCTTTGACCCGCCGCCGCGCTCTCCGAGCCCGGCGGCTTTTGCATGAGGAATCACCGTGCGTTCATTGTTCTGGCGCATTCTGGCGAGTTTCTGGCTGGCCATCGCCCTGGTCGCAGGCCTGTCGCTGCTGCTCGGGCGCGCGCTCAACCAGGACGCCTGGATCCTGAGCCTGCACCCAGGCCTGGACGGCCTCGACAGCAAATGGGTCAAGCGCTACGAGGAGCAGGGGCCGGCAGCCGCGCAGGACTTCCTCGAGCAACGCAAGCGTAAGTACCGCATCGACACCCAGGTACTTGGCGAGAGCGGCCAGCAACTGGTCAAAGGCACTTTCCCATCACGCGCAGCAGCCTTCGAGGCCCGTCACGGCGATGACCGGCGCCTGCCATGGCGCCGCCTGACGGCCGAATACACCAGCCCGGAAAGCGGCGAAAGCTACCTGTTCATCTACCGGATCCCACACCCGGAGCTGGCAGCCTGGCACCGTGGCAGCCTGTTCTGGCCACTCAGTGCTATCGCCATCGCCCTGGTGGTACTGACGCTGTTCAGCCTGATGCTGACGCTGTCGATCACCCGCCCGCTGGATCGCCTGCGCGGTGCCGTGCATGACCTCGGCCAGACCGCCTACCAGCAGAACAGCCTGGCTCGCCTGGCCACCCGCCGCGATGAACTGGGCCTGCTGGCCAAGGACTTCAACCGCATGGGCGAACGCCTGCAGGGCTTGATCGGCAGCCAGCGCCAGTTGCTGCGCGATGTGTCTCACGAGTTGCGCTCGCCCCTGGCACGCCTGCGCATCGCTCTGGCCCTGGCCGAGCGCGCCGATGCGGCGGAACGGGAAAAACTCTGGCCACGGCTAAGCCAGGAATGCGATCGGCTGGAAACGCTGATCAGTGAAATTCTTGCCCTGGCCCGTCTGGATGCAGACCCGGGCGCAGCACAAAGCGTCGACCTGAGCGCCTTGATCGACAACCTTCAGGACGACGCGCGTCTGACCGCCCCGCAACAACGACTGCAGATCGATCTCGACCCCGGGGCACGCCTGGAAGGCTGGCCGGAGATGCTGGAACGCGCACTGGACAACCTGCTACGCAACGCCTTTCGCTTCAGTCCGGCGGATCGACCGGTCATCATCAGCGTGCAGCGCCAGGGATCGGATGTCGCACTGAGCGTGCGCGACCATGGCCCGGGCGTAGCCAGCGAGCACCTGCAACAGTTGGGTGAACCCTTCTTTCGCGCGCCCGGCCAGAGCAATTCCGGCCACGGCCTCGGGCTGGCCATCGCCCGCAGGGCCGCTCAACGCCATGGTGGCGAGCTGCTGCTGGCCAACCATCCTGAGGGCGGCTTCATCGCCACGCTCAGCCTGCCGGCCACACAGCAGGCAGGCTGAAGCGCTATTCGCTCAGCCCTGCCAGGCGCTGACGAAGTCCTCGACGAGCACTTGCGGGGCACGGCGCAACTCACGTTCCGGCGTGCCGAGATAGAGATAGGCAATGACCTGCTCGTCCGCAGCCAGGCCCAGGCCTTTGCCCACATGGGCGTTGTAGGCCATGTCTCCGGTACGCCAGACCGCCCCGATACCCTGGGCATGCGCCGCCAGCAGGATGCCGTGAGCCGCACAGCCAGCCGCGATCACCTGCTCGGACGCAGGCACCTTGGGATGCGCCTGAACGCGGGCGATCACCACCACCAGCAATGGTGCGCGCAACGGCATGCCACGCGCCTTGTTCAGCGCCTCAGGCGACACCTGGGCATCGGCCACCTGCAGGGCCTCGGCGAACAACTCGCCCATGCGCTCACGCGCCTGGCCCTCGACCGTCAGAAAACGCCAGGGCCGCAGTTGACCATGATCAGGGGCACGCAGAGCGGCACGAAACAGCAGATCACGCTGCGCGGCATCCGGAGCCGGTTCGACCAGCCGAGGAACGGAAACACGGTTGAGCAGAGCGTCGAGAGCCTCCATCGGCCACCTCCAAAAACAAAGAAGGTGCATTCTCAATGCTGCAAGCCGCACGCCGCAAGCTGAGTAATGAACGCAGCGGATGTCAGAAGCCCGTCAAGCCGCAGCCCGGATGCGATCCCGATTGCCGGCCTCGGATTGCATCCGGGCCACATGCTGGCCTGCAGCCGCCGTCAGGCGACCCGATCAGGCGTGATCACCGGCTGCACCGGCGGCGTCAGCGGCGGCAGGCCATGGGCCTTGCGTGCATCGTCACAGCGCGGATTGTGCACACCGTTCTCCCAGGACGCCTCGAACTCGCGGCAACTGCTGGAACGCTGCTCGTACATGGTGCAACGCACGCCACAGCCGACATCACCCAACAACTGGGTACAGCGCGCCGGCTTGCTCTCGGTGCCACGCATGGCAACGTAATGATGGCTGATCTGGATGACCTGCTCGTCCGGAACACTACCGCCCGCGGATTGGCACTCGCCCCAGAAGAAGGACACACGAAAAAACGCGCAGCAGGCGCCGCACGTGAGGCAGGGATTAGCTTCGGACATTTGAGGAGAACTCGGAAACCGGCGGACGCCGGCAACTGGCGGCTATTCTATGCTTGGTCATGCGCTTGTAAAGCCCCCTCACCGGGCTCGTGTGAAAACTACTGCGCTCGGCCATGCTGCGTTGACGCCGCGCGCGAAAAATTGAGGGGCTGAGGTGAGATAAATCACTTCGGCCCCTTTTGCATAGTGCGCAAAGAAATATCAGAAAAGCCCAGCCGGTTCGGCCAGGATGTCCCAGCTGAAGATCAGCACCTCCTTCGCCTCGCTCCCCTTGCCACCACCCACCGTGTACTTGATGTCGGTCGTCTCGATGTGGAAGTCGGCGAAACATTCGCGGATGGCTGGGTGGTCGTTGAGGCTGATGATCGCCTTGCCCTTGATCACCTTCAGCAGCCTGGCCATCTCCAGGTACTGCTCGAACTCGAACGGCACGCCATAGCCCTCGGTCTCCCAGTACGGGGGGTCGCAGTAGAACAGCGTGTGCTCGCGGTCGTACTTCTTAATGACCTCCTGCCAACTGAGGTGCTCGATGTAGGTGTTGCTAAGCCGCAGGTGAGCTGCTGACAGCGCCTCCTCGATCCGCAGCAGGTTAAGTCCAGGTGGCTGGGTAGTCGCTGTGCCGTAGCTCTGGCCATCGACGCGACCACCGAAGGCAGACTGCTGCAGGTAATAGAAGCGTGCGGCGCGCTGGATGTCTGTGAGGGTTTCGACTCGGGTCATCTGCAACCACTTGAATACCTGGCGGCTGCTGAGCGCCCACTTGAACTGCCGGACGAACTCTTCCAGGTGGTTCTGTACCACCCGGTAGAGGTTGATCAGGTCGCCGTTTACATCGTTGAGCACTTCGACCTCGGCCGGTACCGGACGGAGGAAGAACAGCGCTGCTCCGCCCGCGAACGGTTCGACGTAGCAGCTGTGCTGAGGGAACAAGGGGAAGATCCGGTCTGCAAGACGGCGTTTGCCACCTATCCAGGGGATGATCGGTTGTGCGGACATGGTGCCTCCTGATGGCTGGTTGCGCTCGATGGCGGTAACAGGAGGCTCTCGGCCTTCAGGTGATTGAGTGTCCGGCAACGCGGGCACTTGATCTGTAACTCGGTGAAGCCACTGGCAGTTGCCAGCTTGCGGCCACACTGACCACAACGAATATCTTTCATCATCTGCAAACCTTTTGCGCTTCTGGTAGGCTCCCCGCCGCTCACGCGTGAGCAGGGGGCCTTGGCTGGCTTGCAGGCCTGATCTGCAGGTTGGCGGTCAGCTCGGGTGTTAGCGCACCCAGGCTGACAGCCCTCTCTTATCCTTCTATTGGGCAGAGCCCTCGCTCGGGTGACAGCATCCAGATGTGCTGAGGGGTGACGCGGCGCAGCGCCTCTTGGCGGAACCAAGGCTCGCCCGCCTGATCGGCCGCCCAGGCCACCAACTCCGAACAGAACCACGCATCGTCTTCCTGCCAGTCACGGCGCAGGCCGAGGGCGGCGATGGCCGTCCAGTCGTAGGGCTTGCCGAGCTGGCTGCGCGCAGCGTCGATGATGGCCTGCGGGTTACGTGCTGGCAGGTCCACCAGGCTGTATGCCGAGGCACGCTCAATGGCGTAGGTCTTGGACACCTGGCGCACACCCTCCAGCGCAACGGCCTCGATCACATGGTGTCCGGCAACCAGTGCAACATGGCTCCAGCGCGACCAGGTGGCGGCGCGAATCAGTCCGCTGAACGGGTAGTGAGTGGTGCTGAACAGCAGCTGGATGCTTCCCATGGCTAAACCCCTGCGTTGTTGCCGATGCCGGCGACGGCGGCTTGGATGCTGGCGATGGTTTCATCCGCAATGTCCTGCGCCTGCTCGACATTGCCAGCGGTCATTGCATTGCGGATCAGCTCCTTGGCATTCAGGCGCACGGTGCGCAGCAGCACCAGAGCTGCGTTGTACTGCGCGGCCTCCTGCAGGATGCCGTCTGCTGCTTGCCGTGCGGTACGGCCGTTGATTGCCCAGGCGGCAACCATTGGCGGTACCGTGCCCTGGTAGTTGGCTGCAGAAAAGGCCTGGGCCTCACTGGCGGCGCGGTCATACTCCACGGCACGCAGAGGATCGCCTGCGACCTTAGCGCGGGCCACATCGGCTGCAGCGTCTACAGATTGGCAGAGCGCCACCGATAGAGCTTGGCGATTGCTCGCCTGCAAGGCTGCATCGAAGGCCCAGGCGCTGCCTGTCCAGCGGTGATCGGATGAAGGCCGTGGCACTGCGGTCAGGCCTTCAGGCAGCTCACCCAGCGCGCTGTACTGCTCGGCTACACCTGTGCTGGTGCGGTAAACCGTACCGCGCAAGTCGGCCAGTTGCTGGGGTTGATCACCAACCAGCGCCCAGACTTTGCCCGCTGCTGGCTTGGCCAGCTTGGCAGCCAGCTGAATGGCATTGCTCGGCACCTGAATACCGAGACCGGGAATTACCGGGAGTTCGACAGGGCCAGTGAGGGCACCCGCGTTGTCGGCGATATAGATGTGCATAGTGGGTTCCTCAGATCAGTTTGATGCGGCCTGGGTAGGCGAGGCTGCGCGGCTTGGTTTCTGGCCCGCCGAAGTAACCGATCAGCGAGGTGCGGTCGTAGCCGACGGTGTAGTTGGCGTTCAGGTCTGAGGCGGTCGCCCCGTCCGGGATTGGTACCGAGTTACCCGAGTCGTACTCGTATTGTGGGTGGCGGTGCTTGGCGATGGCGTCTGGTGCCGAGGAGCCCGCCACGCGGCCAGCAACTGTGATGGTTACTGCCGCACCGCTGGCGGTGGCATTCGCACTCATAGTGATGCTGTTAGAGGTAAAGGCTGTAACCGTGGCTCCCACAGGTATGCCAGCGGCTGAAAGGGTCTGACCGATAGCGACGGAATTGCCAGCCGAGAAAGTAACGGCACTGATCACCGCGCTACCGCTGGTGAGTGTGCCCTTAACATCGAAGCGATCCACACCTCGGCCATCGTCCAGCAGGCGTAGGAACTCACCTCGGCCTTCCGGCCCTCGGAAAGTTGCAGCTCCATCACCTCCAGTCCATCCACCCTCCATGCCGATGCGTGCCGCCTCGGTAGTGAGCATTCCAGACTGCTGGGCGTGATCCCACAGCCAGGGCCAGTCCGCACGGTTGAACATGCTGCCGGCAAATACGCCCCAGCCACCCGGCGACACCATGGTGGTGCTTTCAAACACCGGGCGACCGAGTGCATCACTGTCGTGCCGGCCGACTGGCCACCAGTTGCCAGCGCCATCGCTGCGCAGGTGCCACCAGTCGCCAGCGCCCATCAGATAAATGAAGGCGTAACCCGCAGCGTTTAGGTGGGTGTGGAACTTGATCTTGTTCGCGCCGCTGGCCTGCACCTTGAGGCGATTGCCGCTGTTGTCTACACGGCGCAGCAGGATATCCATGACGCCTAGGCCGGCATCGGCCAATGGCAAGGTGATGGTGCGATTGCCTGCAGCAGCGTCGATCAACACCAACCCACGGCTGGCAGCGGTGAGCGTGGTGTCCGCCGCGATGCTGGACACGGTAGAGCGAGTGGCACCGACCACCTGGCCGCGCGCATTGACCGTGACCTGGTCGTAGGTGCCACCTGCCACTCCCGTGCGTCCTGCGGCCATCTCGAACTGCAGGGCCGTAGTGCCCAGGGTGATCGGGCCATCGCTGACCAGTTGCCAGAGACTGTCAGCGTGCACAGTGCCTTGCTCGACCGGAATCAGCAGCCCCGGCGTCACTTCAAGGCTTACATCCGCATCGGTCGCCCGAGTCCATGCGCCTGCGGCAGCGATATAGATGCCGTTGTCTTTGGCGTCGGCCTGATGCCTGGGCAGGATGCGCGCGCCGGCAGGCAGTGCGCTGGGCCAATCGCCCCCTGCCTGTACACCCAGGCCGCTGAGCGCAATCGCAGCGGTTGTGGTGTACAGCACGCTGTTCTTGGCATCGCGCTTGGCCAGCTCGGCCTGCACATGCTCCAGGACGAACGCGCGGGTGGCCATCACAATCGAGTTGTCGATCAGCAGGGTGACGCTGGTGGCGTTGCTGGTCTGGAAGATGGCGCGCACATAGAACTGCTTGCCAGAGCCCTGGGCCAGGATCGGCTTGACGCTATCAGGGTACTTCCCGATGGCATAAAGGAGGCCGGTGTCGGTGTAGATGCCGACCTCGCGGATCGTCCAGCCACCCACATCATCGGCAATCATGGCTTCGGCCATCAGCCAGCTCGGATTGGCTTCGTCCTGGAGCAGCGAGTTGATTGCCTGCCGGTGCGTCTCACGGCGCAGCGCCGTGGCCTCGGGGCCGGGGTTGTAGGCCGCACCGTTGCCATCCCCCACCGCGAAGTGGGTCAGTTTGATCGGCACCTGGTTGGCCTTACACGCCGCCTCGTAGGCCAAGCCGGCGTTGGTAAGGATGCAGTAGTAGTCCTGAGCCATCATGCCTCCAATGGATAAATGGTCGTGATCTCAATGGTCGCCAGGCCGGCTCCGATAAACACGGGGCTGGCCTGCTCGACGCCATCGAGCTGTAGTGGGTAGATGGTGGTGATCTCGCCACCGATGAGGGCGGCAGCAATCACCGGTACTTGGGAGCGGTTGGTCAGTGCGACGGTGAGCGCGTCCAGCCGGGAGCGCTTGTTCTTGTACTCCCGGATCAGGTCGACCAGGGCGTCGTAGGTGGCCTCATCAATGCCTCGGTCTGTCAGCTCGATGTCAACGCGGAAGCGATACGGCGAGCCGCCGTACTCGTACCACTCCGACACCCGGCCGCTGAGGTTCAGCGTGACCAGCACCTGCTCGATGGCCCAGGGCGTGCCCTTGTAGCGGTGCAGCTCGATGGCACGCTTGATCAGCTCGCGCTGCTCCTGGTCGTCACGGGCATAGCGCCAGCCCTCCAGACCCATGACGTGGAACTGGTCAGCCAGGTGCGGCAGTACTTGCGGTGGCACCACGTCGACCAGGTAAACCAACATGGGCGAGAGATCGAGGTTGTCGAACTCCTCCTGGAGCAGCTCGCACAGGACTGCGAAGCGCTCATCACCAGCCAGTGCCGGCGGCAGTTGGTCAGCCATGGGCGACACCGACCACGTTCAACTCGATAGCGGTGCAGTTGGCCCATTCGTGGCTGGCCACGTCGCGGAAGGCAGGCTCGGTCAGCTGCAGGCGGTACACCCCGGCAACCTGTACCTCGCGGATGATCTGCTCGGGCACGATGTCTCGGCCCAGGCCGGCGCGGCGCTCTGCTGCATAGGCGGTTGCAGCCTTCAAGGCCAGGGCGTGCACGCTGTCTGCATCGGTATTCTGGTACAGGGTCAGATTGCCCCGGATGGCATAACCCACCTCGGGCGAGAGCTTGGTCAGCACCTTGTCTGTCAGGGGGCGCTTCTTGCGAGCGCTGACATTGGCTTGCACCAGCGACAACAGCTCTGGGCTGGGCAGGCCCGTCTTGGTCAGCGGGTAGATCCACACCTCGCCATCCGGCACGGTTGGGTCATCCTCGCCACCGCGCACCGCCACTTCGATGATTGACTGGCTAGCCGCGCGGGCGTGGTAGATGTACGCGCCTTCAGGCCCGGCCGTGCTGAATGACTCTGGCGCGAGGATGATGCGCTCGATGTAGGGCTCATCCTCTTCATCGTCGATGCCGTCTGCCGGCACGGACTCATTGCTGGTGGTCATACCGGCTGCAGGCGGTTGCCCCAGCACTGCAATCTGGCCGATGGCCCAGCCGTTGCCGCTGGTGCCGGGCGTTTCGCAGACCACCGTAGTGCGCACCTCGGTCGTGCCAACTGCCAGGGTCACGGCCTCCTCGGTGACATAGGCAATGCGCCCATCCTGACTGGTGACCCGCGTGCCGGCACTGATCAGCACCGCCTGCAGCGCAGGGGCTGGCAGTCGGAATACCTGGGCGCAGCGCGCCGGCTGGGCGAGCAAGCGCGGTGTGTCCACCAGTTCGCCCAGGTAGTCGAGGATCGGCCCACCGGAGAAACGTACCAGCAGGCGCTCACCGGCTTGCTGGATGGCCATCAGGGCGAGCGTCTTGGCGTAGGCCACCTGGTCGATGAACAGCCGCTCGATCTGAGCTGGATACAGCGTCTTACCGGTTTTCTGCTCATAGCGGGCAACCAGGGCCGCTTCGATAGCGGCCGGGTCGATCTTGACGAACTCAGGCGGCGGCAGAGCGCGCATAGGGCACCTCGGTTTGCTGGATAACCCCATCAGCCACCTTCCACTGCACCCGCAGGGTGATGCGCTCGTCCTCGATCTCGACCAGTACCTGAACCACCGTGACGCGCGGCTCCCAACGGCGAATAGCGTCAACCGCCTCACGCACCAGGTGCGGCACAACGCGGTTGGTGGGCCAGTCGATATAGAGATTGATGTCGCAGCCGAACTCGGGGCGGTGCGGGTCGCTGCCACGCGGCGTGGTCAGGATGATGCGGATGGCCTGGTCGATATCACGCAGGCCCTCGACCACTTCACCGGGCGTGTCGAGAGCCGGCTGCCAGTGGGCGGAGGTGATGCTGGTATAGGGGATGGGCGTGGTCATGCGCCCATGTTGAGGAATCTAGCCGGCCAGGCATTTTAATCGGGTTTAAAGAGGGCCACCGCCGTCAGTGGCTGTGGTGATTCGAGTTCCCGCCCTGATCCAGCACCTTGCCCTGGGTCTTGATATCACCAACAGCCTGCAGGCCTGCTGCAAGGGTGACCTCTCCGGTGATCGCGACCGGCCCGGCAACCTGCAGGCTGCCGGTCAAGATCGTTTCAGGCGTGTCCAAGGTCACCTTGGGCGCGACCACCAGCACCGGCTGGCCCGCCTGAACAGTCACCGTTTTGGCCGTCTTCACCAGGGCGCTGCCGACACAGTCCACTACCAGGGCATGGGTCGCCCGGTCATAGGTGAGGATTGTGCCGTCGCTGAAGCGCAGGTAGTGGGTGTCCTTGTCCGTCACGGGGGGCGGCTCGGCCGTCGAGTAGATGCCGCCCAACACCACCCCGTTGACGCCGTCGCGCTGCAGGAGCACAGCCACCTGCTCACCCATCTCCGGCATCAGCGGGCGGCTCTTGGTGGCCTTGGTGTGCCGCTGCGGCACCTTTAACCACCAAGTCTCCAGCCCATCGAACTCTTCCAGGCTTACCTTCACCCGGCAGCTGAGGTAATCCACCGAGCTGACCAAGCCAAACTGCAAGCCATCCAGTTCTTCACGCCTCATGCGGTTGCCTCGTTGCTGGCCTGGGTGGGCTCACCGGCCAGGCCAGGCATTAGCGGTACCGGCGCAGGCGTAACCCGACGGATCTCGATATCGGCCGTGGTACCGCTGCTGCGGCGCTTGTTGTGGCGTGCCTGGTTGATCAGGTAGTCACCGGCCATGCGCCCCCAGCTGGCGTCCAGGGTCACCACTGCACCGGCCACCAGGCGGCGGTCAGCTGGCAGGCTAAGGCTGCCACCGGCACGCTCGTCATTGGCCTCACCGAGGGCTGCATCGGCCTGGGCTTGGGCGCTGTCGGCGTCTGGCGCACGCTGGTTGATGCGCAGCTCGTCGGCGCTGGTCTCCATTCCAACCTGGCTATCCGGTGCGCGGGCGTCCTGCGCCTGGCTGCTGATGGTCTTCTGGGTGTCCGGGTCGTGGTGGGTGTTCTTGGCCGTGCGGAACACGTCCTTGATCTTGTCCTTGAGGTCGTAGCGGCTGCATTCCTTGCGGCTGATCGTGCGTACTGGCGCGCCATCGCGCAGACCAGCCATTACAGTGAAGATCAGCTTGTTCTCACGCAGCTTGACTGCGTAGCCGTACTGGCGGCCCACGCGGGTGATAAAGGCCAGGTCGCGTTCCTGGAACTGGGTGATTCGGTCGATCTGCAGAGGCTTGATCTCGCCCACCAGCTCGAACTTGTTGCGCTTGGCCACCTGGGCGGCGATCTCAGCCAGCGTGGTGCTCTCATAGGCATATCCCTTACGGGTGCGCACGCCCTTGCTGACACCTGCAGACAGCCCGCGTATGACCACCACTGAGGGCGGGCCGCTGGTGTTGATCTCGTCCACCTCGAAGCTGCCGCAGTTCAGCGGCGCCTGCCCTGGGTAGGTCATGCTCAGGGTCAAGGCATCCCCCTTGATCGGGTACCAGGTGGTGAGCCATTTGCCGTCCACATCCTCCAGCTCGATGCTGATCTCGTCGGACTGGCCGCTGAGGTAGTCCGTCCAGGTCACGCCCAGCACGTAGGGCGCGAGGTCGGCCGTTAGGTCGCGTCCCTGGTAGCCAATGCGCCAGACGGTTGGTTCGGCCGTGTCTCGGCCAGGAATCTCGGTCACTTGAACCACGGCGGCAGATCCTCGCTGCTGGGTACGACATCGAGCACCGGAATGCGCAGAGTCAGTCCGGCCGGCAGTGCGCGGGTCATGGGCACCTGCAGGTTGGCGCGGACAATCGGCTCGTAGCGCATGGCATCGCCGTAGTAGGTGAACGCCAGCTGATCCCAGCGCTCCCCCTCGACGGTGGTGTGGGTTAGGTATTCGGCAGCCATGTCATGCCCTCCGGCTGATCACATCGACGGCCAGGCCCGCCAGGCGGGTTGATGCACCGCTCAGCCGGCCCTGGGCCAATTCGATGCGGTTGGTTGCGTAGTCCACCTGGCTGATGATCGCCTCCGGGCGGATTGGGTTGAGCGCACCCTGAGCGAGCTGCACCTCACTGGTCACGGACAAGCCCAGTTGCACCAGGTCGGCACCGTCCTCCATCAGCCCGGCCGCCAGCTGGAACTCCTGCAGGGGCTGCAACGCTTGCCCGGTCAGGCTGAGCAGGCGTGGTGCCTGTGCCAGCACGGCAGCCGGGTTGTCGCGCAGGGTCTTCACGAAGTTGAAGGCATCCACCCCGGCACGCAGGTAGTTGCCAGCAACCTTGGCCATGCCCAGGGCCTTTTGTGTGGGGGTCACCAGCGCAGGCGCTGCACCGCCCACGCGGGCCATCGGGTTGGCGGTCAGGTTGGATACCAACGCCCTGGGCCGTGGCAGTGGCTTGGTGTATTTACCGGAGTACTCCAGCAGGTTGAGGCTCACCGTGGCCGAGACCAACCGGCCCTGAGGATCTGTCTTGCGGGTGGTGACCGACACCTCGGTCAGCAGATAAATGCCGCGATAGTCACCCGAGCCCAGCACATAGGGCAGCGGCTCGTGGGCGCTCTTTGCCTCCTTCAGGCGACGGATCTGCAGCTCGGGGTCGACCAGCATCGAGTGCAGGGTCAGCTCCAGGGTCAGCTCGTCGAGGCTGTCGCCTACCCACTCCAAGCGCGGCTTACCCTGGATCAGTGCATGCTGGGCGTAGTCCGCGGCTGAGCGCTCATCCTGCCGGCCGGGGTGATACTTCACCTCGAACTCGATATCGCCGAGTACTGCCCACATCAGAAGGCCCTCCGCTGTTGATCGGCGATGACTTCTCGCATGAGTTTCTCCAGGTCATTACGCGATAGCTGCAGGGCCTGCTGGACAGCCTCCTGAGTACCAGGGCCACCGCCCTGGACGGTTACCGTGGGGTTGTAGTGGATGGTGATGCCGCCACTGGCTTGGCCTGACAGAGCTGCAGGGCCAACGCTTCGTGCCAGGTTGGCCACGCGACTTGCAGTTGCAGCTGGCCCCTCGGCTGCAGCCAGTTGCGGGGTGGCAAGGCTGACTGCAGTCGCGGCTGCCATTCCCAAGGCGGCACGCTTGACCAGTCCCTGCTTGGCGGTGATACCAATCGCAGCACCTTCCGAGACGTTGGCTCCGGCAGCCATGAAGACGCGGCTGGGACTCTGGATACCCAGAGTGCTCTTGAACCAGCCAGCCACGTCACTGCCGAACCCGACGACTGTTTCCTTGGCAGAGCTGAGCTTCGCTGTAATGCCATTGACCAGGCCGCTGATCAGCATGCCGCCGAAGTCGGTGAATTTTCCCGGCAGCTCGATCCCGAAGTAGTTCATGACACCGCTGAACGCCCGGTAGAACAGGCCCAGCGGGCTGAAGTTGACCAGCAGGCCGAGGATGCCCGTCAGGCCACCGCTGAAACCGGCCTTGATCTCCGTCCACAGCCCGCCGAAGAAGCCCTTGATCGGCTCCCAGTAGCGGTAGATCAGGTAGGCACCCAGAGCGATGCCGGTGATCAGCAGGCCGATGGGGTTCATCAGAAGTGCGCGGCCCAGCCAGAGCACCGCCGTGCGCGCCATACCAAGTGCAGGCGCAAGCCGCATCGCCCCGCCACGCAACAGGCTAAGCCCGGTGATGAAGGGGCCAAGACGGCCGCCCAGCAACAGCATGGCGCGCATCATGGTGAACTTGCCGGACAGCAGCGAGATCGCGATGCCCACTCCGTTCAGGCCAGAAGCTCCCAGGCTCAACCCGTAAGACAGGCCGACAACGCCCAACTTCAGCGCAACAGCTCCGGCCACAAGTTTGATCACGCCGCTGACGAGTTCCGGGTTCTCTTTTGCCCAGCTGGCAAATCCAGACACTACCGGGCGGATCGAGGTGACAAGATCATTCAACCCCGGTAACACAGCAGTACCGAGGTTGATCCCCAGCTCCGCCATACCGTTCTTGAGCAGCTGCAAGTTGTTTGCAGTGGTTGCAGCTCGGGCCTGGAATTCCTTCTCCATCGAGCCATCGTAGTTCGAGGACTTGTTCACCAGTGCCAGGGACTTGGCGTAGGTATCCATCGAGCCCGCCAGCACCGCCACATCATCGGCGTACTCCAGGCCGAACAGATCAACCAGGACGCCCATCTGATCGGCTTTCGGCACTTTGCTCAGGGTGTTCAGGAAGCTGGTCAGCGCTCCCTGTGCATCTTGGGCAATGGAGGCTTTCAACCCCTCGGCCGTCATGCCCATTTCCTGCAGGGCACGCTGGAACTTCTTCGGCTGCTTGTCGGCCGTGGCCAGCTTCGCCAGCATGCCGTTGATGGCGGTACCGGCCACCTCGGGCGGCTTACCCAAGCTGACAAAGGCGTTCACCAAAGCTGCAGCCTGGGTCTCGACCAGGCCGAACTGCTTGGCCACACCACCCACCCGATTCAAGCCCTGGACGATGTCGCGCGCCTTGGCCGGCGAGGCGTTGGACAGGTGGTTGATCGCATCGCCAATGCGACCGATCTGCGAGATCGGGATCTGGTACACGTTGGCCAGCTTGGCCATCGAGTCACCGGCATCCTCTGCAGCCATATCGAAGGCCGTGGACATCTTCGCCACGGTCTCGGTGAACTTGGGAATATCCGCCGCTGCAACACCCAGCTGACCACCACTGGCGGCAATGGCTGCCAGCTCCGAAGCGGCCAAAGGCAGTGTGCGGGTCATCCTGAGCAGTTCATCGCCAAGCTTGACGATGCCATCCGGCGTGTCGAAGTCGACCACCTTCTTCACATCGGCCAGGGCAGACTCATAGTCGATGGCCAGCTTGACCGGCAGCGCCGCGCTGGCCCCGATAGCAACAGTCTCCAGCACACCGGAACGCAACTCGGCGCGCTGATTGCGCAACTGATCCCGTCGCGCCAGGCGGGCCGTGAGTTGCTCTTGCTTGCGGCGAACGGTGTCGAGGGTTTGCCCAAGGCGAACATAGTCGCGGTTGAGCGCCGCGACGGTACTGGGTGCCAGCGTACCGAGGTTGCGCTGGATCGAGGCCCCCAGCTCGGCATGCTGGCGAGTCAGCTTGCTGGCCGTGTCACCAAGGCCCGTCAGGGTGCGGCGCACCCCGCCCAGCAGGGGAAGAACCCCACGGGCGGATGCGCCGATCTCTAGACCTACTCTAAGGCTACGGTTGCTCACGGCTGGCTTCGCTTTGCTGGCGGATTTGCTGCTCGGCCTGCTCGCACCAGGTCAGAAAGCGTTCTACTGTCAGCTGCTCGATCTCCGAGGGCTGAAAGCGGAACCACCTGGCAAGCAAGGCTTCGCACTCGTCGAGGTGGCTGGTATCAATCCGACAAGAGCCGAAACTGCTCCTGGGCGGACTTGTAGTCCGCAATGTCCATGGCATCCAGGTCTTCCAGGACAAGCCCGACCGAGCGCGACATGAGCACCAGCTCTTCGACTGCAGCATTGCCAGACGCCTGCTCATTGGCCGCACGCAGGTCTTTCACTGTCAGGCGACGGAATTCCAGCCGCTCGACTTTCTGGCCGGCAGCGGTGATGAACGGATGCTTGAGGGTTACGTTGAGTTTATCGGCCATGCTTTATGCTCCAGGTTGATCAATGAGATCGGTTGCTCTGTGTAAGAGCCCTGAGCATCGCGCCTAACACTGGCGCTGCCTTTTAATCTGGTTTAAAGAGAAGCGCCCATAACCCAGCGCGGAGGCTGTGATGGAAGAAAACGTTACCCTGGAGCATGAAGGCGAGACCTATACGGCCAGCTATATCGAGATCGGCGACGAGCTGCTGACCTACCTGCCCGATGGCAGCGAGCGGCGCACTATGCTGCGCGGACTCAATCCTGAGCATGCCGCACTGACCCACCTGCGCGGCTACATCAGCACCCTGAAGCGCAAGGGATAAAAGCGAAGCCCCGCACTAGGCGGGGCTTCTGACTTCCGTGTCCTGGGCATCCGTGCCCATCCGTTAAAACTATGCCTGTCCGATGTTGCGTCGGTACTTGGCCAATTGATCCTCGCCGCCCACGCGGAAGATATTGGCCAGGTAGTCCAGGAGCAGCACCTCCTCGCCGTTAAGCAACTGGCGCACGTAGATGGCCGAGAACGGTGTCTCGAACTTAGACGGGTCACGCGGCTTGAAACTGCCCAGGTTGTATTCCTTGGGCATGATGGTCATCAGGGTGACCAGTGGGATCTCGTCCACCAGGCCACCGTTGTTGAACACCTGGACGTTGCTGCGGCACTGCAGCTGTACAGTCTTGAAGGGGCTGGCCAGCTTGCTGCCGGCTTCCTTATACAGACTGTTCCAGACGATCTTGCCTTCCAACTTGTCGAGGCCGTCCGGCAGCTCGATCAGGCCGACCATACCCAGGCCCTGGAAGTCGGACATGACCGCCTTGACGCTGCCCAGCTCGATTTCCTCGGACTTGGCGAAGAAGTCTTGCCCGTCCAGGTACAGGTTGGCGTTGGTGATGCGATGCGCGTTTACGCCTGCCATTTATGCAGCCCCCTTCAGGTTGGCCAGGTATTCCCCGGTGATCTCGGTTTCGAAGGTGCCGCGCTCGAACGGCAGCGGCACCGTCAGTTTGTAGTTGAACAGCACATGCCCCAGCTCAAGCTCGGTCTGCGGGTTGCGCGCCGGGTCAAACCAGCACTCACCACCGAGCAACGCACCGTCACCGATCAGCTTGCGGAAGAACAGGTTGACGCTTTCCGTGACGCTATCGAGCAGCGACTGGGTGACCGGCATGTCAACGAACTGCAGCGAGCTGTAGCGGATCGACTCGTCGACGATATCCTTGGTGCGGCGCACGTTCTCGAAGTTGCGCATGTGGGTCACGGTCGGCCAGGCTGCCGTGCGGTTACCCCACAGCCGCAGGCCGGTACCGAAACTGTTGAACACCGTGGTGACGCCAGCCTCGTTGAGCAGGTTGACCTCGCTGTCCGGGTCATCAACCCGTGCAGTGAGCGGACGCTCCAGGCCGATCACGCCGACCAGCTCCTGGTTGGAGCTGCTCCACCAGTAGCCCTTGTCATAGTCCACCCTGGCCCGCAGGCCTGCAGCGCGGATCGACAGCGGCTCCAGGCGCTCGCCATCGGTGGCGGCGTCGTACACCTTGACGTGTGGGTAGCACAGACGCACCCGGTCGCTGCTGGTGTTGAAGTTGATGCTGCCGAGTGGTCCACGGCCAGCCAGTACCTGCTGCGGTGTAGTGCCGATAGGCGCGTCGATATAAGCCACGCCGCCCATCTGCTCAGCGGCTGCGATCAGCTCAACGCTTACCGCGTTGAGGGTCGAGAAGCCAGGCGCGATGAACAGCTTGGGGAAGAAGCCAAACAGGTTGTAGCTATCCGGGAAGGCCTTGAGGCCGGTGCGCAGGCCTGCGATGGTCACCGCGCCGATGATGTCGGCCGGAGTGACTTTGCTCGGGTCGGCGTAGGTGTAGTCGGCCTTGACCTGGGCATTCGCCGGGATGTTGCCCCCTGCCTTGCGCACCACCTCACCAGTGAGCATGTCACGGGTGTAGTCGGTGTTGAGCTGGTAGGTCGTGTTGCCGTCATTCGACTTGAGCGTCAGTACCTGCAGCGCACCATGGCCGAGCTTGAGGCGGTCGTTGTTGCCGAACTGGCGAGCCTCGGCCACAACGTCCGTGCGGTGGATCACCGGGTCGAGGACGTTGACCACGATGACGGTACCCGCACCGAAGTCGTAAATGCCGGCCAGTGCCTGCGGAATGCTGAAGCCAGACAGCTCGGGGCCGAACTGGGCACCATCGCGATCATTCAGCGACAGCGTCAGGGTGTTCACCGGCCCAACCGGCGCAGTACCGATCAGCGCGATCACCGCAGACTTGACCACGCGGATGGCACGCGGCCCGCGCTCGACTTCCAGGGTTTCAATGCCGTGTAGATAGTTGGCAGCCATTACGCTTTCTCTCCTTTCTTCTCGGCCGGAGCGGCGTCATCCGCCAACGGCTCCAGGTGGTTCAGGGCCAGCAGTACCTGGGTGTATTCATGCTCGGGTGGCAGATCAACGGGCTGGCCTGGCAGCAGCTGGACATCCAGCAGCTCGCCAGCCTTGCCCACGCGCAGAGATGCAGCGCTCTGCGGGCCGGAATAGCGGTAGCGCTTGAGTTTCATAGAGTTCCCTCAAAGGTGGGTGGCAGCAGCGGCGCGCCCGCCGGTGGTGCCATGGATTGCAATTGAGTTGCACGGGTTGCGATATCCAGGCCGTACTGCCAAACGCCCTGCAGGTGACCGATGAAGCGCTCGGAGACCGGACGACAGGCTTGGTCGCAATGCGGTGGCCACCATCCAGTCAGCGTGTCGCGGATGCGATCCAGATAGCTGACCGCACCGTCCTTGCCGTTGAGCTGGCGGAACACCAGGGTCAGGCTGATAACCAGGTTGCGCTCCTGGAACATCGCATCGGTGGCCTGGGAGCCGCCGAAGGTCGACTTGCCGAACGCCACCAGGACAGCGCCGCGTGGGTGGTTGAGGCGGTACTGCGCCGGGTTCTCCGGGAACAGTTCCACCATCAGATCGCGGCCCATTGCTGCCTTCAGGCGCTCGACAATCGCATCCAGGAGCTGCTCGGTCTGGCTCATCAGTAGCGCCCCAAAAAGTCATCGCCGAACTGCTGGCGACGAGCGCGGGCGCGGATCTTGCCCGGCTCCGGTGCGGCCTCGCCCGTGGGCATGCCCAGGGTGACCACGCCATCACGAATGCTCTCCAGCAGCTTGAGGGTGTCCTTGCGGCTGTCCTTCACCGCCTCGGGGAGCGCTCCCTCGGGGCGGCGTTGGTACAACCAGTGGCGGGCTAGGTACACCACGGCATCCCGCAGCACGCTCGGTACCGGATCGAGCGGCAGGTCGTAGCGGCCTCGCAGGTAGCCGTCCACCAGTTCTTCAGCCTGGCGGACGCCGTCCTCGATCACGCTCTCATTGGGCAGCTCGGCGGTGGGGTCATCGTTGGAGAGCTGAATCAGCGTCAGCTCCGGGATGGCCTTGCCGATATCGGCGCGGGTGCAGTAGTGCATGGCTGGCCTCAGAACGTGGTGGGCTGGGCGATGGCGCGGACTGCCGCCATAAAGCCCTGCTGCAGGTGACTGCGAGCGATACCAACCCAGCGCTGATCCAGGCCAGCCGAAGCCGAAAGCGAATCGAGTAGCGCTCCCACCTCAGCCGCCTTGGCCTTCACTGCGTTCATCTGATCGATCTCGGCCTGGCTCAGTTCGCGGTAGCCAGATATCTGGCGATGCTGGTTATCCATCGTCAGATACCTCGCACGATGCGGATCACATCGCCAGCCGCCGTGGCGGCGTCCCAGGCGATGCCGTTACTGACACCAGCAGCCTTGGTGATGGCCTTGCCGCTGGCATCGGACTGCACCTCGGCACCGGCCGAGATAGCAGCACCGGCTTCCACCAGGATCACGCCCAGGACGTTGGCCGGGGCGACGTTGCCTGCAGCGGTGTCGGCCTCGACCACAGCCAGCGCCTTGGCACCGTTGGCGCAGACGTTGCCGTCAAAGCCAACGAAACGACGGCGGGTCAGCTCGACTGCGGCCACCACCGAGGTGATCAGGATTACTTGTTGCGACTTCATGCTTTGGTCTCCTCAGCTTTGTCGTCGGCCTTCTTGTCGTCGCCTTCGTTGCCCTGGTTTTCACCAGTTGGCTGGGCGTCCTTGGCAGGCGTTTCGGGCTTGGCCGGATCGGCAGGCTTGTTGGGTTTGTTCGACTTGACTGGTTTGGCCTGTTCGACGGGCCCCAGCAGTTCCAGATAGCGGGCGAGCTTGGGTGATGGCTCAGCCACCAGTTCGATCTCGCTGCCTTCGGGGACGCGTTCGCCGTCGATGTCCAGGTCGATGCCTACAACGCGGTAAGCCTTGGCTTTATCACTCATGGCTCACCTCAGGCGACGATGTCGGAGATCAGGTAGCCGGCGTCAGCGCCAACCACCACGGGCTTGTACATGTCGGTGTGGCGCACATAGCGCACCTTGCCGCCGTTGGTGTCGTACTTGTCCGTTTCCGGCATGCCCTTCTTGCGCAGGGTGTAACCGAAGGACGGGGTCTCGTAGTCCGACTTCTCGCCCGCACCTTGCTGAGCCACATAGGCCAGCACCAGGTTGTCGCTCCAGATATCCGCCGTGGTGGTGTCGCCGGCCAGACCTTCGCCAACCACGATGTTCTGGATGCCGAACAGCGCGCGCAGGTGCTCCAGGGTGAGGAGCTTGGTTTCGTTGCTACCCAGTGCGGCCTGCAGCTTGGAGTGGAACTTCAAAGCCGCGTACACCGAGGCACCCATCAGGATGGTGTTCGGGCGCACACCAATGCGCGAGCGCACCACTTCCTTGCCGGTCTCGACCACCGCCACAGGATCGCCGCCATTGGCGCTCCACTGGCTGGCACCAGCCAGGGCAACCTTGCCGCCACTGAGGTAGGTGTTGACGTTCTGTGCCAGCGCGGCGCAGGACACTTCACGGCGCAGGTCGATGGCTTCCTTGACGCGCTTAGCCGCGCGGGCCTCGGCGTCGAACATCGACTCGGCCTGTTCGCGGTAATCCACCGGATAGGACAGGTCATGCTCGCGCAGCACCACGTCCAGGGTGTTGGTGTCGTCGGGGGTCATCACGTTGGACTGGGCACGAATAGCGCGCTCGGTGTCCCACAGGCGGAAGGCTTCCTTACCGAACAGCGGCACGATGCCCGCTTCCTTGTCCATATCGGCGAGCGGGAACAGTGCCTCGCCGACAAGTTGCGCATTGCGGTAGCCGCGCGCGATGTTGGTCAGTACCGGATCAACGATCCGTAGTTGCTTGAGACGGTCAGGCATGGCTGCTCAACTCCTTACTGGGTGATGAGTTGGCGCACGGCCGACTCGTAGGGGATGTTCTTGTCTGCAGCCAGCTGAGTGGCGCGTGCATGCAGGGCAAGGCGGTCGGGATCGGTGTTCTTTTCGGCGAACTCCAGGTCGGCGACCTGTGCGTCGCCAATGCGGCGGGCACCGCTGGCCTGCTCGGCGAAGTCGATCTGCTGCGGCAGGTCGCCGAAGATGGCCTTGAGGCCGGCAGACACTGGCTGACGGGCGTCGCCTTCGCCGAACTCCAGCGGGGTATCACCGTCCTCGGCGAAGTCCAGACAGGCGATCAGTGCAGCGGTGTGCTTAGGCAACAGCTTGCCAGCGGCCACCAGTTCCTCGGCGAACGCCACGTTGGTGGCATGAGTGGATTCCTTGCGGGATTGGAGCTGTTGATCCTGGTGCAACTGCACCTGGTTCTTCAGCCGCAGGTTTTCAGCCTGGATGGCGGCAATTTCTTCGGGCGTCACAGTGGATTCCTCAGTGGTTGCGGTTGGGGTTGGTTCGGAAAAGGACGGACGCGGCTCGTCTTCGCGGCGGGCGACTTCGTCCAGGGATTTGATTTGCCAGTCGGGGATGACCTGGTCGGCCACATCCAGACCTCGGTCGGAGATCAGCCAGTCGCGCAGGCGACGCCAAAGGCTGGCACCCACTTCGTGGCCGTAGTCGGAGAACTCGACGACACCTTCCTCGCCCTCGGCCAGCTCGATAGGACGCAGGCCTTTCACCGCTGGTGGCTGGGCACCGAGGAAGCCGACATGGCGCAAGTAGTACACGCCCGGCACCGGGTTGTTCGGCGCGTCGGGGTGATAGAAGGAGGCGGAGATCTTCTTGAAGCGGTTGCTGGCGATCTGCTCGGAGAACTCCGGGGCAACCTGGTGCGGCTCGGCGACCAAACCATCGGCGCTGCTGGCCAATGACTTGACCCAGCCACCGGCCGGTGCGTCGTGCTTGGGATGACCAAGCACCAGCGGTGCTTCGTGCAATGCCGGGTCATAGGCACGCACTGTTGCGGCCAGGTCGGACTCGCTGAAGTTGAGGCTCACACCGCTCATGGCGACGTGCTTACCGGGCTTGAAGATATGGATTGGCTTCATGGGCTGCGCGCTTGGGTGGTAGTACATGCGCACAGCCTGCCGCCCGAGCCGGCTGCAGACTTTTAATCGGGTTTAAAGAGTTTTCGGGGAGATTCGCACCCTGCTGCTGAATTCACGCCCGAGCTACAGGGTGGAAGCGGGGCAAAACAGCTTTATAAAGCCTTTACAGCGATTTTCTGAGGTGCGGGACGATGAACCGGAGCGCATGGCCCCGCAAAACGCAGCAGAGGGCCTTACAGGCGGGCGGCTCTTTTCAGGTGATCCATGGCCAGATCGAGGATGGCTTCCTCTGCCTCGGGCTGCAGCTGACCCTCGGCATCCATTGGCAGGTAGGCACGGCCGGGGATATCGCCCCACAGGTGGGGGAAGTCGGACTTGTCGCCGCCGAACTGCATCATGGCCGCATAGGGTTTATTGCTGCCGACCAGGGCGGAGCTGTCGTCCGACTGGCTGGAGATGGATGCAGCCAGCCCAGCGGCGCTCACCTGCAACATCTGCCCAGGCCAGGTGCCGGACTTCTTCCGCCGCTCGGTAGTGACATCCGACAGCGGCTGCCAGTCGGGCCGACCTTCCTCCTCGAAGTTCTCCTCGGTCTGACTGGCCAGCTCGGCAGCGATGCCGCGCATCAGTGGGGCCAGGTCACCCACGGCCCACTCGACAGTGCGCAGGGTCTCCTGCAGGCGTTGGTGCTCCAGCTGAACGGTGAACACCTCAAACCTCCTGCAGGCCGGCAGCGGCCTGTTTGCGCTTCAGCGTTTCAGCCAGGCCGGTACCCGGCGCATGGTTGAAGCCTGGGTCAGTGCGGAACATCACCGGCTTGCCTGCCGCGTCGGTGGTGCGCACGCCGGTCACCTGGGCCGTGCGGATCTCGCCTGTGCGCTTGTCCACGCCGATCTCCACTGTTTCGGTCTGCACGCGCCCGGCACTGCTCTCCACTTGGAGTCCCTTGCGCTTGATCGCCGCGCCGGACAATGCGGTTACCCGGCAGCGGCAGTTGAAGCCGTTGGGCGGGTAGATCGCCGACCACACCGGGTCATCATGGCGGTACACCTTGCCGCTCAGCGCGCGGTGACTGGGTCGGGTGCGGCCGTCGAGGATAGCCACGTAGCGCCAGTAGGGGTGAGTGTCGGCCGACTCCTCCATGCTGGCTTTGCGGCCGGCCATGTACGCACTCTGCAGGTTGGTCTGGTAGATGGTCTTCAGGCGACGCGGGCTACCCAGTTGCACCAGCTCGGCATTGCCCGCGCCATCGACGATCACCTGCTTTCCCCACCAACCTTGGGCTTCCAGTACAGGTTGCAGCTGCTCGATGAACTGCTGGAGGGTTTGCCCATCCTGCAAGGCGGTTTCCAGGGCGGCGCGGATATCCGAGAGCAGATCCAGGCGCATCGCCTTGGCCACGGTGAAGGCCTGGTCGTGCGCCTGATCGAGCATCTCCTGCCAGTTCCAGGTAATGGCATAGCCCTTGGCGGCGAGGTAGGCGATGGCCTTCTCGGGCTCCAGGCCGAAGATGGCCTGCAGGTCGGCTGGGGTGGGTGCCTTGGCCATCAGTCCTCCCGATCCGCGTTGGCCGTCAACTGGCCCCAGGTGCCGGCGATGAACAGCAGGCGGGTCAGGGTCTGCTGCAGGGCCTGGTCATCCATCAATGGATAGGCCTCGGCCAGCAGGCCCAGGGCCTCGGTCTCCGAGCGACCACGCAGCAGCGCCTCGATCACCGGAGCAATCGCCTGCTGAGCCTGCTCCTGGAGCAGCTCGGCCGGCAGGCTGTCGATCACCTGGTCGAGCGCGACCTGATCCAAGATCGGCCGCAGGGTCGGCTCGGCAAAGGCAGGGTCTGACTCGGAGGCAGGTGCCTCGACGATATCGCCGTCCTGCAGGTTGTACATGCGCTTCCAGTAGGCCGGGGTGAACTGCACGCCCGCGTCGGTAAGGTTCTTGTCACGCTCGGCCAGGGTCTTGTCGATCTCCTCCTGTTCCCACAACTCGTACAGCGGGGCGGCAACGTTCTCGCCGAAGTTGAGGTCGACCACAAGGCGGATGGCGGCATTGAGAGTGGCGGCGACGATCCCCTTGTCACCATCGCGGATGTCCTGGGTGACTTCCAGACCGGCTGTGGCGCTGGCGCGATTGCTATTGGCCTCGGTGGTCTGGTTCTGGCCGAGCAAGCCGACGTTGATCTCGCTGCGGCAGTAGACCAGCAGCTCGCGGTATACCTCGGCGCTGGCACCCTTGCCGGCCGCTTCGAGGATCTCGACGCTGGAGTCATCGGGAATGGCTGCCACGGCGTCTTGCACCATGGCCTCCAGGCTATCCAGGAGCAAGTCGGTCTCGCTGGTGGCCGCGCCGCGCGGGTGCTTGCCGATCACCCACGGCGAGCCGTACTTCTCGGTGAACTGTACCCAGAACTTGAGGCCACCCTTCATGAACACCACTGGCCAGAAGCACATGGACAGGTCGGCGAAGCCGTAGGGGTTGTTGTAGGTCGCGTCCTGGCGCGCCACCACAAAGCGCTGCGGGTCACACAGCTCGCCCTGCAGGCCGGCATCGCGGGCCCGGAAGCGCAGGCGGTTGTCCTGGTCGTAGAGGAACCATTCGGCCGGCTTGCCCAGCAGATCCTCGGGTACCAGGTGCAGGCCCAGCGGACGCCACATCAGCTCGACCGGCTGGAAGCCGAACAACGGCGCATCGAGCAGCTCGCGGATGATGCGGTCGAGATCGAGGTCGGCCAGCCAGTCGCGGATGAAACGCTCGACCCGCACCGGGGCATTGCCGCGCTTGAGGTCGCGCTCCAGGGCGAGCACCGCAGACTTGCGGCGACGGATGTTACCGCCCACTAGGGCCTGGCTGCGCAGATCGCGGTAGACGGTGATGTCCTTGCCCTGGGCCTTGAGGATCGGGTCGGGGTTGGGCAGGTACATGCCCAGGGCCTGGGAGTCGAAGCTGCGGCCCCGGCTGGCGATATGGTCGGTGAGGGCCTTGCCTGCGGCAGGCTCACTGAAGCGGACGAACTCGGTGGGGCTGACCCACAGACCTTTGCTGCTCATGCGTACCCCTGGGTAATGCGTGCGCCCTGACGTGGGCGACGGGATTTAACGATGACCGGGCCATTGGGGCCGTCGCTGGCGTTGAGGGCGAGGAAGCACGCCCAAGTGCGGTCGGCGTGGCCGGCCGAGTCGGATTCGGCGATAAAGCGCGGGGCCCCGGTCGGCCCGGCTACCTTCTGCAGTTTGTGCAGGTCGTTGCGCAGCTCGGTGTCGCCGAGGGGGATGCGGATCTGCATGTCCTGGAACACTTCCTTGCCGCGCGTGGCCATGGTCAGTTTGCTGGCGGTACCGAAGATCACACCCTCGACACGCATGGAGCCGTGGCGGCGCTTGGCATCCTCCACCGGCTTTTCGCCCATGCCGGTCTGATCCATGCAGCAGCGCAACACGCGGTAGCGGGTGAACACGTCATCCAGCAATGCGTCCTGCTCGTGAAAGGGGGCGCGCTTGCGGGTGATGATCTCCCGCGTCCAGTACACATCACCGACCTGTTCAAGCACCCAGATGACGAACAGGTCATTGCGTGCGCCGATGTCGACGCCGACGAAGCATGGCCCGCCGGTATACAGATCGGGGCGGCCGGCCTGGTCATGCTCAACATCGTTGATCAGCTCATAGCTCAGCCAGGAGCTGGCCTCGTCAAGCCACTTCAGCTCGAATTCCTGGGCCCAGGCGTCCTCGTCGTTGAGCGCCGCGCGCATCTCCTCGACGTTGCGAGGCAGGCCATCCGCTACTGCACGGTGGATGTCGACTACATGCCGCGACCAGACATCGGCGAGCTTCTTGTCGGTCATCAGCTCGTAGAACTTGTTGCCCTTGCCATTGGGTGTGCTGGTGATGCGCAGCTTCCAGCCGTTGGAGATGACCGGGAACAGCGCCGTCCAGATCTTGCGGCTGTCCTGGTGGAAGGCGAACTCGTCCAGGAACACGTTGGCACTGAAGCCACGAGCGGTGTCGGGATTGGCCGGCAGCGCGGTGATCCTGGAACCACCCGGCAGCACAACATCGAGCATGGTGAAACGCTCACCGTTGCTGCCCTTGAACTCGCCCTCGATCTCCTGCACCGCCATGTTGTAGGCGCGGCAGTGCTTCTTCACGCCTTCCTCCATGGCCTCCTTGGCTTGGCGTTCGCCTCGGGACAGGATCACCCAGCGAGTGCGGCCACCGCGCGACTCGACATCGAAGCAGTCATCGACGATCTCCAGGGTGCTGGTGAAAGTCTTGCCCGTCTGACGCGCAAACATGGCGATCTTGAAACGCTCGCGATCAAGCAGCCATTGCTTCTGGTAGTTGAACAGCTGGATAGCAGGCTGCTTATTGCTCATAGCCCGTAGACCTCCTGACGGATGCGCTGCAGGGTCTCGGCGCTGAGGGTGCCAGCTTTGCCCATCTCATCGAGCTTCACGGCCTGCTCCGCAAGCAGCGCCTTACGGGCTCGCTCCTCGGCTTCGTTCTGGTACTTCTTCAGGGTTACCGAGCTGCGCGTGAGGGTGGCGATGTTCTTGGCAGCGGTCGCCAGCAAACCTACCCGCTCGGCGGGGTCCATCTCATCGTCACCGGCTTCCTGCAGGGCCATGATCGACTCGAACAGCTCGGACTGGATCATCGCGGTCAGCGCCTCACTACGGGCGTCCTCCTTGTCGCCGGCCTGGGCGCGGATGATCTTTGCAGCCTCGGTACTGGCGCGGATCGCCGACAGCCGTCGCTCCAGCTTTTGGCCATAACGATGCACTGCCGCTCGGCTGGGCAGCTCGCCTTCCTCGGCTTGTTCCGGGAAACGGGCACGCAGGTCGCTGATCAGCTCATCCAAGGTCAACTGGCCCTCGGCCAGCTTGCCTTCGATATAGGACTTGATCGCTTCGGGTAGGCGGATGATTGAAGACTTGCGGCCCATGGCGATCACCAATACTTCTGCGGCCGGGCGATGCCGGGGGCGCAGTCGATGGTGTATTCGGCCATGTCGGTACCGTAGCGGGTCAGATCGGCGAACCACTTGCCACTGGGTTGCTTGTCCAGGCGCAACAGGCCCCGGTCAGCCAGGTAATCCAGCTCGCGGCGGATCTCCAACGGAGTGGCATCCGGGTATTCGCTCTGCGCCACGTATAGGATCGGCCCTTCGAAGGCACCAACCGGGCGGGCATTGTTCAGGGTCAGGATGATCAGCCAGCGCAGGCTTTCGCGCCGGGTTTTGGCCAGGTCAATTTGCATGGTTGCCTCCGTTTAACAGTACGCGCATTTGGGCGTTCTCAATTTTCATGGCCAGCCCGTCGAGCTTGGCTTCGATGATGCTTTGGCCTCGGATGTAATCCTCTCGGCGCAGGTAGCGCTCCGGCAGCTCGGCGCGCAATTCCATCAGGTCGCGTTCGAGCTGGCGCACAGCATCGGCGTCTTCCTTGGACTGATTCAGCAAGGCAGAGAAGCGCGAGTCCCAGTGCAGCGTGCTGAGCTTGCGGGCCTCTTCCATGGAAGCGAAGCGGGTCTCCAGACGCTGATCAATCTGTCCCAGGAGCATCTTTCCGGCGGCCCCAAGAAAGGCGAAGAAGCCCAGTAGCAAGCTGACGAGTTGCCAGAACTCAATGGAGATATTCATCGCAGGCCTCGCTTGCTCAGCTGTTCCAGGGTGGTTTTGCACTCGGTGCAGTGTTCGGTACCAGGCTCGGCCTGGCGGCGGCGCTCGTCGATGGCATCGCCGCACTCCTCGCAGCGGAAAGCCGAGGGGCCGGAGCGGCGTTGCAGCCCGGATTCGTGGGCACGCAGGGCGGCTTCGGTGAAGTCGTTTTCGAGAGCCAGGTCAGCTACATCCATGTGGTGTCAGTCCTTTTGCAGATCGAGCAAGGCGTTGAGTTGGGAGAGGTTGTTGCGGGCCCAGCGGCCGTAGTCCTGGGCGTGGGCCAGGATGTCTGCTGGAGTGACACCGCTTTCCAGTAGTTCGGCGTCAGCACCGGGGGTGGGCCAGGCCGCTTGAGCAGTACCGGAGGCAGCGGTGCTGATTTCTGCGGCGGGCAAACCGGCACCGAGGGCGAGGTTGAAGTCGCGCACCCAGCCAGCAGTGAACACGCAGCGAGGGATAACAACAGGCGCAGCAGCTGGTGCCGGCCGATAGACAGTCGTGACATGGGTGATGCGCTCCTTGAGCTGTTGGTGTTCCTGGTTGTGCCCGGACTGCTGGCCGAGCAGCTTCTCTTCGGCCTGGTTGGCGCGCTCGACTTGCTGCAAAAGCTGCACGCGGCTGTCGATGGCCACCAGTCGTGCCTGCTCAGCGTGCTCGGCCTTGAGGCGATCCAGGCGGGCATTGCCCAGGGCCTCGGCATGACGGGCACCGAAGCCGTAGCCGATGGAACCGGCTACGCAGGCACAGAGCAGGCAGGCCAGCAGGCTGAGCAACACCTGTTGTGGCAGACTTCTAAGCCCGACCATGGCGCTGCCTCCGGCGATTGCGTGCCTTGCGGGCGGCGCGGCGAGCAGCTGCCACACCCGACTTGCCGGGGCGCACCTGGGGCCACTCCTGCAGATAACGGACACTGGACATCCAGGGCCTTGGCAGCAGATCGGCGATGGCCACCAGGAGGCGGCCGAACAGGCAACGCATCATTGTGGCGGCTCCTGTTCCGGCCCCTGCTTGACCAGGCGGGCGATAAACAGCAAGCCGGCCAGCACGCTGTTGAGGGTGGCGTAGGCAGTCGGGGACAGTTGCGCCTGCCAGATCGGCAGCAGCGTGACCTGCAGGAAGCCAAACAGGGCGATCAGCGCCGCCAGTTGCACGCTGTAGAAGGTGTGGCAACGACGCCACTCGGCGATCAGCTTCATGCCTCCACCGCCTTGCCGTGCTGTACACCGGGCACGATGCCAGCCAAGGCCAGGCCATCAACGATGATTGGCTCGCCATACCAAGCACCGCCCGGCAGTGGGCCTGGGCCGTTCTCATGACGGATGATGGCCAGCACCAGGGTGCGCATCGTTTCGTAGCGGTAGACGTCGACGGTCTCGTCGTCGGGGCCTACGCCCAGTGCGCTTGCTACAGCGCTGACATAAGCGCTGGTGTCGTTTTCAACAGCCGGGGCCCAGCGCTCGATGAACTCGCGCACTGAGTCAATGCGGCTGCCGTCTTTGGCGCGGCGCTTATCTTGGTAAGTGATCAAAACCCGAGCGATGGCACGGACACCCCAGCGAGGGCCGTTGAATACGACAAAGCGAGGATCGCCACTCTGGTCAGTGGCCTGTCCCTGCCAACGCACACCGGCCACGCGGTCGATGTTGCCAGGGTTGAAGTTGCGGATACCGCGAGGGGTTTCAGGTCGCATAGCGCCTCCTGCTGCTGGGCGCTCAGGAAGACCGAGCGCCAGAAACGAACACGCCGCCATAATCGGCGGCGTGCTGCAGGAGGGCTTTTAATCCGGTTTAAAGAGTCCCGGCCGACCTAGTCAGATGAAGCGACGGCAAAAGGCTGCTGCATATTCAGCGTTGTTCTCACCTGCGCAGTAGTCGCGCACGATGCTTGCGCCTGCGGGGTGTAGGAACTCGATGTTACTCAACCCAAGTAGATCCCAGCTAGTGAACTGCCCCTTCTCGTAGTTGATCTTTTGGATGTCCGCCATGTTGAAGGCGAGCTGAATGACGGGAGCCTTACTTTCGTTGCCGTACTTATCAACCAGTGCTGAGTTGAGGGTAAACACCACCTGGTCAGGCTTCTGATCGGGGAAGTACTTCACCAGCTTTGGCAGGATGCGGTTTGCCTCTTCAGTGGCCATGAAGAAGTAGGTTGAATTGTCGTAACCAAAGTCAGGCTTCAGCCCGAAAACAAGGGCCTCAGCTCCCTCTAACTTGAGAGTCGACACGTCCACAACGCTTTTGCTGATCTCATTGAGCGTTTTAGGTGGTTCCTCGCCACAGCCCGTCAGAGCAATGGCAGCAAAAGCAATGATCCATTTTTTCATACTGATACTCCTTTGATTCAGAACCAGAAGCCGCCGACCAGCAGCCCAAATACAAATAGTCCCGCTGCGTTCCAGTGGTAGGTGAGCAGGAAGCCGCGCAGGTCAAGTTTCGCTGGGGTCTCAACCTTAGCTTGCTCGCTCGAAGGCTTGGCCTCGAACTGCAAAATGAACTCCAACACTTTCTGCAACTCGGAACGTTTCAGTTGGGCTAGTTGAGTCCTGCCAAAGGTTAGCTCGCAGAAGTTGTTGACCTCCTGGCTCGCATCCTTTTCGGCCATCGCCCGCTGTACCTTGCCCTCCAAGCGGCGCTTGTCAGCTTCTTCCTGCAACTGCTCAACCCTAGCGCGCAGAACATCACGCGCCTCGGGGAATTGATCCGCATTGATCTCGCTGATTGACTTCACACCAAGCTGCGCATGGACGCGCCGCCAAACGTCGCGCGGGTCATCCCCCAGCTCCTCGCATTTCGCCCGAAGGCCATGCAACTCTTTGCGCTGGGCAGGCACCAGACCACGCTCCTCTACCTTATCGGCCAGGTTGATCTGGATACCGTAGTTATGGATGTCTCCCGATGTTGCTTGACCGACACTGCCGTGGATTTCCTGGCTCACGACTACTTCCTCTTCTTACTTCCGCCACCACCCACCTGGATAGTGATCCCTGTCTGATCGACCGGGCCCTCAACGTACTGGCCCACATCGCCATGAATGATCTGTTTGCGATGAGCTGCAGGTGCTGCGGTACCGGCAGCCAACCCAGCAAGAGCGGCAGCCCTGACTGCAAACGGGGCTCCCCTAAATCGGCTCAATAACTCGTTCTCGTCAACTGATAACGAGCCAAGGCATCGCTCTCCAGTCACGACGTACTGAGCGTCAAAACCGAGCCGAGCAAGCAATCCGAGCTTGTCACTTGGAATCGGGATTTCACGCTCCCAGCGACCGACCGTTTTAACCGTCACCTCTGCGACCCCAGCCACGGCCGCCTGGCCGAACTGCAGGCGCTCTCTCTCAAGCTTTAGGCGCTCGCAGACCAGCGGTGCTGATGGGACTTGACCATCAGACACATATGTCCCATTATCACCACTCATAGACATTTATGTCCTATGTAATCCACGAATTACCACGGAAGCGAACGCAATGAACAATCCTCCGTATCCCTCAACGCCCGAAAAGGCTCACGCCTGGTTCGTTACACACGGCATCTGCATTGCCGACTGGTGCAAAGAACAAGGTTTTAGCCGCTTCACTGTCTTCGACCTGCTGCGTGGTAAGCGCAAAGGTGTACGCGGCGAGGCACACAAAGCCGCTGTAGCACTTGGACTCAAGGCCGACCCGAAGAAAGCCCCCCAGTCAGCAGCTGCCTGAGACCGATCATGAATATCAGCCTCAGCACAGCGCACCTGCAGACACTCAAGCAGTTCCAAGACGAAGCGGTGCGCACCAACAAGGGTCTGCCTACAGAGCCCGCAACACACGCAGCAACCGCTGCTCAGTCAGATGCACATCTGCGTCTTTCTCAGGCTGGTCAGCCAATTGTTGGAGGTCAGCAATGAACGCATGCCGACTCAAACCCTCACGCAACTCCAAGTGCTTAACCAGCAGCGCGAAGGCTGTCTCCAGCGCCGCCAAGTTGCCGGTGTGTCTATCTAGCCGCTCTTGCGTATCCATCGAAGCTTTTCCTCTGGTGCGGAATGTACCTGATTTCATTGTGCATGCGGCAACCCGCTTGCCAATGCGCAAAGCCAGCCTTTGTTTGGAAGGCGTCCCAGCACATCAGCGGAGGGCCTTCCAATGACCCCAGCACAATGGAAGCGCGCCCAGCCGATCTCACTGCGCGACGCCCTAAAACTGTGCCAGCAGCACGCCAAGGAACGCTTCAACTTCGGCATCGAGCGCATCGCTGCGCTGATGGGCCTGGACGACCACTGGACGCTCTACAAGTGGATCGCCAATGGTCGCATGCCGGCTGTGCTGATTCCGGCCTATGAGCAAGCCTGCGGCATCAACCTGGTCACCCGTTGGCTGGCCGGCAGCGGCGGCAAGCTGCTGATCGACGTGCCCACCGGGCGTACCACTAGCGCCCACGACATCCAGACCTTGCAGGCCACCCTCCATGAGGCCACCGGCCAGCTGATGGGCTTCTACTCGGACAACGCCGAAGCCAGCGCCACCCTGGCTGCCATCCAGGCCGGCCTTGAAGAGCTGGCTTGGCATCGGGGCAACGTGCAACAGCACGCCCAGCCGCAACTTGAACTTGGAGAGAAGTCATGAGCAGTGAAGACAAATACACCTCGGACCAGGTGCAGCGCGTGATGCGCGTGCTGCTGGCCCTGGCCGGCAATGAGTTCCGCGGAATGCTGCTGAAGGAGGTGGCCACCGCCGCCGACTGCACCGAAAGCAACGCCCTGCGCGCCCTAGAAAACCTGCGCACGGCCGGTCTAGCCGAGCGCAACACGCATGACGACAAACGCTGGCAACTCGGCCCGCGCCTGGTGCAGGTGGCCTTCGCCTTTGATAGCGCCCTGCAGAAAGCCCAGCGCGACCTGGACGAGCGCCGCCAGCGCTTCACTCGTAACCCCAACTAAGAGAGACCAAACATGGCCCGCAAAGCGACCACCACGGAGATTCAACCCATGCCCGAGATCAACCAGGAGGCCTTCCAGGAGGAGTCCAGCGCCCTGGGCATGCTCGGCACGATTGCCCAGGGGTTTGGTGAAGAGCGTGACCTGATCAATCAGCTACTTGGACAGGCACAGATGGCAGGTGCCTTCGAGGATTTTTCCCGCACGGTGCGGACTTCCAAACTGGCTTTCGTCAAGGAAAACAAGCTGTACCGGGCTCTTGCCGGACGTAAGAGTCCGCACGGTGCGGAAAACCTGAGCGGTACATGGGAAGAGTTCTGCAACTTGCTCGGCCGCTCAGTCGATCAGGTAGACCGGGATATCAGCAACCTACGGGCCTTTGGCGAAGAGGCTCTTGAGTCCATGTCCCGCATGGGCATCGGCTACCGCGAACTACGCCAGTACCGTCGCCTGCCGGAGGATCAGCAGGCCGCACTTATCGAGGTCGCCAAGACCGGTGACAAGGACGCCTTCGTCGAGCTGGCCGAGGAGATCATCACCAAGCATGCCGCCGAGAAAGCTGAGCTGAGCAAGAAGCTCGAAGACAGCCAAGCCGACTACGACGCCTTGTCGAAAATGGAAGCCGACACCAGCAAGAAGCTGCGTGACACCAAGCTGGAGCTGGAGCGCAACCTGCTGCGCACGCTGCCCTGGGATGAACGCATCGCACCGCTGAAGGAGGAGATCACCGCTCGCCAGTGCCTGATCGACGAATCCCTCGCGCGCCACCTGCAGGCCGTCGACGCCCTGGATGCCTGGCTGACCAATGAGCTGACCTCGCGCCCGGACTACGACCCTGAGTCCCCGGTCGATCTGCCGCCTGAAGCACTGACCGTCCTGGTGCATCTGGAGGATGCCATCCAGCGCACTGCGCACCTGGTGGCGGGTGCCATGAATGACCTGCAGAACCGCTTCGGTGCCGATCTGGCCCAGGCACGGCAGCACCTGCTGCAAGTAGGCGAGTGATGAGCGGAGCGGCAGACATGGCATTGACGCCTGATATTCGGGATTACCTGTGCGAGCTGGCGCGCAAGCTGGATGCCTCCGGGCATGGCGAGCGCGGGCCGCTGATGGCTGCCGCCCAGGAGTTCCTCGACTGGTCGAGTGCGACCATTTACCGCCAACTGAAACTGGCTTGCGGCTGGGATGCCGGGCGCAAGACCCGCGCTGACAAAGGCAAGACCAGCGTGGCGGGCGACGCCCTGCAGATGCTGGGCGCTGCGCAGCGTGAGGGTGTGCGGGAGAACGGCAAGCAAACGCTGTTCACCCCGGCCGCACGCAGCATCCTGGAGCAGAACGGCATCCAGTTGGGTGTGAGCAACGGCCACCTGAACCGATTGATTCGGGCGCGCAGCCTGGACGTTACCTCGCAGCGCAATGCCAGCCCGGTGCAGGCCCTGCGTGCGCCGCACCCGAACTACCTGCACGAGGTCGACCCTTCGCTGTGCCTGGTGTACTACCTCAAGGGTCGCCAGCACATCATGCGCGACAGTGAGTTCTACAAGAACAAGTTGGAAAACTTCGCCAAGGTGAAGCTGAAGGTCTGGCGCTACGTCATGTACGACCGCGCCAGCGGTGCACTGAAGGTGTGGTACTGCGAAGCCGCAGGCGAGAACCAGCACAGCCTGTTCGACTTCCTGATGTTTGCCTGGAGCAAGGACGCCGGTTCGCTGCTCCATGGCGTGCCGCTGTTCCTGCTCTGGGACAAGGGCTCGGCCAACACCAGCAGCGCAATCAAGAATCTGCTCAAACACCTGGAAGTGACCCCGCTGGAGCACGAGGCCGGCAACGCTCGGGCCAAGGGTGGCGTCGAGGGTGGCAACAACATCGTCGAGACCCAGTTCGAGAGCCGCCTGCGCTTCCAGCCGGTCAACGATATCGCCGAGCTGAACGCTGCAGCACTGGCCTGGGCCGAGGCCTACAACGCCAACCTGATCCCCGGCCAGGACACCCGCCTGCGTCGTGCCGGGCTGGTGGAGCCGGTAGCGCGTTATGACCTCTGGCAGCTGATCCGCGCCGAGCAACTGCGCCTGCTGCCGGATGTGGCGGTGTGCCGCGCGCTGATGACCAGCCGCGAGGAGGAGCGCACGGTGCGCTCGGACATGACCATCAGCTTCAAGCACCAGAACGCCGAAACCCGGATGTTCTACGACCTGCGCGGCCTGGACGGCATCGTCGTCGGGGCCAAGGTGAGCGTGCGCGGCCTGGCCTACGGCGACTGCGCCATCCAGATCGAGGCACCACGTTATGACGGCGAGATGCTGACTTACCGCGTCGAGCCGATCCGTGGCTATGACGTGTTCGGTCAGCGCCTGGACGCGGCTATCCCCGGCCAGGAATACAAGTCTCAGCCGGAAACAGCTATCGAGAAGGCAGCCAAGGTCATGGACGAGCTGGCCTACCCGGCGCAGGACGCCAAGCAGGCCCGCAGCAAGCAGGTCACCCCCTTCGGCGGCAAGCTCGACTCGCACGAGCACCTCAAGGACATCGAGCTGCCGACCTACCTGCCGCGTCAGGGCAGCACCATCGAAACCCCGGAGCACCTGCGTAACGACATGCCAAAGCTATCGGCCCTGCAGGCTATGCAGCGCATCGTCACGGCCATCGGTCGCAGCCTCACCCAGGCCGAGAACACCTGGCTACGCAGCACCTTCAAGGAGGGCGTACCGGAAGACCAGGTCAACGCCTTGATCGAACAGTTCACCCGGCCGGCAGCCGTTGCCTCGGCCTCCAATGTCACGGGCCTGCGGGCCGTTTAAGGAGCACGTCATGCAGCAGCAGATGATGAAGTTGAAGCGTGTCATGTGGCAGCTCGACATCTCCCAGCGGGAGATGGCCGACGCCATCGTGAAACCGGATGGCGAGTCCATCAGCCAATCCACCATGGCCCAGTTGGTCAACCACGGCATGTGGCCCAAAACCCTGGAACGCCTGAATTTGGAGCGTCAGATCACGACGCTTCTGTTCGCCCGAGGGGCGAACGATGACCACATTCGCGACTTGTTCGTGATGGAAGAAGCCGATGCAGCGCAAGTCTTGGTCGGCCGCGCTGCATCGGTGCCCCGCAATGCCAACAGCAAAGAGAGCGACTACATGCTACTACGAAAAAACACTCTGACCCGCCAGGCCAAGGAACACTTCCGTCTGCCCCGCGACCCGTTCACGGACGAGATGCAGGAAGAGGAAGACGTGTTCTTGTCCGATGACATCCGCTATGTGCGCCAGGCTATTCGTCAGACGGCCAAGCACGGCGGCATGTTGGCGGTGGTAGGTGAGTCCGGCGCGGGTAAATCGACTCTGCGCCAGGATCTGCTGGAGTGGATTCACGTCAACCGTGAGCCCATCACGGTTATTCCGCCCTACGTTCTCGGCGTAGAAGAAGACAACGTCAAGGGTAAAACGCTCAAGGCACTCGATATCACTGCTGCGATCATCCGCAACATTGACCCGAGCATTAAGCCACGCCGTAGCCAGGAAGATCGCTCTCGGCAGATGCACGAGTTGCTGATGTCCAGCGCCCAGGCCGGCCGTCGACATGTGGTGATCATCGAGGAGGCACACAGCCTGCCCATCACCACCCTCAAGCACATCAAGCGCTTCTACGAGCTGGAGATGGGCTTCAAGAAGCTGCTGGCCTTCATTCTGATCGGCCAGACCGAGCTGGGCGACAAGCTCAGCGAATATAACCCAGCGGTGCGCGAGGTGGTTCAGCGCTGCGAGTTGGTTCGCCTCAAGCCCCTGGACAACCACGTCGAGGCTTACCTCAAGCACAAGTTCGCCCGGATCGAGGTGGACTACCAGGACATCTTCGAGCCCTGCGCCTTCGAGGAGATCCGCAACCGCCTGCGCATGTCCATGACCGGTGGGCGCGGCGCAGCGCGCGAGGTGAAGACAATCTCCCTGTGTTACCCGCTGGCGGTGAACAACCTGGTCTCCGGCGCGATGAACCTGGCGGTCAAGCTGCACGAGAACAAGGTAACCGGCGAGCTGGTCATCGCCTCCCTGCGCGATGGGGAGGTGTGACATGGCCAGCCTTCAGCTTGTAGCACCACCGGTTCAGCGGCCCATGAGCATCACCGCACCTGAGTTCCTGCCGAAATTGACGGAATTCAATGACCTGACTCGCGCGGTGCGTGATGCCGGCCTGCAGATCACGGCGATGTCCTTCCTGGACAACACCATCACCATCTCGCTCGACAGTGTTGAGCAGCTGGTGCGCCGCTTCGCCCACGAAGTGCGCGGCCAACGGCACCGCACCCGAGGCCGTTTCACCCGTAACGCAGTGACCATCCGTGGCATCGACGTTGTGTGGTTCTCCCTGGTGAAGGAGCAGGACGCATGAACGTGCTCTGCATCAGCCTCTGCAACCCCGAGCAGATCACCGACCCACAGAAGCTGCGCGAAGCCCTGGAGCGGGCCAATCAGCAAATCATCCAGCTGGGCAACCAGTTGGATTGCCTCACTCGCGGAACTCACGGACTGACCACCGAGCTGGCAGTGATGTGCGAGGCGCACCTCGCAGGTGATGCCGGGCTTGTCGCTCAGAAGGTCTCCGAGTTCGCCAACCACTACCGGCAGCACTGCCAACCAGGAGTGAAACACTGATGAATACCAATCAAACACCGGTACCTGCCGGCTATGTGCGCAATGGCGCAGGCCACCTGGTGCCTGAACACCAGGTGCGTGAGCACGACAAACTGCGCGATGGGGTGGCAAGTGATCTGGCCCGCATGGCGCTGGATATCAACAAGGCCCTGGTCGGTTTCAAGACCAAAGCCCTGGCCGATATCGACGACCTGATCGCCATCTCGAATGAGAAGTACGGGGTAACCATCGGCGGCAAGAAGGGCAATGCCTCGATCACCACCTATGACGGCCGGTTCAAAGTCGAACGCCAGATGGCCGAGCGCCTGAGCTTCACCGAGGAGATCCTCGCGGCCAAGGAACTGATCGACCGCTGCATCCGCAAATGGAGCGAGGGAGCCAACAACCACTTGCGCGTACTGGTTGACCGCGCATTCCGCGCTAACAAACAGGGCCAGATCAAAACCGGCGACGTCCTCAGCCTGCTGCGCATCGAGATCGACGATCCCGACTGGAAGCTCGCCATGGAAGCGTTGAAGGACTCCATCCAAGTCAACGGCACCGCCGTCTACATCCGCGTCTATCAGCGTGTCGGTGAGACCGACCGCTACGACCCTATCAACCTCAATATCGCGGCGGTGTGAGATGGATCAGGAACGCATCCTCGAAAAGATCAAGAAGTGCATGGAGATGGCGAAGTCAAAGACCGCCAACCCCAACGAAGCGGAGATCGCCCTGCGCCAGGCACACAAGCTAATGGAGGCCTACAACCTGGAGCTGGGTGATGTGCTTGCGAGTATGGCGGGCGAGGTGAAGGTGCTTGCAGGCTCCGAGGGCGAGCCGCCTGCCTGGCGGGTTCGATTGGCCCAGGTTTGCGGTCACGCATTCGGTACCCACCTGATCATCCGCAGCGGCTGGATTGAGGCAGCGTCCTTTATCTTCGTCGGCTGCGCAGCAGCCCCTGAGCTGGCCGGCTACGCCTACCAGGTGCTGGAGCGCCAGCTGCAGAAAGCTCGGCGCGACTACCTGGCTACGCAGAAGCGTTGCAAGCGTTCGACCAAAGTCGCCCGTGGTGATGCTTTCGCGCATGCCTGGATCGATGCGGTGTACTCCAAGATCGAAGCCTTCGCAGGTGTGGAGGACAACATCGCCGAAGCGATCCAGGCATATATGGCCAAGAAATACCCGAACCTCGGCCAGGCCAAGCTGAAGCGTCGCAAGCTCAAAGCACGTGACGAGGTGGCCACCGAGGCCGGCTATCGCGCTGGCAAGTCGGCACAGCTACACCAAGCCGTGAACCACCAGCCACGTGCGCTACTGACAGCGGGGGCCTGATCCGATGCGCATCCAGTGCCCATGCTGCGGTGAGCAGTTCCCGTTCGAGGCCGGCTTCGCCGATGCCGAAGGCAAGCAGTTGGCGGCTCTGTTCGCCGACCTGGAGCCACGGCTCGGACGCGCAGTGCTGGCCTACTTGCGGTTGTTCAGCCCGGCCAAGCGCGGCCTGCGCACCACCAAGGCGATCAAACTGGTCGAGGAACTGATGCTGCTGGTCAATGCCAGCAGCGTCACCCGCGACGCCCGCACCACTGAATCCAAACCAGCCAGCCCGGCTCTGTGGGCTGCTGGCATCGAGCAGATGCTCACCCAGCGCGAACGTCTATCCCTGCCGTTGGACAACCATCACTACCTGCGCGCTGTGGTGTTTGGCATTGCCAGTGATCCTCAGCAGGTCAAACAGGCGGCACCCGCCAAGCCACGCCAGGTTGTCTCAGTCCGTAGTCAACGCCAAGACCAGATCGGCCGCATCAACAGCGACGTGATGCTTGGCCTCCTTACTAAAGAAGAAGGCGAGCGTCGTGTCGCTGAACTGATGGGAGAAACATCGTGAAAGCCGATAACCGTCTGCGCCTGATCAAGCTGATCCACGTCGCCCGCCGCGAGCTGTGCATGGATGACGACACCTACCGTCTGCTGCTCAGCGGCATGAAGGGTTTGGGTGGTGCAACTTCGACGGCCGACCTCAGCGTTCCAAACCTGTACCGGGTTTTGGAACAGCTCAAGCAGCGCGGCTTCAAGGTACGTCCAAGCAAGAAGCAGCGCCCCCTGGCAGCGGACGATCAGTCGAAGAAGATCCGCGCGCTCTGGCTGACGCTGCACGGCATGGGCGAGGTGCGCGATCCGTCCGAGGAAGCCCTGGCCAAGTTCGTCCTGAAGATGACGGGCGTACAGGCCCTGCAGTGGCTCAGCAGCGATCAGGCCAGCCAAGTGATCGAGAATTTAAAGAAGTGGCAACTGCGCGTCACTCGCGCAGCTATTAAGGAGGGGAATGTATGAGCGACTTCCGCAGCAAGGGCCCCGAGCTTCTGCTCGACCTGACCCAGCACATCGCCCATGCCTTGGGCGAGCTGATCGCCCTGGACAACGACAAGGCTGAGCATGTCGCCAAAGAGGTCGCGGATCGTATGGCTGCCCACTGGGGTGGCCAGAACATCTACTTCCCGATGGGGCTGTCGATCAAGCTGAGCCGGCGTGATCGACTGATCTACGACAAATTCAACGGCCATAACCAGAGCGACCTGGCCCGCGAGTTCGGCGTTTCGCTACAGTGGGTCTACAAGATCATCAAGGCGGTGCGGAAGGAGGAGATCGCGCGTCGTCAGGTAGATATGTTCAGCCCGGCCAGCGACGCCTGACCGAGCGTTTTCTCCATTGCATTATCTGCAACTCTTTTTCAAACTCCATTCCGTTTTGTTTCGTTCCGTCTCGCTATGTTTCGGACTTTTCTCAGGTTTCCCTAAGTATTTATCTCGGTCTGGGTCACTGCGTTAAAAACAGGCTTAAAATGCTCATTTACAGCTCGTAAACTGCGCTTTCTCGCTTGTTCTTGCCTGGCCTGACCTTCGCTCGCCACGTTTTCACACAGCCCGGATGCGGCGGTTTACAGCCGCCCGTCCGCGGGTAGAATGGCGCACTTTTACAATCCGCCAGAGCCCTCTACATGGCCTTGCCGACGCTGCGCATCATCGGTTTCATCATCGGCATATTTCTCATTACCCTGGCGCTCAGCATGGGCATCCCCATGTTGACGCTACTGATCTTCGAACACCCGGAAGATCTCAGTGCCTTTCTCTGGTCCGGCATGATCACCCTGATCGCCGGCCTTGCGCTGGTGATACCCGGCCGCCCGGAGAATGCCCAGCTACGCCCGCGTGACATGTACCTGCTGACGACCGGCAGCTGGACCGTCGTTTGCGCCTTCGCCGCGCTACCGCTGATGCTGATCGCGCACATCAGTTACACCGACGCCATCTTCGAAACCATGTCCGGCATCACCACCACCGGCTCCACCGTACTGGTTGGCCTGGACAGCATGTCACCGGGCATTCTGATCTGGCGCTCGATGCTGCAGTGGCTCGGCGGCATCGGCTTCATCGGCATGGCCGTGGCGATTTTGCCGCTGCTGCGCGTCGGTGGCATGCGCCTGTTCCAGACCGAGTCGTCGGACTGGGGCGAGAAGGTGATGCCGCGCTCGCACATGGCCGCCAAGTACCTGTTGCTGATCTACCTCACCCTGACCCTGCTGGGTTTCCTGGCATTCTGGGCGGCGGGCATGAGCCCCTTCGACGCCATCAACCACTCCATGTCAGCGATTTCCACCGGCGGCTTCTCCACCTCCGACTCGTCCCTGGCACACTGGTCGCAACCGGCTGTACATTGGACGACTGTAGCCCTGATGGTGCTCGGCGGCATGCCGTTCATGCTCTACGTGGCCTTCGTCCGCGGCAATCGTCAGGCGCTGTTCAAGGATCACCAGGTTCGCGGCTTCATCGGCTTTCTGCTGCTGACCTGGCTGGTGTTCGGCACCTGGCTGTGGATCAACTCGGACTATGCCTGGCTCGACGCCTTCCGCATCGTCGCGGTGAACGTCACCTCGGTGGTCACCACCACCGGCTTCGCGCTCGGCGACTACACCACCTGGGGCAGCTTCGCCATCTTGCTGTTCTTCTATCTGACCTTCGTTGGCGGCTGCTCCGGCTCCACGTCCGGTGGTTTGAAGATCTTCCGCTTTCAGGTCGCCTACGTGCTGCTCAAGGCCAACCTGATGCAGCTGGTGCACCCACGCGCGGTGATCAAGCAGCAGTACAACAACCACAATCTGGATGAAGAGATCGTTCGCTCGCTGATCACCTTCTCCTTCTTCTTCACCATCACCATCGGCGTGCTGGCCCTGGCCCTGACCCTGACCGGGCTGGACTGGGTCACCGCGCTGACCGGTGCCGCCACTGCCGTCTGCAACGTCGGCCCCGGCCTTGGCCCGATCATCGGCCCGGCCGGCAACTTCTCCAGCCTGCCGGATTCGGCCAAGTGGCTGCTCAGTGCCGGCATGCTGCTCGGCCGCCTGGAAATTCTGACCGTGCTGGTGCTGATTACCCGCAGTTTCTGGAAACACTGACCGATGCCCCTAGCCAGTCTGCGCATCCTTGCCTTCATCAACGGCATCTTCCTCGTCACCCTGGCGCTGAGCATGCTGGTGCCGGTCATCACCCTGCTGATCTTCGAACAGCCGCAGGGCATCGATGCCTTTCTCTGGTCGAGCCTGATCACCGCAATCGTCGGCGTAGCCATGATCGCCCAGGGCCGGCCCCAGCAGACGCAACTGCGCCCACGCGACATGTACATGCTGACGGTGTCGAGCTGGGTAATGGTGTCGATCTTCGCAGCGCTGCCGTTCATCTTCGCCGAACGCGCGAGCGTTACCGACGCCTATTTCGAAAGCATGTCCGGCATCACCGCCACCGGCGCCACGATATTCAGCGGCCTCGACCACATGTCCCCCGGCACACTGATCTGGCGCTCGCTGCTGCACTGGCTGGGCGGTATCGGCTTCATCGGCATGGCCGTGGCGATCCTGCCGATCCTGCGTATTGGTGGCATGCGCCTGTTCCAGACCGAGTCGTCGGATCGCTCGGAAAAGGTCATGCCGCGCTCGCACATGGTCGCCAAGTACATGGTGCTGGCCTACGTCGGCCTCAGTGCATTCGCCGTTCTGGCCTTCTGGTTGGCGGGGATGGGGTTGTTCGACTCGATCAACCACGCCATGTCGGCGATCGCCACCGGAGGCTTCTCCACCTCGGACTCGTCACTGGGCAAATGGGAGCAGCCGGCGATCCACTGGGTCGCCATCGTGGTGATGGTGCTCGGCAGCTTGCCCTTCGTGCTCTATGTCAGCGCCCTGCGCGGCAACTACCGCGCACTGTTTCGCGATGCGCAGGTACACGGGTTCCTGTTGTTGCTGGTGGGCAGCTGGTTCGTCCTGGCTGGCTGGAAATGGCTCACCACCGATCTGTATTGGCTCGATGCGCTGCGCCTGGTCGCAGTGAACATCACCTCGATCATGACCACCACCGGCTTTGCCGTGGGCGATTACCACCTGTGGGGCCCGTTCGCCAGCATGATGTTCTTCTACCTGGGCTTCGTCGGCGGCTGCTCCGGCTCCACCGCCGGCGGCCTGAAGATCTTCCGCTTCCAGGTTGCCTACATCCTGCTCAAGGCCAACCTCAAGCAGCTCATCCACCCTCGTGCGGTGATCAAGCAGCAGTACAACCGCCACCGTCTGGATGAAGACATCGTCCGTTCGATCCTGGCCTTCGCCTTCTTCTACACCATCACCATCGCCAGCCTCGCACTGGCCGTGGCCATGTGTGGGGTGGACTGGATCACCGCCCTGACCGGTGCTGCGGCGATGGTTTCCGGTGTCGGCCCCGGCATGGGCGAGATGGTCGGCCCCGCCGGCAACTATGCCGCGATTCCCGACATGGCCAAATGGTTGCTGAGTTTCGGCATGCTGCTCGGCCGCCTGGAAATCCTCACCGTGCTGGTGCTGCTGTTCCCGGCTTTCTGGCGCCATTGATCGACAGCTGAAGCTCAACCGGCACGCCCGCGCCGCCCCCGATACTCGCCTGGTGTCTCTCCGAACCAGCGACGGAAAGCCCGGAAGAAGTTGCTCGGATCGGCAAAGCCGAGCAGGTAAGCGACTTCGAGCAGGGTCAGGTCGACCTGCCCGAGATACTGCTCGGCCAACTCTCGACGGGTGTCATCGAGCAGCTGCTGATAGCTGGTGCCCTCCTCCTGCAAACGCCGCTGCAAGGTGCGCTGCGACAGATGCAGCGCCTGCGCCACCACTTCGCGGCGCGGCTCGCCCTGCGGCAACAGGCGACACAGCACCTGACGCGCCTGGTGGGTGACACGACTGCTGCAAAAACGCGCCAGGTACTCGCCGGCAAAACGATCATGCAGCTGCGCCAGCGCCTCATTGGCACTGGGCAGCGGCGCCTCCAGGTCAGCACGCTCGAAGATCAGCCCGTAGTGCTCGGCATTGAAGCGCAGCGGCGCCTGGAATACCTGCTGATAGGGCGCCAGATCAGCAGGTGCCGGGCCTTGCAGGCGAACTTCACGCGGCCGGATCAATTTGCCGGTCATCCAGCGGCTGAACGCCAGGCAGTAGGCCATCGACGCTTCCGCGCTTTGCCGCGCAGGTGGCAGGCGATCACCATGAATGGCCAGGGTCAGCGCGTAGCCGTCGGGCTGCGCCAGGAAATTCAGATCAGCGCCCTCACCGATGATGCGCTGATAGCGCACCAGGCGAGTGAAGCCGTCGCGCAGGTTGCGGCTGGACATCAGCGCATAACCCACCACATGAAAGGACGCCGGACGTACCACCTGCGCCATGTTCAGTCCGATGGCCGGGTTGCCCGACAACGCCACGGCACGCTGCCACAAGCGGGTCATGCCATCCTGCGGGTAGCGCGCATCCGGGTCGTTCAACGCGGCGTAATCCATGCCTAGCTCGGCGAACAGAGCGACGCAATCGACGCCGCCAAGCTCCAGCGCCTGCACGATGGCCAATGCCCAGGTCGAAGATGTGGTTCTTTCGCTCATCGTCTTGTTCTTATGATCAATCGGCCAGCCAGGACAGGCTTGGCGGCGCAAGGATACTAGACTGGCACTTTAAGTCAGTGGCCCAGGGAGACAGCCGACCTAGACTCGACAGTGACAATGACAGGAGGTGCGCCATGACCGCCCCGACCACCGAACGCTACCAGAGCTTCGCCGAGTTCTACCCCTACTACCTGCAGGAGCACAGCAATCCGGTGTGCCGCCGCCTGCATTACGTCGGCAGCCTGCTGGTGCTGACGATCCTCGCCTATGCCCTGCTCAGCCAGCAATGGCTGTGGTTGCTGGCCATGCCAGTGGCCGGTTACGGCTTCGCCTGGGTCGGCCATTTCGTCTTCGAGAAGAACCGCCCGGCAACCTTCGATTACCCGCTGTACAGCCTGATGGGCGACTGGGTGATGCTCAAGGACGCTTTCACCGGCCGGATTCGCTTCTGACACACAACGCCAACCCACCACAACAATAAGAACGAGAACGACCATGAACAGCCGAGCCCGCTTTACCCATATGCAAGACGGCCAGGCCGAGGACTGGGCCATCATCGCCCAGGATTTCGCCGCCTATGCCGCCCAGTTACCTGCGCGCATCCTCGCTCACCTGCGATTGCTCGACGGCGATTTCGGCGGCTTTGCGGTGGACCGCCTGACCCACTCGCTGCAGACAGCCACCCGCGCCTATCACGACGGCCGCGATGAGGAGTACGTCATCTGCGCGCTGCTGCACGACATCGGCGATACCCTCGGCAGCTACAACCACCCGGACATCGCTGCGGCCATCCTCAAACCTTTCGTCAGTGCCGAGAACCACTGGATGGTGGAGAAACATGGCATTTTCCAGGGCTACTACTTCTTCCATCACCTGGGCATGGATCGTCATCTGCGCGAGCAGTTCAAGGACCATCCGCAGTACCAGGCGACCATCGATTTCTGCGCCAAGTACGACGCCGCCGCCTTCGACCCGGAGTACCAAAGCCTGCCGCTGAGCTTCTTCGAACCCATGCTGCAGCGCGTCTTCGCCCAGCCGAAGAACTCCATTTACCTGGCCGCGATGGAGCGTTCGAGCGCCTGACCGCTGGCCACTGTTACGCCACCGTTCGGCGGCCGTGCTTGGCTGGCCGCCACCCCCTTGGTTATGATCCCCGCCCAGCGAGCCTCTGGCTCAGGTCTTGCAGACCAGCCAGGCGTCCAGCAGAGACGCCAGAAATCCAGCAGGGACAGTTCCAGCAGATGAAGCCAGCAACCACCAGCCGTGCCAACGGGCTGCCGACGCCGCCTTTGCGCGAATACTATTCGCGCGTGCTGGCTTATATCGCCACGGCTGCCAGTATCGCCGCCGGCACCTATGTGGGGCATTTCGCCTACGACATCCTGTGGATGGTGCCCTACGCCCTGCTCTACCCTCATCTGGCGCACAACCTGAGTCGACGTTTCAAACGCGACTACCCCGCGCAGACCGATCTCGCCCTGCTGTTCTTCGATGCACTGCATGCCGGCGCTGCCGGCGTGCTGCTGGGTTTCTCTGTGGTACCCAGCCTGATGTTCCTGTTGATCCTGTGCTTCAGTGCCCTGGTCATCGGCGGCATGCGCTACCTGGGCCTGGCGTTGCTGGTCGCCGCCAGCGGCATGGCGCTGTGCGCCGCACTGGTTGGGGTTCATCCCAATACCGAGACGCCGACTCTGGTGGCGCTGGTCAGCATCCTCTTCGCCACCCTGTACATCTGCATCACCGCCTACTTCGTCAACCAGCAGGGCCTGCGCCTGGCTCAGGTGCGCAGCGAGATCAAGCGCGAGCAGGAAAAGGCCGCGCGTCTGGCGCGCAACCTGGCCAAGTACCTGTCACCGCAGGTCTGGGAGTCGATCTTCACCGGCAAGAAGAGCGTGCGCCTGGAAACCCAGCGCAAGAAGCTCACGGTGTTCTTCTCCGACATCAAGGGTTTTACCGAGCTGTCGGAAGAGCTGGAGGCCGAAGCGCTGACCGACCTGCTCAACACCTACCTCAACGAGATGTCGAAGATCAGCCTGAAATACGGCGGTACCATCGACAAGTTCATCGGCGACTGCGTCATGGTGTTCTTCGGCGACCCCAGCAGCAACGGCGCCAAGAAGGATGCGGTGGCAGCGGTGTCCATGGCCATCGCCATGCGCAAGCACATGAAAGTACTGCGCCAGCAGTGGCGTGCCCAAGGCATCACCAAGCCGCTGGAAATCCGCATGGGCCTCAATACCGGCTACTGCACGGTGGGTAACTTCGGCGCTGACACGCGCATGGACTACACCATCATCGGCCGCGACGTGAACCTTGCCAGCCGGCTGGAAAGCGCGGCCGAAGCCGGTGAGATCCTGATCTCCCACGAGACCTATTCGCTGATCAAGGACGTGATCATGTGCCGCGACAAAGGCCAGATCACCGTCAAGGGTTTCAGCCGCCCGGTGCAAATCTACCAGGTGGTGGATTTCCGTCGCGACCTCGGCGCCACCTCCAGCTACCTCGAGCACGAGCTGCCGGGCTTCTCCATGTACCTGGACACCAACGGCATTCAGAACTTCGACAAGGAGCGTGTGATCCAGGCGCTCAACCAGGCGGCCGAGAAGCTGCGTGACAAGGTCATTCTCTGAGGCCGACGTCCCTGGAGGCGCTTCGCGGCTGAAGCCCGGCCGGCGTTTGCATGAACGCAGGAGCGGCTTCAGCCGCGAAACAACTGCCTACAGCGCGGTATCCGGCAACGCCTCAGCCACGACCATCGGCTCGCCGTCGATCAACGGCTGCATCGCCAGAAACTCCAGCGCCGAAGCGCGCCAGGACTGCACGGCCGCCAGCTCAGCGCAACGCTCCCGATCCAGCTCCAGAGCGGCCAGACAGGCAGCGCGCAGATCTTCGTCCATCACGCCATTGATGCCCTGTTGCAGCACATCCAGCGGACCGGCCACCGGGAACGCAGCCACCGGCGTACCGCAGGCCAGCGCCTCCAGCATCACCAGACCATAGGTATCGGTGCGCGAGGGAAAGACCAGCACAGAAGCCTGCTGGTAGATCTCGGCCAGTGCCTGGCCATGGCGATAACCGAGGAAACGCACCTGCGGATATTGCAGCTGCAACGCCTCGCGCTGCGGGCCATCACCCACCACGCACCTGTCGCCAGGCAGATCCAGATCGAGAAAGGCCTGCAGGTTCTTTTCCGGGGCAATGCGTCCGACGTAGAGGAACACCGGCCGTGCCGGCCGAGGGTGCGTTTCATCCGGCCGAAACAGCTGGGTATCCACCCCCTTGCGCCACAGTTGCAGGCGCTGCAGTGACCAGCTGGCGAATTCCTCACGCAGGCGTTCGGTGGTTACCAGCACGGCCTGGCTGGGGCGGTGGAAGGCCCGGAGAAAGGCATAACCGAAGCGTGGTGCGATCCACGGCCAGCGCGTGCTGACGTATTCGGGAAAGCGCGTATGGATCGCCGTGGAGAAAGCCAGCCCGCGCTTGACCAACCAGCGCCGCGCCGCCCACCCCAGCGGCCCCTCGGTGGCCAGATGCACGCAGTCGGGACGGAAGTCGCGAATCACCGCACCGACGCGCCACAGGTCCCACACCAGCGGAATCTCCGGGTAAGTGGGGCACGGTACGGCGCGAAAATCGGCGGGCGACAATAACTTGACCTGATGTCCCAGCCCGCGCAGTTCGCCAACCAATGCCGCCAGACTGGTGACCACGCCATTGACCTGGGGCGCCCAGGCGTCGGAGACGATCAGTATCCTCATGCGCCCGTCTCGAGGGCGACGGCCTGCTCCTCGCTGGCCTGTCGCGCCTGCGCCTCGGCCAGGCGATAGAGTTCGATCTGCCCGTCCCAGTGTTCGATCAGCGCCGTGCAGGACTCCACCCAATCGCCGCAGTTCATGTACTCCACCCCGCTCACCTGGCGGATCTCGGCATGGTGGATGTGACCACAGACCACGCCCTGCAAGCCGCGCTTGACGCACTCGTGCGCGATGGCCTCTTCGAAGTCGCTGATGAAATTCACCGCACTCTTGACCTTGTGCTTGAGGTAGGCCGACAGCGACCAGTAGCCGTAGCCCCAGCGGCTGCGCCAGTGATTGAGCCAGCGATTGAGGGTCAGGGTGAACTCGTAGGCCGAGTCGCCGAGAAACGCCAGCCAACGGTGATAGCGAGTGATCACGTCGAACTGATCGCCATGGATCACCAGCAACTGGCGCCCATCGACCGTGACGTGCACTGCCTCGTCCACCAGCTGGATATTGCCCAGCAGCAGGCTCGAATATCGGCGCAGGAATTCGTCGTGGTTGCCGGTGACATAGATCACTTCGGTGCCGCGCTTGCTCATGGTCAGCAGGCGCCGGATCACGTTGGTGTGCGCCTGTGGCCAGTAGATGCCGCCGCGCAGCTTCCAGCCATCGATGATGTCACCCACCAGGTAGATGCGATCGGCGTGATAGCGCTTGAGGAAGGCTGCCAGGTGCTCGGCCTGGCAATCGCGAGTGCCGAGGTGCACGTCGGAGATCCACAGGGTACGGACACGTTGTTTGCGGCTGGGCTTGGCGAGCTGGGCGCTGGTCATGGGCGGCCTCCGGCAGGGTTTAGTCGAGCTTGAGGCGCGGCAGTGAAAACCTTGTGACAGGAAAAAGACCATTGCATGACACCGCGTTGCAAGGTCCCTGGCGTTACACTGCGGCGGTTGCCGAGGAAACCGCCATGCACCCGATCCTGTCCCTGCGTCACTACAGCCACGACGTGCTCAGCCACAGCCATGACCATGCGCAATTGGTATTCGGCCTGACGGGAGAGCTGCAATTCGAGGTTGACGGTCAGGGTAGTCGGGTACTGCGCCATCATCTGGCTGTGGTGCCGGCCGAAGCGCGGCATACCTGCGGCAGCCCGCGCGGCAGCCAGTGCCTGGTGCTGGACCTGCCGGCCAACGACTGGCTGCAGCGTCAGCTTGGCCACCATGCGAGCGATATCCAGCGCCTGCTGGACAAGCCCAACGCCCTGCAACTCGACCCGGCGCAGGGTCAATTACTCAATTGGCTGGCCAGCAGCCCGATCAACGATGCAGTGATCGCCGGCCAGGGTGCGGCGCTGCTGCTCGGCAGCCTGGCCTGCAACCGCCAACGGAGTGAGCCGCCCGGCTTGCCGATGGCTGCGCTCGATCACTATATCGAGCAGCACGCGGCCCATCCGCTGCAGGTGGCAGACCTGGCGCGCCTGGCCGGTCTTTCGGTGGCACGTCTGCATGCCCGCTTTCTGGCTGAAACCGGCCGCACGCCCATGGAGCACATCCGCCAGCGGCGCCTGCACATGGCCGAGCACCTGTTGCGCAGCAGCGATCTGGCCGTTGGCGAAATCGCCGCACAGGTTGGCTACAGTTCGCAGAGCGCCTTCACCGCGGCCCTCTCCCGTCATCTGGGCATGACCCCAAGACAGCTGCGTCGTACGCGCTAGCTGTGATCTCTCAGTAGGTTGTTCATCCGGGGCATTCCCGGAATTCTGGAAGCGCGACCAACACAGCCTTCCAGGAGCCCCGGATGAACCTGCATAAACATGCCCGTCTTACCCCGCGAGG